>CAVUCB010000076.1:0-72893 GCA_963739755.1 uncultured Alphaproteobacteria bacterium | reverse complement strand
CCTGATCCCCCGACGCTGTCCCGACGCTGGGATCAAGTTTGTCGAGTTGGCGATGTCGGCCCCACGGGCCCGACGCGCCGTGATCGGCAAGCGACGGTGGCTATCAAAGCCGGACACCGGGGAGAGCACGCTATAAGTCGTAAACCATTGCGCAGGGAGTGCCGGAATGTTTCGGCGTACCTGTGGTGACTAACTCGTGTGTTTTTTATTCCACACACGAGGCTGCGGGTGCGGCTTGCATCCGGTGCTCCCTGCGCCCTCTCTTTTAGGGAAGGCCTGCGGTGAAGCAAAACTCGGGCGCATGCACGCCGCGAGATCGTGGCTCGCTGTCCCTTGGCTCTTTGACATCGAAGAAAGCACCAGCCGCGCTGAATGCGCAGCTATGGCGTGAATCGGAATGCCGGGTGTCCAGCTCAGAGCGAGCCGCTGTCCCTCGACGATTTCGTTGGGCGACATTTTTGAGGCGACCGCGTTGCGAAATCTCGCATAGACGTCCCGCTCACGTCCGCTGCGTGCGCGCCGCCGCGAGGTCGAGCCATTTATAGGCCAGGATGAATCCTGATGGAACGCCGTGTCCCTTGTCGTACATCAGTCCGAGCATGGCCTGGGCGAACGGATTGCCCTGAACGGCGGCCTCGGCATAGAGGTCGGAGGCGGCGTCATAGGCCTGCGGCGCGCCGAAGCCATGTTCATACATGAAGCCGAGCAATGCCAGCGCCCTCGGGTTGCCGCGCGCGCGCCAACGGCGACAGCTCCCGCGCCGCGCGGATGTAGTCGCCGCGATAAAAGGCCGCGGTGCCGCGGGCCAGCGCATCGGCATGTGCGCTCGGCGCGGCCGCGATGCCCAGCAGCGCGAGCGCAAGCAGCATCGCAAGCAGACGTCCGCGAACGGCGCCACGGATTCGCGCTGCCGGATGTCGGCGTCAATGGAACTGGTGGTGATTGCGGCATTGGTGTTCGTCGTGGCGATGTTGCCGCGCAGTTTCGATCGGAGCTCTTCGGCGACGATATGCGCGTCGGAGCCGTCGCGGATGATCTGCGGCCGGATGAAGATGATCAGTTCGGTGCGCGGGTGGACTTGTCCTGATGGCCGAACGCGTCGCCGAGACCGGGAATCTGATCGAGCACGGGAATCGCGTTGCGCGGTGCCGTTCTGCTGCTCGCTGATCAATCCGGCCAGCAGCACGGTCTGGCCGGTCGCCACCGAGATCGAGCTCTTGACCTTTCGCTCCGATACCGTCGGCGTCAGGCTGTTGGCGCGTGGCCGGCGGCACGTTGCTGATCTCCTGCTCGATATCGAGCCGGACATTGCCGTTGACGTTGATGCGCGGCGACACCCGCAGGATGATGCCGGTGTTGCGATAGTCGATGGTGTTGACGACGGTGTTGCTGGTCGTCAGCACCGTGGCGCTGCCGGTCGAAACCGGCACCACGTCGCCGACCTGCAGCGTCGCCACCTGGTTGTTGATGACGACCAGCGACGGGTTGGACAGCACCTTGACGCTGGTGACGGCGTGCAGCGCATCGAGGATGAAGCTTGGCTGGGTTTCCGATCCGATCAGGAAATTGAAGCCGGGAAAGGCGCGATTGATGAAGGCGTTGGAGACCGATCCGGCGACCGAGGCGACGCCCGGTGTCGGAGTCGACGGTGGTGGCCGGCGCGGTCGTCGCCTGGGTGTTGAGGATCGAGCCGCTGTTCGGCCGCAGCCCGAGATTCTGGCTGGTCAGATAGGACTGCACGCCGTAGCTCAGACTCGTTGTTGAGCGTGACCTCGGCAATGGTCGCGTCGATCGCGACCTGCAGCTGCGGCTGATCGACCTGCTGCAGGGTCGTCTCGATGATCCGGTAGTTCGCCTGATCGGCATAGATCAGCAGGGTGTTGTTGACGGCGTCGGGCGTGATCCGCACGTCCTGCAGCACCGGCTGGCCTTGCCGGAACCCGACGTCGCGGCCGCTGTCGAGCGCGTCGAGTGCTCGCGCCGTTTGTGCGCCGGCGTTCGGCGGCCGAGCGTGCCGAGCCCTGCCGGTGCGCCGGTCCGCGGTGCGCCCGCGTCGCGGCAAAGCCGCTCGTCGGCCGATGACGCAGTTGCCGTTGAGCGACAGGCGATCGCGCGCTCGATGTCGCCGAGCGTGCCCGATCCCGGCGCGATCTGGTTGTCGGCGCTATCGAGCAGGCTGGAGGACGAGCCGCCGATGAACATGTCGGTCAGGACCCGCGCGATCTGGCGGGCTTCGCCGTATTTCACCCGGTAGACGTGAACGCTGGTTCGCGCGGTGTCGGCGCGATCGAGCCGCTTGATCCAGGTCGCCGCGGTGCGCAGCATCTCCGGCCGCTTGCTCACCACCATGATGGCGTTGAGGCGGGCGACGCGGCTGGAACTTGATGACGTTCTGGCTGAGGCCGTTTTCGCCGGAATCCACGATCTTTTCCAGCTCCGCGATGATCGGCGCCGGGAGCCGCTGGAGATCGGAAAAATGCCGACCGATTGACCGCGCATCCAGTCGACGTCGAAGCTCAGCGCGGTGTCGACCGCGGTGCGGCGTTCGGCGCCGGTGCCCTGGATCAGCAGCAGATTGCGCGTCGTGTCGGCGCGCACCGTGCCGGCCTTGGTGGCAAAGCTGTCCATCAGCTTCAACAGCGTCTGCGCCGACACATATTGCAGCGGCACCACGGAGACGCCGTAGCCGGGTTCGGGATTGGCCGCGGCGGCATCGACCCGGCCGGCGCCGACCGCATCGCCGAGCGGCGTCAGGCGATAGCCCGCGGTGTCGCGCAGCAGCACCACGCCGCTGAGCCGCAACGCGTTTTCCAGCACGAATACGATGTCGGACTTGGCACCGGCCGGACCGAGACCAGGCTGACGGTGCCCTGCACCCGCGGATCGATGGTGTAGCCGACGCCGAGGATGTCGCCGAGCACGACCTTGGCGACGGTGGCGACCGGCGTGTTCTCGAAATTCAGATCGAAGCCGTTGCCGCTGGACGTGGTTGCGGGCGTTCGTCGGAGACGGCGGTCACCTCCGTGCCTTCATACATCGCGGGCTGCCGCTGCGGTTCTGGCCGGATGTCTGCGCGCTGTCGAGCTCACCGGCTGCGGCTGGCGCGGCAGCAGGTCCAGCGAACGCACCTTGTCGAGCATGTCGATCTCGGCGCCGTCTGACGTCGAGCCGACGGTCGCCGAATTGCACGACGCCAACAGGCCAGCGACGACAAGCATAAAGGCAGCGCACACGCTGCGACCGATCGTCCGGTACCGGCCCAGTTTGCCGACGCGTACCATATTTCTCGCCATATCCGACTGGTGTTTGAGCATCGCAGATCGTTCGCGACGCTGCATCCAACAGCGCGAGTGGCATACTTAGCGCTGCGAACATGACAGAAATAATTGGTTACATGATCGGCGATCGAATGTCAATGGCGCATGCGTTGATTTCAGAACACACCCCGATGCATTCCGCGCAAGAAATCGACGGTTAAAATTTTTTTGAGCGGCCTCGACGGCGCGCTTCGCACAGCTGTCATACTTCGGATCAATAACCGTCGCGCTGCCGGCAACCGCGCCGACGCCGCGATGGTCCGTGATCCGCCGACCGGTCCTACGAAAGCCGCGCGACCGGAAAGACAAATGGCCAGCGATCTGTCCTCGCAGTTCGTGGAATATCTGCGTCAAAGCAAACATTTGACGGCGACGGACGAGCGTGGCGATGCGCGCCGGCGCAGGGCGGCGCCGATCGCCGCCAGGCCAAGCTGTGGGAACTCGCCGATCTGTCGGCCAGCGAGTTCGCCGACGAAGCGGCGCGCTTCCATGGGCTTGAGCGCGTCGCGTCTGCAGGACATGATGGCCGCCGCGCCGCTGGTGGCGTCGTTCTCGCAGCGCTTCCTGCGCGAGATGCTGGTCTTCCCCTATCATCGCCGACGGCGGCGCCACGCTCGCGGTCGCCGACCCGACCGATCATGGCGGCCCAGCGCGCCGCGCAGATCGTGCTCGGCGCGGATGTCGCCATCAAAGTCGCGACGTCCGAGGATCTTGCGCGTCGTCCTCAACCAGCGGCTCGAGCAGGACGAAGTCGACGCGCCGAGCGGCGCCGGCGGCCGCAACTGCGCGAAGACGACATCGAGAGCCTGCGCGATCTCGCCAGCGGCGCGCCGGTGGTGCGCGCCGTCAACGATCTGCTTGAAAAAGCCGTCGAACTGCGCGCCAGCGATATCCACATCGAGCCGTTTCACGACCGGCCTCGTGGTCCGCATGCGCATCGACGGCCTGCTGCGGCCGGTCGCGGCGCCGGCCGGCGTGCTGCCGCAGGCCGTGATTTCCCGCATCAAGATCGTCGCCAACCTCAACATCGCCGAGCGCCGCCTGCCGCAGGATGGCGCCGCGCGGCTGCGGGCCGGGCGCACCGACATCGACATCCGCGTCGCGATCATGCCGACGCAGCACGGCGAATCCGCCGTCATCCGCATCCTGCCCAAGGATCGCGGGCTGCTGGTCGTCGAAAAGCTTGGATTTTCGCCGCGCGACGAAGCCACGCTGCGGCGGCTGCTGAAGCTGCCGCACGGCATGATCGTCATCACCGGCCCGACCGGCAGCGGCAAGACCACGACGCTCGCGACCATCCTGTCGATCCTCAACGAACCGATCCGCAAGATCCTGACCATCGAGGATCCGGTCGAATACGAAATCCCCGGCATCAATCAGTCGCAGATCAAGCCGGCGATCGGGCTGACCTTTGCGGCCGCGCTGCGCTCCTTCGTGCGCCAGGACCCCGACGTCATCATGGTCGGCGAAGTCCGCGACTCCGAGACCGCGCATGTCGCGGTCCATGCCGCGCTGACCGGCCATCTCGTGCTGACGACGCTGCATACCGAAACCGCGGCGGCCGCGGTGCCGCGCCTGCTCGATCTCGGCGTCGAAGGCTATCTGCTGCGATCGGTGCTGCGGGCGGTGATCGCGCAGCGGCTGGTGCGCCAACTGTGCGAGCGCTGCAAGTCGCACGCGCGTGCTGACCGAGGCCGATCTTGCCGAGGATCCGCGGCTTGCGGCGTTCGGCTTCCGCTGCCGGCGAAGCGATCCAGCGAGCCGTGCGGCTGCGAGCGTTGCGGCGGCACCGGCTATCGCGGCCGGCTCGGCGTGTTCGAGGTGCTGGAACTGACCAGACGAGCTTCGCGAGCTGATCGGCGAGAAGACCGACGGGCTGAAGATCGACGAGATGGCGATCCGCGCCGGCATGACCACGATGCTCGATGACGGCATCGCCAAATGCCGCGCCGGACTGACCTCGCCCGCCGAAATCCTCCGCGTCACGACGGTGCGGTGAGCGCGTGCCGAATTTCCGCTACCGCGCCCTGACGCAGAACGGCGAGATCGTGAACGGCACGCTGTCGGCGCCGACCTCGGCGGAAGTCGCGCGCCGGATCGAATATCTGCGGCTGCTGCCGATCGAGACCATCGAGGACAAGCGCGCGCGCGCGGCTCCGGCGGCTATCGGCTTGTTCGGCCGGCCGAGCGCCGCCGAGATCACGACCTTCACGCGGGATCTGGCGCTGCTGCTGAAGGCCGGCGCGCGTCTCGACGACGCGCTCGAACTGCTGTCGGGCGATGCCGATGTCGGCCGGCTGCGCCCGGTGGTCGGCAAACTCCGCGCCGCGCTGCTCGCGCGGCGAAAGCTTTGCCGACGCGGTCGCCGGCCATCCGGCGCTGTTTCCGCCGATGTATGGCGCGCTGGTGCGGGTCGGCGAAGTCTCCGGCACGCTGGATCAGGTGCTGGAGATGCTGGGCGCGGAGCGGGCGCGATCCGAGCGATGCGCCGCAAGCTCACCGATGCGATGCAATATCCGGCCTTCGTGCTGGTCGCCGCGGCCGGCGTCATGCTGTTCTTCATTCTGTTCGTGCTGCCGCAATTCTCCTCGGTGCTGCAGGATTTCGGCGCCAAGTCGGATACGACGCTGAGCGCCTTCATCAAGCTGTCGGACTTTCTGCGCGCCAACGCCACCGCGTCGCTGCTGGCATCGGCCGCGGTCATCGCCGGCGGTCTGGTGGCTGTTGCGCCGGCCGGCGACGCGCGCCGCGATCATGACGCGGACTGTCGCGCATGCCCGGCATCGGCGGCATCTTTCAGTATCTACCGCACCAGCCTGTTCTGCCGGAATCTCGGCGTCCTGCTCGGCAGCGGCGTCAATCTGACCGCGACCTTGCGCATCCTGGTCGACATCATGGCGGTCGACGGGAAGCGAGGAAGCTGGACCGCGGCGGCCGATCGCGTCCGCCACGGCGGCAAGCTGTCCGATGCGCTCGCGGTCGCGAGCAGCCTGCCGCCGATGGCGGTGCGCATGCTGCGGCTCGGCGAGGAAACCGGGCAATTGCCGGCGCTCGCCGGCCGGGTCGCCGAATTCTACGAAGCCAAACTGCAGCGCAGCCTCGACCGCATCGTCGGCATCGTCGGGCCGCTCGCCATCGTCACCATCAGCACGGTCGTCGGCGGACTGATCGTGTCGGTCATGACCGCGCTGCTGTCGGTCACGCAACTCGTCGGCTAGATCAAAGGTTGGTTCATCATGATATCGCTCAAAGCCATCGGCGGATTTTTCGATCGCCGGCAACGGCGCGGCGCGAAGACGGTGGCGCGGCATGACAGCGAGGCCGGCTTCACGCTGGTCGAGATGCTGGTCGTGATCACCATCATCGGCCTGATCATGGGCCTGATCGGGCCGCGCGTGCTCAATTATCTCAGCGAATCCAAGGTCAAGGCCGCGAGGATCCAGTTGCAGAGCTTCGCCAGCGCGCTCGATCTGTTCTATCTCGACGCCGGCCGCTATCCCTCCACCGCGGAAGGCTGGCGGCGCTGGTGCGGCAGACGCCGGGCGTCGCCGCCTGGAACGGACCCTATCTGAAGGGCGGCAACGTTCCCAACGATCCCTGGAACCACGGCTACGTCTATCGCTCGCCGGGCGAGCACGGCCCTTATGACATCATCTCCTACGGATCCGACGGCCAGGAAGGCGGCAGCGGGGTCGCCGCCGACATCTCGCTCGAAAACATGACCGCGAAAAACGAATGAAGATGAATGACGCGAGCAACGCGGCTTTACCTTGCTGGAGATGGTCTGCGTGCTCGCCATCATCGCGCTGCTGGCGGCCGTGCTGTTGCCGTTCATTCCGCACGAGACGTCGCGCTCGCGCCTGCAGGCCTATGCGTTGCAGACCGCGACGCTGCTGAAAACCGACCGCGATGCCGCGATCAGGCGCCACACCAGCGTCGCCACGCTGGTCGATGCCGACCGCGCGCGCGATCCGTTCCGGCGCGTCGCGGGCAGCGATCCGCATTCCCGACGACGTGCGCTTCGATGCGCGTGCTGCCGCAGACCTGCCAGCGGCAGGCGGCGCTGTCGACCATCAGCTTTTTCGCCAACGGCATGTCCTGCGGCGGCACCATCGCGCTGACGCGCTTCGATGCCGGCTATGAAATTCGCGTCAACTGGCTGACCGGAAGGATCGAGATTGTTCCCCGTGACATCGCCACCAACTGAGCGGCCGCGACGCCGGCTTCACCATCATCGAGGTGCTGATGGCGCTGGCGCTGGTGGCTGTCTCGCATCGTCGCGATCGGATCGGTGATGGCGACCAATGTGCGCGGCGTGCGCTCGCTGGAGCAGCATGTCGCGCTGATGCAGGCGGCGCGCACGGTGATGGCCACGCGCATCCCGCCGCGCGACCGAGCTGCAGCCCGGCACATCATCGGGACAAACCGACGACTATCGCTGGACCGTCGACGTCAGCCCGCTCGGCGGCGAGCTGGACGGTGCCGGATGCCGATGTCGCCCTGGGTCCCGAACTCGTCAGGGTTCGCGTCACGTCGCCGAGCGGCGCGATGTCGGACATTCGCACCGTTCGCCTGATGCAGAGGCCATCGGAATGACCGTCGCGATCACCGGATCGGCGCGCCGGCGAAGGCGGCTTCACGCTGATCGAGACCATCGTCGCGCTGGCGCTGATGGGTCTGGTGCTGTCGGCGCTCGCCAGCATCACCGCGCAATGGCTGCCGAACTGGAATCGCGGCGTCGACCGCATCCAGCGCAACGAGGCGATCGGCACCGCGCTGCAACGGATCGCGGCCGATCTCGCCGCGGCGGAATATGTCCCCGCCAATCGCGAGCCACGCCTCCGCTGTTCGATGGATCGGAACTGTCGGTCACGTTCGTGCGCACGGCGATGGGACCGAATGTCGGGCCGGGCTCGACGTGGTGCGGCTCGGCGAGACGACCGATCGGCGCGAATTCGTCACGGTGCGCTCGCGCGCGCGATTTCGCGCCGCTGCCGGCCGGCCTCATCGCTGTCGGAGCAACTGCATTTCGGCGATCCCGTGGTGCTGCTGCGCGCGCCGTTCCGGCTGTCCTTTGCCTATGCCGGCCCGGATCGGATCTGGAAAAGCACCTGGCGCGGCGCCGACAAATTGCCGGCCATGATCAGGCTGACGGTTCGCGATGCGGCGAGCGAACGCGTGCTGTCGGTCTCGACGATCACGCCGGTTCATGTCCAGGTGCCGAGCGATTGCATGCGGCCGGACGGCAATTGCGATCGACAAGGCCGATCGCAGCAAGATACACCGCATGCGCCAGATGCGCCTCCGGCCGAACGCGGCTGCGGGGCAGGGAGGACGCCATGAGCGGGGTCGCGCCAACGGCCGTCCTCGCAGCGCGGCTTCGTGATCGTCGCCGTGCTCTGGATTCTGATGGCGCTGTCGGCGCTGGCGATGATCTTTTCGGTCTATCTGTCGGCTTCCGCGCATGCGCTCGCGCGTCGACGATACGGCGCTGCAGACCGAGGCGCTGGTATCGGCCAGCGTCGAACTCACGGCCTATCAGCTGACGCTGGCCGCGATGAGCACGGCCGCCGCGCGGATCGTTTCATTTCCGGATGGACGACGCCGATGTCGTCGTCACCTTCACGTCCGAAGCCGCCCGCATCGATCTCAATTTCGCGCCCAAGGAAATGCTGGCCGGCCTGTTCGCCGGGCTTGGCGCCAACAAGGACGCCGCAATGGATGATGCCGACCGCATCGTCGGATGGCGCACCCGCCCGCGCCCGGCGGCGCCAATGACGAGGAAGCGCTCTATGCCGGCCGCGGGACTGAACTATCCGCCGCGGCAGTCGCTGTTTACCCATGTCAACGAACTGGCGCTGGTCGTCGGCCTGCCGCCGGCGCTGGTCGATCGCGCCTTGCCGTTCGTGACGGTGTTCAACGGATCGTCCGATGTCGATGCCACGATCGCGGCGCCCGAGGTGCTCGCGGCTTGCCCGAAGACGGACTCCGACAAGCCCAAGGACGCGCTCGGCGGTCGCCATCGGCGCTCGCCGAGCGATCCGACCGCCGCGACGCGCGCGACACGGCCGGGCTGCGACCGAAACGGCCGAAAAGCACCTGCTACCGGATCGAGACGACGATCAATTTCAGCAACGGCCGCCGCACTCCGCGTCGGAAGTCGTGATCGCGCTCGGCGACAAGTCGGAACCCTACCGCGTGCTGTCCTGGCAGGATGATGTCGAGCCGCGCGAGCCAGCGCGCCCGCGCAGGAGTTCGTGATGGCGCTGATCTGAACTCAAGGCAACTGTTCGGCGACTGGATCGCCGCCGTGACCGGTGCCGTCGACGCCGTCGCGGGCCGCTTCGTGCGTTCGCGCCGGATCCTGCTCGACGAAAGCGAGAGACGGCACGTTCACCGCGAAAGCGATTCCGGCGAAAATGACGCGGCGTTGCCCGAGCTTTCGTTTCGCCTCGACACGGCGCCGCATCCGCCGCTGCCGGCGGATTGGAAGGCGGCGTTTCGCGGCAGCCGCGTCGAGGCGCAACTGCCGCCGGTCGCAGGTCATGACGCATCGGCTCGACTTTCCGAGCAAGGCCGGCGATTTCCTCGACGGCATGATCCGGGCCCAGGTCGATCGGCTGACGCCTTGGACCGCCAATGACGCCGTGTTCGGCTGGAGCCCGCCGCAGGCCGGCGGCAGAACGAGCCGGATCGAAGTGACCTTCGCCGCGACGTCGAGGCTCAAGGTCGCAGCCGCTGCTGCAATTTGCGCAGACGCTCGGATGCGGCGTCGGTTGCGATCTACGCCGCGGCACCGTTGGCCGGTGCATCCGGCCGGATCAAGCTGCTCGACAAGCCGCTGCGCAGCGCGATCGGGCCGGCGGTGAACGTGCCGCGCCTGCTGCGCGCCGTCCTGCTCTCCGCCGGCGCTCGCCGCGGCGGCCTCGCTTCTGATCGCGGCCTATCTCGGCGGCTCGCTGCAATCCGAGCACGGCGAGCTGCAGCGGCAGATTTCGCAACGCCGCGCCGCGCTGCGGCTCGACGCGAACGGATCGGCTTCCGGGCTCGGCCTGCTTGGCCAAACGCAAGCAGACGACGCCGTCGAGCATCATGGTGCTGGAGGCGATCTCGCGGGCGTTGCCCGACACCACCTATGTGACGGAGCTGCGGATCGAGGGCGACAAGGTCCAGGTCGTCGGCATGACGCAGGACGCGCCGTCGCTGATCCGCCTGATGGAGCAGTCGCCGCAGTTCACCCGCGCCACGTTCTTCGCGCCGACCACGCATGCGGCGAACGAGCCCGGCGAACGTTTCCATATCGAAGCCCATATCACACGCCTATTTCGGATCCGGCACGTGAGCACATTTGTTCGCATCGACGAAAGACCTCGTCACGCGTCGCCGATCGCGGCGGCGGCCATCTATGCCGGCCTGGTCGTCGTGCTGCTGTTCACGGTGGTGACGTCGATCGCCGATGTCATCGGCCAGCGCGGCGAGGTCGCGGCATCGGCGGCGATGCTCGAACAGCTCGAAGGCCACAAGCCTGCGGCGCCGGGGCGCAGCCGGCGACGTACGATGCCGTCGGGTTCGGCCTATCTCGAAGGCGCGACCGTCACGATCGCGGGCGCGACGCTGCTGCAGCGGGTGGCCGGCGCGGTGGTGAAATTCGGCGGCAACGTGCTGTCGACCCAGCTCGACGTGCAGGGCCCGCCGACCAAGCCCGGGTTCCTCAGCATGATCGCGAGCTGCGAGATCGAGCAGCCGCAGTTGCAGCAGTTGCTCTACGATCTCGAGGCCGGCATGCCGTTCCTGTTCGTCGATCAGCTGGTGGTCCAGACGCCCGCTCAGCGGTCCGGCTCCGAGACCGGCAAGCTGCGGGTCCTGCTCGGCGTGTCCGGGCAATGGCGAGGTGCGAAATGATGCGCGGCTTGCGATCGGCCTTCTGCTGCTGGGCTGTCGCTTCATGGCGCCGCCGCAGCGACGTCGCGCCATCGCGAGCGATGCGCTCGATGCCGATCTCACCGACGAAGCGCGGCTGGCCGGACCGCGCTGACATCTCCCGTCCGGCCGAGCCGGTCACGTCGGTCCGCGTTGCCGCGCCGCCGCCCGCGCCGGAGCGGACGCTGAGCGCCAATCCGCTGTGGGCCATTCCGCTGACGCAGTTGTCGGGCACGCGCGACCGTCCGATCTTTTCGCCGTCGCGGCGTCCGCCGCCGCCTGTCGTCGCAGCCGAGCCGGTGTCCGGTCAGCCGCCGCCGCCGCGGAAGAAGGAGATCGAGCCGCCGCCAGTTGTCGCTGGTCGGCACCATCGCCAGCGACGACGAAAGCTTCGGCATCTTTCTCGATCCGTCGACCAAGGCGGCGCTGCGGCTGAAAGTCGGCGACGATTATCAAGGCTGGAAGCTGCGCGCGATCCAGGGCCGCGAAGTGACCATGGAGAAGGATCAGCAGGCCGCGGTGCTGAGCTTGCCGCAGCCAGGCGGACCAGTCGGGCGGCGAGGTCCGCCTGATGCCGATGAGCCGCGAGCGAGTGCCGGTGGCGACGCAACGATGAGGCTTGCGGCTAAGAGCTGCAAGATCTCGGGGAATTCCGAGACCAGCTTGCTGCGCAATGACCGTCAGCAGCAGGCCGAGCGCCAGAAAGGGACCGAACGGCAAGGACGTCTGGCGGGTCATGCGCTGTCCGGCCAGTTGCAGGCTGCCCGCCGCGGCGAGCGCCGCCAGGCCGCGATCAGGAGCAGCGTCGGAATCCCGGCGATGCCGATCCATGGTGCCGGCGGCGGCGAGAAACTTGACGTCGCCGAGACCGAGACCCTGGATTTTTCGCCAGGCGAAATATAGCCGCCGCAGCAGCCAGAAGATGACGCCCGATCGCGACCGCTTCGCGCAACGCCTCGAGCACCGGCCGGCAGCCGCCGGCGATCGACGGCCTTCAAGAGCCCGAGGCCCGCAACCGACAGTTGAGCCCATCCGGGATGATGCCGCGGCGAATGTCGATCAGCGCGAGTCGTCGCCGCAAAGCAGCACAGAGCGCGCAAAGAATGCCGGGAATGAATTCAGATATTGCGGACATTCTCGTGCAACATGCTCAACAGGCTCGAGCGACGACAGACAAGTGCGATCTCGCACGACTGCATATGGACGTGCTTATGACAGAAATTATTTCGTAGCGAATGCATTGAACACTCGTCGATTGCTGTTATCGACGAAGATTATTCCGCGCGAATAATTTCTTGTTATTCAAAGAAAATTCAGCGCGAAACGATCCCGTCACAAAACAGCATACGAAGCCGACAATATTGCGCGCCGCTGCAGAGTGCTCGCTGTGACTGCTGATGGTCTGCGGGTCTCAAGGGGCGTTCAGACGATGATTGATGTGAGAGTGGCGCGGATGTCTCGTCCTGCTGTTGCGCTTGCCTGGATGCGCGCGCGCGGCAATGCCGCGCCGCTCGACGACGCGGCCGAGCGCTATCGGCCTTACATGATCGAGGGCATCGGCCAGGCGCTGGCGGGCGCGCGCGATCTGCGCGAGCGCGTCGCCGCGAACGATCTGGCGGGCGCCAAGAAAGCCTGGCTCTCGGCGCGCGCCGGCTGGGAGCGTTCGGAAGTCTTCACCGCCGGCTTTGTTCCGGAACTCGACGCGCAGATCGATGCCTGGCCCAACGCCGACAGTGGTTTCCATGCCATCGAGGCCAAACTGTTCGGCGCCGGCCGCACCGATGTCGAGGGCGACGCCGACGCGCTGGTCGAGCATCTGGACAGTCTTCACGGCAAGCTTGCGCGACATGCCGCTGACGCCGCAAGGCCTGCTCGATGGCACGGTGCGGCTCGCTTACGAGGTCGGCGAGAGCAAGGCCGATGGCGGCGAATCCCGCATCAGCGGCACCTCGCTCGACGACATGCGCAACAACGTCGCCGGCATCGATTTCGCCTATCGCACGATTTTTGCGGACGGCGCTCAAGGCGGCCGACGCCAAGCTCGCCGATGCGGTGACGCGCAGGATCGAGCAGCTCAAGACGATCGTCGCGGCGCCCGATCTGCCGCATGTCGATGTTCCGCGCGCTGCGGCGCGCCAGCGAGGAATTGGTGGTCGCGCTGCAGGCCGCGTCGGCCAAGCTGGGATTGCAGCGGCCGACGCTGGAGGCGCAATCGCGATGATCGTTCGCTCGCTCTGTGGATCGCCGCGCTTGGCGCTCGGGCTTCTGATCGCGGGTCTCGCACGGACGCGTCGTGGCGTTTCCGGTCGACGGCGACCAGACCGCGTTGCCGGCGAAAACCGAACTCAACGAGGACGCGCTCGACAAGCCGCGCGAAGTGTTCCACTCGGAAGTTCGCCGGCGGCAAGTCCTACCTGGTCAATCTCGGCAATCTCGCCTTCAGCTCGCCCTCGATCCTCGGCGGCGTGGCGCGGCAGGCCGGCATGAGTTGCGGCACCTGCCACGTCAACGGCGCCGGCAACGCCAAGTTCTTCATGCCGAAGATGTCGACGCGGCCGGGCAATTTCGACACCACCGGGCCGCTGTTCAATCCGAAGGCCGACAACTTCGTGCTCGATCCGGTCAGGATTCCGAGCCTGCGCGGCGCGCGCTATCTTGCGCCCTACGGCGCCGACGGCCGCATGGCCTCGCTGCGCGATTTCGTTCGCAACGTCATCGTCAACGAGTTCGCCGGCCCCGAGCCGTCGCCGGTCATCCTCGACGCCATCGTCGCCTACATCCAGGATATCGATTTCCTGCCCAATCCGAGCCTCGGTCCCGGCGGCCGGCTGGTCGGCAAGATCAGCGAATCGGAGCGGCGCGGCGAAGCGCTGTTCGCAAAGCCGTTCCCGCATGATCCCGGCATGAGCTGCGCCGGCTGCCATGTTCCGTCGGGCGCCTTCGTCGATCACCAGCAGCATGACGTCGGCTCGGGCGGCCTTGTTCAAGACGCCGACGCTTGCGCAACGCCGATTTCAACGCGCCGTATTTCCATGACGGCCGCTTCGACACCTACGATCAGGTGGTGGCGCATTTCGACCGGGTGTTCGATCTCGGCCTGTCCGCGCAGGACCAGCAGGATCTCGTCGCCTATCTCACCGCGGTGGGCGACGGCGCGCTGCCCTATGAGCACGACGGCGCCGGCGCCTCGCTGAAGGAAATCAACGATTTCGCCACCGTGCTCGGCACCGCGATTCCGGCCGGCGACAAGGACATCGTCGCGCTCGCCGTCGACACCATCGGCGGCGAACTGCGCGAACTGACCGAGCAATATCCCGATCGCAAGAACACCAGCGTGTCGGGCGGCGAGCAGCAGCGCATGCAGCGCGCGCGCGGCGCTCAAGGAAATCGTGCTGATGCTTGCGGCGGATCGATATGGCGGTCGGCGAAGGCCGGACCGCCGATGCGGCCGCCGACTACAGGAATTATCGCTATCTGATGGCCGCCGCCGTGCCGTCGCTGCTGGCGAGCGCCGAACCATGGTCGCTGTTCAATCCCGCGGTGCATGACCGGCACTACGCGGCGCTTCGCCAGGTCATGCAGTCGAAGCACATGTCGCAGTAGAGCCCGATGCGGAGCGCGCTGACAGCGTTCCGTCGAGACAGGATCTGCTCGACCGAATGATTCATGTCGAGCGATGCGCGAAGCGCGATCGATCCGCTGGCATCGCATGCGCGCGAATAGATCGATCGTCAGACGTCGCAACGATCGCATCGCGTCAAGTGCATGCTTGAACGAGAGCATCGTGCGATCTGCAAGCTTTGTCGAAGAATCGTTCGCAATCCGCTCGTCGACAAAAATTTTTGAATCGTTCTGAGTTTCTTTCGCGCTTTCATAACGCCGATATGCCTGCGTCATGTTGATGCACTAAGTGACCGCGGCGTTAACTCAACCTTTTGGGGTCGACAATGAAATCGACTTTCAATTTGAAAAAAGACTGGCGAACCACGACGGCGCTGTGCATCGCTTCGACGATCGCAGTCGCCACCGCGGCCTATGCCGCCGACTCGCGGCCGTCAGCAATTGGGACAAGCGTTCGCATCCCAACCGCTTCATCAACGATCGGCAGAACATCGATCAACGGCAGAACAACGGCGACGGCAACGACAAGGACAACGATCCGACGCGAGACCGTCAAGACCGCTTCGCCGATCAAGCACGTCATCGTCCTGATCGGTGAAAACCGCGGCCTCGACCACACCTTCGGTGTCTACAAGCCGAAGGGCAAGGGCGAGACCATCTCCAACCTGCTGTCGAAGGGCATCGTCAACGAGGACGGCACGCCGGGCCCGAACTTCGCGCAGGCGCAGCAGTTCTCGGTCGCCGGCCAGCCGTCGTACTACATCGGCGCTCCGGCGATCGCGAAGTCGCCCTACAGCGCCGACCAACGTGATGCCGCAGCCCAACACCAACGGCACCCCGGCGGCGCAGAGCGACACCGGCGCTCCGTTCAAGACGATCGCCGAAGCGAGCGTCGAGAAGGACATGGATCCGGCGACCTCGACATCCTGACCACCGGCGCCACCGGCCTGCCGGCCGGCGTCGCTCGACACCCGCGTTCCCGGCGCCGGCAGCCTGACCGGACCGTTCCCGCTGCAGGGTCCGCAGCATCAGCGACGACGACTACACCGGTGACACCACGCACCGCTTCTACCAGGACTGGCAGCAGGAGGATTGCAGCGTCGCCAACGCGACGAAGAGCCAACAACTCGGGCTGCCTGAACGACCTGTTCCCGTTCGTGATGGCGACCTACTCGGCGACCAACAAGAGCCTGGGCAACTCGATGGGCTTCTACAACGCCGAGCAGGAGCAGGCTCCGATCCTGAAGATGCTGGCTGACCGCTTCACCCTGGGCGACAACTTCCATCAGTCGTTCCATGGCGGCACCGGCGCCAACCACTTCATGCTCGGCACCGGCGACGCCGCGTTCTGGAGCGACGGCAAGGGCAACCCGGCCACGCCGCCCGCGACCTGATCGCGAACCCGAACCCGAAGTCCGGGCACCGTCAACCAGTACACGGTCGACGGCAACTTCAGCACCTGCGCCGACTTCTCCCAGCCCGGCGTCGGGCCGATCGTGAGCTACCTGGAAAATCTGCCCTATGCGGCGGAGCCGAACTGCCAGCCCAACCACTACTACATGCTCAACAACACCAACCCGGGCTATCCTGCCGAACGGTGCGCTGTCGGGTGGCAACAACCTTCCGCCGTCGCCGGTCAGGACCATCGGCGATGCGCTGATCGAGAAGAACATTTCGTGGGCCTACTACGGCGGCGCGTATAACGACGCCGTGGCGCTCTCGAATGCCGCGGTCGCGGCGAACCCGACCAGCCCGAACCTGTCGGCTGCGGCGGTTGCCGATCCGGCCCACGCGCTCGGCGTGGCCTACTGCCAGATCTGCAATCCGTTCCAGTATGCGACCTCGATCATGGCCAACCCGGCGGTGCGGACGGCGCATATCAAGGACACGGCTGATCTGATCACGGCGATCCAGAACAACACCCTGCCTTCGGTGTCGTTCGGCAAGCCGGACGGCCTGCTCGACGGTCATCCGCAGAGCTCGAAGGTCGACCTGTTCGAAGCCTATGCGCTCAACGTCCTCGGTGCGCTCGACGCCAATCCGGAGCTGAAGGCGGAGACGGCGGTGTTCATCACCTGGGACGAAGCCGGCGGTTACTGGGACTCGGGCTTCATCCAGTCGATCGACTTCTTCGGCGACGGACCGCGTATCCCGATCCTGATCCTCTCGCCGTATTCGACCGGCGGCAAGGTCTATCACAACTACGGCGACCACGTTTCGCTGCTGAAGTTCATCGAGCGCAACTGGAGCCTCAAGCCGCTCACGAACCGCAGCCGCGACAACCTGCCGAACCCGACGTTCACGAAGAACAATCCGTATGTGCCGACCAACAGCCCGGCGCTTGCTGACCTGTTCGACGCGTTCGACTTCAACAAGGCGGTCACTCTCCTACACCGAGTGATCGCGCGCCGGGATCACGACGTGACGTGATCCGTGCGAAGATGGCGCCGATCGGACCCTGACGGTCCGGTCGGCGCCGCTTTTCTGCGTCGCGATGTGTCTGGATGATGCGAAGGCGTGATGCTTGAGCCGCTCTGTGTCGGGCGGTGTCGGTTCTGGCGTTGTGGCCTTGGGCTGTGTCTGAGCGGCTCGGCTGCGGCGCAGGCGCAGCAATTTTCCGCCGATATCGTCAGGCAGCGCGAGGCGGCGGCTACGCCGGCGGGCCGGCTGCGCGTCCTCGACGGCAAAGTCAGGATCGAAACGCCGGAACTTGCCGACGGCTTCTTCCTGGTCGATGCGGCGAAGCCGTCGGCCTATTTCGTGCGGCCCGCCGCGCGCATCTATATGGACGCCCGGCAGTCGAGCCGGCTCACCCGGCTGTTCGTTCCCGTCGATCCGGATGAGCCGTGCCGGCAATGGCAGGCCATGGCGCATCTCGCCGGGTGGCGGAGCAGGGCGACTGGCGCTGCGAGCGGACCGGCGAAGAGACGATCGACGGCCGCAAGCTGCGGCGTTTTTCATGCTGTCGTCCGGATCAGGCAGGAGTTCTTCGGCTGGATCGATCGCGAGCGAAAATTTCCGCTGCGGATCAAGACCGAGGACGGCACCGTCATTGCGCTCGAGCAGATCAAGGACGAGCCGCAGCCGCGCATCGTCTGTTCGAGCTGCCGTCGAATTTCCGGAAATTCAGCCCGGAGGCGCTGATCGAGCAGATCAAGCAAAGCGACGTCTGGGTCGCCGAGCGAAAAGGGCAAGACGGCTCCTTGAGCCAATTGGCGCAAGGCGCGCCGTCACAAATCGGCAAAGGAAGTCGACAATATTGCACGCGCGTGACACGCGCTTCCCGCGACATCGGAGATTGACCTGAAATGGCAAGGAAAGGCGTTTGGATGCTCGGCGCTGCGGTCGGCTGCATCATGATCGCTGGCCAGCGG
The DNA here is from genome assembly GCA_963739755.1 of uncultured Alphaproteobacteria bacterium. Lineage (GTDB taxonomy): Bacteria > Pseudomonadota > Alphaproteobacteria > Rhizobiales > Xanthobacteraceae > Bradyrhizobium. The sequence continues at coordinate 54,661 of CAVUCB010000076.1, read as the reverse complement.
CTGGCCGCGTTCCCGCTCGACGGCAGCCAGACGGTGCTGCCGGCCAGCACCGAGCTGAACGAGGATGCGCTGCTCAAGCCGCGCGAGGCGTTTCACAGCGAGCTCAACCGCGGCCGCAAGCCCTATCTGGTCAATCTCGGCGATCTCGCCTTCAATTCGCCCGACATCCTCGGCGGCGTGGCGCGGCAGGCCGGCATGAGCTGCGGAACCTGCCATGTCAACGGCGCCAACAACGCCAAGTTCTACATGCCCGAAGATGTCCGGACATCCCGGCACCTTCGACACCACAGGGCCGCTGTTCAATCCGAAGGCCGACAACCTGATCTTCGATCCCGTTCGCATTCCGAGCCTGCGCGGCGCGCGCTTTCTCAGCCCTTACGGCCATGACGGCCGCATCGCGTCGCTGCGGGATTTCGTTCACAACGTCATCGTCAACGAGTTCGCCGGCCCCGAGCCGTCGCCGGCGATTCTCGACGCCATCGTCGTCTACATCCAGGATATCGATTTCCTGGCCAATCCAAATCTCGGACCGGGCGGGCGCCTGACGGCGCTGGCGATGGACAGCGAGAAGCGCGGCGAGGCGCTGTTCTTCAAGCCGTTTCCGCACCACGCCGAGCTCTGCTTGCGCCGCCTGCCATGTCCCTCGGCGCCGTTCGTCGATCACCAGCAGCACGACATCGGTTCCGGCGGCCTGTTCAAGACGCCGACGCTGCTGAACGCCAACTACAACGCGCCCTATTTCCATGACGGCCGCTTCGACAGCTACGACCAGGTCGTGGCCTATTTCAACCGCAGCTTCGATCTCGGACTATCGGAGACCGATCAGCAGGATCTCGTGGCCTATCTCCAGGCGGTCGGTGCGCGGCTGCGCCCAACGAGTACGAGGGCTACCCCGCCACGATGAAGGAGCTCAACGATTTCGCCAGCGCGCTGGGAACCGCGATCGCAAACCGCGACAAGGACGTGATCGCGCTCGCCGTCGACACCATCGGCGGCGAACTTGCGCGACCTGACGGAGCAATATCCCGATCACAAGGACACCAGCGTGTCGGCGGACAGCCTCGGCGAACGCATGCTGGCGCGCCAGTCGCTGAAGGAACAGGTGATTACCTTGCGGCGCATTGGCATGGCTGCCGCCGAGGATCGCTTCGAGGATGCCGCCGCGGACTTCGACCTGTATCGGGAACGGATGAAAGTCGCGGTTCCGACCGCATTGTACAACGCCGAGGATTGGTCGCTGTTCAATCGGAAAGTCCATGACGCCCATTATTCGGCGCTGAGTGCAGGCACTCGCGTCGCGGCAGAAGCCGCAATAAATCCCATCCCAAAATAAAATCATTCCTCTTCAAAGACACGTCCCCGGCCTGCGAGCCGGGGACGCGCTCGCTTGACTGGCGGCTCTGCCTTAGTGCCCGAAATTGGCCACGACCGTGCCGTTGTTCGGATTGAGGAACAGCCTGCGCGGATGATCCTCGGTGCGGTTGTCGAAATCGAACATGTTGTCGATCGGACCTGCGATGGTGTCGAAGGAGCCGCCCGGCTGGATGCGCTCGCCGTTCAGCCAGTTGTCCTCGATGAACCGCAGCACCGACGACTGATCGGTCAGCGTGTGGTCGACGAAGTTGCGCTTGGCGAAGGGCGAGACCACCAGCAGCGGCTGGCGGGTGCCGTAGCCGCAGCGACCCCAGACCGGCTGGCCGAAGGTGCCGTTGAGCGCCTGCTTCGGCGTCGGGCGGCCCTGCTGGAAGCCGTTGCTGCTGTTGCACTTGCCCGGACCATTGAGCACGTCGAGCGCCGAATTGGCCGAGGGATTGACGATCGGCGGCATCTGATGGTCGTACCAGCCGTCGGAGTCGTCATAGGCGATGATGACGGCGGTCTCTGCCCATTCCGGGCTCTGCTGCAAGGCGTTGATGACGTTGACGACGAAGGTCTGCTCGTCGAGCGGATCGGAGTAACCGGCGTGGCCGTCCTGGAAGGCGGGAGCCTTCAGGAAGCTGACCGCCGGCAGGTTGTGGGCCTTGAGCGCAGCAAAGAAGTCGTTGCTGTCATACTGGTGATTGGCCGGTTCCGGCGTCTTGGTGCCGGGAATGAAGCTGTGGCCGATCGCCGCGACCGAGCTCGGCCGCGCATGCGGTCAGATTGGCGGTCGACGTATAGTACTGGAACCAGGCGTGGTGCGGGATGTAGTCGACCGACGTGAACGCCGGCGTGCCCGGCGCGGCCGGGTTGGTTTCCCGCAGGCATTCGGTGGTGCCGTTGGCATTGATGACGGTCAGGTCGAAGCCGCCCATGAACGAGCCCCAGGTGATGCCCTTGTCGTTGAGCATGTCGCCGATGTTGCGGCCGCTCATTTGCACCTGGTCGATGGTTGGGTTCGAGCACATGTCGCCGAGCGGATCGGCGTCACCGATCACGGTGATGTTGCTCGGGGTCTGGGCGGCGTCGCCGAAGGCCTCGTGGGTGGTGTGAAGCAACCTGCCGGTGCCACTGACCACATTCATGGATTGGCCGAGAGCCGTTGGTCTGGCCCGAGATCAGGTTCAGCGCGCCCGGCGTCGACGGACCGAACTGCGACGAATAGCTGTTGTCGCTCAGCGCGAAGTCCTGGGCGTAATTCCACAGCGCGGTGACGGTGTTGCCGTCGAAATAGCCCATCACGAGCCCCTTGGTGCCGATGCCGGCGGGCGGCGGGCCCGGCGGTGCCGGCGAAGGCCGGGAAGCCGTCCATGTGGCCGTTGTTGTAGGCGCGCTTGCTCCGGCTGTTCGTTGTGGCCCTGGTCGGCGGTCAGCGCCTGCGCCGGCGTGAGGCGGAACGGGTTCGAGGCGTTGGCGCCGTTCGATACGGCACTTGGGCGGTTTCGGGCTGATATTATTGGGGGCCGCCGGGTTGGTCGCGACGCTGTTGGGGTTGTGGTTGATGAGGTCGACGCCCGCCAGCGGGGCAAAGTGTGGTTGACGTCAAGCGGCGTCTTCAGGCTGTTGACGGCAGGCGTGAACGGCTTGGCGGAGAAGGGCGTTTCGCCCTGCTTGTTCTGGGCGTGCGGATAGGTACCGAAATAGTGGTCGAAGGAAATATTTTCCTGGAAGATGACGACGACATGCTTGATGGGCGTCCTGGTGCGGACATCATCATGATCGTGGTCGCGGCCGAAATGGAAGTCGTCGGACCGGCCGTGATCATCATCGGCGACGGCTCCCGCGCCCATCGCCACGAGGGCGAGGACCGAGACGAATCCGAGAGTTTTGGACAAACGCATTGAGGGTTTCTCCCCATTGGAGCTCGAGAAAGACAAAGAGAAAGGATTGCTGCGGCGGTCGACCGGAGCCTGCGGACATTTTCAGCGTCCGGCTACAGCACGACGAAAAAAATGTGACACGCGAATAAATGTTGTGCGTGAACGCAACATGCGCGTCGACGGCGCTGACATTTGTATCTGCGCTGCAACTCGCGTCGTGTGACAAGGATATTTCGTATTTTTGAAGCGCACGCATGTTTGATCGAAAAAGAGTTTGTCCGGGCAAATTGAAGGCCGCACGATGACCAAACAGGGCAACGAGACAGGGATGCGTGATCTCGCTGCGCGTTTACGCTCGAGCTTTGCTCATGACCCTCAAGTAGATGTAATGTCGAGGCCTAAGGCTTTGCATTTGACCGAATGGATACGTTCGAGGCCTGCAGCCAGCGACAGTGCCTTGATAGCCGCGGCGGCATTGAGCTCGGCCGGGATGCGGCTGTGGTTATGGGCACCTTCCCGACATGATGGCCTCGTTCGTGTTGCAACCCCGCGCACGTTCCTCACCGGTAAGCGGCCGGCCTGCAGCCGCTGAAATCGGTGCTTGAGAACGCTCGCGCCGCGGCGGCAGCGCGCCAACGCCGGCATCGTAGTCATACCCGGCTCCACCTCCCGGAGTAATCGTGCGCACAGCATTGTCCTGACGGCCCTGGCGCGAACGGCGGGTGCCACGGTCACCGTCATCGCGCTTGGCGACCGGCGGCTTGCCGCGACGCTTCTCGCATTCATTGTCTTCGTTGAGGAACGAGCCTTCGGCGCAGACGATCCTGCTGCATTGGTCGCCGTCAGCCTTGAAGCCGTGCTCGCAGATCAGCGGACAGACCCGCGCCGGCTTGAGCTTGATCGCATCGAGCGCATCGAGACTTGCAAGCTTGACGTCGAATTTCGTTCCGGCATTCTTGTTGAACAGCGCCAGCGAACGCTGCGACGCCGCGTTCCATTCGCCATCGGCGGCGGCGGCCAGGCAGCCGACGCGACGCAACTCGGTCTGGACCGATTTCACGAGCTCGGCCTGGCGGCGGTCCGGCGCTCAGCGATGCAAGGCTCGGCCCTTGCGTTGCTCTCGATCGCCGGCGGGCCGGCGGCAGGACTCGTCGGCGGATGCATCGACCGCGGCCATCTTGTTTTCGGGAGGTTGCCGGCTGTCGAGCGTGTCGGCTGCGACCTGTTGCCGTTCGGCCTCGGCGACTTGCTCCTGCACCGCCTGCTTGGTCTTTTCGGCGGCGATGCGGCTTCCTCGGCGGCCTTCGCGTCTGCGGCAGCCTTCTCCTGGTCCGTCCTTTGTGCGCCCTCGGTGGCGAGCCGCGCCCGCTCCTGTTCGGCCAGCCGGGCCTTCTCGGTCGCCGCAACGCGGGGTCTCCTCCGCCGCAATCTTGGCAAGCTGAAGCTTGGCCAGGCTCGCGTAATATCCGTCCGGATACTGGGCGAGGAAGGCGTTCAATGCGTCCTTGTTGCCAAGCTGCAACGCCAACTCGAGATCCCGGCGGATCTCCGACTGGGGATTGCGCCGCCGGCGTCGACGCAACAGGCTTGCCAGGCACCAGTGCGACATCCGCACCGCCGAGCGAGCCATAGACATAGGGCTCCTGCCGGTTGCCGGTGGCTTGCATGACATCGTCGCGAACGAATCCGAATGCCCTGCGCAGATCCAGGCCCGGCTTTGCGATATACTTCACCAGGGCTGTTGCATAGGGCTGTTCTTGCTGTTGCCGTCGAGCGCCGTCAAGCCGGCCTTGGCGGCGAAGGCGACCAGCGTATTGGTCGTTGTCGGCTCGACCCTGGCGAGGCCACGGCTAACGGTCCGCGAACTGACCGTTCGCTTCATCGTGTCCGCAAAAGGATTGTTGCGGCACGCATCGACGATCACAAGTCGCAGCTGCCTCGCCGGCTCGATCGCCAGCAGGACGCGGTCGAGCGAAAATGCCTCGTCATAGATGTCCGTATCACGCTCGAGCCTGGCGTCGGTCGGGATCAGATAATTCGTGCCGTCGATCTCGATGCCGTGACCCGCGTAATAAACGACGGCGATGTCGGAGTCGCGCGCTTGATCGGCGAAATCTCGCAGCGCCCGCCGCATGTCCGCTGCCTGCAGATCGAGTCTTGATTCAACGATATCGAAACCCGCGCCTTTCAGGGTCGCAGCGATGGCTGCGGCGTCATTGGCCGGGTTCGGAAGCGCCGCCGCGTTCTTGTAATTGGAATTGCCGATCACAAGCGCCACGCGCTTCTCGGCCGAAGCCGGTTGACAAACCAACGGGAGCACAGCCAAAAGAAAGAATTTGCAAAGAAAGTTCATGACGAAACGTCCAAAAGAACCGTGGCAGAGGCGTTCGCCGCGTATCATGGCGCCAAATAGCTGGAACTCGTCTGTAGCTTCCAAGTGAACTTTCAAGTGCGATCGGACCGCGGCCCTGATCGCCCGAAAAAATATTGCGGCCGGCTTCGGTCTATTTCAATCGCCGCCTCTTGGCCTGTCGCGACAATCACTCATACAATTGCGAACATCGACTTATCCCCGTTCGGGACTGTCCCTCGGTCCAAGACCACGCAACACAGCCGCCAACTGATTTGCCCGGCGGGCAACGGGCGCCGTGTCCTTTGCCGAACTTGAGACCTTTCGTCCATTGCATTACCGTTTTGCGGGGCCTTCGCCTCAAGGACCTCAAACCATGCAAATCCGCTCCGACGATCTGTTGCTGGTCATCGACGTGCAGAACGATTTCTGCACACACGGCAAACTGGCCGTCGCCGATGGCGATGACGTCGTGCCGGTCGTCAATCGGCTTGCCCAGCGCTTCGACCACATGGTGCTGACCCAGGACTGGCATCCGCCGGGTCACAGTTCCTTTGCGACGTCTCATCCGGGCCGGGCGGCGTTCGAGAGTATCGAGATGCCTTATGGGCAGCAGACGCTGTGGCCCGACCATTGCGTGCAGGGTACGCCGGGCGCGACATTCCATCCGCAATTGTCGACCGAGCGTGCGGAACTCGTCATTCGCAAGGGCTTCCGTCCCGACATCGATTCCTATTCCGCCTTCTACGAAAACGACCGGCGCACGCCGACGGGCTTGGCTGGTTATCTGCGCGAGCGCAATTTGCGAAGGATATTCCTCGTCGGCCTCGCAACCGACTATTGCGTCCATTATTCCGCGATAGACGCCCGTCGCCTCGGCTTCGATGTCGTCGTGATCGAATCCGCTTGCCGGGCGATCGATCTGGCGGGCTCGCTCGCCGCGGCCTGGGCGGGAATGGCCGAAGCCGGTGTGCAGCGCGCGCGCGATCTCTAGCCGGCGTGCGGCATCGCCGTCATGCGGAGCGGCTGTTCCGGTTCGGCATGCCGCCGACGGCGATCATCTCGGCGCCCAACTGCTCGATGGTCGTGCAGTGCAGTATGGCATCGCGTCGCGGTCCAGCGGCGACGTTTCGTGTCAGAACGCCTGAAGAAAAAGTCCGAACCTGATTCGGCTCAGGCCTAGACTTCTTCGGAATATATTTGCCAATCACACATTTGTAGCTTTGCAGCTTCCAGGTCCGATAAGGACCGTTCTGAAGCCACTCGGCAATTCCCGCCTGTGCGTGAACCTGACAGTCCATCATTGTAATACTGGACTGATCAGAGGTGGTAACAACTTTTTCCAAACAGAGCTGGCCATTGCAAAGCAGTGCGACAAGGGTAACGAGCATGGAATCTCCATTCAATGGAACGACTCGGCTCATTTTACCATGCAGCGTTTGTGCCAAGGCGTGAGCGACCTCATCAGGGCGCTCCGTATGAATACGGAAAAAGCCAATAATTCACTGGATTTAGCACCCGAGATCGGCGGTCTTGGGAAAGCAGGAGGGCGGCGCACGAGCCGTCCGCCCCGTGCGCATCATGTAACAAGAGACAATTTCTGGGACGAATCGCCTCCAAATCTATGTTTCTAGTTGTCTGCCGATAGGCAGGGTCCGGATGCGCTTGCCGGTGGCGAAAGATGGGATCGAGCAGCGCCGGCACGAACGGCGGCACGCCGCGTTCGCCGACGCTGCTCGACAGTATCGCGATCGCGGCGGCGTTCGAGGCTTAGCTGCGCTTGATCAATTGCGTCACTCCGGCAGCTGCGAGGCAACAAGGTCGCCCGTTATGCGTCGCAAAAAACTTTCGCGGCATCCGCGAAGGAAGTGTTGCGGGCGCACGATTCAAAGCGCGGGAACCGAAGAGATTGAGTGAGAACGAGTCGCCGCCCTCATTTTGACGGAGTTGCGTGCTGACATTGAGGCATGCCAGACGTTGTGTCGTCAGTTGGGTCGGACGAAGCAGGGCATGCATCCCAAACGACGATGTGTGCGCACCAGACGCGGCGGTCCTTGCTCGCAACGGCGCTTGGCGCGGGAGCCTGCTTCGCCACTGGCCGCTCTGCCGGCGCCGAGGAGGGCCAACCCGGCAGCGATGAGCGTCCACAGGCGGGCGATCTCCTTGTCGTCTCGGAGGGACCGCAATCGGGGCAGGTGATCAAGCCATCGGATCTGAAACCTGGCGGGCCGCCTCTGCATGCCTGGCCGAAAGATTCCAAAACCTCGGTGGTCCGTGACGGTTCGCGTTTGAACGAAATCCTCATCATCAAGCTCGATCCCGCCGAGCTCGATGATGCCGCGCGTGCGCGCGCAGCTGACGGCATCGTGGCCTATTCCGCGATCTGCACGCATGCCGGTTGCCCCGTCACCGCCTGGGTGAAGGGAGAGGGCAGCGACCAGAACGTCCTCAAATGCGTGTGCCACAATTCCGAATATGATCCGCGCGCCAGCGCGCAGGTCGTGTTCGGGCCGGCGCCCCGGCGGCTGGCGGCGCTTCCCCTTGCGATATCGGGCGATTCACTTTCCGTCGCAGCGCCCTTTGTCGGAAAGGTAGGTGCCCAGCAATCAGGATGACGGCGGCGGCGTCATTGGAATCTCTGCACGACCACAACAATGCACAACAATACATAAAGGGAGGTAGCGTCCATGATCATCAAGCAATGCCTGTTATCAAGTGTCGTCGCGTTCACCTGCGTACTCGCGACATCCGCGACAGCGGGACCGATCGAGAATTACAGTCCAGTGACTTCGAGCCGTCTCGAAAATCCCGAGCCCGGCAACTGGATGCTTTATCGCAGGACTTACGACGGGCAGGGCTTTAGCCCGCTGGATCAGATCAACACGTCGAACGTCAAGAACCTGACGCCGGTCTGGACCTTCTCGACCGGCGTGGTGGAAGGCCACGAGGCGCCGCCGATCGTCAACAATGGCGTCATGTTCGTGGCAACGCCGATGGGGCAGGTCATCGCGCTGAATGCGAAGACCGGCGATGAATATTGGCGCTACAAGCGCCAGCTCCCGGATGATCTGTTCCAGCTGCATCCGACCAGCCGTGGCGTCGGCCTGTGGCAGGACAAACTCTATCTCGCGACGACGGATGACCATGTCGTGGCGCTCGACGCCAAGACGGGGAAGGTGCTCTGGGACACCAAGGTGCAGGACTACAAGAAGGGTCAGTATCTGACGCTGATGCCGCTGGTCGTCGACGGAAAGGTCATTGTCGGCGGCTCGGGTGGGGAGTTCGGCGTCCGCGGCTATGTCGTGGCGTACGACGCCAACGACGGCAAGGAACTCTGGCGGACCTTCACCATTCCCGGCGAAGGCGAACCGGGCCACGACACCTGGCAAGGCGATGACTGGAAATCCGGCGGCGGGTCGGCCTGGATGACCGGCAACTACGACAAGGACACCAAGACGATCTATTGGGGTATCGGCAATGCGGCTCCCTGGCCCGGTGCGACGCATCCCGGCGACAATCTCTACACCAGCTCCGTGCTCGGCCTCGATCCTGACACCGGCAAGATCAAGACCCATTTCCAATACCACCAGAACGATTTGTGGGACTGGGATGAGGTCGACGCGCCGATGCTGATCGACCTGCAGCGCGACGGCCGCTCGTTCAAGAGCCTGATCCATCCCGGACGCGATGCTATCCTGTGGGTGCTCGAGAGCAAACCCGATCGCATCAACTACGTCGCGGGCTGGCCGTTCGTGAAGACCAACGTGTGGAAGGGCATCGAGGCGGAGACCGGACGGCCGATCGTCGATCCCGAGCACAAGCCGGTGATCGGCAAGCGGATCGAGTTCTGTCCGTCGCTGTGGGGTGGCAAGGATTGGCCATCGGCGGCATACAGCCCAAATACCAAGCTGGTCTACGTTCCCGCCAACGAGAATTTCTGCGGCGGCTTTACCGGCGAGAAAGTGCCGCTCAAGCCGGGCGAGCTCTGGCTCGGCACCAAAGCCGAAGACATCGGGCTGACACCGAGCCCCGGCGCCGATCATTTCGGCGAGCTGCAGGCGTGGGATCCGGCGACCGGCAAGAAGGTCTGGTCGCACGACTTCAAGACATCGCAGCTGTTCGGCGCGGTGACGGCGACCGCCGGTGACCTCGTCTTCGTCGGGGGCACCAACGACCGCGAGTTCCGTGCCTTCAATGCCAAGACCGGCGAGCTGTTGTGGGAGCAAAAGACCAATTCCGGCATCATGGGCATGCCGGTCGCCTATGAGGTCGACGGAACCGAGTACATCGCGATCCAGTCGGGCTGGGGCGTCGACGCCCAGCGCATCCAGGATGCGCTGGCCGGCAAGACACCCGGCTTCGAGAACAACGTGCCGCAGGGCGGCGTGGTCTGGGTGTTCGCGGTCAAGAAGTAGCGACCGCGGTCTCTCCTTCAAAACGAAATGCGGCGGACACAATGTCCGCCGCATTTTTTGTTCGTGATCCGGTGCGACGGCTTTACGTCTCCAGTTGCTTGCCGATCGGCAACGCCCGGATGCGTTTTCCGGTGGCGGCGAAGATGGCGTTGGTCAGCGCCGGCGCGAACGGTGGCACCCCGGGTTCGCCGGCGCCGCTCGGCGGCGTGTCGCGGCCGGGCGGCACGATGTGGACATTGGTCACGAGCGGGGCTTCGTCCATTCGGACCACCGGGAAGTCGTCAAAGTTCTTCTGCTGAACCTTGCCTTCCTTGAAGGTGATCTCGCCATATTTGGCGAGGCTGAGCCCCATGATCGCGGCCCCCTCGATCTGCGACTGGATGCGCTCGGGATTGATGTAGGTTCCGCAATCGATCGCGGTATCGACCCGCGGTACTGTGAGCTTGCCCTTGTCGTCGACGGCCACCTCGACGATGGTCGCGATATAGCTGACGAAGCTGCGATGCACGGCAATGCCGAGGCCGTGCCCCTTCGGCACCGAGCGTCCCCATTCGCCCTTCTCCGCGACGATCTCGACCGCGCGCCGCAGACGCGCGGTGTCGATTGGATAGCTGTCGTAGGGTTCGCCGTTATTCCAGTAGTCCTTGACCGAATCGAGCTTGAGGATCCGTGGAGAGCCGATCAGCTCCAGCAGCATGTCCTTCTGGTCGCGGCCCGTGGCATGTGCGAGCTCGCCGACCATCGACTGAACGGCGAAGGCGCGGGGAATGTTCGAGACGGAACGGAACCAACCGATCCGGGTATGGGCGACTGCTTCCGGATTCTCGCATTGGACGTTGGCGATCTCGAACGGCATGTCGACCAGCCCCATACCGAGCTCGAGGCCCAGCTGGTGCACGGCGCCCGCCCCGAAGGTCGAGCCGATGCTTGGCGCGGCGCTACGGTGGCGCCAGGCGATCACCTTGCCGTTCTTGTCGAGGCCGGCCTCGATCCGCTCCACCGAGACCGTGTGGAGGAAGTCGTGCTGCACGTCGTCCTCGCGTGTCCATTGCACTTTCACCGGCGCACCGAGCTCCTTCGAGAGCAGGGCGGCCTCCAGCGCATAATCGCATTTCGATTTGCGCCCGAAGCCGCCGCCGAGCAGCGTGACATTGATGGTCACATTGTCCTCGGAAATGCCGAGCGTCTTGGCGACGTCCTCGCGCGTGCCGCCCGGGCTTTGCACCGGCGCCCAGATTTCGGCCTTGTCGCCCTTGACGTCGGCGATCGCGACCGGCGGCTCCATGCTGACATGGGCGAGATGCGGTGCATAATATTCGCCGACGATCACCTTGTCGGCGCTCTTCAAGGCGCTTTCAACATCGCCTTCCTTGCGTACGACGAGGCCGGGCTTGCGCGTGGCCTCCTCGAGTTCGGTACGGTAGGCGACCGAGTTGTATTTGGCATTGGCGCCATCGTCCCAGACGACCTTCAGCGCGTCGCGGCCCTTGATCGCAGCTCCAGTATTGCGCGCGATCACGGCCACGCCGCCGAGCGGCTGGAATTTCGACGGCCACGGCCAGCCCTTGACCTCCATGACCTTCTCGACACCGGAGACTTTCATGGCGTTTGCGCCGTCGAACGAGACCAGCTTGCCTCCGGTCACCGGCGGCCGCGTGATGACGGCATACTTCATGCCGGGCAGGCGCACGTCCGCGCCATACTGCGCAGCGCCAGTGGTGATGTCATGAAGGTCGACGATGCTGATCTCGCCCTTGCCGAGATAGCGGAAGTCCTTTGGGTCCTTCAGCTTCAGGCTTCCGATCGCCGGCACCGGTTCCTTCGCGGCATCAGCCGCAAGATCACCGAAGCCGATGCGCCGGCCGCTCGCGGCATGCACCACTTCGTGGTTGCTGGCCTTCGCTTCGGCCGCCGGCACGCCCCAGCGCTTGGCGGCGGCATTTTCGAGCATGGCCCGGGCCGAGGCGCCGATCTGACGCATCGGCATCAGATAGTGCCGCGTGCTGCGCGAGCCGTCGGTATCCTGGTTGCCGTATTTGACTTCGTCGCCATGCGCCTGCTGCACCTTGACGCGATTCCAGTCGGCTTCCATTTCTTCGGCGACCACCAGCGGCAGGCTGGTGCGCACGCCCGTTCCCATCTCCGAGCGATGCGCGACGATGGTGACAATACCGTCGGGAGCGATCGCCACGAACACACGCGGATCGACCACGACACCATGCGGCATCTTGTCGGCGCCGGTTTCATAGGCGAAGGCCGGGCGTGACATGACGGGGGCTGCGAGCACGAAGCTTCCGGCGATGCCGAGACCCTTCAGGATGCTGCGGCGGGAGACGTTCTCGACCTTGACGGCATGCCGCTCAAAGCCGCGGAGCTTTCCGGGATTTGTGATGATGTTCATGATCAAACTCCCGTCGAAGCGAGATGCACGGCGTTTTCGATGCGTTGGTAACAGCCGCAGCGGCAAATGTTGCCCGCCATCGCTTCCCGTATCTGGTCATGGGAGGGTTTTGGATTCTCCGCCAGCAGCGCAGCGGCCTGCATGATTTGGCCGGCCTGGCAGAAGCCGCATTGCGGCACGTTGACCTGTCGCCACGCTTTTTGAACGGCGTGATCACCGGTGGGATGCAGGCCTTCGATGGTGGTGATTTGCCTTCCGGCGGCATCGGAGACGGAGGTGATGCAGGAGCGCACGGCCTCTTTGTCGATGATGACGGTGCATGCACCGCATAGAGCCACGCCGCAACCGAATTTGCTGCCGGTCAGTCCGATTTCGTCGCGGAGAAACCAGAGCAAAGAGAGGTCCGGATCGCCGTCCCAGGTTTGCTCCTTGCCGTTGATGTTTAGCTTGATCATGATCGTTTCCTCGCTCTTCGTAAGCTGTTGATGTCTTCTCGGGTGCAAGCCAGAACATATTTCTATTTGCTCGCATCCATCGCCCGTGGCCTCGTCGATAACGCGGGGCAGGGCTGACAGACCTCATTGCACGACCTGTAATGGTTCGGGTCTCTCCCCTAAAGATGAATCGCCTTAGCGTTGGAATCCTATCAGAAGCGTCCGCGAAGAATGATTCACAGACGAGTGTTCTGCATTTTATGTTCGTCAGAAAAACGGCCTCGCTGCCGAAAGACGGGAGCGAGGACTTCAGGTTTCAGTTCGAGGAGAAGTGCAAGACCAATGCTCTGTGTCAGTCAAGCACAGGCGCTTGCCAGTTTTCACGAAACATCAGGCACCTCGCGCGGAATCGTGCTTCCGCGCGTGACGTATGGCGCCGACTTCGCCTTCTGCTCAGGCGGCCATCCTGGACTTCGCCACATGCGTGGCGATCGCATCCATCAGCGGCGGCGACAGGCAATCGTAGGGCTCAAGACCCAGTTCCTTCAGCCTGCCGCGAATGGCTTCCATCTGCTCCGGCTTGACGCCGAACTCGATCACCGAGGAAACGAACGCCGCAAATCCCGGCGCCGCCGATCCCCCTTCCTGGAACAATTCGGGATGAATGAAGTCGAGGCCGTAGAAGGGATGGCCCTTGTTCTCGATGCGGCCGTACATATGCGTGCCACACACCTTGCAGGCATGGCGCTGGATTGCCGCGGAGGCATCGACGACCTGCAGCTTGTCGCCATTCTCGAGCACCGTCACATTCTGGCGGGGCACGACGGCAACGACCGAGAAGGTCGCCCCTTCCGGCTTCCAGCATTTGGTGCAGCCGCAAGCGTGGTTGTGCGCGACGTCGCCCTTGATGCCGACCTTGACCGGCTTGTCCTTGCATTTGCAGACAAGGGTTCCGCCGGCGAAGCTGCCGGTGCCTTTCTTGACGCCGCTGTCGATCGATGGGTGGATTTGAACGTTCATGGCCTATCCTCCTTGTGCTGATGTTCTAGTAAACGACGACCGAACGGATCGACTTGCCTTCATGCATCAGGTCGAAACCCTTATTGATCTCCTCGAGCTTGAGGACGTGGGTGATCATCGGATCGATCTGAATTCGTCCATCCATGTACCAGTCGACGATCTTCGGCACGTCCGTGCGCCCCCGCGCGCCGCCGAACGCCGTGCCTTTCCAGACGCGGCCGGTGACGAGCTGGAACGGGCGGGTGGCGATTTCCTTGCCGGCCTCAGCTACGCCGATCACCACCGAGACGCCCCAGCCGCGATGGCAGGCCTCGAGCGCCTGCCGCATCACGGTGGTATTGCCGGTGCAGTCGAAGGTGTAGTCGGCGCCGCCATCGGTGAGCGCGACCAGATGCTGGACGATGTCGTCCTTGATCTTTGTCGGGTTGACGAAATGGGTCATGCCGAACTTGCGGCCCCATTCGTCCTTGGAGTCGTTGACGTCGACGCCGATGATCTTGTTGGCGCCGACCATCCTGGCGCCCTGGATGACATTGAGGCCGATGCCGCCAAGTCCGAACACCACGACATTGGCGCCGGGCGTGACCTTGGCGGTGTTGACGACAGCGCCGACGCCCGTGGTGACGCCGCAGCCGATATAGCAGCTCTTGTCGAAGGGGGCGTCCTGCCGGATCTTTGCTACCGCGATCTCAGGCAGCACGGTGAAGTTCGAAAAGGTCGAGCAGCCCATATAGTGGTAGATGGTTTTGCCCTGGTGACTGAAGCGCGAGGTGCCGTCCGGCATCACGCCCTTGCCCTGGGTGGCACGGATTTGCGTGCAGAGATTGGTCTTCTGGCTGAGGCAGCTTTTGCACTGGCGGCATTCCGGCGTGTAGAGCGGAATGACATGGTCGCCCGGCTTCACCGAGGTCACGCCGGGGCCTACCTCGCGCACGATGCCGGCGCCCTCATGGCCGAGGATCGAGGGAAAGATGCCTTCGCTGTCAAAGCCGTCGAGCGTGTAGGCGTCGGTATGGCAGATGCCGGTCGCCTTGATCTCGACCAGGACTTCGCCGGCCTTCGGCCCTTCCAGGTCGAGCTCGACAATCTCCAGCGGCTTCTTTGCCTCGAAGGCAACGGCGGCGCGTGTCTTCATGGTCGAATTCCGTTTCGTCTCTCGCTCGAGTCACGCTTGTTCAATGCTTCACACCCATGCAGGAATCTTCCGCCTTGGCATAAGCGGGGCTTTTGTCTTCGTGCTTCGCCGGGCGCCCGCGTCCCACTGCATCATTGGCACGCGCCCGCAGATAGACGTAGATGTCGTCCATGTAGCAGGCGACGTTCGGATTATCGCCGAAGGCCGGCATCACGTTCTCCGACGCCGTATTGACGTTCTTGCGGCCGCTGGCAACGATGGCAAGGAAATCACCGTAGCCCATCGTCTTGAGCGAGTCCTTCAGCGCCGGGGCGTAGCTCGATCCCATTCCGTCAGGTCCGTGGCAGACGTGGCAGTCCGAGTGATAGCGGCGGAATCCAGAATAGGTGTACCAGTCGACCGTGCCGTCGGCGGCGATCTTGAAGGTCGGATTTCCTTCCTTGTCGAGATATTTGCCGTCTTCGGACTTGACCGCAGTCGGATCTCCCGAGCCGTCGGCGAAGGCAATTGTTCCGGCAGCGACCAGGAATGCCGCCGCGGTCACCAAGCAGATAATACGCAAGAGCTCGTCCTCGACTGTCGATTGGCAGGTCACCCGGCGCGTGGGTTGGGCCCTCGCGCCGGACGAGGTTCGTCAGCTCATTGCTGCGGCAGCGCGAACACGGTGAGTGTTCCGCCGAGCGCGGTGTAGTTGCTCAGTGCGGCATAGCCGCCGACGGCGCCGAGGCCATCGGTCGGATCCTTCAGGCCGGCCGCCAAGCCGATACCCGCCCAGCCGCCGACACCCGAGAGGATAGCGACGTACTGCTTGCCGCCCTGCTCATAGGTCGTGACGTTGCCGATGATGCCGGACGAAGTCTTGAACTTGTAGAGCTCCTTGCCGGTCTTGGCGTCGACTGCCTTGAGGTAGCCTTCTAGCGTGCCGTAGAACACCACGCCGCCGGCGGTCGCGAGTGCGCCTGACCAGACAGAGAACTGCTCCTTGTTCGACCATACGATCTTGCCGGTCTTGCCGTCCCAGGCGATGAAGTTGCCCATATGGGTTTCACCGGGGGGCGGATACATCGACAGCGTCGCACCTACATAGGGCTGGCCGGCGGTGTAACTCACCTTGAACGGTTCATAGTCCATGCAGACGTGGTTGGTGGGAACGTAGAACAACCCCGTTTCCGGCGAGTAGGCTGCCGGCTGCTCGTCCTTGGAGCCGAGCGCGGCCGGGCAGATACCCTTGTTGTTGTGGTCTTCGCCCTGCTTTTCGGTCGAGTATTCGTCAACCACTTTCGGCCGGCCGTAGGTCGGCGAGCTCTTGTTCATGTCGACGCCCGTGGTCCAGTTGACCTTCGGATCGTACTTCTGTGCGACCAGCAGTTCGCCGTTGGTGCGATCGAGCGTATAGCCGATGCCGTTGCGATCGAAATGGGTCAACAGCTTGCGGGGACGACCGTCGATCGACTGATCGGTGAGGATCATTTCGTTGACGCCGTCATAGTCCCATTCGTCGTGGGGCGTCATCTGATAGACCCACTTCGCCATCCCGTTGTCGGGGTTACGGGCGAAGATGGTCATCGACCACTTGTTGTCGCCCGGACGCTGCTTCGGGTTCCAGGTCGAGGGGTTGCCCGAGCCATAGTAGACGAGGTCGAGCGTTGGGTCGTAGGCGAGCCAGCCCCATGTGCAGCCGCCGCCAATCTTCCACTGATCGCCTTCCCAGGTCTTGGTGCTCGAATCCTTGCCGATCGGTTTGCCGAGCGCTGTGGTCTTCTCGGGGTCGACCAGCAGCTGGTCGTCCGGGCCTTCCGAATAGGCCTTCCAGACCTGCTTGCCGTCCTTGATGCTGTAGGCGGTCATGCTGCACTGGACGCCGAATTCGCCGCCCGACGTGCCGACCAGGACCTTGTCCTTCACGACCATCGGCGCGGAGGTGCCAGTCTGTCCCTTGCTCGGATCGCCGTTAACGGCGGTCCATTCGACGTTGCCGTTCTTGGCATTGAGCGCCACAAGCTTGTCGTCGGCTTGATGCAAAAAGATCTTGCCGTCGCCATAAGCAAGGCCGCGATTGACCGTGTCGCAGCACATCACCGGAATGACGTTCGGATCCTGCTTCGGCTCGTAGCTCCAGATGATCTTGTTCTCGTTGGAAAGGTCAAGGGCATAGACCTTGTTCGGGAACGGCGTGTGGACGTACATGACGTTGCCGAGAATGAGCGGTCCACCCTCATGACCGCGCAGCACGCCGGTCGAGAAGGTCCAGGCGACCTGCAGTTTTCCGACATTCGAGGCGTTGATCTGCTTGAGCTTCGAGTAGCGCGTGTTGGCGTAATCGCCCGTCGGCATTACCCACTCGGCCGGATTTTGCGACATCCGGTTCAGTTCGTCGCTCGCTAAAGCGCTGCCTGCGGCAAACACCGACAGGGCGCCAAAACTCGTCGCGAGTAGCACCTTTCGCATCGTAGATCCTCCCAGTTTTAGAGCTTTGGGTTCCCGCGGAACGCGGCCCCCTTTCGGCATTCTTGCCCGTATCCCTAGCCCCTTCGCCGGAATGAAACTTGCCCAAGAGCGAAACGCGTTTGCTCGTGAGCGAAGCTCGACAAACTATTTCGGCTCACAGGCGTTGGTGCTAGAAGGACGGGTCCGATGTTGCGGGGCATCAATCCTTGAGGGCTCTCCTTGAGGGCCCTTGCCCACCAGAGGTTTATCTTGACGGCGCCGAAACTTAGTCGGAGGATCAACCTAAGGGAGCGGAACGCTTCGCAGTTCCCGATGGGTGCCTCAAGCTTGAACGTCGCGTACCGTGAAGCGCCGCGAGCCTTCGTGGTTGATCCTAAGATCGGTGGCAGGAAATGTCCGACACGGTCCACTCACTCAGCACTGCGGGATTGGGTCCGAAGCAGCAGATCCAGTGTTGGTCAGATGCGCTGACGGATCTCTGTGGCCAGTTCGATGTCGATCCGCTCGAGGCTTCGACGCTCGAAGGACGGATCAACTACACCACCGTTTCGAAACTGAAGCTCTGCCAGATCGAGGCGAGCCAGCACCGCATCTCCCACACGGTTTCGCGAAGCAGGAGCAGCGAACATCCCTACGTCAAAATATTGTTCCAGACCCACGGGGTTTCCTATTTCGAGCAGAATGGCTGCCAGATCCAGATAAAGCCCGGCGATTGCCTCGCCTATGATGTTTCGTGTCCCCATACGATCATCAGCCCCTCGCTGACGCGGCATGAGGTCGTGATCGTGCCGAAGGAAGTGCTGCGCGAACGCGGGTTCCATTGGGAAAAGATGACCGCCTGCAAGCTGTCGGCCCTCACCGGCACCGGGCGCATCGCGCACGAGTTCGTGCATGCGGCCTTCGACGAGGCGACAAAGCTGTCGGCGAACAGCGCGGCCGGTGTCGCCAATTCGCTGATCGATCTCCTGCTGTTGCCGTTGCGCGAGGCCGACACCATCTTCGACCGCGCCGGCCCCGAGGCGATGTATGTGCGGGCGCAGGCCTTCATCCGCGAGCATCTGCGCGATCCCGATCTCTCCATCGACCAGATTTCGGCGGCGCTCGGCTGCACCAAGCGCTATCTGCACATGCTGTTCAGCGAGCGCGGCATGACAGTCAGCGATTATATCTGGCGGGCAAGGTTGCAGCATTGCCGCCAGGAGCTGGAGACGCATGCCGGCAAGACCATCACGGATGTCGCGTTCTCCTGGGGCTTCTCGAGCTCTTCGCATTTCAGCCGCGTGTTCCGGAAATGCTTTGGCGTCGTGCCGTCGGCCATCCACAAGGGGCAACACGGCAGCGCCCCCTCGGATGCAGTCTGACGGCTTTTCGATCAACTTGGCGGCGCTTCGGCGCAGGCACTGGGCCGCGGCCTGGGTCCGCGTTTGTCGACCGGCACCTTGCAATTGTCAATTCTTTGCTCATCCGTCCATTTCGGGCCGAGCCTTTCCTTCCCGGTCAGGCCCGTCCGCATGGTTTCAGACGAGGTTGCCGCGTTGACGGCGCTGGGGCCTCGCTTTTCGTCTTGGGCGAGCGCGCAAGACGAAAAGCTGATGAACAACAGGAGCATGTGTCCTCGGCGCAGCAATTCCATCGGTACCTCCTGGAACTTCGCTTCCAACTCAGGGTCACTCAATTGCCATAGCAAAGCCGGAGTTTAACTGGCCACCCGGAACTTGAAGCCGGGGAAACGGGTTTCAAAACGGGAGAACAACGATGCTGTCGCGCCGATCTATCCTCTTGATATCAGCAGCCTTCCTGGCGGAAGGAAGCGATGCGGCGTTTGCCGCGTCCCGCACCCGTGCGATCAAGATGCTCGATACCGACAACGACGGGACGCTCGACCTTGCCGAGGTGAAGAAGGCCGCTTCGGCTTTGTTCGCAAAACTTGATCGCGATCACGACGGGACGCTCGACAAGCGCGAACTGGCCGGCAGGTTGAGCGCCCGCGAATTCGCGGCAGCCGATCCCGACCATGATGGCACGTTGACGCAGGACGAATATCTCGCCGTGGTCGAGCAACGCTTCAACGCGGCAAATCCGGATGGCGACGGAACGCTGGATGCGAAAGAGCTGAGCACGCCGGCCGGACGCGCGCTGTTGCGGTTGCTGCTATAGCATCGCCGCGATGCGAGATTCGGCCGAGCCCTTGCATCACGCGTGCGTCGGCTCTAGGTTCACCGCGGCGCGGGGTTCGCGCCAATCACTTGGGAGACCCGAATGACCTGGAAAGCTCCGAAGATCGTCGAAGTGCAGGTGGGCATGGAAATCAACATGTACGTCTGCGCAATGCGCAAGTAGCAGCGAAGCGTCTGCCCGGCTTCGCAACCTTCTATTGCGAGTCGCGGCAGACGTTGGTTTCCCTGTCTTCGAAGTTTCCGCCCAGCGAAATCCCAAGCCTCAACTCTCCCTCGGAAATCAGACGACCCCACGGCGCGGGCCTGTGCTAGGCTTTGCGCCGGCACTGGACGTCGATTCACGGCGATGGCTTTCGGAACGGCACATCCTGCAAGATCATGCTGGGCGGCGGCCTTTTTGCTCCTGCTGCAGCCCTCGTGTGCGCATGCGGAGGGGATCGACACCGAGCACATCTATGGTTTCATCATCGGAACGGATGTCGGCGAGCTCGGCGAGCGCGAATTCCAGACCGAGATCACGGGGCGATTTTCGAAGGACGGCGGAAGCTACCAAGCCGCCGGTCAGCAGTTCGAACTGGAATTCGTACCGATTAGGAATTTTCGCATCGAGGTCGGAACTACGCTTGCGGCCCACAACATCAATTCCGTCCCGGGCTTTGCGGACCGCGATCAGATTGCCTGGCAGGGGGCTTCGCTCGATTTGCGCTACCGCTTTCTCGATCGCTATGCGGCGCCCTTTGGCTTGACGCTGGCGCTGGAAACCCACGGCGACCGCATCGATGAGATCACCGCGGATCGGGTGCGAAATTACGGCACCGAGCTGACGCTGGCGCTTGAGCGGGATTTAATCCCGCGTTTTGTCGTTGCGACTCTCAATCTGAGTTATCAGCCGGAATGGACGCACTTTCCGGGCGCACCGGCGGAAGAACAGGAATCCACGCTCGGCGTTGCGCTCGGCGTCATGGCGCAGCTTCGCCCCGATTTCCTGTTCGGCGGCGAAGCGCGGTATTTTCGGAAATATGACGGGATTGGCCTGGAGCAACTGGCCGGGCAGGCGCTTTTCGTCGGTCCGACCGCCTATTTCCAGCTGTCCGACCGCGCGCGCCTGACCGCGACATGGAGCGTGCAGCCCTGGGGCCGGCCGGCCGGATCGAACGCTGCTCTCGATCTCGTCAATTTCGAGCGTCACCAGGCGAGGCTGGTGTTCGGCGTGAATTTCTGAAGCCGGAAGGCCCTCGATTTCACGGGCTAGTGAAACTTCACCCCGGCCGGTTTCGTAGCTTGGCATGCTATTCTGATAGATCATTTGCGCCAGAGGACATCAGGCATGGACGCCATAAACCTGATCATCACGGTTTGCGCCGTGCTCTCGCCGAATATCTGCGAGGAGAAGAGTTTGATGTTTTCAGCGGCCATCTCGCCGCGCCAATGTGCGATGGCCGCGCCGCCTTACATCGCGCAATGGGTGGGCGAACATCCGAAATGGACCGCGGTGAAGTGGCGCTGCGAGTATCCGCACAGCAACGACAAAGTCGAAGGCGAAGCCACGCCAGCCGGCTGAGCGTGGCGGCGAGCTACTTGTTGCAGTCCTTCAAATCCTTGTCGGCGATCGAAAACACGGCGTCCGCCTTGATCTCGATGTCGCGCACGAAGCATTGGCGCGCATCGCGATAGCTGACCTTGGCGTCGTAATGCCCGGGCTCCACGCCCGTGATGCGCAAGCGCTCGTCGTGGTCGACCTCCTTGTCCTTGTCGTTCAAGGTCTGGTTCGGGCCCCAGTCATTCTTCCCCGCGGGTGAAAGCTGGAAGCCGGAGATCGTTGATGTCGTCAGGTTCCACAATCGGACGCCCTTGCCTTGCGCCATCAGCTGGCCTGGCAGGGCTATCGCAAACAGGCAGATCGCGATCAGAGTTCGCGGCATGGTCACCCCCCCAAAAAAATTCTTGTTTGGACAATTTGAAGCGAGCGACGTGTGCTTAGCAAGCACGAATGTCGCTCACCCATTGGCATGGTTCAATCGGGCGAGCTCATTCCTGATCTTCCCGATATCGGCTTCGCTCCTTGTCGACCGTGGCAAGCGGATGGGCAAGGCATGGAGAATTGTGGCCGGGCGCGCCGATAACAGGAACAAGCGGTCGCCAAGACGAACCGCATCGTCGAGATTATGCGTGACCAGCAGCGTCGTCGTCGCGCGGCCTTCGAGCAAGGTCACGATCTGGTTGCGGAGGCGGGCGGCAAGCGCCTCGTCGAGCGATGCCAATGGCTCGTCGAGGACCAGGAAATCCGGCTCGACGGCGATCGCTCGTGCAAGGGCGACGCGCCGCGCCAGCCCGAGCGATAGTTCACCGGGGAAATGACTGCGATGTCCGCTCAGTTCGAGCACCGCGAACAGGGCTGAAAGCCTTGTTGCATCGACCTTCGGAGCAGCCAGGCGGATATTGTCCTCGACCGACCGCCACGGCAGCAGCCGCGGCTCCTGAAACACCATGCCGATCCGCGCGTGCTCGGGCCGAGAAACGCGCCCCCGATAATCAGGATCAAGACCGGTGAGGATCCGGAGCAGGGTGGTCTTGCCGCAGCCGGAAGGGCCGACGATGACGCCCACCTCTCCCGGCTCAAGGGTGAAGGCGATGTTGCGGAGCACCTCGTGGCGCTCTCCGGCCGCATTCGCAAATACCTTGCTCGAAATATCCACTTCAAGCCGCACGGGGCCGCCACCGCGATAGCCGGGCTTCGAACGGCTGCACCAACACCGTCTCGATCGCGAATACGATCGCGGCGAAGCTCAGCGAATAAGCGAGCAGGAGCGGGATGTCGAAGAGCTGGAAGGCCACGCCAATCTCGAAGCCAACGCCGTTGGGTCTGCCGAGGAATTCGGCGACCAGGACAATCTTCCAGATCAGTGCGAGACCCGACCTTGCAGCGGCGGCAATGTAGGGCGCGAGCTGCGGCAAAACGACGTGCCGGAATGTCCGGCCTCGCGGAAAGTCGAAAATGCGCGCCATCTCGTCGAGCGCAGGGTCGAGGGCGCGCGTTCCCTCGCGCAGCATGACGACCGCGGTTGGAAGCTTGTTGATCGCGATCGCGGCGATGGCCGCAGCCTCGGTCAAACCCGCCCAGATATAGGCGAGCACGATGACCACGAGCGCCGGCAGATTGAGAAGAATGATCAGCCAGGGATCGCCAAGCCGGTCTGCCAGGCGGTGGCGGCCCATCCAGTAGCCGATGGTGCTGCCGAGCGCCATCGCCAGCACGAAGGAAAGCGCGACGCGCGCCAGCGTCACGCCAAGGTTAAGGAACAGTGCGCCGGTTCTGGCCTCAGTCATCATCGCCTGCAGTACATCGGGCGGAGGTGGCAGCTTCGCGCTGCCCATGAGCAGGGACGCGATCCACCAGGTGACGACGAACACCGCAACCGACAGCAGGCGCATCCCATCAGTCTCCCGGTATGGCGTGATAGAACGTGCCGGAATCAAGCTGCGGCGCTCGCCCTACGAGATCCTGGCCACCGATCTTTGCGAGCACGCGATAGAGAGCATTTGCGTCTTCCTCTTCTTCCGCGACGGGCCGGCGCGGAATTCCTTCGCGGTAACGGTCGCGATAGGCGCGCAGCGTAGCGGCATCCGTGGCGCCGGTCGGGATTGAATCCTGTCCCACTCCGTGTCCGAGGATGACAGGATCTCCTTTGCTTTCCGGGTCGTCGCGATGAAACGCGTCACCAGGTCCGCGTGCGAGTTGCCCCACGCCTCGTCGAAGACGTAGCCGATCATCGAGGTGCGGCCCCTGGCCCCGAGCCTTGGAAGAATATCCTCAATGCCGGCGAGGCGGCGGAAACCCTTTGCTTCCAGTGCCGCGCAAAAATTCCAGTAGCTGAGCGTGGCGTCGGTCTCGGCGCTCAGAGCCTTGGCCGTCAGCAGCGGTGGCGCGCCGTAGACGATGTTGGATTCCGCCTTAACGTCAATTCCATCCTGTTTCAGCGCGGCCTGCAGGAGCAGCCAGCTCTTGTCGATCGGGCCGCCCGCGACGGCAAGCGTATGGCCCTTGAGATCAGCCAGGGTCTTGATCGGCGATGCGTTCGGTACCATGACGGCGCCGAGTGAGCTCGAATAGGGATAGAACACAAGCTTGCCGCCCAGGCTGCGTTCACGCGAAACCCAGAGCCAGTCGGAAACGATGATGTTGGCGCCGCCGGCGCGCAGCGCAATCTTGCCGGCCTCGGGGCTTGCGAGTTCGAGAAGTTCGATCGAAAGGTTCGCCTGCTTGTCGAGGCCATGCGCGCGGATCACCGCCAGTTCCCACGCGAATGTTCCGGTTTTCTGCACCGCAACGCGTATCGTCTCCGCATCGCAACGCACCGCGATCGATGCGGTGAGGGCGAATGCAGTCAACAACAGAGCGGTCAGGTGCTTCATGACTTCGTGAGCCGTTTCCTCGAATGTCCGCTTTTCAGCACGAAAGCGATAGCATAGCTTTTGCTCCTGGGAGAAACGCCATGCCATTAGTCGGATGGGTACGACCGATTGTCGCTGGGTTGGGCGGATTCGTGGCAATGGTCGCGATCGCGCGTGCCGATGAAGTCAACGACTACCCGACCTCGGCCCGCGCCGAATATGTCTATGGCTGCATGAAGGCCAATGGCGAGGCGCGGCAGACGATCGAGCAGTGTTCCTGCTCGATCGACATCATCGCGTCGCTATTGGCCTATGACCGCTACGTCACGGCGGAAACCGTGTTGAGCATGTCCCAGGTCCGCGGCAATCTCGGCGGCCAGTTCCGCTCGTCAGAACAGGCAAAGGGCGCAGTCGACGATCTGCGTCGCGCGCAAGCGGAAGCCGAAGTGCGGTGTTTCTAGGCGTGATGAGCTTAGGTTGAAGCGGAGCCGCGGGACGCCGGACTGACGGTCCGCGCTGTATCACGTGCCGGAATCGTCGACCTTCCATTCCTTCTGGAAGACGTGGCCGGAGGTGTCCTTGGCCTCGGCGCGAAACGTCTTGGCGCCGTTGGCGACATAGGTGAAGCGGATATTCGGATCCTCCGAGATGGAGATGCCGCCTTCCATCGAGAGCAGCGGGCTGTCGTCCTGCCACAGATGCAATTCGTCGATGAAGAAGGCCGGGATGTAGAGATGGGTGAGCTGGTCCATCTGCAGCCCGGAATTGTTGGGATGCCCGATCATGATCTGGGCTTCGCGTTTGCCGTTTGCGGGACCCTGTTCGGCTGCGGCAAACTGCCGGTATTTCATCTGGCCGAGCCTGTTCTTGGCTTCTTCCGCATTCTTGGCCGCGGGCGCCGAGCAGCCGCCGGATGCCTTCACAAAGGTCTTCACCATGTAGAGCTTGCCGTCGCTGAGCTCGGCCACGGCGTGGACATTGGTGTAGCTGTTCACGCGCACGCGCGTCGAGATTTCAGACACCCCGGCGTCAGGCCCGAGCTCGAACTTGGCCGCCATCGGCGCCGGGTTCTGATCGATCACCAGCGTGATCGTCAGCACGTGGCGGCTGTCATCAGGCGAAAGCTTCGACTTCAACGTCACCGGGACGATCGCCGCATCCTCGGCGCGGTAGGGCATCTCGACGCCGATCACATCACCGCCATCATTCATCGGACGATTGCTGAAAATGTCCTGAATGAGGCCGGGCCAGGGATCATAGGGCTCGGCCGCTCCCAAGGACGCAGCGTGCATTCCAAGCCCAGCGGTGAGCAAACCCAACACGCAGAGCCGGCGGAGACGATGTCCAAGCATGGTCGCGCTCCCTAGAGATCGAAGCAGCATTTTCAATATAGGCTAGCGCGCGCGCTATTCCCATTCAATCTCGGAAAATGCTGCGGTTGCGTTACGGGCGTTGTAGTCGTCGAACAATTGCCATCGTGATCTCTCCGACGCGGCCGCCGTGTCGGCCGCTTCCGTGATCGGCGCGCCGTGCTTGACCAGCGTGCGAACGTCCGTTGCAAGCGTTTCGAGGTAGCGTCGCTCATCGGCCAACGCTGCTGGCCATTCGCTCACAGGTCCGTGACCGGGAACCACGCGGTTAGCCGGCTGCCCACCGAGGTCGCCCATCGTGCGCAACCAGCCGCGAAGACTGCCGTCCATCACCGGAATATGGGCGAGGAACACGAGGTCGCCGGCGAACAGGGTCCTGGTCCTCTCATCGAGCACGGTGACATCGCTGTCACTGTGCGCGGCCGGCCATGCCTGCAGGACCAGCGTTCGTGAGCCGAGGTCGAGCCTCTTGGTGCCTTCGACCAGCAGCGTCGGGGGCACCAGACGGACCTCGTCGATCAAGGCGGCGCCCATGATCTTGCGGAACGCATCGAGATAAAACGGCCCGCGCGTGGCGAGCGCCCGCGGCAAATTCCTGTGCCCGACGAAGATGGTTCCATCCTGGGAAAAGGCAGCATTGCCAAAGACGTGGTCCGGGTGCCCATGGGTGTTGATGACATAGCGGATCGGCTTGTCGGTCTTCTCGCGGATGGCGGCCAGCAATTCTTTTCCTTCGGCGACGCTGCCGCCGGTATCGATCACGGCGACCGCGTCATCGCCCACGACGAAGCCGACATTGGCGATGGCTCCCTCGTTTTCGCGCGTCATCAGCGCGATGTCGCCGACGTGGACGAAAACGCCGGGGGCGACTTCGGTGACGAAGAGAGCTCGCTGCTGAGCATGCGACGAAGGTAGTGCGCAGAGTGCGGCGAGCACCGCGAGCAGCGCGAGGCGATCAATCATCCTTTCGTCTCCATCGCATCATGGAGCAAGAGGGAATATCCTGTTGCACGCTCCAATTGAGAAGCATAGCATTTTGGCGGGACGGGCGCGCCAAGTAGAAAAAACATCATCCAATGACCAATGCCGCACTCAATCGCTGCCTGCTGATTCCGCTTCTCGCGATCGCCGCAACCTTTGTCAGCCGCGACGTTGCGCGGGCGCAGACGAACAGCGACGGTGGTCTCGATCTGTCGATCGAGCTTGTCGACCCCAGGGTGTTGAGGGTTTGCGCCGATCCGCGCAACCTGCCTTTTTCCAATGAGAAGGGTGAGGGGTTCGAGAACAAGCTCGCTGAATTGTTTGCCGACAAGCTGCAAAAGAAACTCGACTACATGTTCTTCCCGCAAGCGACCGGCTTCGTGCGGGTGACGCTCGGCGCACATCGCTGCGATGTCATCATGGGCTTTCCGCAAGGCGACGATCTCGTTCAGGGCACCAATCCCTACTATCGCACGGCTTACGCGTTGATCGCCAAACAAGGTTCCGGTCTCGAAGACGTCACGACGCTGGAAGATGCGCGCCTGAAGGGCAAGCACATCGGCATCGTCGCTGGCACGCCGCCCGCTACCAACATGGCGGCGGCCGGTCTGATGGCGAATGCAAAGCCTTATCCGCTGATGATCGATACCCGCGTCAATTTATCCGCGCAGGCCATGATCAGCGACCTGAGCAAGGGCGAGATCGACGCCGGCATTCTCTGGGGGCCGATGGCGGGCTTTTATGCCAGGAAGGCCGATCCGCCGCTGCACGTGACGCCGCTCGTGAAGGAAACCACCGGCCCGCGAATGGTCTATCGCATCGGCATGGGCGTCCGCGCGGCGGACCAGAACTGGAAGCGGCTGCTCAATCGCTTGATCCAGGAGAACCAGCCGGCGATCAACAAGGTCCTGCTCGACTACGGCGTTCCCCTGCTCGACGAGAACGACCAGCCGATCGGCGCGGAGACAGCGACGAAGTCGCCATGATCGGATACGCGGTTAGTGTGTTGCTTGCGTTTGGTGTCACTGCGACTGCAGTGCGCGCGCAGGAGCTCGTGCTGGAGCCGGAGGGGTATCGCACCGAAGAATATCGGGCACCGGTTCCCGATACACTCACCGGCGCGCGCGTTCTCACGACTGCGGATGCGGAGGTGATCTGGCGCGCCAAGAACGGCATTTTCATCGATGTGCTGCCACGCGCGCCAAAACCGTCGCATCTTCCGGCGGGCACGATCTGGCGCGACCGGCCGCGCTTCAACATTCCCGGCAGCATCTGGCTGCCCGACACGGGCTACGGAAAACTCGCGCCGGTGACGGAAGATTATCTGCGCCAGGAACTGGAGCGCGCCACCAGCAGCAATCATGCGACGCTGGTCGTCGTGTATTGCCAGGCCAATTGCTGGATGTCATGGAACGCCGCCAAGCGGATCCTCTCTTACGGTTACTCCAACGTGGCCTGGTATCCCGACGGCACCGACGGCTGGGAACACGCCAATCTGCCGATGGTGGAGTCGCAACCCGAACCGCGGCCGGGCGACGAGCGGCCGGCTCGGCGATAGGGCGAGTTATTCCATCTCCTGCTGGATGGTGCGGCCGAGCGCGAACAGGCGCTGGTCGATGATGGTCGGAACCTCGCAGACGAATTTGACGACGCGACGCCGGTCCTCAAAGATCCGCGTCTCCCATACCAGCTGATTGCCGAGCTCGTCGATCTTGGGCTGGTCGGGTGGGGTCGCGTCCTGCAGCGCCTGCAGCGCAATCGTATCCTTGCGGATCTTGTCGGCGAACTCGCGCTGCCTTTGCGTTACCCGCTCGAGCCCGTTCATGACCGAGGAACGCTGGGCGTTGAGCGTGTCGAACAGGCCGGCAAACAGCAGCTTGCCGGCTACCATCTTGTCGGTGCCAGGTGCGGAAACGAATTGCGCGGCCGCCTTCTGGGCATCTTCGAGCGGCGTCTTCCTGGCCGCCAGTTTTTCCACCAGCGCGCGGACCTTGGGATCGTCCTTCCACCTCTCGGCCGTGTCGTCGAGCGGCGGGCCGGCCCACACCGCGGCAAGCGAAATCTCGGGCACCTTGGCCTGGGCGCATGGCCAGTCCGGATAGCGCGGATCGGCGGCGAGGCAGACGCCGGTCGAGGCCATGACAGCGAGCATCGCCCCGATCAACATCCGCAGCTTCATGTCTCGCCTCCCGCGCCCGCGCCGGGCCAGCCCGCGCGATGGATCATAGGCGAAAATCGCGCCGATCATAAACGCCGCCGTGCAGCCGCCCACAACCGCGAGCGAAATCCAGTTGACCTGGCCATAGAGTGCGAAACGTATGAGCTCGACGGCATGGGTGAAGGGATTCCATTGGCAGACATAGTAGAGCATCGGGCTGCCTTCCTGCACCCGCCACAGCGGGTAAAGCGCGGATGAAGCAAAGAACATCGGAAAGATCACGAAGTTCATCACGCCCGCGAAGTTCTCGAGTTGCTTGATGCCGGAGGAAATCAGCATGCCGAGCGCGCCCAGCATCAGGCCCGACAGGACCAGCGCCGGCAGCACCGTGAGATAGCCGATCGGCGGTGGCGAGATGTCCCAGAACCACGCAATCAGCAGGAAGGCATAGACCTGCAGCAGCGAGACGGCGGTGCCTGCCAGCAGCTTGCAGAACAGGAGATATCCGCGCGGCAGCGGGCTCACCAGCAGGGTGCGCATGTTGCCCATCTCGCGGTCATAGACCATCGAGAGCGAGGACTGCATGCCGTTGAAGAGCTGGATCATCGCCATTAGTCCGGGTGCGATATAGACCTCGTAGAGAATGTAGGTCTCATAGGGCGGGATGATGGAGATGCCGAGCACCTGCCGGAAGCCGGCGGCGAAGATGAAGAGCCACACCAGCGGCCGCACCAGCGCCGACACGAAACGTTCGCGCTGATGCAGGAAGCGCAAGGCTTCACGCCACACGATGCCGTTGAGGCAGGTGAAATATTCGGCGAGCGAGAACCCGCGGCGTTGCTGATTGACGGTCGTGGAGTTCATGGCGCGAGGCTCCCCAACTGGGCGCCGGTCAGGCGCATGAAAGCCGCATTGATGTCTTGCGCGCCAGTCTGCTTGAGGACATCAGCCAGTTCGCCGCGCGCCAGCACCCGGCCCTGGTGCAGGATGACGAGATCGTCGCCCGGCGCGATCTCGTCGAACAGATGCGTGGCCCAGAGCACGCCGATGCCCTGTTCGGTGACGAGCTGCCGGACATGGGTGAGGATATCGGCACGGGCCTTGACGTCGAGGCCGACGGTCGCTTCATCCAGCAGCAGCAGTCGCGGCCGATGCAGCAGCGCGCGCGCGATCTCGAGCCGCCGCATCTGCCCGCCCGAGAGATCGCGCACCTTGCTACTGGTGCGATCGGCAAGGCCAATCCGCGCCAGCACCTCGTCGGCTCTCACCCGAGCATCGCGCCGGCCGATGCCGTGCAGCGCGGCGTGGTAGAGCAGGTTCTGCATGACCGAGAGATCGAGGTCGAGCGTGCGGGGCTGGAACACCACGCCGAGCAGCCGCAACGCCTCGCCCGGCTCGCGGCCGATATCGTGGCCGAAAATGCCGATGCGGCCGGCCTGGATGCCGAACAGCCGCGTGATCAGCGAGAACAACGTGCTTTTCCCCGCGCCGTTCAGGCCGAGCAGGGCGGTGAAACTCGCAGGCGCGACGCTGAAGTCGACGTCGATCAATGCGCGCCGCGCGCCGTAGGAATGGCTGACGTTACCGATCGACAGCGCCGACATCGCAGCCGCCTCGCGCCGGAGCGGGGCGTCCGGCGAAGTCTGAATGGCGGCTGGTGCTTTCCTCGTTGTCATGGCGATATCGTTATGCCCCAGGGAAGCTCGCCGACCTGGATGGTCTTGATGACCTTTTGCGCCGATACGTCGATCACCGAGACGTCGTTGGAGACGCCGTTGGTCACCAGCAGATATTTCTCGTCCGGCGTGAACGCCATGTGCCAGACCCGCTGGCCGACCAGGAGATATTTGGTCACGGCATGGGTGGTGGCGTCGACGACAGCGATGCGATTGGCTGGTCCGAGCGCAACAAAGGCGGTCTTGTCGTCCTTGGTCATGCCGATGCCGACCGGCTGGATCGCCTCGCTGCGCAAGCCCGGAATGTTGAACGTGACCTTGCCGGTTACAGCGTGCTTGACCGGATCGATGATGGACACGGTGCCGCCGATCTCGGAGGACACCCAAAGCTCCGAGCCGTCATGCTTGAACTCGGCAAAGCGCGGCCGCGAATTGACGAGCACGTTGGCGACGATCTGGCGCGTCGTGGTGTCGATGAAGTGCGCCATGTTGGTCGTCTCGGACGTGTTGATCAGGATTTTCCCGTCCGGGCTGACCGTCATGCCTTCGGGCTCGACGCCGACCTGGATATCACCGAGCCGGGTGCGCTTCTGGACGTCGATGACGGTGACGGTGTTATCGTTCTCGTTGGCGACATAGAGGACCTTGCCGGCTGCGTCCTGGGTGAAGAGCTCGGGGTCGGGGCCGGAGGGCAGGGTGTCCACGATCTGCTGGGTTTTGGTGTCGATGACCTGAATGGTGTCGTCGTCGCCGACTGCGACCATCACGAACTTGCCGTCCCGCGTGCACTCGATGCCGCGCGGTCGCTGGCCGACCTTGATGGTGGCCGTAACAGCCCATTTGTCGGTGTCGATGACGGTGACCGTGTTTCCCTTCTCGTTCGAGACATAGGCGATATAGGCCGAAGCGGGACCAGCCGTCAGCCAGAGCGCGGTCAGGGAAAGCAGGCAACATCGCCACATGCACGAACTCTTCGCCATCACTGCAGCTTGCATTTGGTCTCGGGCCGGTCGACGCCGAGCGTATCAAGTTCCGAAACCTGGTGCAGGAAACCTTCCTGCGGTGAGACCGAAACCACCATGCGGCCGTCGGCCAGCAGGATGGGCTGGCGCAGCTGCAGGTTCCAGTCCCGCAATGTCAATCGCTGGCCCTTGAAGGCTGCAATGGAAAAATCCTTGCCCTTGATAAAGTCGAACACCGTCTTCGCGTCGCCCGAATTGGTGCGCGAGGTGGCTTCGCCGACCATGCGCGCGGCGGTCCAGGCCTGCATATCCAGCGCCGTCATGTGGCGCGAATTCAGCTTGATGAAGCGGTTCTGGATCTGGACGGCGCCCCACTGGTCGTGCGCGGCGTCCCAGCTGGTCGGCTCCAGCCCCGCCGAACCCGCCACCGGCCGCGGATCCCAGGTGCGATAGGGCAGATTGGGCGCGAAGACTTCGCTCTCGTCGGCGGCAACGAGAACGTCATAGGCCGGCGCCTGCTGAGTGAACACGGGCATCTGGCGCTGGATCAAGGTCACCCCGCTATCGGTGCGGCGAGCGCCGCCGGTGTCCTCAAAGGTTCGTTCCTGGACAATTTTTGCGCCAAAGCGTGTCGCGGCGCGTCGCAGCGCGTCGGCGTAAAGCTTGTCGGCATCGTGCGAGCCGACCACCAGCAGCCAGCGCTTCCACTGCTTCCACACCAGATACTGGGCGAGCCCGTCCGCCAGCATCGAACGCGTCGGCGCGACATGAATGACGTTGGCGCGGCAATCCTGCTCGCGCAGCCGGTCGTCGATTGAGCCCGCATCGAACAGCACGGTGCCGCGGTCGTGCAGCGCGTCGGCGACCTTCAACACTTCGTCCGCCGGAAGATCGAGAATGATGAAGCCGTCATGCTCGGCCAGCGTGGTTGCGGCTTTGACGATATCGTCGCCTTCCCTGAGCCGCACCTCGTCCAGCGTGAAATGCTGATTGAGAAATTTTCCGGTGGTGTTGTTGTCCTCGATCGCCAGCCGCGCGCCGGCGACACCGTCGTTCGCAGCCGGCTGCAGGACCAGGGACAACGTTTCCTTGACGCGATCGCGGCGGAGATAGCCGATGCCGATCTGGATCGGCTCAGCCGCGAGCGCGTGGCTTGCCACCGCGCTCAAAGCGATTGCGCCGATCAACCCTCGGATCATGGCGTCTCCCTGATGGTTCTCCTTGGGTGGAGAACTCTGCTTGAAACAAGACCGAATTGGCTTAGCTTGCAACCCTACTTTGTGTCGCTTCGCCATCATGGTTTTTGCAGGTCACGATCATGAGATTGCTTGCTGCGTTCATATTTCTGATGCTGGCGGGCTGGGCACCCGCCCAGGCTGCCGACCCGCCGAAACTTGCGGTGTTCGATTTCGAGATGATCGACTCGAGCCTTGATGGCGAAATCTACGGCACGCGCCCCGACGAGCGGGAACGTCTGGCGCGGGTCGGCGATCAGTTGCGCAAGGGGCTGGGCGAGTCCGGCAAGTTCCAGATCATCGACATCGCTCCGGTCAATGCTGCGGCGCATCAGAGCAATCTGCAGGCCTGCGGCGGCTGCGACGTCAAGCTGGCGCAACAGCTCGGCGCCGATGTCGAAATCACCGGTGTGGTGCGGAAGGTCTCGAACCTCATTCTCAACATCAGCCTCTTCTTGCGCGACGTGCAGACCGGCCGCCTCATCGCGGCAATGAACACCGATATGCGCGGCAATACCGATGAATCCTGGTCGCGCGCCACCCGCTATCTCCTGCGCGAACGGCTGCTCGCGCCGAATTATGGTGCGCCGGAGGCGCGGACAAATCTCAAGCCTTGAGCCGCTGCGCGTGCCAGCGCAGATGATCGGCCATGAAGGTGGAGATGAAATAGTAGCTGTGGTCGTAGCCAGCCTGGCGCCGCAAGGTGAGAGGAATGCCGGCCTTTTCGCAGGCCGCCTGCAGCAATTCGGGCCGAAGCTGTTCGGTGAGAAACTGATCGGCGTCACCTTGGTCGACCAGAAATTCCGGAAACTTTGCGCCGTCCTCGATCAGCGCGACCGCATCGTGCTTGCGCCACGCGTCCTTGTCGTTGCCGAGATAACCGCCGAGCGCCTTGACGCCCCACGGTACCTGCGAGGGCGCGACGATCGGGGAGAATGCGCTCGCCGCGCGATAACGATCGGCATGGCGCAGGGCAATCGTGAGTGCGCCATGACCGCCCATGGAATGTCCCATGATCGATTGCCGCCTGGCATGGACCGGAAAGTGCTCGGCGACGAGCTGCGGCAACTCTTCGGTCACGTAGCTCCACATGCGGTAATTGCGGGCGAACGGCGCTTCCGTTGCGTCGACGTAAAATCCGGCGCCGAGGCCGAAATCATAGGCATTGGCGGCATCGCCGGGCACGCCTTCGCCGCGCGGACTGGTGTCGGGTGCAGCGAAGATCAGGCCATGTTCGGCGCAGGCGGCGCGGAACTCGCCCTTCTCCGTCACATTCGCATGGGTGCAGGTGAGCCCCGACAGATACCAGACCACCGGCAGCTTGGTTCCTTCGCGATGGTCGGGAACGTAGACGGAGAAGGTCATGTCCGTCATGGTCTCGCGGCTCGCGTGCCGATAGACGCCCTGCGTACCGCCATGGGATCGGTTCAGCGAAACGGTTTGCAGGGTCATCAGGAGACGCCGCTCTCGATGGCAAGCCGCACCAGCTCGGCGGAGGTGCGCACACCGAGCTTCTGGCGGATGATCGAGGACGTGTTGGCGACCGTCTTGTAGGGCGAGTGCACCAGCCACGCGATCTCGGACAGGCTCCTGCCGGCGCTGAGCAGGCGCAGGATTTCCATCTCGCGCGAATTGAGTTTTGACAGCGGGTTTTTTGCGACAGCAGGACCGGCAAAGGCAATGCTGCGCGCGATCGCAGGCGGCAGATAGACGCCTCCCGTTCCGACCGCGCGGATCGCCTCGACCAGATCGTTGGGATCGCCGGTTTTGGCGACATAGCCTTTGGCGCCGATCTCGATGGCGCGGGCGACAAAGACCGGGTCGTCGTTCATGCTGAACATGATGATGCGCGCGGACGCGCTGTGCGCCAGAATGCGGCGCGCCAGCTCGAAGCCCGATACCGTCGGCAGATTGATGTCGATGACGCAGATGTCGGGATGCTCGGTGACGAAAACCCGCTCGGCACTTTCCGCGTCGGCGGCTTCCAGCAGGACAATCTCCGGCTCGTCGGCGAGCACGGTGCGGCAGCCGGACGCCACGATCGGATGATCATCCACGATCAGAACGCGCATACCATTCGCCCCGAGCCCATCAGTCCCGTTGCTGCACCGCATATCAACGCCGACGCAGCAGCTTCAATCGGCCATGCAACCTTGGCGAGATTGCGGTACGCTGCATTTAGACAGGTGGGTTATTTGTCTGTCAACGCTTCCGTTGCTGCGGAACCGAACGCGACACGATGGGGAAGGCGTCATGTGGCAGAGATTATCCTTGCGTGGGCGCATCAACCTGCTGCTGGCGTTGGTGCTGGCGCTGGGCCTTGCCATAAATGTGGCGAGGCTGGTGCTGGAGGCTGGGCCGCGCGTTCAGGCGGAAGATGAAAGCGTCACGCGGTTGGCGCGCGAATTCGTGGAAACCAGCGTGACCGGCCTCGATGAGGCGTCCAGCCCCGATGCGCGGCTGGACCAGATTGTCCAGGATCTGCAACGGCTGCGTCATGTCAGCATCACGCGGCAAGACGAGGGAGCCTCAGCATCTCTTCCCGCCGGCGCCGGGGAGATGGGGGACGATGCCCACTCCGTGCCGGCATGGTTCGTTTCGCTTGTTCACCCCGAGCAGACCTCGGTCCGCGTGCCGGTCGTAATTCACGGCAAGCCATCGGCGCTCGTCATCACCTCGATCCCGAACGACGAAATCGCCGAGATATGGGATGGGATCGTCACCCAGCTCGAGGTCGGCTCAGCCATCGCCGTGGCGCTGTTCCTGATCACAATGACGGTCATCGGCCGCGCATTGGCGCCGCTGGAAGCGCTCTCGCAGGCGATGACCAGGATCGAAGCGGGATCTTATGACGCGCGCGTCAAGCCCGGCGGGGCGCCGGAGTTGGCCGCGATCTGCACGCGGTTGAACCATCTCGCCATGACGCTGGGCGAGTTGGTCGAGGAGAGAAGGCGTCTCGCCGAACGCGCGGTGTCGCTGCAGGATCTGGAGCGCAAGGAGATCGCGCGCGAACTGCATGATGAATTTCGGGCCGCATCTCTTTGTGTTGCGCGCGCATGTCGGTGCCCTGATGCGGCTGGCGGAAGCGCATGAGCCGGAAACGGCCCCATTGCGCAAGCATGGCGGCGCCATTCTCGAGCAGGTCAACGGGCTCCAACAGCTCACCCGCCGGATATTGGAAAAGCTCCGGCCCGTTGGCCTTGCGGAACTCGGGCTTCGCGAAGCGCTTGGAGCGTTGTTGCGCCTGTGGAACGAATCCCATCCGGATGTGACCATCGAGACAACGATCTCGCAATCGCTCGGCGAAACCGGCGAGACCGCCGATCTCACGATCTACCGCGTCGTGCAGGAGGCGCTCACCAATGTATTCCGTCACGCCGCTGCGACCGAGATCAATGTCAGCATCGCGCCGGCGGAACGGACGGCGGGATCGCGGGACGCGCGCGACTACGCGCTGGTGCGGGTTTGCGACAACGGCCGCGGGCTGAAGCCGGATCACAAGTTCGGGCTCGGCCTGACCGGAATGCGCGAGCGGCTGCTGGCGTTGGGCGGCACGCTCACCGTGGCTTCCGGCGAGAGTGGGGTCACCATCGAGGCGATGGTGCCTACGGGCGCGCTGTAGAGCATCATCCGGAAAAGTGTGTAGCGGGAAAGTCAATGTTTGTCCCGCGACTTCTCCTCATTCGACTGGCCAATGCTCGCACCGGGCACATCCTCCAGCAGCAAGTCGAGTATCCGCCGTTCCCGGGGAGAGAGGGCGGCGTTCTTGGGAAAGGCCAGGTTTAGGGCAAGCTGCGGGTCGATATAGCGGCAGCCCAATCGGGTCTTCTGTACAGCCTTGGCAAATTCGTCCGTTGGGGAATCCTTGATCAGGTAACCGGTTGCGCCGGCCTCGATCGCTGCGACGAAACTGCTGCGGTCGGACCGCATGCTGAACACGAGGATCTTTGCGCTCGCGTTGCGCGAGCGGATGCGCTTGATCAGCGCGATGCCATCAAGCTCCTCTCCCTGCAGGGATAAATCGATGACGGATACATCGGGCTCATGCTCGACAAAGGCCTGATAGCCAGTGTCCACGTCATGAGCGGAAATGATCTTTTCGATGCCAATGGGCTCGAGCACCAAACCGCACGCCTTGGCGATGACGGGATGATCGTCGACCACGAGAATGCCGCTCAAGATGTGCTCCTCTTGTCGTATCGCTCTTAGCACACCGAAGCGGGCGGGAAAATTCCCGATCAAGAGGGCGAACGGGATTTGGGAATTTTCCCGAACGGTTCGGGACTTTTTGCCGCTGGCGCGCCGCTCCCTGCTCACTAAGATCGCAACTCCGAACCGGCGGGGACAAAAGGAGCCGGAACGGAATGGGGCGGAACAGATGGGCGTTCGCGTATTGCTTCTCGCGTCGGTGTCGGCCGGCCTGATTGCCGAAAGCGGACTGGCCTACGCCCAAGACAATGCAAAAGATAGCGGAAGCTACACCACCGATCTGCCACCCGTTGAAGTTCAGGCGCCGAAGACCGAGGCCAAGCCCGGGCAGCGTCCCAGAAGTGGCAGTGCGGCTCGCGTCGTTCGCGCCGCGGTTCGTCCAGTGGCGAGACTTCGGGTTTATCCGACAACGCCGCTTGCCACTCCCAGCACAGCTCTCGCTGTCGACAAGGTGCCTTCGAGCATCAACTTCGTGGATTCCGGGCAAATCCAGCGGACCGAGTTCGCTGAACGTCACGGACGCCCTGCTGCACTACGTGCCGGCCGTCAACATCAGCGAGGTCGCCGGCAATCCCTTCCAGCCGAATGTCGAGTTTCGCGGTTTTGTCGGCTCGCCGGTGGCGGGCACGCCGCAGGGATTGGCCGTGTACCAGAACGGCGTGCGCATCAACGAAGCCTTCGGCGATACCGTCAACTGGGACCTGATTCCGACCACCGCGATCAAATCGATCGCCGTGGTCACGAACAATCCCGCCTTCGGCCTCAATGCGCTGGGGGGCGCCGTCACCGTCCAGATGAAGGACGGTTTTGGCTATCAGGGCGCCGAGATCAACACCCTGGGTGGGTCCTACAACCGGCTGCAGAGTTCGGCGCAGTGGGGCAAGCAGGTCGACAACTTTGCCGTCTATGGTGCGCTTGAAGGGGTGCATGACGACGGATTCCGCAATTTCTCCCCGTCCGAAATCAAGCGTTTCTATAGCGATGCCGGCTATCGAAACGAGAACGCCGAATTTCATCTCAATATGGGGCTTGCCGACAACAAGTTCGGCGCGGCAGCCACGACGCCGATTGAATTGCTGCAGCAATATTGGGGGGCGACCTACACCACGCCGCAAACCACCGCCAACCAGGTTGCCTACGCCAATTTGACGGCAAGGGTCGAGATCACCCCGACCTGGACGTTCGAGGGTGTCGCGCATGTCCGCGCCTTCGGCCAGCAGACCGTGGACGGCAATCCCACGGGAACCCGGCCCTGCGCCGCCGACGCCACATTGCTCTGCTTTGGCGATGACAGCACGCCGGCAAACGGGCTGAACGGGATGCAGCTGTCCAATCCCTTCGCGCCCGCTGCGATCCTGGGCGAAATCGATCGCACGAGCACGCGCTCCACCACCGGGGGCTTTTCGGTGCAGGCGACCAACACCGACCAGCTGTTCGGCCACGATAACCGTTTTGTCGTCGGTACCAGCATCGATTCCAGTGTCTCGCGCTTCATCGCCAGCGGCGAACTCGGCACGGTCTCTTCCAACTATGTCGTCAATGGCAGCGGGATCTTCCTCGGGCAATCCGGCAATCCCGTATCGATCGGTCCGGTATCGCTTCGCACGACCAACCAATACACCGGTGTCTATGTGCTGGATACGTTCGACGTCACCAAGGCGTTCTCGATCACGGCGGGCGGCAGGTTCAACGACGCGCGCATCGCGCTGCAGGACCAGATCGGCACCCAGCTCAACGGCAATGAGACCTTCGACCGCTTCAATCCGATCATCGGAGGCACCTACAAGATCACGTCGGAGCTGACGGCCTATGCCGGCTATTCGGAAGCCAACCGCGCGCCGACGCCATTGGAGCTGGGCTGCGCCGATCCGGCGAGACCCTGTATCATCGCGGCATTCCTTGTCTCCGATCCGCCGTTGAAGCAGGTGGTCTCGCGCACCGTCGAGGCCGGCTTCCGGGGTACCCGGGAGATGAACGTCGGAACGCTCGAATGGAAGCTCGGTGGATTCCGCGCCACCAACACGGACGACATCCTCGCCATTCCCGATCCGCAGTTGCAGGGATTTGGCTTTTTCCAGAACGTCGGCTCGACCCGCCGGCAGGGCATCGAGGCCGAAGCCAAGCTCAACGCGGCGCCGTTCCAGCTTTACGCCAGCTATACGTTCATCGACGCACGCTTCCTGAATGCGTTGCAGGTCGGCTCTAACAGTCCCTTTGCCGACCTGAACGGCAACGTCCAGATTGTGCCCGGCAACCAGATCCCCGCCATTCCCCGCCATCGCGTCAAAGCCGGCTTCGATTATTCCGTCACCGACGCCTTCAAGGTTGGCGCCGACGCGTTGTATGTGAGCAGCCAGTATCTGGTCGGTGACGATTCCAACCAGGCGCCGAAGCTGCCTTCCTATACTGTATTCAACGTTCATGCCTCGTATCAGATCAACAAGTCGCTTCAGGTCTACGCGAAGGTCGACAACGTCTTCGATAATCGCTATGCGACCTACGGCACCTTCTTCGACACAGGCGCGCTCCCGAACTTCGCCAATGGCGGTGCGGCCTTCACGGATGCGCGCTCGCTGAGCCCGGCGCGCCCGCGCGCCTTCTATGCCGGCCTCAAGATGACGTTCTAGCCAAGGATATTCAAAATCGCGCCGCCAGTTCGGCAAGGCGGCGGTGCGCGGTTTCGCGTGCGGCCTTGATCGGTTCGGCCGGCCCGGTCGTGGGTCCAATCGGCACGAAGCGCACATTGCTGACGCCGATGAAGCGCAATGCCTCGCGCAGATAGGGCGTCGCCATGTCGGTGCGGCCGCGGTTCATTCCGGTGATGAAGTCGCCGCCGCTGGCGACGATCACGAGCGTCGGCCGGTCCTTGAGCAGGGGCTGATAGCCTTGCACCGGATCGAAGCGGAAGGTGAGTCCGGGCTGCACGATGACATCGAACCACTGCTTCAGCTTGTAGGGAATGCTGAAATTCCACA
Organism: uncultured Alphaproteobacteria bacterium; assembly: GCA_963739755.1. GTDB lineage: Bacteria > Pseudomonadota > Alphaproteobacteria > Rhizobiales > Xanthobacteraceae > Bradyrhizobium. The sequence continues at coordinate 15,084 of CAVUCB010000076.1, read as the reverse complement.
TTGGTGTCGAGATCAGTACACGATCGGCCAGCGCCAGCCGGATCGCGATGCGCTCGGCGACCGCAAAGGCATCGCGCTGAGAGTCGGTAAAGGCGCGCCCGTTCATGCGGGCATATTTGGCCTCCAGCACATAACCCTCGAATTCCGGCAGATGATCCCGCCAGAGATTCATCACGTCGATGTCCCAGTCCGGCCGTGCGTTCCGAAAACCATCGAGAAACACCCGCGCCCCGGCGGCGGACTCGGAGTTCGGCGCGCGGCGAACAGTTCAGGTGAAAGAGCTTGGGCATGGCGGACCCTGTCAGCCCAGCGCCTTCAACACGGCGTCGGCGTTGGTCACGACGGAAACATTTTGAAGTGCGAAGTTGATCGAGGCGTTGTGCCAGTCGGCGTTCATGGTCGAGCAGCAATCCTCCGGCACGATCATGAAGTAACCCTTGTCGGCGCCGGTGCGCGCGGTGTGCTCGACCGACATGTTGGTCCAGGCGCCGGTGTTGATGATCATGTCGCGGCCGGTTGCCTTCAGGATGGTCTCGAGCCGCGTGCCTTCCCAGGCGCTCATGCGCATCTTCTCGACGACGAAATCGCCGGCCTGCGGCTCGAGCCCCGGCACGGGAGCTGCACCCCAGCTGCCGCGCACCATGGCCTTGCTGTCGACCAGACCTTCGAACAGCGGCGCGTTCAGCGTCACACCGGGCGCACCCGCCTCGACGATGAACCAGACATGGATGATGACGACGCCGCGCGAGCGCGCCGCGGCGGCGAGACGCCGAACATTCTCGATCACCCGCTGCTGCTTGGCATGCGCGGGCGCGCCGGAATCCGCGAACGCGCCGCCGTCCATGATGACGTCGTTCTGCAGGTCCTGGATGATCATGGCGCAGCGGCGTGGGTCGATCTGCATGTCCTGGCCGGAGAGGATCGGCGCCGCGGCCGAAGATGCAGGCGCCGTAGGCCGAACCAGCCGCTGGCCGCGCGTTCATATAGGGCTCGTGGCGCGGACCGACCTTGGTCGGGATCGCATAGACCGAATGGGTCGCGGTCAGATAGAGCGTACGGAAATCAGGCCCGCCCCAGGCGAGATTGGCGACGAGCTCGGGCACGCGCACCTTGCCGAGCAATTCGCCGCGCGGCGAATAAACCCAGACGCCGCCCGGCGCCGTCACCCAGACATTGCCGCGCTGGTCGCATTTCATGCCGTCGGGCACGCCGGGCTCGAGCTCGGAGCGGATGCCGCTCGCGAACACGCGCGCGTTGGAAAGCGAGCCATCGGCTTCGACATCGAAGGCGCGGATCAGCGTTTGCACGGTGTCGTTGACATAAAGCAGTGCGCTCGTCGGGCGAGAAGCAGAGCCCGTTCGGCTGATCGAACAAATAGCGATCGACCAGCAGCTTTGGCGCGCCGCCGCCGGGCGGGACGCGATAGACGCCCTGGAAGCCGAGCTGGCGCGGCCGTTCGACGCCATAGACCGGCATGCGGCCGTACCAGGGATCGGAAAAATAGATCGCGCCGCTGGAATGCACGCAGACATCGTTGGGGCTGTTGAGCTCCTGGTTCTCGAAATGCGAGGCGAGAACCTCGCGCCGTCCGTCGGGGCGCTCGCGGATCAGCGACGAGGTCGCGTGCTCGCAGACGATCAGGTTGAGCTCGGCGTCATAGGTCATGCCGTTGCATTTGTTCGACGGACGTTTGACCTCGACGACGCCGCGCCGCGCATCCCAGCGCCGGCGCACGTCGCCCGGCATGTCCGAGAACAGGAGGTAGTGCAGCGATCGGATGCCAGATCGGCCCTTCCGTGAAGTCGAAGCCGGTGCCGACCTGAGCGACCGGCGCATAGGGGTCGATCAGGGTTTCGAATTCGCTCCGCAGCGTTACATGCGTCATGGCTGCGTCCTTTGCGTTCAGGCCGGGAACCAGTTGCGCTGGGGCAGCGACTGCACCACGGGGCCGGGCACCTGATCGTGAAGCCGGCCGACCACGTTGCCACCTTCGATCTTGGCCGGGCGGTCATGGACCGGCAGCAGATAGCGCGAGCTGGTAAGCAGCTTCTTGATCGCGGCCTTCTCGGCGCGCTTGCTGGTGCCGTGATTGCCGGTCGTGCGCGGCTCGGCGTCGTGGATCTCGTTGAAGGGCGTGACGATCTGGTCGTTGAAATCGTAGATCACGTCGCCGCAGATGGTGGCGATGCCATCGGCGGTGTGAACATGGATGTTCATCGAGCCCTCGGTATGCGCATTGGCGGCGTCGCAATAGACGCCCGGGATCAGCTCGACGGGGCCGGTGAGTTCGAGATCGAGGAAGCGCAGCGCGCTCTTGGTGTGCAGGCGGTCGATCAGGTGCTTGATGTCGGGCGCGGGATATTGCGGATGCATCAGGCCGGACACGGAATATTCCAGCTCCTTGCGGTTGAAGACGACGGTCGTGTTCATCGGGAACAGATCGTCCTTGCCGGCGTGGTCGATATGCAGATGGGTGTGGCAGACGAAGCGCACGTCGCCCATGCGCACGCCATGACGCATCAGCTGGTTCTCGATCATGTTCTCGTGGAACTGCAAGCCGCGCATGCCTAGCGTTTCCATGATCTGGTTGGAGCGATAGCCGGTGTCGACCACGACCGGATAGGGCCCGCCGAGGATCAGGAAGCCGAGCGTGAGGACGCGGCGGGTGCGGCCGCAGTCGCGGCCGAGCACCAGAAAGCTCGATTCCAGCTCGATATCGCCGTAATCCAGAATCTTGATCTCCAACGGCATGACTTCCTCCCAGCTCGATCTCTTATGATTTGAGGCGATAGACGCGCGCGGCAGTGCCTCCGAAAATCGCATCGCGCTGTTCGGGGCGAAGCGATGCCGCAGCCGTGCGATGGGCCTTCGACGAGGTCGCGATAGCTGGTCCAGAGTTTTTCGATCGGAAAATTCGAGCCGAACAGGCAGCGTTCGGCGCCGAACATCGCGACCGTATCATTGAGGATTTCGGCGATATGCGCGGCATCGTTGCGATGAATGAATGTACCAAGTCCCGAAAGCTTTGAGACGACGTTCGGGCATTCCGCGAGCTTCGCCATGCCGGCGCGCCACGCCGCGCGTCCTTGCGGCGAAAGGTCTTCCAGCATGCCCGCATGCTGCAGGATGAACGTCACGTCCGGGCAGGCTTCGGCGAGACCGGCCGCGTCGGCCATCTGCGGCGCAAACACCTGCAGGTCAAAACTCCAGCCATAATCGGCGAGCCGCGCGATGTTGCGCCGGATCTTCGGGTCAGCGCAAAGATCCGGCCGCGCGGCGAAGCGATAGAGCGGGTTTTCGTGCCAGTGCAGCTGCATGCGCACGCCGCACACCAGCGGATATTTGCGCGAGACGATCGAGTTGCGGACGGATGTCGTCGACGCTGAAATCCGCATAGGCGACCGATGGCATGCGGCCATCCGTGCTGGTTTGCCGTCTCGCTGCACCCAGTTGGTTTCGTCCTCGAAGCGATCGTTGGCCCAGTTGGTCTGCACATAGACTGACCTGGTCACGCCCGATTTCGCGAGATCGCCGAGATATTCCTCGATCGGATAGTCGCGCCGGATCGGCTCATAGGGACCAAAGATGCGCGGCTGCATCGGACCGCTCAGCCAGGGCAGGTCCGCCTGACGCCAGATGTGATGATGCGCGTCGACGAACTCGCTCACCCGGCTCTCCTTGCTCCAAGCGACAACAGGTGCGAGACCACCGCGGCGCTCGATCCGCCGTCAACGAGATCATCGACAAAGCGCTGGATCGCGATCAGCGCTTCGGTTTGCGGCCGGAAGCCCGGCCCGCTCGCGAGCGGCGTCAGCCAGCTGACGCGCCAGGCGCGGCGCGAGAGTTTCGCAACGGCGTCGCGCAGGGCGGCAACATCGCCGCGCTCGAGGCCATCGGAGACGATGATGACGGCGGCGCCGCGCGCATAGCCGCCGAAACGTGGCACGGCGAGGAAGGCCTGCAGCGCGTCGCCGATCCTTGTGCCGCCATCCCAGTCGCTGACCAGATGCGCCGCCGCGTTCAGCGCCTGCTCGCGCCGCTTGAGCCGCAGCGGCCGGGTTACGCGGGTCAGCCTTGTGCCGAAGGTGAACACTTCCACGTTGTGGAGCCGCCTGCAGTAGCGCGTGCGCGAGCTTCATGTTTTCTTCGGTGCGCGCCTTCATCGAGCCGGAGACGTCGATCAGCAGCAAGAGCTTGCGCGGCCGCGGGCGCCGCCTCAGTCGCCCGAGCCGCAACACCTCGCCATCGTTGCGCACGCTGTCGCGCAAGGTGCGGCGCAGATCGGCGAACGGACCGCGGCGGGCGCGCATGCGGCGATGGCCGCGCCGCCGCGGCAGCCGCGCCGGCGCCTCGCGCGACGAGGCGGCGCAGCGCATCGCTGGTGGAGGGCTGCGCAAAGCGGCGCTCGACCAGCGCTTCCGCCCGCGCGGCGGCAAGGCCGGATTCATTGGCTTCATCGCGATAGCGGCGGTTCATCCTCGCCGCGGCCTTCTTCCTGCAGGCGGACGGTCTCTTCGTCTTCGCCCTCGGCCCGTTCGATCGCCTCGCTGCCACGGAAGTGGATGTCGAACAGCCGGTCATAGGTCGCGCGCCGCTCGGGCGGTGGCGCCAGGGTCGCGAGCGCCGGCCTGGCGGATATGCTCGAGGCTGCGCGGCCCGAACAGCTCGATCGCGGCGAGGAAGGCGGTGGTCTGCTCCGGCGCGACCGCAAATCCGTTGGCGCGCAGCAGCGCGACAAAGGAGATGAAGATCTCGGCCGCGCGCGGTAGCTGAAGCTCGTCGCTCACGCGGCCGCCTCCGCAATCAGCGCGTCGAGCCGGGGCGAGATGAAGTGCAGGTCCTCCTCGTCCTTCAGCGCGACGCCGATCGAGCGCTTGAAGGCGTCGGGCCAGCGCGCGCCGCCCTTGTGCAGGAGTGTGGCGGCTTCCGCCCAGTCGACCGCCTCGGCGATGCCGGGCGCCTTGCTGAGCGGCTCGCGCCGGAGCTTGCCGACGGCGGCGACGACCGCGCGCGCGGTCGCCTCGGCGACGCTGGAGGCCCGCATCATCACGATCCGTGCCTCGCGCTCGGCGGTGGGATAATCGATCCAGTGATAGACGCAGCGCCGCCGCAGCGCCTCGTGCAGGTCGCGCGTCCGGTTCGAGGTCAGCACCACGACCGGCCGCTCGGCTGCCCGCACGGTGCCGCGCTCGGGGATCGAAATCTGGAAGTCGGACAGGAATTCGAGCAGGAAGGCCTCGAACTCCTGGTCGGCGCGATCGATTTCGTCGATCAGCAGCACGGCCGAATCCGGCGCGCGCAAGGCCGCGAGCATCGGCCGCTCGATCAGGAACGCCTCGCCATAGATGTCGATGCTTTCTTCGCCGGCCTGGCGGATCGCCAGCATCTGGCGCGGATAGTTCCACTCGTAGAGCGCGGCGGAGGCGTCGATGCCCTCATAGCATTGCAGGCGGATCAGCCTGCGGCCGAGCACGGCGGCGATCGCCTTCGCGGCCTCGGTCTTGCCGACGCCCGGCGCGCCCTCCAGCAGCAACGGCTTGCCGAGTGCGAGAGCCGAGATAGGCCGCGGTCGCGAGCCCTTCGTCGGCGAGGTAATAGGCCGCTCGCAGCGCCTTCTCCAGCGCCTCGGGGCTGTCGATGCCGACGATGGTGCCGCGGACCGCCATCTCAAGACCCTTCAGCGTCGCGCCTGCGGCCGCGCGCCGCCCTGGGCCTTGATGGCGCGCAGAACCTTTTCCGGCGTAATCGGCAGATCGTCGATGCGAACGCCGACGGCGTTGAAGATCGCATTCGCAACCGCCGGCAACACCGGGTTGGCGCACATTTCGCCAGGACCCTTGGCGCCGAACGGACCGTCCGCCGCGGGGCGTTCCAGCACCGCGATGTCGTGCGGGCAGATGTCGCCGGGGCCCGGCATCAGATATTCGACGAAGTCGCGCGGACCGTGACTGGGATCGGGATAATAAGGCTCGGGCGTTTCATAAAGCGCGTGGCTGACGCCCATCCAGGCGCCGCCGACCAGCTGCTGCTCGACCAGCCGCGGATTGAGCGCACGGCCGAGCTCGTAGGCGCTGTCCATGCGCACCATCGCGACTTCGCCGGTCTCGTCGTCGACCTCGACTTCGGCGACCAGGCAGGCATGGGCGTAGCAGGTCGCGGGCGACATCTCGCCGGTCTCGGGATCGACGTTCGGAGAGCGGCACCAGGAAGATGCCGCGCCCCGAAATGGTCTTGCCCTGCTTGAACTGGGCGGCGATCGCGACGTCCTTGGTCGAGATCGACCGATGCGGCGCGCCCTTGACGTGGATGTTGCCGCGCCCGTCGGTTTCGAGATCGGCGGCATTGACTTCGAGTTCCTCGGCGGCCGCCTCCATCATCACGCCGCGCGCCTCGCGGGCCGCCGCCATCACCGCATTGCCAACGCGATGCGTGCCGCGCGAGGCGAACGAGCCCATGCAGTGCGGGCCCGTGTCGGAATCCGCGGTATCGACATAGACGTCCTCGACCGGCACGCCGAGCGTCTCCGCGCAGATCTGCCGGGTCACCGACTTCATGCCCTGGCCGAGGTCGATAGACGACAGCGCCACCGTGAACTTGCCGCTCGGATTGGAATGCACCAGCGCCTGGCTGGGGTCGCCGCCGAGATTCATGCCGATCGGATAGTTGATCGACGCGATGCCGCGTCCGCGATGCCTTGTCATGGTCAGCGCCTCCTGGTGCCGAAGACGGAAGAGAAGCGGGTGGCGCCGTGCGACGGTGCTGCCGGCGGCCGCGGCGGAGCGGGGGGTGGCGGCGGTGGCGGCGGTGGCTCGCGCGTGGCCGCAGGCAAGCGGTCGTAGCTCGTGCGCTGCTGCGCAGCCATCGCCGGTTGCGCGTCGGGTTTCGCGCGGCGTCGGCGGCACGACGGCGCGATCGCCGCCGCCGTCCTTGCGCGAGGAGGCGCGCCTGAACTCCTCGCGCAGCGGCCATTTGGCCTTTTCGGCCGCGACCTGGACGCATTCGATCAGGGCGGTGTTCTTGGCCTCGCGCCGATGCGCCTTCATGTCGCCGTCGCGATAGGCGTTGAGGATCCGGAACTCCATCGGGTCCATGCCGACGAGATGCGCGAGCTTGTCCATCTGGCACTCGATCGCAAAGTCCATCGCGGTGACGCCGAAGCCGCGCATGGCGGTGGCGGGCGTGCGGTTGGTGAACACGCAATAGACGTCGCCATAGACGTTGGGGATGGTGTAGGGGCCGGGCAGATGCGCCGCGCATTTGACCGCGGCATAACTGGAAAGCCGCGTATAGGCGCCGCTGTCGAAATAGGCACGGACCTTGCGCGCGACGATGCGGCCATCGCGCATCACGCCGTCCTTGATGTAGATGCGCTCGGCGCCGCGCGGCGGGCCGTACTGCATCTCCTCCTCGCGCCCGAACAGGTAGCGCACCGGGCGCCCGGTCAGCATCGCGCCGAGAATGCAAAGCGGCTCGGTGAGCGTATCCACCTTGCCGCCAAAGCCGCCGCCGACGGTGCCGCCGATGAAATGGAAGGTGTTGGAGGGCACATCCAGGATTTTGGCGCAGGTGTCGACCGAGAAGAACAGCGCCTGGGTCGACGTATAGACGACATAGCGGCCATTGGTGTCGGGTGCAGCGATCGAGCCGTTGGTTTCTGTCGGGGCGTGCTCGATCGGCGACATCTGGTAGCGCTGCTCGAGCACATGGTCGGCGCCGGCAAGCGCGCGCTCGACATCGCCGAAGCGCAGCTTCTGGTGATCGTAGACGTCGTAATAGGTGAAGGTGTTCTTCGGATAGGTCTCGTTGACAACGGGCGCGCCGGGTTTGAGCGCTTCTTCGACGTCGAACACGGTCGGGCAGCGGCTCGTAATCGACCCTGCACCTTGGCCATGGCCTCGTAGGCTTCGCGCGGGCTGTCGGCGACGATGGCGACGATCGGCTCGCCCTTGTAGCGCACCTTGTCGACGGCAAGCGACGGCTCGTCGTCCTTGCCGAAATTGATCAGGCTTAGCAGCGTATTGAGATTGCGCGGCACGTCCGCGCCGCGGATGATCCTGCGCACGCCGGGCGAATGCTCGGCCTCCGTCGTGTCGATGCGGCGCAGGCGGGCATGGGCGTGCGTGCTGCGCACGACCTTCAGATGCAGCATGCCCTGCAGCTTGTGGTCGTCGAAATAGGTCGAGGTGCCCGTGACATGCCCGAGCATGTCCTGGCGCTGCGTGCCCTTGCCGATTTCCTTCAGATTGTCGTCGCGTTCGTCGGCGAAGATGTTCTTGCGCAGTTCCAGCATGGTGATTTCCTTCAAGCCCGGGCACGACCGCCGGAGGCGGCGGCGAGCACGGCGTTGATGATCGGCTCGTAGCCGGTGCAGCGGCAGATATTGCCGGAGATCGCCTCGATGACCTCGGCGCGGCTGGGTGACGGGTTGTGGTCGAGCAGCGCCTTGGCGGCCATCAGCATACCCGGCGTGCAGTAGCCGCACTGGGCGGCAAAATTGTCGGCGAAAGCGCGCTGCAGCGGATGCAGGTTGGGGCCATCCTTGATGCCGTCCAGCGTCTGCACGGAACGGCCGGCCACGGTCTCCGCAAGCGTCAGGCATGACAGATGCAGCTCGCCGTCGATCAGCACGCTGCAGGCGCCGCAGCCGCCCTGGCCGCAGCCGAATTTCGGCGTCATGTCGCCGATCAGTTCGCGCAGCGCGACGAGCAGATTGGTGCCGCCATCGACGAAGATCGCAACGTCGCGGCCGTTGTGACGAAACTGCAGGGCGGTCTTGGCCATGACGATCCTATTCCTGACCGGACAACAGGCGCCGGAGATGGACGCCGACGATTTCGCGGCGATACCAGCCGCTGGCGAGCGCATTGTCGGATGGCGAGGTGCCTTCGACCGCCGCGGAAGCAGCCGCGCTGATCGCGGAAGCATCGAGCGGCCGTCCTTCCAGCGCGCGCTCGGCGGCCTTGGCGCGGATTTGGGTCGGCGCCATCGAGCCCAATGCGATCCGCGCGCCCAGCACGCGTCCGCCGCTGACGGGAAGATACGCCGCGAGCGTGATGACCGAGCCGCCCTTGGGCTTGATGCGCGCGATCTTGCGATAGCGGAACGCATCGGCGGCGAGCGGCTTCTGGCAGGAGACCGACAGCACCAGCGTGCCGGTCTGCCGCTCGCGCGATTGCAGAAACTCCTCGATTGGCACGTCGCGCGCGCCAAAGCCGCCTTGCACGGAAACCACCGCATCGAGCGCGAGCAAAGCAACCGTGAAGTCGCCGTAAGGGTTCGGCGCGAACAGATTGCCACCGACGGTGCCCATGTTCCGGACTGCCGGACCGCCGACTGAACGCGCAGGGGCATGCAGGAAGGCGAGATCGCGTTCGGCCAGTATCTTCGCGAAGGTAACGCCGGCGCCGATGGTGACGCGCGGCCCGGACGCGTCGATCCGCATCAGCGCCTGGTCGCTGGCGCGCACGATGGTCGAGATCGAGATATCGCCCTCGTTGAGCGCGCGCATGACCAGCGTGCCGCCGCCGAAATAGCGGGCGCCGCGGTCGGACGACAGCGCTGCCGCCGCTTCACCCGAGCTCGCGAACGTCTTTACATTGACAGGCATCAATTTCTCTCCACGATCATGCGGCCTCGCTCAGATGCCGGCGAATGGCCTCGAAACCGGCCTGATAGATATTTTCCGAGACCATCTCCGTCAGCCGTTTGGCGTCCTCCAGCCGCGTCGTGAACCGCGACTCCCAATGCCAGAAGGTGCGATCGCCATCGGTGACCGGCAGCAGGCGCACATGCGCCACATAGTTGAACATGGGGATCGGCGTATCGAGCAGGCAATAGCTGAAGGTCTGTTCGAGATCGGACAGTGCCAGCAGTTGCTCGCGCAGTTCCGAGCCGTCCTTCAGCTTGAAGCGGCGGACGCAGCCGATCTTGTCGGATGCCTGCGCGCGCTCGATCGTCGAGGTCGCCACCGCCGGGTGCCAGCGGTCGTGGCCGTTGAAATCGCGCAGCACGGCCCAGACCGCGTCGGTCGGCGCATTCAGGATCGTGCTCTTGACGATATGCGGCACCGCTCACCCTCCGAATGCCCGCTTCAGCGCGTCAAAGCCGCCCTGGAACACACCGCCGCCGATATTGCCGACGAGTTCCGCCTCGCGCTCCGGCGCGCAGTCGAATTCGGCGGTCCATTCGAGGAAGGTCTGGTCACCGTCGGTGACGGGCGTGAGCCGCAGCGTCGCGACATAGTTCTCCACGCCCATCGGCAATTCCAGGATCGAGTAGGTGCAGAACATGTCGTAGTCGGACAGGCCGAGCAGCTTCTCGCGGATGCGATCGCCGTTGCGCAGGCGGAAATCGCGCACGCAGCCGATCTTGTCGGCGGGCTCGCCGCCCTCGATCCGGCTTTCGGCGATCGCGGGATGCCAGTTCGGCAGGCCGTTGAAGTCACGCACGCGCGCCCAGACGCGATCGTTGCGCGCGTTGACAACGGTGGACACATAGACCCGGGCCATGGCGCGCTCTTATCCTTTCTTGCGCGGGCCGCGCTCGGTGGGCGCTTCGCCTGTGGGGGGGCCTCCGGGGCCTGCGGCAGGAGGCGAGGCAGGCTTGCCTTCGCCGCCCTTGCGCGACGACTCCCGGATACCCTGCATATCGCGCGCTTCGCGGATCAGGCCCGGCATCTTGGCAAGGCTTCCGCCTTCGACACCAATGTCGGCCAGGATCGAGTCGATCAGCGGCGCCTGCACGCGGTAGCGCAAGCGCAGAGTCGATCACCTCGTCGGTGGCGCTGCGGCCGCCATTGCCGCCCCCGCCACCGCCATTGAGGCCGTCGACTTGAAGGATGCGGATGCCCTCGATCTTCTCCATCGGCTTGACGCTCTCGCGCACGATACCTTCGATGCGGTCAAGCAGTTTGCGGCGGAACAGCGAGTAGCGCGCCTGGTCGGTGAGCACGTTCTCGGCTTCGTTGAGCATCCGTTGCGCCTCAGCCTCGACCGTGGCGCGGATCCGCTCGGCTTCGGCGGCAATTCGCGTCTCCTCGGCCTGCTTCTCGGCGATCAGCACCTCGACGGTCTTGCGCCGTTTGGCGATCTCGCTCTCGCGCGCGGTGATGACGCGCTCGGTGGCTTCCGTCGCCCCCACCCGGGCATTTTCGGCCGCGGCACGTGCTGCCGAACTCTTCCAGCGACTTTTGATGGATGGCAATGGCCTTTTCCATCATCGCAGTCTCGACATCCTTTTCGCGGCCGACTTCCAGCTTGCGCAAATCGCGCTCGCGGCCGATCCGGGCTTCGTCGAGGCCGCGGTCGGAGGCGATGCGGGCACGCTCGACCTCCTCGCGGGAGGCGATCTCGGCCTCCTGCAGCGACTGGACGCGGGCAATTTCGAGCTGCTCGATGGCGCGTCGGCGTGCGATCCGCGCCGTCTCCAGCGCCTGCTCGCGCGAGACATCGGTGGTCTCGACTTCCTTGCGCGCCACGATTTCCGCCTGCTTGACCTGGCGGTCGGCATCGATGCGCTCCGACCGTTTGGCAGCAAGCGCGATCACCCGCTCCTCGTCGGCAATCTCGACCGCCTTCTTCTGGTCGATATTGAGCACCTCGCGGGTCTTCGAGGAGGCGATACGTTCGCTTTCGAGCGCGAGCTCGACATCGATGCGCTGCCGCTCGATGACGTCGCGGCGCTTGAGCTCAGCCGCCTCGATCGCCTCGGTGCGCGCGATCTCCAATCCTCTGGTTTCCCTTTCGGCGCGGATACGCTCGGCGGCGACGGTCTTCTCCTGCACGATCCGGGCAGCCTCGATCGCTTCGCGTGAGGCGATGTCGGCTTCCTCGATCGCGCGATTGCGCGCGATTTCGAGGGCACGCACCCGCTCTTCCTGGGCGATGCGCGAGGCTTCAGTCGCCTCACGCGCGGCGATGCCGGCGACTTCCAGTGTCTTGTTGCGCTCGATCTCCAATTGACGGGTGGCCTGCTCGGCGCCGATCCGCTCGGCCGCGAGGTTGCGCTCGCGGGCGATTCGGGCGCCTTCCACCGTCCTCTGCGCCTCGATCTCGGCCTCCTGCACGTTACGAACCTGCTGGATCTCCATCGACCTTGTGCGCTCGTCGGAGGTGATGCGCTCGACATTGACCGTCATGGTCTGGGCGATGCGGGCCTTTTCCGTCGCCTCGCGCGCAGCGATCTCGGCTTCCTCGACCGCGCGGGTGCGCTCGATTTCGCGCCGGCGGGTCTCTTCCTCATTGGCGATGCGCGCATCGGTCACCGCGCGATCCTGCTGGATGCGGGCCTTCTCGACGGCCTCGCGTGCGGCGATCTCGGCTTCCTCCACGGTGCGCGTGCGTTCGATGTCGCGCTGGCGGACCTCGCGCTCGGAGGCGATCCGCGCGGTATCGACCGCGCGCTGGTTGGAGATCCTGGCCTTCTCGATCTCCTCGCGGGCCAGCAGCTCCTTTTCCTCGACCGCGCGGGTACGCTCGATTTCGCGATGGCGGGTCTCGCGCTCGGACGCGATGCGGGCTTCGGCAATGGCAAGCTCATTGGCGATACGCGCCTTCTCGATCGCCTCGCGCGCGGTGAACTGGGCCTGTTCGGCCTCGGTCTCGCGCAGCGCGCGCTCGCGCGCCACCTCGGTGCGCTGCAGCGCCCTGCGCATCTCGATGTCGCGCTCCTGTTCGAGCCGGGCCGTTTCGCTCTCGCGCTCGATCTCGAGCGCCTGGCGCTCGGCATCGAGATTGCGGGTGCGGATCTTGATCATCGAGTCCTGCTCGATGTCGTTGCGCAGCTTGCGCTTGGCCTCGATGTCCTCCATCAACCGGGTCAGACCTTCGGCGTCGAAGCGGTTGGACGGATTGAAGAATTCGAGATCGGTCTGATCGAGATCGGTGATCGCGACCGATTCCAGCTCAAGGCCGTTCTGGGCCAGCGCTTCGGCGGCGGCGGCCTTGAGGCGGGCGACATATTCGCCGCGCTGCTCGTGCATCTGCTCCATGGTCATTTCGGCGGCGACCGAGCGGATGGCGGAGACGAACTTGCCGGAGAGCAGGGCGTGCAGCTGTTCGGGTTCGAGCGTGCGGCGTCCGAGGGTGGTGGCGGCGATCGCAACGGCTTCGCGCGTGGCCTGCACCCGCACGTAAAAGTCCGCCTCGATGTCGACACGCATGCGGTCGCGAGTGATGACGGCGTCCTGCCTCGCCCGGGTGATGCCCATCGGCAGCACGTTCATGTTGACCGGCGTGTAGTCGTGGATGAAGGGCAGCACGAAGGCGCCGCCATTGATCACGACGCGTTCGCCGAGGAAGCCGGTGCGGACGAAGGAGACCTCCTTCGACGAGCGATGATAGAGCCAGTTGACGATGTACACGCCGATGACGATCGCGATGATCGCGACGATCAACCAGAGGATCAATTGACCAACCAGAATCCCCGACATCTTCTCCTCCCTTGCGTCGGCGCCCTAGCGCGCGCCGATCGCCTTGAACTTGCGAACCTGATCCGTCAGCGCCCGCTCCACCGGCAGGCGTTCCATCGAGGAAGCGCCGTAGAAGCCGTGGCATTTGCGGGTGTTCTTCATGATGAAATCGGCGTCGGCCGGATCCGCGATCGGACCGCCATGCGCGAGCACGAGAATGTCCGGATTGACGCTGAGCGCGGCGGCCGCCCAGGCGTCGATGCGAGCGGGACAATCCTTGAGCTTCAGCGCCGTCTGCGCGCCGATCGCCCCGCCGGTGGTGAGGCCGAGGTGGCAGACGATGATGTCGGCGCCGGCGATCGCCATCGCGGCTGCTTCCTTCTCGCTGAAGACGTATGGCGTCGTCAGCATGTCCTTCTCGTTTGCCTTCGAGATCATCTCGATCTCCAGCGCATAGGACATGCCGGTTTCTTCCAAATTGGCGCGGAAGATGCCGTCGATCAGGCCGACGGTCGGGAAGTTCTGCACGCCGGCAAAGCCCAGTGCCTTCAATTGATCGAGGAAAAGATCCATGTCGCGGAACGGATCGGTGCCGTTGACGCCGGCAAGCACCGGCGTCCTGGTGACGATCGGCAAGACTTCGCCGGCCATTTCGAGCACGATCGCATTGGCGTCGCCATAGGGCATGAGGCCCGCGAGCGAGCCGCGGCCTGCCATGCGATAGCGGCCCGAATTGTAGATCACGATCAGGTCGACGCCGCCGGCTTCCTCGCATTTGGCCGACAGGCCGGTGCCAGCGCCACCGCCGACGATTGGCTCGCCCCGGGCCGCCATCTCCCGGAATTTCTTCAGCAGCGCCTTGCGTTCAAACCTCGGCATGGGTCACCTCGCCACTCTGCGCCGCCCGCTTGCGCGCCCGAGCAGGGGCCGGAACGCGCCGACGATGGTGGAAGCGAATTCAGGATCGTTGATATTGCGTTTGACGCGGATGAGCTGGCGGTTGGCCGTCTGCCGCACGGTGCGTTCGAGTGCCTTGAACAGCGCCGCGTCGGCGTCGGGATCCCAGAACGGCTGCGCCTGCGCATCGAGCGCGGAGACGCCGCCTTCGGGCAGGAAGAAGCGCACCGGCCCGTCCATCTGGTTGAGCCGCTCGCCGATCCAGCGCCCGATGCGATCGTTCTCTTCCGGCGTGGTCCGCATCAAGGTGACCTGCGGATTGTGGACGTGGAATTTGCGCTGGCGATAGCGTTCGGGAATGGTGTCCGGTGCGCCGAAGTTCACCATATCCAGCGCGCCGACCGAGCCGACATAGGGCACACGGCTGCGGATGATCGCGCCGAAACGGTCGTCGGTCGCCGGGAACACGCCGCCCATCAGGAGGTCGCAGACTTCCGTGGTGGTGAGATCGATCACGCCGGCCAGTTGTCCGGAATCGACCAGCTTCTCCATCGAGCGGCCGCCGACGCCGGTGGCGTGGAAGACCAGACACTCGAAGTCCTCCTTCAGCTCGGCGGCGATCTTCTGCACGGCAGGCGTGGTGACACCGAACATGGTGATGCCGATTGAGGGCAGGGTGGCAATCGCGTCGCGTTGTTTGGCGCGATCATCGAGCCGCGCTTTCACCATGCCTACCAATGCGTTGGCACCGTTGGCTAACACGGCACGCGAGATCGAGT
>CAVUCB010000075.1:0-18451 GCA_963739755.1 uncultured Alphaproteobacteria bacterium | reverse complement strand
GGCATCCATCGAGACCAAGCGGCGGGCGAGAGCCCGCCGTTCTTGTTTCGACGGCGCACTGAGTGAGTGATAGCTTCTGTCTTCTTGGAGTTGAAGAGAGCCCATCTGTGGCGTGCGTGCCCGCCGTCGCTAGAGCATTATCCGGAAAGGTGTGTGGCGGTTTTCCGAAAAGATCATGCTCAATCAAAAAGATAGAGCGCGATGACGATTCGAAGAAGAATGATCACGCTCAGATCGGCCTCGCTTGCCCTCGAATGGCTGCCGACCGCTTCAGGACCAGTTCGGCATCGGCATAGCGGCCCTGATCCTTGTAGAGACCGGCCAGGTTCTCCAGAACATCCGCGAGTTCCGGATGGTTCGGACCGAGCGTCTTCTCGAAAGTGGCCACTGATTGCTTGAAGAGCCGCTCGGCTTCGGCGTTACGCCCCTGTCGCGCGTAAAGCGCGGCCAGATTGTTCAGCGCCTGCGCGACGTCGGGATGATCGGGTCCGAACGCCTTCTTGGTCACCGCAATCGCTCGCTTGAGCAGCCGCTCGGCATCGGCGTAACGATGCCGATTGGTGTATTCTGTTCTGCGAGAGCGAGGGAAGTCTAGCAGAACTCGGCGCGTTCGCGATGATTGAAGAAATTGCATCTCGCCTATTTGTCATTGTCCGCGAGAAGCACTGGAATATTAATTCCTTCGTTAAGTTGGGACCGCTGCGTCGTATCGAGAAGAAATACGGACGCGAATCAATTTATCTGATCGACGACGTTGAAGTCGGAATGCGCGGCGACTCCGCCGAGCATGTGAAAAAGGATGTCCTAAAATCTCTTCTTTCCGAGCCAATTTCATTGCGCCTTCAAAGGCCGCGAGAGGTGGCTGAAGGAGGTATCCAAAGGGTCCGGCGATTACTTCGTGGCAGTTCACACGAAGCTTGATACCGCAACGATTTATTCCAAAGAAAATGCCGCGCTAAAGAGTAAGCAGCGTCGCCGGCTCTCAATTCGTGAACATTGGAAAGCAAACGACGAGGAGCGCTATAAGGCGATCAATCACGTAGCAAGGGGAGGTGGCTTGTGAGCAAGTTACTTCCTCTTCTCGTCTCTGAAACAGGGCTGAGTGAGTACGATATCCTAAAAATCGTCCGCAATGCACCCAGGCGCTATAAGACTTATCCAATCGCTAAGCGCGGTGGTGGTGAGCGTATTATTTCCCAGCCGGCGCGAGAGTTAAAGGTGCTGCAGCGAATACTGGTTGAGAAAATTTTGTCTGGTCTGCCGGTGCATCCCGCAGCTACGGCATATCGAAAGGGAACGTCTATTCGTGCTAACGCGGGTGTTCACGCCGGAACTGGGCCCATCAAGTTCGACTTCAAGGATTTTTTTCCATCCATAACCGCAAGAGATTGGCGGGTTTACTGCGAGCAGAAATCACTCTTCGAAGATGAGTTGGATCTGTCGATTACGACCAGTATCTTCTTTCAGAAGAGGGATGACAGCTCCTCTCTAAGACTTGCAATTGGCGCGCCTTCATCTCCGGCGTTGTCAAACGTTTTGATGAATGACTTTGATACAAGGATCGCAGATTTGGTCCGCATGGATGAGGTTCGGTACACGGTTGTCGAAAAATCTCTCCGAAAAGCTATTAGGGAGATCAAGTCTCCATCTCTCACGATCAACGAAGCTAAGACAGTGCTGGCGACTATCAAATACAAGCGATTTGTAACTGGGCTTGTTCTGACGAACGACGGGAAAGTCTCAATTGGGCAAGAGCGAAAGCGGAAAATCCGCGCGGCGCTGCATAGCGACTTTTATGGCAGGCTGCAGCTTGCGCAGCGAAAGGAGCTAGCAGGACTGTTGGCGTTCGTATCTGATGTTGAGCCGCAGTTTCTCGAGCGTTTGGAGAAAAAATACGGTCGAGATTTGATAAGGCGACTAAGAGGCTGATGAACGATGATTACGATCGCATACGCCGGAGGCGCTACCTCGCGCTGGCGCAACTGAGGGCGCCGATATGCGGGCTCTGACCAGTATCTCAGTTCACCCCGCCTCAAACCCCTTCGCCTTGAAGCTCGGCGCCGCCTCAGGCCCGGTGAGAAATTCGATCAGCGCTTTCACCGCCGGCACGGACCCGCTCTCCGCGCCGATCCCTCCGGTGAACAGCGTCATGACCGCAAGCTCGCCCGGCAGCGGCCCGACCAATTGGGCGCCTGCGACGGGGACGATCTCGGAGGCCTGGGCGATGCCCAATTCCGCTTCGCCCTTGGCGACCACGTCGCCCGACTGGGCGCCGGGCACCAGAATGGTCTTGGCCTTCATTTGCTCGGCGATGCCGAGATGTTCGATGGCGCGGGCGGCGACCACGCCGGAGAGGCCGCCCTTCGCCGGGTCCGCATAGACGATCGATTTGGTCGCGAGCAGGGCCTGTTTGAAGGCTTCGACCGTGCTGATATCCGGCTTCGCTGCGCCGGCGCGCGCGGCAACGGCGACGGGCGTGCCCGCGATGTTCACGAGGCCGTCGGCGGTCAGCTTTTTCTGCTTGAGCAGATCCTCCATCATCGCGCGCGTCAGGATGATCAGGTCGGCGCGCTCGCCGCCCTCAATGCGCTTCTTCAGCTCCGCCGCCAGCCCATAATCGATGACGAGCTTGTCGCCGGTCTTCTTCTCGAAGACAGGGGCAAGTTCGTCGAGCACGGACTTCAACGCCACCGACGTGAGCACCTTCACTTCAGCGGCGTGGGCGATGGCGCCGGACAGCATCAGGGCGCCGAGGGCTGCTGCAACGCGCGTGATCAACGATCGGCGGTTCATGGTCTCCTCCCCAGCATGATTTTTTTGGGATTAGAGGCCACAACCGCGAGCCCGACAAGGATAATCGGGAATCCACGGTCGCCATGCCCGGGCTTGACCCGCCTGCGGGGCGAAGTCCCATCGAGCGTGGAAGCCCGGGTATTCCACGTTTCCTTCTTGCGTCACCAAAGACGTGGATGGCCGGGTCAAGCCCGGCCATGACGAAGGCGGCAAGCTACTCGTCATGGCGCCAGACGGGTGATTTGCCCGTCGGCTGATTTTCCGAAATCGACTGTCAAGCCCTCCGGCGAAAAATAATTCGCTTTTTCAGAAATTAAATCGGTGTATGGAGGAGTCATCCCGCCTCATCAAGAGGGGCGTTACGGCCAATCGTCACGAAACGTGAGGCGGGGTTGCGGTGGACGCTAAGGCTTGCGAGCGACGATCGCAGGCGATGCGGACGGCGAAGGCGCGTGGTCCTGATCTCCCGACGCTGGGATCAAGCTCTTTCGAGATGATTTGAAAGAGCGACGGTGGCTAACAAGCCCGGACACCGGGGAGAGCGCGCTATAAGCCGTAAACCATCGCGCAGGGAATGCCGGAATGTTCGGCGTACCTGTGACGACTTGCGTGCGTTCTTTCTACCATTTTGCACGCAAGGCAGCGGGTGCGTTCCGGCATCCGGCATTCCCTGCGCCCTCTTGATTTCGAGGGCCTCGCATGATGCATCACCCGGGCAAATCCTGCCGCGGGAATGCGGACGCGCGGCTCTTTCCACGTCATTGCGAGGAGCGAAGCGACGAAGCAATCCATATCTCCGCTTGCGGCGCGATGGATTGCTTCGCTTCGCTCGCAATGACGGCGAGGCTGTTTGACATCTGAATTCGGGAGAAATCGCGAGCGCGCCAACCTGACGGCGCGCCGCCGCTACTTCTTCTTCGCCCCGACCCGCTCGAGGCTCTTGATCGCCAGCGGCGGGCGGCCGCCTTTTTCGGCGATCTCGCGGTCCTGCTCCATGATGAAGCCGCGCGCCGGCTCGTCGCCTTCGAGGCCCTCGAGCAGCTCGGAGGGCACGCGGCGGTTGGAGCGCTGGGAGCCGTCCTCATAGAAGACGTTGAAGAAGGCAAACTCGCCTTTGGGGTTGGTTCCGGGTTTCTTGGCCATGGCGCGGCTTGTCTCCGATCAGGGCGGCCCTGTCAAAGCAAAAGCGGGCGTTCTGCAGTCCCTTTTTAGTCCCGCAGGATCGCGGACCGCGCCCGCCTGGCCGCGATCCCGTCAAACAAAATGCTGAATATCCGGTCACGGTGGACGATCGGCTCCGGCGGTTGCCGGAGCCACGGCCTCACCTCCGGCAGTCGAGGACCATCATGCCCAGCCCCCGCCTCGTTGTCTGGTACAACACGCGCTGCCCGGTCTGTAATGGCGGGATCGACTGGCAGCGCAACAAGCTGCTGGCGGCGGTTCGCGCCGGGCGCATCGCCTTCCAGGACATCAACCAGCAGCCCGATGCGCTGGCCGCTTACGGCGCCTCGCTCGACGACGTGCGCCGCCGCCTGCACGCCACCGACGAGAACGGCCACCTGCTCGTCGGCGCCGATGTCGCCATCGCGACCTGGCGGCTAACGCCGGGCGAGGGTTGGCTGGCGTCGCTGTTCGGCAATCCCGTGATGCTGCCCGTCACGCGATTTGGCTATGATCGCTTCGCCGACCTCTTGTTCGCCTGGAACAAGCGAAAGGGGCGGTGGTGAAACTCAGGGCGCCACCAGCTCCACCCGCCGGTTCAGCGCGCGGCCGCCGTCGCTCGCATTGGATCCAACAGGCGCCAGGAAGCCGACGCCGGCGGTGCGCAGCCGGGGCCGCGCGATGCGGAAGCTTTTGACGAGCTCGGCGGCGACCGCCTCGGCGCGACGCCGCGACAAATCGAGGTTGTAGTCGTAAGCGCCCTGGTTGTCGGTGTGGCCGACGATGAAGACGTTGAGCTGCGGCTGGCCGGCGAGCAGCTTTGCGATCTGCTCCAGCGTCGGGCGGCTCTCCGGCTTGATGACGGCCTTGTCGGTATCGAAATAGATGCCATAGAGCGCGATGTGGCCGGTTTCGCCGAGGCCCTTCGCCATCGCCGCCGCGTCCACCATCTTGTTCTCGATCGCGCCCAGCTCGGCGACGGTGAGCTGCGCGGTGATGTCCTGGTTGTTCTGGCTGACGACGACGCTGGCAAAAGTCTCGCGCCCGCCGTCCTCCTTGCGCCCGGCATAGTAATGATAGTTGAAGCCGTCGACCCACATCTGCGGCACCGGCAACACGTCGATCGCCTCGGTGAAGGGAATGGCGCCGCAGGCATCGGTGTCGCAGGCGAGCAGGGTCTTGAAGCCGGCCTTGGCCAGCTGGGTCTCGAAGTTGCGCGAGACCTCGAGGATCGAGGGACCGGGATTGGTGCGATATGCGACGCGCGTGATGCGCCCCTCCAGCCGCCGCGCGTCGGCCGGCTGGCCGTCCTTGAAGGCGGCCGCCTGTATCCGCGCTGCGTCAAAATCCTTCACCACATAGCCGGTGATGACGCTGCCGCCGAAACGGCCGATGCCCGGATAATCCCGCCCGCCCGCGACGTCGCGCGTTTGCGCGGAGACTGCGGTCGCCGTGAAAGCCGAGAGAAGCGGGACGAGCACAAGCAATCCGAGGTATTGGCGCGGAAGGGGCATCGGCATCCCTGCTGGTTGGGGAGATCGGGAGGTGTCGCGGGATATTAGTATCTCGCAGCGCCGACTTGGTTCTAACCGTTCGCGATGCACTGACGCACCCAGAGGACTAACGACTTGGGACTAAGCAATATCTGCACATCTCCGCCCCGCTTTGATCGCGTTCCGCCGCCATCGTCGGACCCTGTGCATCACCCGCCTCAAATGCCCGACACTTCAAGCCCTCACCCAGCGCCGCCGCGATCTGGGCGCCGCTGCGCTGCTTCATCGCGGCCGAAGCGCGGCTCGGCAGCTTCATGGCGCAGCGCCACTGGACGGCGGCGCGCTACGAGTTCTTCCGCTTCGGCCTCAAGCAGGGCTGGGCCTGTCTGTTCGGCGGCATCGCGATTGCGCTGATGGTCGTGAGCTATCGCTTCTATCCCGCGCAGGCGAGGCTACCGCGCTACGATTTCCTCTTCCTTTGCATGATCTCGGTCCAGGCCGCGCTGCTCGTGCTGCGCATGGAGACGTGGGAGGAGGCCAAAGTCATCCTGATTTATCACGCCGTCGGCACGGCCATGGAAATCTTCAAGACCGCAGTCGGCTCCTGGATCTATCCGGAGCCGAATTTCTTCCGGATCGCGGGCGTGCGGCTGTTCACCGGCTTCATGTATTCCTGCATCGGCAGCTATATCTGCCGCGCCTGGCGCCTGTTCGATTTCCGCTTCTCGCAACCATCCGCCGCGATCGGGCCTGATCGCGCTGAGTTTCGCGATCTACGCCAATTTCTTCACCGACCATTTCGGGCTCGATTTCCGCCTGGTGCTGTTTGCCGCGAGCGCGCTGTTGTTCTTCCGCACCACCATCCATTTCAGGGCCTGGCGCGTCCGGCGCTCGATGCCGATGCTGCTCGGCTTCGTGCTGGTCGCGCTGTTCATCTGGTTCACCGAGAACATCGGCACGCTGACCAAGACCTGGCTCTATCCGTCGCAACAGCAGGCGTGGTCGATGGTGTCGCCCGGCAAGCTCGGCTCGTGGTTCTTGCTGATCATCATCAGCTACACGCTGGTGAGCCTGATCAACGCGCCGCGCGCCATGGCAACGCGCGCCGAGAGCCGCCTTACCATCCCGCGTCGAATCACTTACGGCTAAGATCGGGAAACCTCTCATGAACCGTCACGAACGCCGGGCGTCGAAGGCAAAAGCGAAAACCGACGCCGGCAAACCGCAGGCGCTGGCCGTGCTGCATGCGGCCATTCTGAAGGAAACGCTGGCGGGGCGGTATCTCGAGGCGCTGTCCCGTTGCCGGGAGGCGCTGGCGCTCGAGGCGATAATGCCGACACGCAGCATCTGGTGGGCGCCGTGCATCTGGAGGCGAAGCAGGGCGAGCTTGCGGTGGAGTGGATTTCGCGCGCGGTAGGCAAGAATCCGAAACCGGAATTTCTCTCGACGCTCGGCTTCGCGCTGTCGAATCTCGGACGGCACGACGATGCGCTTGTCGCGCTCGACCAGGCCTTGCAGCTCAAGCCCAGCGATGCACAGCTCTGGTGGCAGAAGGGCAATGCCTTCCTCGCCACGGGGTATTCGCTGGAGGCGCTGCGCTGCTTCGAGCAGGCGCTTCAGCTCAATCCCCGCCATGCCGACGCGGCCTACCGGTGCGGACATATCCTCCATGGCATGCGGCGCTTTGAGGACGCCCTCTTGCGCCTCGATCGCAGCGTCGAGCTCGCGCCCGACCAGGCTGCCACGCTGCACCTGCGCGCGCTTGTGCTGAAGGAATTGAACAGGCTGTGAGGAAGCCCTCGCCGACAATCTTCGCGCGGCGCGGCTCGATCCCGGCAACGCCGATACCTGGGGCAATCTGGGAGCGATCCTGCACAAGCTCGGCCGGGTTGAAGAGGCGTTGTCCGCCTTCGATCGCGCGCTGCAGCTTCGCCCCGATGTTCCCAGGGTGATCACCAACAAGGCCAGCGCGCTGGCCGAGCTCGGACGCCTCGACGAGGCGATGGCCGCTTGCCGGCGCGCGATCGCGATCGATCCTTCGTTCTCCGAAGCCGCCTGGAACCTCGCGCTGCTGCAGCTCCTGCTTGGCGATTTCGAGTCCGGGCTGGAAGGGCCGCGAGGTGCGCTGGAAATTTGCGGAATTGACCGGGCAATATCCAAAACTGTCCGCGCCGATGTGGCTTGGAGAGCAGCCCGTCGCCGGCAAGACGGTTCTCCTCTGCGCCGACGAGGGATTGGGCGACTCGATCCAGTTCGTCCGCTATGCGCCGATGCTCGCGGCCCGCGGCGCCGAGATCGTGCTGCTGGTCGAGCCGGCGCTCGTTCCGATCCTGTCGGGTGCGCAGGGCATTTCGCGGTGTCTTGCGAAGACTCCGGATTTGCAACTGCCGCCCTTCGACTTCCATTGTCCGCTCACCAGCCTGCCGCTGGCCTTCGGCACGCGGCTCGACACGATTCCGGCGGAGCCTTATCTCGCTCCCGCCGCGGCCGATCGGGTGCAGGCCTGGGAAAGCCGTCTCGGGCCGCACGAAAAGCTGCGGGTCGGCCTCGTCTGGTCCGGCAACCCAAAGCACTGGAACGACCGCAACCGGTCCATTCCGCTGCGGACCCTGTCGCGCCTCTTCGATATGGATGTGACCTTCGTCAGCCTGCAGAAGGACCCGCGCCCGCAGGACGCCGAAATGCTGCGACAGCGGCCGGGCATCGTCGATCTCACGGCGGAGCTGACCGACTTCGGGCAGACCGCGGCCTTGCTGTCGTGTCTTGATCTCCTGATATCGGTCGACACCAGCGTCGCCCATCTTGCCGGTGCGCTGGGCCGGCCAGTCTGGCTGCTGTTGCCGCATGTGCCGGATTTCCGCTGGCTGCTCGGCCGCGACGACAGCCCCTGGTATCCGACGCTCCGCCTGTTCCGGCAGGGTGCGACGCGCGACTATGAAAGCGTGCTGGATCGCGTCCACGCGGAATTGTCCAAATATCGTAGGGTGGGTTAGCGTAGCGTAACCCACCATCTCGCCGCGGGAACGTTGAGAGCGGTGTCTTTGACGCGTCGCTTTTGCCCCGTGGCATGACCCGCCTACGCGTCCACCGCAAAAGGACATCCATGCGCAAATTTCGTTTGATCATTTTCCTGGGCGCGTTGACCGCCTCGACGCCCGCTCTTCGCCGCGCGCTGCGGCGGCGATTTCAATTCGTTCGTGCAAAGCATCTCGGCGGAAGCGACCGCCGCCGGCGTCTCGCAGGGCGTGGTCGCCTCCGCGCTCGGCGGTGTGACGGAGGATGGCGGCGTGCTCGCCTTCGACCGCCGCCAGCGCTACACCTTCAACAAGACCTTCGAGCAGTACGTCTCGACCCGCGTCGGCGCCGGCCGCATCAATGGCGGCCGCGCGATGCTGCAGCGTCATGCCGCGCTGCTCGCGCGGATCGAGCAGCAGTTCGGCGTGCCGCGGCAGATCCTGGTGGCGATCTGGGGGCTCGAGACCGATTTCGGCAAGGGCGACATGGGCAAGCTGCCGGTGATCCGCACGCTCGCGACACTCGCGCATGATTGCCGCCGCACCGACCTGTTCCAGGGCGAGTTGCTGGCGGCGCTGAAGATCCTGCAGCGCGGCGATCTTCCCTTGCGCGATCTCATCGGTGCCTATGCCGGCGAGATCGGCCAGACGCAATTCCTGCCGTCGTCCTACATCAAATACGGCGTCGATTTCGACGGCGACGGCCGCGTCGACCTCCGCCACTCCGTCCCCGACGTGCTCGCCTCCACCGCCAATCTCCTGCACACCAACGGCTTCAAGATGGGCCAGCCTTACGGCGAAGGCAGCGCCAATTTCGAGGCGATGCGCGAATGGAATCACGCCGTGATCTACCGCAAGACCATCGGTTATTTCGCCGATCAGCTGGTGGGGCGGTGATCGCGAAACGTTGTCATTCCGGGGCGAGCGCAGCATCGACCGCTGAACTCCGAGAATGGATCTTCGCGTTCGCCGCACATGACGAACTGCGCTATCGCGCCTTCGCCATCTTCTCGATCCGCCTTGCCAGCGGCGCCCAGTAGGCCGTCGGCCGGAAGCGCTGCAGGAGGTCCATGAGGCGCGCGTCGCTGCCGATCAGGATCCGCGGCTCGTTGTTCGTGATGCCGTCGATGATCCGGCAGGCCGCCGCCGCCGGCGACTTCTTCGCCACCTTGTCGAACCGCTCGATCGCATCCGCGCGGCGGGCATTGTCGGTGATGAGGCTGCCGCTGCGGGAATTGCGCGCGATGTTGGTGGCGACGCCGCCGGGATGCACCACGGAAAGCCGCACCGGGCTGTTCGCCATCTGCAGCTCATGCCGCAGGCTTTCCGAAAAGCCGCGCACCGCGAATTTCGAGGCGCAATAGGCGGTCTGTCCCGGCGGGGCGATGATGCCGAAGATCGAGGAGAGGTTGACGATATGCGCCTCCGGCCGCGTCGAAAGATGCGGCAGGAAGGCGCGGGTCGAATGCACCGTGCCCCAGAAATTGATGTTCATCAGCCAGTCCATCTGCGACTGGTCGATCTCGCTGAACTGGCCGAGCAGCGCCACGCCGGCATTGTTGATGACGATGCCAAGCGAAGGATGCGCCGCGATCGCGGCCTCTGCGAAGCCTGCGATCTCCGCCGGCTCGCCGACATCGACGCGATGCGTCGTGACCTTCCGCCTGTTGCCGATCTCGGCCGCGACGGCCGCAAGCCCCGCCTCGTCGCGGTCGGCCAGCGCCAGATCGGCGCCGCGCGCGGCCAACTCGAGCGCGAGCGCGCGCCCGATGCCGCCGGCGGCGCCCGTCACGGCAGCAGCAGTTCCGCGGATCGCAGTCATGTCCTCCCCCTTGGCTAAAATTTGTGCAGCGGAACGCTGCTACATCAATTCGGGTTCCGGAACCATGCGGCATCGACGCCTTTAACCCCCGTAGTACTTCGGGGGTCATTTTTCAGGGAGGCAATCCCATGGGCCAGTCCAAGCCTTTTCGCGCGACCGCGCTGGTCGTGGAAGACGATCCGATGCAACGCGAGATGATGAGCGTGTTGCTGGAGGAGAGTAATTACGACGTGATCCAGTGCGAAAGCGCGGAAGCCGCCGAACTCGTGCTGCAGCGGCTCTCTCAAACGCTGGCGCTTGTCATCACCGATGTCAGCCTTGCCGGGCGGATGAACGGGGTTCAGCTCGCGCGTATCGCCAGGGACCGCAATCCGCAGCTGGACGTGATCGTCACCTCCGGCCGCGACCTGCCGGAGCCGCTGCCCGACGGCGCGAAATTCTGGGCAAAGCCCTGGGCTGCGCTCGACCTGCTGCGCGAGGCGGAATGGGCGCAGGCGCGGGCCATGTCGCACTGACCAGCGCGTGAGAGGCCGGCTGCTATCGCGCATGTTCGACGCGCGTGATACGCTCCGCCCATGTCGTGGTCGTTCCTCATCACCTCGCTGATCGTCGTGGTCTCGCCGGGCACCGGCGTGCTCTATACGCTCGCGACCGCGCTGACGAAGGGCTCGCGCGCCAGCGTCGCCGCCGCCTTCGGCTGCACGCTCGGCATCCTGCCGGCGATGTGTGCCGCCATGCTCGGGCTCGCCGCCGTGCTGCACACCAGCGCGCTGGCCTTCGCAACGCTGAAATGGCTGGGCGTGGCTTACCTGCTCTATATGGCCTGGCAGGCGCTGCGCGAGCAGGGCGCGCTGTCGGTCGAGACGCGGCTCGACGCAAGATCGAGCCGGCGGGTGATCGTGACCGGCTTCCTGATCAACATCCTTAACCCAAAACTGTCGATCTTCTTCCTCGCCTTCCTGCCGCAGTTCATCGCCGCCGACGAGGCCCATCCGCTGCCGCGCATGCTGGAACTTTCCGCCGCCTTCATGGCGATGACGTTCGTGGTGTTCGTGCTGTATGGCCTGTTCGCCGGCGCAGTGCGTGACCGCGTGGTGAGCCGGCCGCGCGTCATGACCTGGCTCCGCCGCGCCTTCGCCGGCGGCTTTGCGCTGCTGGGCGCGAAGCTGGCGTTCGCTGAGCGCTAAGCGCAAACAACAGGAATCAAAAAGGCGGGCCAAGCCCGCCGTCTTTAAAATCCGGAGAGGACCCGGGTGCCCGGGCGGAGCTGAGCACCCCACCCGGGCTCGAAGAGTTACTTCTTCTTCGACTTCTTGGCCTTCTTCGCCTTTTTCGCCTTCTTCGCTTTCTTAGCCATAGTATCCTCTCAGGGTTTTAATGGATTGAAACGCGACACGAGAGGCATGCTCGGCGGAGGGCCAGCCTCGCAAAATCCTCGAGACTAAACTCAGCAAATTCGCGGCGCGCTGCCCCGCACTGTCACGCGCGCGTCATGGCGTTATCCACAGCTGAAATGCGTTTTGATGTGCTTTTCGCGAAAATTTTCCGATTGGTGTCGGCCGCGCGATCGCTCGCTCGTTTCAGTCGGCAGGTTCCGGCTCGGCGCGCGACGGCTTGAAGCGGCGCAACGCAATGGCCGCGCCGCGGCGAACATGTGTCGAAAATCGGCGACGGCCCGCGGCAGCTCGCATCCGATCTTCATCAATTCAAAACCACGCCGCGGTTTCGCCCGGCGACTTGAGATTCCGTTAAGCCGCCTGGCCGCAAGCTATCCGTAACAAAACGGGGATGGTCTGGCAGGGGACAGGACAATGGACGTGCTGCGATCGCGATGCTGAGCGTTCCGACGTTATGGACGGTCTTCGTCATTAACTTTCTCGCGGTGGCCCTGATCTGGGCCTACGTCGCCTATACCTATCCAAAGTTCGAGGCCGCGCGGTTCTGGGCCGCCTCATCCTTCGTGGGGGCGCTCGGCGGCTTCATGGCGATGCTGGTCTTGGTCTTTACCGGCACGCTGCTGCCGCTGCTTGTCGGCGGAACCGTGCTGATCGTCGCCGTCTGTCTCGCCGCCATGGGCATTGAACGGTTCTATGAGCGGCCGGTGTCCTGGATCGAGGACGGCCCTGATCACGGGCTTGGGCTGCGCCGGCCTCATCTTCTTCATCGAAGGCCATGACTAGCCAGCGCGATGCGGGTGCTGGTCTATTCGATCGCCCAGTCGCTGCCGCTGGCGCTGACCCTGAAACTTCTGTTCTCGCGTCACGACGGCCGCGTCAGTCCGGGCGCCAGGCTGGCCGGCGGCATCGCCTGCCTGATCATCGCGCTCTATGCGGTCAGGGCCCTCGGCAACCTCGTCGGCGTCGACTTCACCTTCATGCGCTCTTCGCTCGCCCAGGGTGCGCTGACGCTGGCGCTGATCTTCCTGTCGATGTCGCTCAATTTCGGCTTCCTGTTGATGGCGATCGACCGACTGCGCAACGAGGTGGCCGATCTCGCGCTGCTCGATGATCTCACCGGCGTCGGCAACCGCCGGCAATTGCTGCAGCGGCTCACGGAAGAATGCGCGCGCTCGGAGCGCAGCGGCGAGGCGTTCGCGCTGCTCGTGATCGACCTCGACGGCTTCAAGCAGATCAACGACACCCACGGCCATGCCGCCGGCGACGCCTGCCTGCAGCATTTCACCTTGATGACGCAGACGCGGCTGCGGCCCGGCGACCTGCTGGCGCGCACCGGCGGCGACGAGTTCTGCATCGTGCTGCCGTCGTCGACGCTGCGCGAAGGCACCATGATCGCCCGCCGCGTGCTGGATGTCTGCCGCCAGGATGCGGAGGGCTGCGTCGGCGACGAAATTCCGATCGCGGTCTCGATCGGCGTAGCGCAATGGACCCGCGAGACCGGCGCGTTTCCCGACCGGCTGATCGCCGCCGCCGACCACGCGCTCTATGCCGCCAAGAAAGAGGGCAGGAACCGCTACGCGGCCTATGACCCCGCGCCGCCGCTCGCGCCCGAGGTCGAGGCGGATGCGTCGCCCGTGGTGCGCAAACGCGCCTGAACCGTGCTACCAAGAAGGCCCACAGCATGATCCGGAAAAGTGGGCCCCGGTTTTCCGAAGAGATCATGCTTAACAGAATTAGAGCGGGATGACGAAGTCATCGCGCTCTAGGGCCTTCTGATCATGACTTTCCGCTTCCTCGCGTTGGCCTTCTCCATCGCGCTTCTTTTTCCCGCTTTCGCCCAGACGCCTGACCTCAAGACCATCGCCAAGCAATCCGGCACGCCCGATATTCCCGGCCTGAAGATGGTCTGGCTGTCGCCCTGGGGCGATGTCGCAAAAGCCCATCCCTGGAAGAACATCATCGTGCACCAGACCGAAGGGCCGGCGGGCTCGGCGCGCGGCGGCGCGACGGAGCAGAACAAGAACCCGACGCGGCGCGGCGTCATGGTCTGGGTCGAGACCGACGGCACGGTCTATTGGGCGGTGGCGGACAATCTCGTCCCGACCCACACCGACGGCGCCGACCGCAACGACAACAAATACATCGACAACAGCAAGACCTATCACCAAGTCAACAAGGACACCTCGATCGGCGTCGAGTTCGCCGGCAATTATCCCGACGTCGGAAAGCCCGTGACCCAGGCCCAGATCGACGCCTGGAAGATCCTCGTGAAGGTCCTGCGCGCGCGCTACGGCATCCCGCTCGACCACGTCTATGCGCACAACTGGATCGACTACAAGGACGCGCGCTATTGCGAGGGCTGCGCGCTCGCGACGCTGGCGCGGGAGTGGGGGGAGTAGGGGGCCGACGTGCCGGATGCTGCGCAACACCGCTGAAGACGCGCTGCACCGCGTCCGGGACACGAGAGTGTGGTCCAGCCTATGCGAGCGCTGTTGAGCAACGCGAGATTCCCATTATAAGACTTTGGCGGGGAACTCGTTTTTCGGCGGCAGGAACGTGACCGGGGCTAGACAGCTTTTTCTCGCGGCATCGCTTGATGCCTCCTCTCGCCTTGGCCGGGACCGGCTGGCGCTGGCGGCGGGCGCGTTCGCCCTCGGGCAGAACACAGCATGGCTGGTCCAGCGGCAGCGCCTCTAATTACAAGACGCCGTCGGAATCGCAGGATGCGGCGATGACCCGCGCCGATCGCGCCAGGAGGCCGGCTTCTCGCAAGGTCATCGCCACCATCAATGGCCGCTGCTTCGCCATCGCCGTGCAGGAAAGCGGCAACGGCTATGGCTGGAATACCGCCGCCACCGTCCCGGAGGCGGAGAAGCTCGCGATGGGCCGCGCGCGGGCTATGGCAAGAGCTGCTCGGTCCGCACTCCTTTTGCGACACCGGCGACCAGCTCGCCCTCCACCGCGCCGCCGGCCGCCGCCCCGCCGGGAGCCGCACCGCCTGCGGCCGCGCCGCGCGCCATCGCAGCAACCAGCACCGGCGGAGGTTCGCCTGCCTGCCAGAAATTTCCAGATCTCTGCTAGCGCATGACGCGGAAAAGTATGGAGCGGTTTTCCGAAAAGATCATGCGCAAAAAGAAGGGAGAGAAAGATGTGGAATCGCCGTGAAGTCGTTGCCGGTGGTGCGCTGACGCTGCTGTTTCGGCGGCTGTTGCCAGTGCCGAGACCGCGCGCACGCCGCACACCTTCGGCTGTGCCTTGCGAGCGAGGACGTCGAGGCGGTCTATCCCAACGGCACCGACACCCGCACCTTCTTCACCGGCAACGAGGCGATGATCCCGCGCTCCGGCGACCGCGATTTCGATTACGCGCTGGCGCAGACGCTGGCCAAAATCTCCGACGCCTTCGGTGTGCTGCCGGGCTTTGCCTATTACGACGATTACGACAGCCACAACGCCTATGCCACCGCGCGCACGCGGCTCAACCGCGCCGACGGCACCGTGCTGATGGGGATCAACCTGCAGCAGCCAGCTTCGCGCCGGCCACGATCATCCCGAGGTCGCCGTGGCCGCGGTCTGCAGCCACGAGTTCGGCCATATCCTGCAATATCGCCATCGCCTGATCGAGCGGGTCAATGCCGGGCAATCGACGGTCAAGCGCAGCGAGCTGCAGGCGGATTATTTCGCCGGCTATTATCGCCGGCCTGCGCAAGAAGGAGCGGCCGAGTTATCCGGCCGCGGTGGCGGCGGTGACGCAAGGCGATTTCGGCGACAGCCATTTCAGGAGCCGCACCCATCATGGCACCGAGGAGGAGCGCGCCAACGCCGTGGTCCGCGGTTTTCAGCGCGGCCTTCCGCGAGAACAAGAACCTTGACGTGGCGATCGAGGAGAGCAGCCGGTACATGTACGTTGTGAAGGGGGCAGTGCTCTTTCATGCCTGTCGTCCCGGCGAAAACCGGGACCCATTACCACAGGCGGTTATTGTTGAAGCACGCTGTGGCTCCAGCTTCACGCATCACCAACATCGGTGGTTATGGGTCCCGGCCTTCGCCGGGACGACATCGATGTCGTGGAAGTATGCGCAAACAAAAAAGCCGGCGTTGCCGCCGGCTTTCTTGTTTCCTTCGTCTCGATCCTTGCGCTTACAGTGCAGCCTCCAGCGTCGCCGCCTGCTGCTTGGCGATCGCGCCCTTGACCGCGGACTGCACCTTCTCGAAGGCGCGGACTTCGATCTGGCGGACGCGTTCGCGCGAGACGCCGAACTCGGCGGCGAGGTCTTCCAGCGTCATCGGTTCGTCGGCGAGGCGGCGCGCCTCGAAGATGCGGCGTTCGCGCGGGTTGAGCACGCCCATGGCGCCGATGAGCGCGTCGTGGCGGTGATCGAACTCCTCGCTGCTCGGCCATCATGGCTTCCTGGTTGGGCGAGTTGTCGACCAGCCAGTCCTGCCATTCGCCGGCTTCGCCGTCGTCGCGGATCGGGGCGTTGAGCGAGGCATCGCCGCCGAGACGGCGGTTCATGTCGATCACGTCCTGAGCCGTCACGCCGAGGCGCTTGGCAATGACCTGCACCTGGTCGGGACGCAGATCGCCCTCGTCCAGCGCGTTGATCTTGCTCTTCGCCTTGCGCAGGTTGAAGAACAGCTTCTTCTGGTTCGCGGTGGTACCCATCTTCACGAGCGACCAGGAACGCAGGATGTACTCTTGAATTGACGCCTTGATCCACCACATGGCGTAGGTGGCAAGACGGAAGCCTTTTTCAGGCTCGAAGCGCTTCACCGCCTGCATCAGGCCGACATTGCCTTCCGAGACGACCTCGGAGATCGGCAGGCCGTAGCCGCGATAGCCCATGGCGATCTTGGCCACGAGCCGGAGATGGCTGGTGACTAATCTCTGGGCCGCGTCGCGATCGTCATGCTCGCGCCAACGCTTGGCGAGCATGTATTCCTCCTGCGGCTCCAGCATGGGGAATTTGCGGATCTCGGAGAGGTACCGGGAAAGGCCGGATTCTCCGTTGAGAATCGGCAATGTAGCTGTACGGGCCATTGTTGCGCCCTCCAGTATGTTCAGGCCCCCGATAGCGGCGGGCCAGGCAGTCGGCCGCTGTGTTAAAGCCGGCCGGCTTGCGATGTTCCGCGTCGGAAGTTTTGACGCAGGTGCAATATACACCAACCGGTGCACTTTTTGGAAGTTACGGTCCCGTTACCTTTCCGTGTGGCTGATATAACCAATTGACATAGCAAAGCTTTTCCTAACGCGCCTGCGTCATAGCGCCGCTTTCAACGCCTTTTGAAGAAGAAACAATTCCTCCGGCAGGGGTGATTCCCAGTGCAGAACATCCCCGGTACGGGGGTGCTCCAATACCAGTAGATAAGCATGCAGCGCCTGGCGCCCGAGCGCGGCCAGCGCCGCCTGGCTCTGCGGGCCGAGCTGGCTCGCCTTGGTCTTGAAATGGGGGCCATAGACCGAAATCGCCCAGCAGGGGATGGCCGATATGGGCGAGATGCACCCGGATCTGGTGGGTGCGGCCGGTCTCGAGCTGGCAGGCGAGCAGTGAAGCGACCGGCTTGCCGTCGTGACCGTTGAAGCTTTCCCTCACTTCATAATGGGTCACCGCCTCGCGGCCGCCCTCGCGCACCGCCATCTTCTCCCTTGCATGGGGATGCCGGTCGATCGGCGCATCGACCGTGCCGCGCACGCGGTTCGGCACGCCCCAGGCAAAGGCGAGATAGCCGCGCCGCATTTCGCCGGTGCGGCCATGGTCGGCGAATTGCGCCGACAGCGACGCATGCGCGCGGTCGTTCTTCGCCACCACCATCAGGCCGGACGTGTCCTTGTCGAGCCGGTGCACGATGCCAGGCCGCTTCACGCCGCCGATGCCGGAAAGGCTTGCGCCGCAATGGGCGATCAGCGCGTTCACCAGCGTGCCGGAGGCGTGGCCCGCGGCCGGGTGCACCACGAGGCCGGCCGGCTTGTCGATGACGATGATGTCGTCGTCCTCGTAGACGATATCGAGCGCGATATCCTCGCCCTGCGGCACGGGATCGGCCGCCTCCGGCACGTCGATTATGATCGTATCACCGGCGGCGACATGATAAGCGGGGTCGCGGACGGGGGCGGTTCCGAATCGCGTGACGTGAAGCCCGCAAGGATCAGCGCTTTCAGCCGCGAGCGCGACAGCTCGGCGAGATGCGCGGCGAGCACGCGGTCCAGCCGCGCGGATCCTTCGCCACCTTCCACCGTGACCCGAAGCTGTCCTGCGCCTTCCGAAGACGAGCCTTGCATGAGCGAAACCGATATCCTTGAGCCGACACCCGAGCAGGCCGCCCTGTTTGCGCGCGTCCGGCGGATGATGCTGATCGCGAGCGTGACCACGGCGGTCGCGATCGCGGCCGTGCTGGTCGCTGTCGGCTATCGCCTTTTCCGCGTCGAGGGAAGCGCTTCGGCGGCCGTTCAACGACGTCACCGCCATGCTGCCCAAGGGCGCCCGCATCTCCGCCACGGCGGTCGCCGGGGACAGACTGGTCCTGATGCTGGATATAGGCGGCACCACCGAAATCCGCACCTTCGACGCGCAGACGCTGAAACCCGCCGGAAGGCTGAAATTCACCAATGAGCCGTAGGGCTTGGCGCGGGCGGCCTTTCAGGCCCAATCTTCCTTGCGCGAACCGGCTCCACAGGTTATTTCACGAGCCTCACGCGCTTTGCTCCCTTCGTCTAGCGGTTAGGACGCGGCCCTCTCAAGGCTGAAACAGGGGTTCGATTCCCCTAGGGAGC
>CAVUCB010000074.1:0-67653 GCA_963739755.1 uncultured Alphaproteobacteria bacterium | reverse complement strand
CCGCTTATCACCAGGTCAGAAGTCCGGCTAACCGGTCGTGGAGGGTGCTGTCAAGTGGACGCCTCCGGCTCGTAGCGCTCGGTGCGGAAAAGGCCGCGTTCAAATGCCAGATAGCCGTCCTTGGTCATCGCCGGCTTTAACTCGGCGAGGATCTTCTTCGCCCGCGCGGCGTCGCCGTAAAGCAGATCGATCGCGGTCATCGCAAGCAGCTTGGCCGGAGTTAGATAGGCGTGCTCCGGCTCATTGATTCGAAAATCCGCACCATGCGTCTTGCCGAGGGCCGAGGCAACATAGGGGTGGATCACCGGTTCATGTGAGCGATATCGCCCATATCGGTTGAGCCGGTGCGATGACCGCCGATGTCGAAGGAGCCCGCTCCGAACAGCGCCTTAACATTGCCGCCGAAAAGTTCGCCCATCTGCCGGTCATTGCGCTGCGGCAAATCGCCGGGGATCGTATTGATCTCGACCTCGGCCCCCATCGCCATCGCGCCAGCGCGCAGGCAGCGGTCGACCTTCATGTTGGCGTCAACGATAGCATCAAGCGAGCCGCCACGGACGAAGGTCTCCATGTGCACCTCAGCCGGCACGACGCTCACCGCGTCGCCGCCCTTGGTGATGATCGGATGGATGCGGATCGTGTCGCGGTCATAGAAGGTCTCGCGCTCGGCGTGGATCGCATTTAGCGCAATCATTGCCGCGGAGAGCGCGTTGATACCGAGCTGCGGCGCGCCGCCGGCATGTGAGGCGCGCCCGAAAAAGCGGATCTGCTTGACCAGCGCGCCATTCGAAGAGTTCGGCGATAAAGGAGCGCTTCGACATCTGGTCGTCGAGCCGACATGGATCATCATCGCCATGTCGATGTCGTCGAAATGGCCTTTGGCGACCAGCTCGGGCTTGCCGAGCAGGAATTCGATCTCGCCGCGCTCCTTCCGGTGCAGCCGCTCCTCGACATCGATGAATTCCTCAGCGGGGACGGCGAGAAACACCAGATCGCCGGCGAGGTGTTCGCTTGCGCCGATCGCCGACAGTCCCATCGCGACGCCGAGCATCCCGGCGACTTGGGCATTGTGGCCGCAGCTGTGGGCCGCCCCGGTCTGCGGGTTGGCGAGCGGATGATCCGAGGTGCGCAAGCTGTCGAGCTCGCCGATGAAGGCGAGGCGCGGGCCCGACATTTTGCCTTTCAGCCGCCCCTTGACGCCCGTCATGGCGAGGCCGGTCTGCGGCTCAAGACCGAGGGCACGCATGCGCTCGGCAACGAGCGCTGCGGTCTTGACCTCGTTGAAGCCAGTCTCGGGGTGACGAGGATCGTCTCGCCGAGCTCGATGATCTCGTTGCCATGGCGATCGATCGCTTCGCACACCGCGCGCTTCAGCTCATCCTTGTCTGTCATCGCCCATCCCGTTCAGCCTCGATCCGCGGTCGCGCGCCACTCCGCGCCGCCGAACGCAAATGATACAGGGACCGACCGGCTATCCGCTACGGCAGTGGTTCCGGGATTTGGCGATAAACCTAGACGCCGATCGCCGCCAGGCACTTGGTTATCCGCTTTGCCGGTGCACATTTCCTCCAACTCCGATGCTTGCAGTAGGCTACCGACCGGAAATGGAAGGGATGAGCCCCGTTGCCTCTCTCCCTTGTTGCAAAGGGTCAAGCCTCATCGCCGTCCGGGTTCATTGTCCATGAGTGTCCGACATGCGGGACAAATGACGCAGGTCCCTTCAACTACACCCGGTCAGTGGCCCCGCGGCGCTGAGCCTCCTCAGAACCGGAGGCCCATGTTCTTCACCTTCCCCGAAGCCGCCCGCTGGATGCCGAGCGGCAGGCCGTGGAGTTCGGGGTCGAGATCGGGGACCGCTACTTATGCGAGGACATCGGCTCGGGGTTCGAACTGGTCTGATCTCCGGCTGCCTGACGACCGTCGACAGATATCATTATCATTTGCTGCGGCCCCGGTGGGCTCGCTCTTACAATTGGGACCAGGAGTTCGAATCCGGTTTCCTCCAGCACAGAGTTCGCAAACCGTCGGTCCCTCGCGAGATCCGGGTCGCTCCAGAGCACATTGCCGGCCCGGGCTCCAAGCTGGGGCTCGCTGTCCGCTCTCCGGTTAGTGCATTCCGCTGGTATCGCGAGGATCGCCTTGCTGATCGGTGCGTTCGGCGCCTGCCCCGGTCCGGCTGCCACGGAGGCGCACCCGCCGAGCGCCAAGACGACGAAGAGCGCGGCAAGCCGTTCGTCAGATGGGCGATAACGGTCGCGCCCGCCGCATCCTCGAACTCACCGAACGAGGCCGCGCCGACCGATCGCGGAGGGATTAGGCCCGCTCTTCTCGAACCTGCCCGCCCGGTCCGCACAATAGCTCATCACAAACTTCGCCACTGGCGCGGCCCCAATCCGAAAGGAACCCATCATGACCGGCAAGCTGACAGGCAAAATTGCTGTGGTGACCGGCGGCAGTGCCGGCATTGGCTTCGGTATCGCCGAGCACCCCCTTGTGCACCGATTGACACCGCAAGGAGGCATCGGGGTCCCCCACCTTCGACAGCTTGTTCAAGCAACTGTGCGGTGAGCAGGCGCTGGTCAGCCCAGCCGGCATACCATGAGCCATTCAGCTTTCGTATCGCCGCCATCGCTTTCCGGCCGAGAATTCAGCACGCGATCTGGCTTTATCTCCGCTTCACGCTGAGCTACCGAGCCCGGAGGTGGGACCAGAAGAACGGCCTCGCTCGGGTTCGAGCGCGGCGCGACGGTGAGGCGGCTGAAGCCGTAAGCACGTGCCCGGTGACTGGTTCGCTATCGCTCAGAGGCTGTTTTCGGATTACTACCCATACATCATCAGCAAGGCTCGTAAATCGGAGCGACGCTCATGACAGACAGGCACAATAGATTGCTTGGGAACCGCGTACTGTCACCGGAAACCCTAATGATGGGCTATGGCTATGACCCTTTCCTCTCAGAGCGCTCGCTCAAGCCGCCGGTCTTTCACACCTCGACTTTCGTGTTTCGATCGGCTCAGGATGGGAAGGAGTTCTTCGAGCTGGCCTACGGTTTGCGGCAAAAGCGCCCGAATGAAGAGCCCGGATTAATCTATAGCCGGATCAACAATCCCGACCTCGAAATGCTCGAGGATGGATCGGCCATCTGGGATCAGGCCGAAGCCAGTCTCGTCTTCGCCTCGGGCATGGCGGCGATCTCGACTACGCTCTGGGCCTATGCGCGCCCAGGCACGGTGATCATCCATTCGGGCCCCGTCTACGGCGGCACCGATTTCCTACTGAAGAAAATCCTGCCGCAATTCGGTGTGACCTCGATCGGCTTTCTTAGCGAGGGCGGCAATAGAGCGATGGAAGAAGCCGTCGTATCGGCGCGCGGCAAAGGTCCGATTGCGGCGTTTTATATCGAAACGCCAGCAAATCCAACAAACGGAATGGTTGATCTCTACAGCCCGGAAGATCGTGTCCGACCTCCACGGTACTGACGGCAAGCGGCCGGTTATCATCGTTGACAATACGGTGTTGGGACCGATCTTTCAGACCCCTCTGGCACATGGTGCTGATCTGAGAGCGGCTGCCGACGAGCGACGGGTCACATCGTCAGCCACAACCATTCCCGATTTGGCCACGTACTGCTGCAAGCGGTTGGCGAGGTTGGCTGCCTCACCCACGACCGACCATTCCAGCGACGCGCCTGAGCCAATCAGGTCGCCGACGAGCGCAGGGCCGGTGGCAATCCCGATGCGGGCGCTGAGCGTTCCGGCCATGTCCGGCCTTGGTGTCGAGCCGTCCGACGGCCTCGGCTATGGCGAGGCCCGCCCGCATCGCTCGCTCCGCATCGTCCTCGTGCGCATGAGGATAGCCGAAATAGACCAGCGCCCCGTCGCCCATGTAGCGCGCGACAAAGCCGCCAAACCGGTCAACCACGACCCTGATGCAGTCGCGATACTGCGTCTCCATTTCGCGCACGTCCTCGCGATCGAGCCGGGTTCCCAGGGCCGTGGATCCGACCATGTCGGCGAACATGATCGTGAGTTGGCGATGCTCCGCCCGGGGCGCATTGGTCTCGCGGCGTTGCAAAGCGGGGGGCACAAGAGCTACGGCAGTGCCGCATTCGCGACAAAACTTCTTGCCCGGAGGATTCTCGGTCCCGCAGCTGCCACATTGCCAGGGAAGTGGCGATCCACAGTCGCCACAGAATTTCCCGCCGTCGACATTCGACCCGCAGCGGACACAAATCATTGTGCGGACCTGTTCTCCAAAACTGTGGACCGACCGCCGTCAGCGCAACTATCTGTTTCTAACCAGTTGATATTACTACATTTTGTAGAAGGCAAAATACGCAGCGTTCATGAAGTCAAGGGGCTATCGTTTGAACCCCATAGGGCTTCTGCCGCGCCATAAACCTCTTTCTGAGCAAGGAACGATACACCGGATTGCTGACGAGGCAATGACCAATGCGGCATGACAGCCGCGGCGCTTTCCCTTGCGTCGACATCGTGTTCGCATTTAAGTTGTATTTTTAGGGAGTATGCTCAGATGCCTTCCGGTTCGAAGAAAGCTGGGTCCAAGAAGAAAGCTGGATCCAAGAAGGGTGGATCCAGGAACGCTGGGTCCAATTCGGTTCAGCAGTTCCTGAAGGCGGCAATCCCCCTGCCAAAATTCATCAGCGATGCCACGGCGCTGAAACCTCGGCAGCGCGCGCTCATCGTCGATCAGGCCATTACGGTTCTGGAGAGCTTCTATGCTCATCTCCCATTGAAGTCCGCCATGTACGCCGTAGACCCCCTGCGAAGGTTGAGGCTGCTGCGCCATCGCCTGCCGCAATTTGGAACAAAACCCTCGATCGAGGCCGATCTTTCTTTCCATGCCGAAATGACGGAAATCTTCACGTCGGTTCGCGACATGCACACCACATATTTCCTGCCGGTACCCTTTCAAAGCGCGGGCGCCTATCTTCCATTTGATGTCGAAACCTACTTTGCCGGAGACAAACGCAGGTTTGTGGCAACTCATGTCGCCGATTGGTTCGCCTCGCCGAAAGCCAGCTTCCGCTCCGGAGTAGAGGTCCTGTCATGGAACGGAGTTCCGATCGCGCGTGCCGTCGAGGTCGTAGCGAGCCAGAGTAGCGGCAGCAATCCTGCCGCTCGACAAGCCAACGGCCTGAAGCTTTTGACCAAGCGCCCGCTCCGGACGTCATCGCCGCCGGATGAGGAGTGGGTCATCGTCGGATACCGGACGTTGCAAGGAAAGGATGAAGAGGTTCGGATCGAATGGAAGGTTTTCCCAAGCCTTCCACCGGAGAACGGAGGCAAACCCAGCCGGTCTGATTCAAAGATCAGCCTTGCACATGAGGTCGATCAACATCGGCAAATTCGCAAGCTCGTCTCCGCGCCGCACATCGTGACGAAGAGTGCGGCGTTGGCGAGAGCGGCCGATAAAATGCACTTAGTCAAAGCGAAAACCGACACCACGATGCCGGATGATTTCAAGATCAAGATCGTCAAGGGCGGGAAGGGGCAAGTCGAGTACGGGTACATCAGGATCTTCAAGTTCTCCATGGAAGCGCCCGAAGCCTTTGTCGACGAATTCAAGAGACTTTTGAGCTGCCTTCCGCCGAACGGCCTGATTGTCGATGTGCGCGATAATCCCGGTGGAAAGATCGTGGCGGCCGAGCGGCTTCTACAACTCCTGACTTCTCGCCGCCCGATCGAGCCTGAACGCTTGTACTTCATCAACACGCCGCTCACGCTTGAATTGTGCAAATTGCAGGCAACGGGCTACGATCTGTTTTCATGGATTCCGTCGATAGCCCGCGCCATGGAAACGGGCGCGACGTTCTCGGCGAGCTTTCCGATCAACTCTGCAGCCGATTACTGCAACGACCTCGACCAGGTTTATCGTGGCCCGGTGGTCGTGGTGACGAATGCACAGACTTACAGTGCCGCCGAATTCTTCTCGGCGGGCTTCCAGGATCACCATATCGGAACGGTGCTTGGCGTGGACAACGTGACCGGGGCGGCCGGAGCCCATGTAAAAGACTATGATTCCCTCTGCAAATTTTTCGAGAAATCGCGCGACGCCCCGCTCAAGAAGGCGCTGCCCAACCAGGCCGGAATGATGATCGCGCTTCGCCGATCGGCCCGAGTCGGCCTGCATGCGGGAGCCGAAGTTGAGGATTTCGGCGTCGCGCCCGATGTTCCCTACCGGATGACGCGCAGGGATCTGCTCGAGGAAAACGCCGATCTCATCGAATACGCCTGCAGTCTCTTCTCCGCGTTGACCCTTCAGATCGAACCGACACGCAACGGGCCGCGTCTGGACATCGCCACGAAGGAAATCCGGTGGGTCGACGGAACGATGAAGAGGATCAACGAGATCGACGTGCTGGTCGACTGGCGCATCAGGCATTCGAGAAAGGACGTGAAGAAAAATGTCTCGATCCTGCTTGACCCCTCAGCCGAGGGACGGCCGATCGAAATCCACGCCTACATCAGGATGCCGCGTTCGACGGATCGAAATTTGATCGCCGTGCGGCGCGTTTAATTATGATATGAGGGGCTTGATTCCGTCTCCAGTTTTTGATCGAGTTCAACTCTTACGTGTGATTTCGGTCGCGGACCCTGACCGGCATTGACATTATTCGCATTGGATCGGGCACAGAAAACCGAGGCGGCCGTTGGAATCTCGAAACGATTATTGGGGTCTGGCAAATTGGGCACAACACTTGAAGACTATTACCGCTCGCGTGCTCCCGAATATGACCGGTTCTATCAAAACCCGGCGCGTCAGAACGATCTAGCCCGATTGAGGGCATGGCTGACCGACTACGTCCGAGACCGGACCATTCTCGAAGTCGCGGCGGGTACCGGCTACTGGACGGAAGTGGCCGCGCCGGTTTGCAAGGCAATTACCGCGACCGATCCCGTTACCGAGACATTGGCCTTCGCGGCGAAGCGTCGGCTCGGCTCGAATGTCCTATTGCGCACGGCGGACGCCTATGACCTGTCCCAGTTCAACTCCATGTTCGATACCGGCATGGCGCATTTCTGGTGGTCCCATATCGAGAAGCAGCGACAGCTGGAATTTCTGTCCAGGTTCATGAGATGCCTCGAGCCGGATGCGCTGGTTCTCATGATCGATCAGATCTATGTCGAGGGCATCTGTCCGACCATGTCCAGATACGACGAATGGCACAATCGATATGAGCTGCGGTCACTTCAAAATGGTGCGACTTATGAAATCGTCAAAAACTACCCCAGCGACGAGGAGCTTAAAGCCAGCTTCGCGCAGTTTGGGAAGGATATCCGAATCATGCGGCTCGACCACTTCTGGGCTTTGAGCGCACGCAATCGCGCGAGTTGAGAGTGCCCAAATGCATGGGCATGGCGCGTCAGAATAATTCGTCGTGGGTTTCGTCTCTGGACAGATTGATGGCCGGCACGCCACAGACCGCCTCGGTTCGTTGCTGCAGCGTCGGGGTGTCCGTACACGGACCGGCGATCAAGGTCGGCGATAGCCCCATATCCTGCAGCATGCGTTGCCCGCCCACAGCGCCAGGCGCATCGGCGGCCACAAGAATGACCTTGGCATCCGGACGCCGCCGCTTCAGGCAGCCGAGGAAAACTGGCACGTTGGCGCCAAGCATGTCTCCGCCGCATTCGACGATGACTGCGTCGGCGGCGATGGAGAGGCAAGCCCCAAGCCCGCTCTCGAAGATCGGCGCTATGCCGTCGCGGCCGGACGGATAGGTGGTGGGCAGGCCGAAATCAACGCAGTCGAAAGCCCGCGTCGCCCCAAAATCCAGATACGAGCCAAGTTCGGTGATGGATGACGTGCCGGTCGCCTTGAGCGCGATGACGGTCGATTGTCCCTTGAAGCGCAGCGCGCGCAGGATAGCGATGCCGGCGGTAGTCTTGCCGACCTCCGCCGACGTTCCAACGACGAGGAATACTGGCGCAGCCTGATCCGCGCCGCCGGCCGTGGCAGTTTCCGCGAACTGCCGGATGTTCAGGGCTTGACTGTCCTCGCCGCTCACAACTCCGAGAAATTTGACTTGCCCGAGATGGCTTTTCGCCCGTGGGGAATCGCCGATGAGATCGCCTACAACTCCGCTCTCGGCCAGCACCCAGTAATTGTTGCCAGGTACCAGCCCGCCATCCGGTACTCCGCCCACCACCCAGCGGGTCGACTCCCGATATCCCGCCGTTCCAAGGAAAACATCACCAGGCGCCAACATCATCGCCCGCCCGGTCACCGCCTCAACCGCAATTGGCGAAGCCTCCGGCGCCAATTCGAATGCGCAAACATCACCCTCGTGACCGCGCGCCTCGGCATATCGAACCTTCTTTAGCGCCGGCAACCTCCGAAGAGCCGATGTCCTCTTCAGGCCGGCAGCCAAGGTTCTCATCATCTGTCACGCAAGTCGAAGCCTGTTCCTTAAGGTTCTTCGCGACGATTTTTCTTGGGTTTATGGCCCCTGATTTCCTCGACGATGAAGGTCTTGCGCGTTGCGCCCTTCAGTCGAGCCTTCTTGTCAGCTGCTTTGATCCCGAGCCGACCGGCTACCGCACCCAACTTTTTATGGTCTTTGACCGTATGGAGAACTCTAAACTTTCCCTCAATAGTGCCACCCATGGGATTTTCCTCAACTAAATTAAATATGGCGGCGACGGAGCCTATTGGCCTGCCGACGATCTGTCGTAAACCTGCCAAAAACTTTATCTCAAGTTCAGCCATAGGCAACTAGATTCGTGATCGACAACCACCGGCTGCCCCAGAAAGTCATTTGGCGTGAAGGCGGTCTTCGCCTAGACGCCGCCCGAATACTCGGCGCAAGCCGGCCGCTTCGCTGAAAGGGCGTTGGATTGATCGCACAAATATCGATACGACCGTCAGCTTGGCGCGCGTCAATTAGCCGCCGCGAGCCGCTCGGCCTACGGATCGATGGACGCCGGTGATGCACGTCCAAAAGGAAACTTAGCTGGCAAAGCTTCCGGCCCTGTGTGTGGCTGTCCGAAACAGTATGATCCGGCAATTGAGGCTCGCCTTCTTGTGTTCAGCTTCCCTTTTGACATCCTCAAATTTAGCAGCTCGGGGCCGGGCAATGTCCCCTTCCGGCACTTAGCCGATATCTCCAGTTTATCCAGTGTCCGCTTTCCGGACCTTCCTCAAATGTGGCTTTTGGCCCATTTCGGAAGTTTGCTCTAGCGGAAGACGAGCAAATCACGGAGGCAGGCTATCGAGCATGACCCGCGCTATGGCTCTACTCTCACGATCACCACAATCTTGATGGGTGGGGCGAGGATCAGGAAAGGATTTGCCAGCAGGGTGTCGAATATGCCCGTCGGGCGCTTCGAGCAGCTGCGGCTCTTTTGTTCTTGGGGAAGCTGCCAATGTGCTCGGCTACTTCGAGCGAGACATCAATCCAGCCTTCGCCCTCACAGGTCGGTCCCTGGAGTTCAATCCAAGCTTCGCCGTTGGCTGGGCCCGGAGCGGCTGACTGAGATTGTGGAGTGGGCAAACAGACCTTGCTATTGAGCACTTCGAAAAAAATCCTTGCGGCTCAGCCAGCGTCGCAAGGCCTCGGCTACTTTCGGAATTGGCGTCGCTCACTTCTTCGCTCGGCGTCTCGATAAAGCCGCAGCAACGCTTTTGCTCTCCTTGCAAGAAAATCCGATTGGGCGCCCTCGTACCGGTTTCTTGCTTCCTGCCTTGCGCACATGGGCCGATCTCGCGACGCCCAGAAGATGGTGAGGAAGCTGCGAGAGATGACGCCTGTCTTGATTCCGACCGCCGAGCACTGGCGCATTCCTGATAATCGGAAGTTCTAATTAGCGGGCCTGCGCTCGGCGATTGGCGATACGGCGTAAACCGTTATTCGGAGTCAACTTTCGCCTGGCGCAGAAATTTGCGGAAGACTGTCTAACTTCACGGCAGCGTTGTCCACGAATTCTGCTTTTGACAGGAGGGGGGCCTAGCGTGATAGAATTAATCGCTGCTCCAGGTTGGGCGTGGACAGGCGAAGTTCGCATTCAGCACCCCTAATGGAGTTGATCCGATGAACGACCGGGAACTTCGAAACCTTATCGCCGGGGTCAGGTCCGGGCGCCTGTCGCGCCGAGATTTTGTGGAAAGGATGATCGCTGTC
This sequence comes from uncultured Alphaproteobacteria bacterium, assembly GCA_963739755.1. GTDB lineage: Bacteria > Pseudomonadota > Alphaproteobacteria > Rhizobiales > Xanthobacteraceae > Bradyrhizobium. The sequence goes on along the minus strand of CAVUCB010000074.1, from coordinate 57,511 downwards.
GGCCTCACCGCGCCGATAGCCGGCATGGTGCTGAGCCAGTCTGGCGTGGCCATGGCCGAGACCCCCATTCCCTACAAGCCCCCCAAGGCGGGCGGCGGCGGACCGCTCAAGCTGCTGTTATGGCAGGCGCCGACGCTACTCAATCCGCATTTCGCGGTCGGGATCAAGGATCAGGAGGCTTGCCGCCTATTCTACGAGCCGCTGGCGGGATGGGACCAGGACGGAAATCTGGTCCCAATCCTCGCGGCCGAAATTCCGAGCAAGGACAATGATGGTCTCAAGGAAGACGGCCTTTCGGTCGTCTGGAAGCTGAAGCGGGGTGTCAAATGGCATGACGGAGCGCCGTTCACCGCCGACGACGTCGTGTTCAACTGGGAGTACGTAGGAAATCCGCAGACTGCGGCCGTTACGATTGGCAGCTATAGGGACATCAAGGTCGAGAAGATTGACAACTATGCGGTTCGGGTCATCTTCGCCGAGCCGACACCGTTCTGGGCCGATGCTTTTGTCGGTGCAGCCGGCATGATCATCCCTAAGCATCTCTTTGCGGACTATGTCGGCGGTAAGTCGCGCGAAGCGCCGAGCAATCTCAAACCGGTCGGCACCGGCCCGTACGTGTTTGTCGACTTCAAGCCCGGCGATACCGTGCTCGGCAAGCGTAATCCCGAGCTACCACCTCGAAAACAGGCCGTATTTCGACACCGTCGAAATGAAGGGCGGCGGCGATGCCGTGTCGGCGGCGCGTGCCGTGCTGCAGACTGGCGAATATGACTACGCCTGGAACATGCAGGTGGAGGACGAGATCCTCCAAAAGCTGGAAGCCGGGGGCCACGGCAAGGTGTCAATCGTTCCCAGCGGCAATATAGAATACATAGCGCTTAACTTCACCGATCCTGCCGTCGAGTTGGATGGCGAGCGGGCGAGCGTCAAGACGAAGCACCCGCTGTTCTCAGATCCGGCCGTGCGCGAAGCGATCAACATTCTGATCGATCGCGCCTCGGTCCAGAAATTCATCTACGGTCGCACGGGAGTTGCGACGGCGAACTTCCTGAATAACCCTGAACGCTTCAGATCAAAAAACACCAAGTTCGAGTTCAATATCGAGAAGGCCAATCAGATCCTTGAGGCGGCGGGCTGGAAAAAGGGTGCGGACGGCATTCGCGCGAAGGACGGCAAGCAACTCAAATTCCTGTTCCAGACCTCAATCAATGCGCCCCGGCAAAAGAACCAGGCCATCATCAAGCAGGCCTGCCAGAAGGCCGGCATCGAGATCGAACTCAAGTCAGTGGTGGCGTCGGTGTTCTTCTCATCCGATACCGCCAATCCCGATACCTATTCGCATTTCTACTGCGATGCCGAGATGTACACTCCAAACATGCTGCAACCGGACCCGCAGCGCTTCATGCTTCAATTTGTGTCATGGGAAGTGGCGAGCAAGGAGAACAAGTGGCAGGGCCGGAACATTTCCCGTTGGCAAAGCCTGGAGTATGATCATCTCTATCGTCAAGCCGAGCACGAGCTTGACGCAGTGAAGCGTGCGGCCATGTATATCAAGCTCAACGAGATCGTGGTCAGCGATCACTACATTTTGCCAGAAGTGAGCCGGCCGAGGGTGACCACGCTGAAGAACAGCATGGTTGCGCATCTCAGCGGTTGGGACAACGACCTCTGGCAGTTGGCGAACTGGTACCGGGAGGTCTGACGGAATGAGCAGGGTGGATTTGAGCGGACCTGCACACCCCACCTAGCCCCAGCATTTTTCTGTTTGTTCTGCTCGCGATGCGCGCTCACAAACTAAGATACTGCGTGATGCTGTTGGTATCGCGCGCTCTCACGATCGCTATATCGTCTATGAAGCGCAGGCGTCCCAGCCTGCCGCAGGTCATTATATGATTTCAATAGGGCAGCCGACCCGGCGTTCGATGACAAATAGGACATCGAAGCGCGCTTGACCGCCTCGGCCGCGATCGGCGCCTTGGTGAGCCGCGCGAGATCGAAGAACTTGTGCCTGCCGTGCGCCCGGCACGCCACCTCGACGATCGGGCCACCTTTACCTTGGCCTCGTAGAGCCCGCTGAACCCTGCATAGGCGTCGGCCTGCATCAGCCCGGCATAGCCTGCCAAATGCTGCTCCGGATCCAACCGTGCACTCTTGCTTATTGCGAAACGAACCCAATTTTCTCAGAAGTCGATCGAAGACCTGATCAACAATGATGTCGGCGGCGAGCTGCACCAGCTCGTGCTTCATGTTGATAAGCTGCTCGAGCGCGGCGCGAAACAGATTACCTTTCCCTCGTCTTCGGCTTCTGCGGTCGCATCGTCGCCTCCGATGCGACCACCGAATCACGTCCGGCGATCGAGAGGATCTTGAAAATGAAATTGCAAGCTTCCGAGGTCCAGACCCCGAAAGCTTGCAATCTAAAACCACCTCCGCCAGAAAAATTGAATCCCCGATCAAGGCCTTACGGGGACTTCACGGGCGATTAGTTAGGATGTTTGGGGGGCAGGCTTGGCGCCTCAGCCGGTTGCGCCTTAACCTCTTTGGTGCCGTAAAGCCTCTTGTATTCTTTGAGGACTGAACCAAACGGGTAATTGTCTTCTCAATCCGCTTGTCGATCTCGGCAAGGATTTTCAGCTCCTGCTCCATGAGGTCCGGCCGGTAAGCTCGTTCGCATGGCTTTTCGTCGAGACCATTGCTTTCAATTACGCGGAGCGCCGCGCCGACGATGTCGGCGACCGCCTTCATCTCACTCATCATTGCAGTCAGCTTCTCCAGTTCGGCGATGGCGCTCTGCTTGCTGTCCTGATTGGTCCCGTCAGGCGCCAACATCTGCTGCATATGCTTGGTAACAAGTCCATGGACCGGTACCACCATTTCACGCAAATCTTTGTTGAGGCTGCGCATTGTTTCACGCGTGCTCTCGTTGTTGTCCAAGGTCTTTGCGAAATGCTCGGCGATACCCTGCCAACCGTTGAGGCGGCCGGCTTCGGTCAGTGCGCTGACGTCTCGATCGCGAAGGAAGGGCAGTTGAGACCCGATGTTCAACCGGCGTTTTTTCCAATGCAGGCTCGCCAGATCGAACACCGCCTCTTCCTCAGAGCGGCCGTTGGGAAAAAGCTCCTCTCGAAGTTCCTCATGTAAGTCCTTGAATTCCTGCTCGTTCTCGTGAGGCAGAACAACTACGCTGCTATAGGCGCCATGCGATATTGCGTTTTTCGAAGGTTTAGAAGTAGACATTATTTTTTCTCCTTAATATATTAAAGTTATAGTTGAGGTATATACTTATAAGTTATTGAATAAATTATAGTATATATATTATTTATACTATATTAATGCTTCGAATTGCTAGTAGGACTGCATACCAGATTTTTCTGATTTTCTAGAAGGCGTGCGCTACTAATGCGTGCAATTTTGAGATTGCCCTCAATGCGTGTATTTTACAAAAACGACCCTCGAGCTTTCGACGAAACGAACCCAATTTCTGGTCGTGATGTGCCGATTGCACCGATGATGATCCGGGCACGAGAAACGATTTTGCTCGTCGAGAACACGACAAACGATCCGGCTGCAGTCAGCCGTGTCGAAACGTTTTTTGATCGACCCTCCGCGTAGCGCCGATCCCGAAAACAGCCGAAGGCAGCATGGCAGGGAGGCGCGCGACCCACTGGTCAATTGCCGTACCTCCGCTGACCCTCAATGAAATTGATGGGCGGCAGCGTTGATGATCCGGTGTTGGTCGCAATCCAACGACGCCGGAACCCTTAGGCGCCGGCATCGGTCCGTTCGCGCAAGCCGTGCGTTAGCCGCCGAGTTTCGACGCCCCGACAATCCGCCCGTCGGGTGCCTCGAGGATCACGGCGACATCCTGGCCTTCGGGGAATTTCTCGTTGAGGCGGAGCGGGGTGCCCTGCCAGTCGCCGATGGCGCGGATCGAGCGTACGACATTGGATTCGGCGAGCGTGCGGCCGCCATTTTCGCCGCGGTGGATCGCGGTCTGGTGCTCGTGGTCGAAGCCGATCAGCAGCACCTTGCCGCTGCCCTTGCCGCCGCCGACCTCGATCACGAGGTCGCCGCCGTTCCTGCTGACGCCGACGGAAGCCGCGGTTTCGCTGTTGCGCCTGGCCTTTTCGATCGCAGGTCCCACCTCGGCGCGGTCGGAACCGACGTGGCTGGAGGCGCCGTCGACCACGATCTCCGGCGTATAGGAGCCATCGCCGAAGCGGTGGCCATAGCGATCCTGCCGCGCGGTCGCGGCCTCCAGCGAGAACGGGTCCTTCCAGCCGAGCCGGTCCCAATAGGTGACATGGAACGCCAGCGGCAGCACATCGCGGCGGTCCCGCACCATTTCGTTCAGATAGGCGTTCGCCGGCGGGCAGGACGAGCAGCCCTGCGAGGTGAACAGCTCGACCACGACCGGTCGATCGGCCGCCCCGGCGCCGGCAGGGACGAGAATGGCGAGAATACTGAGAGAAACGAGCAGGCGCGGCAGCATGAAGCTCCTCCAAAGGTAGTTTCATGCAGTTTCGCAACCGCCCCGTCATGTGTTACACCTTCGGGCGCACACGATTTCTTGAACAGCTCTCAGTGGTGCGGCGAGTTTTGGAGGCGGGGTGAACGAAGCATCCGGGGGCACGCGAGCGTGGGCCATGACCGTCCTGCTCGCCGTATTCATGCTGATCAATTTTCTGGACAAGATTGCGCTCGGTCTTGTCGCCGTCCCCATGATGGACGAGTTGCACCTGACGCCGAAACAGTTCGGCGATGTCGGCAGCGGCTTCTTCTGGCTGTTCGCGATCGGGGGCGTGTTCGGCGGTTTTCTTGCCAACCGCTTCAGGGCGGGAGCGCTGATCCTGGGCATGGTGCTGATCTGGTCGGCGTGCCAATTGCCGATTGCCTATACCGCCTCGATCTGGACTATCATCATATGCCGTGCGGTGCTCGGCGTGGCCCAGGGGCCGGCCTGGCCCGTCACCGTTCACGCGCTCTACAAATGGTTTCCCAACCACCGGCGCAATCTGCCGATCGCGATTGCGGCCCAAGGCTCTGCGGTCGGATTGATCATCGCGGGTATCCTGATCCCGCTGGTGACGGAGGCCTGGGGATGGCGGGCCAACTTCCTGGTGCTGGGGGTGATCGGCTGCGTGTGGGCACTGGTCTGGCTCGCCGCTTCCGACGAGGGGACGCTCGACAGCGTGGGGAGCGCCGACGCCGCCTCCGAGCCGGCCGTGCTGCCCTACGCGCAATTGCTGTTCGACCGCAGCGTGCTCGGCTGCGCGATCACGCACTTTGTCGGCTACTGGAGTTTTGCGCTGACTCTGACCTGGCTGCCCGCCTATTTCCAGCGTGGGCTCGGTTATGACGGCATTGTCTCGGGCTGGCTGTACTCCTTCGTCATCATGCTGATGATCCCGCTCGGCATTGGGCTCGCCTGGGGCTCGGAACGCCTGCTGCAGAAGGGAATCCCGTCACGGACGGCGCGGGGCCGCTACATGTCGGGGCTGCTGATCATGGCGGGCGTGTTCTTCGCCGTCATCTATGTCAGCCCGCACGCCGATTGGCTGCGCATCGGCCTGATCGCCATCGCGCTCGGCTGCACGCCGATCGTCTATTCGCTGGGACCGGCGGTGCTGGCGGAGGTGGTCCCGGCCTCGCAGCGCGGGGCGATGCTGGCGATCAACAACTCCGTCGCCTCGCTCGCCGGCATCGCGGCGCCCGTCGTGAGCGGCTCGCTGATCCAGGACCTGCCCGGCGCGGCCGGCTATGAACTCGGCTTTGCGCTGTGCGGCGTGCTGATGGTGGTGGGCGGGCTGTTCGGATACTGGATGATCGATCCGCAACGTTCGCTGCGCTACGCGGCGACGTGAGAGCATGATCCTGAAAAGCCTGCCCCGCACTTGATGCGGGGTGGAAACCGGTTTTCCGAAAAGATCATGCTCAAAATAAAAATTCGGCGCGATGGAGATTCATCCCGACGCTATCGCGCCGAAGAAGAAGATTCTCTTCGCGGCCTTAGACCTTCAGGATATTGCTGTCCCAGGTCAGTCCTTCGAAAAGATTGACCAAGGGCGGACCGTGATACTGGCTCGGCAGATCGCGCGGGTGGATGAACTCGTCGCGGAACCAGGGGAAGACCTTGGGATCGAAATTCTCCACGATCCAGTCGATCATGCGCCGCACCCGCGGCACGCGCGCCGCGTCGGGATGATAGGTGAGCCAGATGTCGAACGGGAAAATCGCGTCGAGATCGAGCGGCACCATCTTCGGTCCCATGATGTGGATATAGGTCGGCGACCAGCCGATGCCGGCACCCTTGATGATGGCCCAGAGCAGCGCGCTGGAGTTGTTGGTGGAGAACTTCACGAGCTTGCGCAGCTCGACATCCGGGAACAGGCCGGTGAACACCTCCTGGCTTTTGGTCTGGTCGGCGAATTGCATCGCGAGCCGGTGCTTGCGCAAATCCTCGACCGTTTTCGGCGTGCCGTAGATCGCAAGATAGGACGGCGCGGCCGCCAGCATCGAGTGAATGCGGCCGAGGCGCACGACCTTCACGTCGGGGCTGGTCGGGCGATCGAGTTGAATGGCGACATCGACTTCCAGCCGCAGCACGTCCGCTGATCGCATTGCGCACATCAGATCAACGGCAAGTTGGGGGTAGGCGCGCTGAAATTCCACGAGGCGAGGGCCGAGCCAGAATGTGCCGAACGCCTCGGTGACGCCGATGCGGACTTCTCCGCTCATCGCGGGCACCGCGCGGTTGCGTGCCCTCACCAGGCCGAACGCGGCTTCTTCCATGCGCTTGGCGGCGAGCAGGATCTCGGCGCCCTCGGGCGTGGGACGAATCCCATCGACATGTCGGGTGACGAGAACGGTCCCGAGTGCGCGTTCGAGATCGTCGATTTTGCGGCGCAACGCATTGGGCGAAAGTCCCATGCGATCGGCGGCAGAGCGGATGCTGCCGCAACGGGCGAGCTCAAGGAAAGTGCGCACCGCTTCCCAGTCGGGACCACCGGCGCACGAACTCAAGTCGATGCGTTCGTTTTCCGGACCGCCCCGGTTCACAATTATCGGCATACGCTGTCCCTGCGACCTCATTAATCTATTCGGACTTAGCAGTCTTTGGCAACCGGAGTACCCCATGACCGTCCATGACCGCCATACCACTCGGACCGCGCAGGCCCTTGTTGGCGCTCAAAAGAAGGCCAGGTTCGCCTTGGAGGAGCCCGGATTAACCAATTTGTCGCAGCGGCTGGTCGTCTTCAGCGCCTCTTTTCAGGACATCGAAACGCTGATCCCGCGCGCGCGCAAGACCATGGGCGGCGGCGCAGCCAACGCGGTGATTTACCGGATCGCGCGTCACAATCCCGATTCCCTCTGGGGCATCGCCCGGTGCGATCGTTATGCGGCCGGAGACACAGCGGCCGACGGTTATGTTGCGTTCCTCATGCTGAACAAGGAGGGCGCCGAGCTGCTCCTGAGCGGCGATCTCGACGCGACCGATCCTCCGCTGCATCTCCTGACGCGCCAGCATGAAAAACCCGCCGCGATCTACTTCTGGGGCGTGTATGCGCCCGGCGCAATCGCAGGCGGCGTGCCGCTGGCGTTCGAGAAGACCTGGACGCCGCTCTATCGCGATGCGCCGATCTTCGCACGGCCGGTTACGATCGAAGGCCTGCGGCTTGCCGAAAGTCTCGGCTTCCAGCGTGGCGCGAAATTCAAGGGCAGGGCCGCACCGAAATTCCACATGTATCCGCGCGGCACCTCGATCAAGGAGACGCGCGCGATCTATGACGACTTCCTCGATATGGAGGAGGACCACGACGTCTCGATCACGGTGGTGCGCTCGATCGAGGATTTCATGCGCGTCGTCTCCGTGCGCAGCGCGACTTTCGTCGCCGAGCAGGACTGTCCTTATGACGAGGAATTCGACGGCAACGATTTTTCCGCGAGTCATCTGCTCGCCTATGTCGGCAAGGAGCCGGTCGGCTGTCTGCGTATCCGCTATTTCGCCGGCTTCGCCAAGCTCGAGCGCCTCGCGGTCCGTCACGAATTCCGCAGCCGTCACATCGGCACGCAGCTAATGAAAGCCGGCGTCGAGTTCTGCCGCGCCAAGGGCTATCGCCGCATCTACGGCCGGGCGCAGAAGGACCTGCTCAATTACTACGTCAACATGGGCTGGAAGCAGCTCGAAGGCTCGTCCGAGTTCTTCTTCTCGGATTACGCCTATATCGAAATCGTCATCGACACCGATCCAAATCCGAACGCGATCGCGCTCGGCGTGGATCCCTATGTCCTGATGCGCCCTGAGGGGAGGTGGGACCGGCCCGGTGTGCTGGACCGCTCGGCGCAGCGTGGTTCAGGCCAAGTTTCAACGGGCAAGAAAAAATGAGAAATGTCGTCAATCTCCGATCATACACCAATGTGCCGCTGATCCCGACGCTGGTGCTGCTGGATCTTCAGCAGGAATATGTCGCTTCTCCCCGGCTGTTCTCGATTCCGGAATCCGAGCAGGCGCTGGAGAATTGCCGGCTGGCGCTGACGCATTCGCGGCGGATGGGATTTCCGGTGGCGTTCCTGCGCATGGTCGGACGGTCGCCGTTCTTCAATCCGGTGTTGTCCTATTCCAACTGGATACCGGGTTTCGAGCCCCTGACCTCGGAGATGGTGTTCGAGCGCTCCAAACCATCCTGCTACGCCAACCGCGAGTTCGCCCATGCCATGACCGAAGGCGGCGGCCATTTCGTGCTGGCGGGATTTTCCGGCGAGGCGGGTTGTCTTGCGACCGCGGTCGAAGCGTTTCATCGCGGTCACCGCGTGACGTATCTGGCCGATGCATCCGCAAGCCTCGGGCTCAACCGGATTTCAGCTCCGACCGTTCACGAAACCGTCGCGCAACTGATCGGCCTTTATGGTGAAGTTACCACGACGCAAAGCTGGATTTCGGAACAGTCAGCAAGCGTCTCTTGTCTGGGGGGTAGATGAAAAATACAATCGATCGCAAGCTCGATCTGATGGCGCGCTCGCTGCAGGAGCACATCAATCTGGCGAAGGAGCTGAACCTGAACTTCGTGGCGCAGCTCCTGACCATGACGGCGATGGAGATCAGGATCAACCTGCACCGCATCTCGGATCAGGAGATCGACACGCTGTGCGCCTCGGCCGAGCAGCGTTCGGTTGAGCCTGAGGAGCATGAGACGGCGCGCGTCATCAACTTCCCGAGGAGAGGCCGGTATTCCTGAGCGGCTTCGCCGCGCCGGTTTTTCTTGACGGATTTGTAAGGGAAAACGGTTGCGGCCCTGCTGCGTTTCTGGTTTGGCTGGGCTTGAATCGGGCCAAATCGCTTGCACTCCCTGCGTTCGATCGCGGCGGTAGCATCTTCAAATCTCAGCGCTTTTGACGATTTGCCGATGTAATTTTTTGCATCAAATCGTGTCCGGATTTCTGTTCCGGCATTCGCCACATGTATGGCGACGTGCTAGACAGCGCCGGGGTGTGTGGCGCTTGATTTGATTTGGGGTCGATGACATGAGTTCCAGGGAATTCGGGTCGGGTTCGAAATCCGAGCCGAAACAGCACGCGATTTGGGTCGGCGTCATCGGCGCCGGCGTGATGGGCAGCAACCACGCGCGCGTGCTGGCAGGGTTGCCGGATATCAACCTGGTCGGGGTGGTCGATCCCGTCGAGGCACATCGCGCGCGCGCGACCGAGCTCGCCAATTGCCGCACCTTCGACACACTGGAGGCATTGCTCGCCGAGGGCGTCGATGCCGTGACCATTGCGGCGCCCACGCATCTGCATAACGAGATCGCGCTCGCCTGCATCGCGCGCAAGATTTATGTGCTGGTCGAAAAGCCGATCGCCTCCACCGTCGAGGAGGGTAGGGAGATCGTCGACGCCGCGCAACGTGCTGACGTCACCCTGATGGTCGGCCATGTCGAACGCTTCAATCCGGCGGTCGCCGCGATCAAGCAGGCGATCACGGGCGAGGATATCCTTTCCATCGCCATCACCCGGGTCGGACCGTTCCCGCCGCGGATGTCGAATGTCGGCGTCGTTATCGACCTCGCTGTGCATGATATCGACTTGATCCGCTGGTTCACCGAGTCCGATATCGTCGAGGTACAGCCGCAGCTCTCAAGCGCGGTCGCCGAACGCGAGGACATTGCGCTGCTGCAGTTCCGCACTGCTTCCGGCGTGCTTGCGCACATCAACACCAACTGGCTGACGCCGTTCAAGGCGCGCAACGTCACGGTCGCGACCCGCGGCAAATATGTGATGGGCGATCTCCTGACGCGCCAGGTCACCGAATGTTTCGGCTTCAAGCCCGACGGCAGCTACTCGATGCGTCACCTGCCGGTCGGCCATGACGAGCCGCTGCGCGCCGAGCTGATTGCATTCCTGCGGGCGGTGCGTTCCGGCGGCTCGCCGGCCGTCACCGGCGATGAGGGTGTCGCGAGCCTCGAGATCGCGACCCGCTGTCTGGAAACCTCCACCAGGCCTGCCGCAAGCTCCGCGGCCCCCTCCGCCCGCAAGGGGCCGCGCCGCGTCGCGGGCTAGCCACCGGCCGATGTCTTCCACTCAACTTCAGCAAGGCTCCATGAACCAGCATCTGCGTCTGCAAGCCATTCCCTTCATCGATGTCGCCGCCCAGCGGGCGCGGCTCGGCAAGTCCATCGACGAGGCGATCTCCCGTGTGCTCGGCCACTGTCAGTTCATCAACGGTCCCGAAGTGACGCAGCTTGAGGCGCAGCTTGCGGCCTTCTCCGGCGCTAGGCACGTCGTGACCTGCGCCAGCGGCACCGATGCGCTGTTGATGGTGCTGATGGCCAAGGGTTTGGGACGCGGCGATGCCGTGCTGTGTCCGTCCTTCACCTTCTGCGCGACCGGGGAGGCGGTAGCGCTGACGGGGGCTGTGCCGGTGTTCGTCGATGTCGATGAGGCGACCTTCAACATCGATGCGGCATCGCTCAAGCGCGGCATCGCGACGGCTCGCAAGCTCGGCCTCAAGCCTCGCGTGCGTGATCCCGGTCGATCTGTTCGGCCAGAGCGCCGACTATGACGCGATCGCCGCGATTGCGGAGGCCGAAGGCCTGTTCGTGCTGGATGACGCCGCCCAGGGCTTTGGCGCGAGCTACAAGGGCCGCCGCATCGGCACGCTGGGGCATGCGACCGCGACCAGTTTCTTCCCCGCCAAACCGCTCGGCTGCTTCGGCGACGGCGGCGCGATCTTCACCGATGACGCGCAGCTTGCCGAAACGCTGAAGAGCATTCGCGCGCACGGGCAGGGATCGGACAAATATGACAACGTCCGCCTCGGCCTGACCGGGCGGCTCGACACCATGCAGGCGGCGATCCTGATCGAGAAGCTGAAGATATTCGAGGACGAGGTCGCCGCACGCAACCGCGTGGCGGAGCGTTACAACCGCGCCCTTGGCAATGTCGTCACCGTGCCGCGGCTCGCTCCCGGCTGCACCTCGGTCTGGGCGCAATACACCATCCGCCTGCCCAAGGGCATCGACCGCGACGCCTTCGCCGCGGCGCTGAAGGCGCAGGGCGTGCCGACCGCGATCTATTATCCGAAATCGATGCATCAGCAGACCGCCTATCGGGATTTCCCGGTCGCGGACGGTGGGCTGCCGGTCAGCGAGCTTCTGTCGACCGATGTCATCGCCCTGCCGATGCATGCCTATCTCGATGAGGCGACCCAGGACCGCGTCATCGCGGCTGTGCGCGACGCGGTTCAGGCATGATCCCGAAAAGTGGTCTTCCGATTTTCGGATAGGATCATGCCTGAATCAATAAAGTCCTGATTTCGCCGTTTTGAAGTGCCGTCCGGCCGTTTTAGGAAGGGACAGGGTTCGGAAAAACGCGTAAAACAAGAGGACAGCATTTCGGTTCTGATACAATCAGAACCGAATATGCGCTAAGAGACGGCGCATGCTTGGACGCATCTTCACCGTCGGCGGCTACACCCTGCTTTCGCGGCTGACCGGTTTTGCGCGCGACATCATGCTCGCGGCGATCCTGGGCGCCGGGCCCGTGGCCGACGCGTTCTTTGTCGCCTTCCGGCTGCCCAATCATTTCCGCGCCATCTTCGCCGAAGGCGCGTTCAACGCCGCCTTCGTGCCGGCCTATGCCCACGTCCATGGCGAGAAGGGCGAGGCGTCGGCAAAGCTGTTCTCCGACCGCGTGTTCACGCTGTTGTTCCTGTCGCAGGTGATCCTGCTCATCGTCGCCTGGGTGTTCATGCCGCAGGCGATGAGTTTGCTGGCACCCGGCTTCACCCATGATGCCGGCCAGCGCGATCTCGCCATCGAGCTGACGCGCATCACCTTTCCCTATCTTCTGCTGATCACGCTGGTGACGCTCTATGGCGGCATGCTCAATGTGATGCATCGCTTTGCCAGCGCGGCCGCCGCCTCGATCTTCCTCAATCTCGCGATGATGGCAACGCTCGCGGTCGCGGTGTCCTTTCCGACCGCGGGCCATGCGGCGGCCTGGGGCGTTTTGATCTCGGGCTTCCTGCAATATTTCCTGCTGGCGGGCGATCTCGCCCGGCATGGCGGCCTGCCGCGCTTTGCCCCGCTAAGGCTCGACGAAGACATCCGCGCCTTCTTCCGCGCGCTGGGGCCGGCGACGCTCGGCTCCATGGGCACGCAGGTCGCGATGTTCGCCGACACCATCATCGCGACCTTCCTGCCCGCCGGCGCGCTGTCGGCGCTCTACTACGCCGACCGGCTCAATCAGCTTCCGATCGGCGTGATCGGCATTGCGATCGGAACCGTGCTGCTGCCGGAGATGTCGCGGCGGATTACCGCGGGCGATCACGCGGGCGCCATGGAGCAGCAGCGCCGCGCGTTCGATTACACGCTGTTGTTCGCCGTCCCCTTTGTCGCGGCCTTCCTCGCCGTGCCCGACGTCATCACGCGCGCGATGTTTGCGCGCGGCGCCTTCACGAAGGGAGACGCTGCGGCGGCCGGCGCCACGCTCGCGGCTTACGCCGTCGGCCTCATTCCCTTTGTGCTGATCCGCAGCGCGGTGGCGACCTTCTACGCCCGCAAGAATACCTCGACGCCCGTAAAAGCGTCGCTGTCTGGACTTGCGATCAACATGGGGCTGAAACTTCTGTTGATGGGCTCGCTCGCCCAGGTCGGCCTGGCGCTCGCGACCGCCGTCGGCGCCTGGGTCAATCTCCTGCTCGTGCTCGGCTTTGCCGTGCGCGCCGGCTATCTCGAGCTCACCCGAGCGCTCAGCCAATCCCTGATGAAATTCGCGATCACGGGCGTCGTGCTTGCCGCCGTGCTGTGGCTTTCTGCAAGATTTGCGGCAGTGCATTTCGGCGGCGTCCGATTCCAGGACGAGATCATCCTGCTGCTGCTGATCGGCGTCGGCGCCGTGGTCTATGCCGCCCTGATCCTCGGCCTGTTCGGACCGCGGTGGCTGCGATCGCTGGTCAAGGGCTAATGGGCGTTTGCGCTTCCGTGCAAACCACTGCAATATGAGCAAAAATTTGAACGGGAAACGGAGACAAAATGGCTGCTCCCATAAAATTCGGCGTCGGTCAAAGCGTGCTTCGCAAGGAGGATGACGCGCTCATCCGCGGCAAGGGCCGCTATACCGACGACGTCGCGCCGCAGCCGGCGATGCACGCGCTGATGCTGCGCTCGCCGCACGCGCATGCCAGGTTCACCATCAATGCCACGCCTGCCCGCGCGTTGCCCGGCGTCGCGCTGGTGCTGACCGCGGCCGACATTGGCGATCTCGGCGATCTGCCGTGCCTGTTCAATTTCGAGGTCGACCCGTTCACCGGTCCGCCCTATCCGATCCTGGCAAAGGACGAGGTGCGGCACGTCGGCGACGCCGTCGCCTTTGTCGTCGCCGATACAATCGATCATGCGCGCGACGCCGTTGAAGCGATCGAAGTGCAGTGGACACCGCTGCCGGCGGTCGCCGGCGTCGTCAACGCCGTCAGGCAGGATGCGCCGCAGGTCTGGCCGAACCATCCCGGCAATCTCCTGTTCGACGTTCCGGTCGGCGACAAGAAGGCGACCGAGGAAGCCTTTGCCAAGGCGCATGCGGTCGGCGAAATCAAGATCGTCAATCCGCGCGTGGTCGCAAGCTTCATGGAGACCCGCGCCGCGAACTGCGAATACGATGCCAAGCGCGATCATCTGACGCTCACCGTCGGCAGCCAGGGCAGCCACCGCCTGCGCGACATCCTGTGCCAGAACGTTCTGAAAGATTCCGGTCGAGAAAATGCGCGTGATCTGCCCCGACGTCGGCGGCGGCTTCGGCACAAAACTGTTTCCCTATCGCGAATATGCGTTGCTTGCGGTTGCCGCGCGCAAACTGAAGAAGACGGTGCGCTGGGCGGCCGAGCGCTCCGAGCATTTCATGGGCGACGCGCAGGGCCGCGACAATGTCACGACCGCGCGGATGGCGCTTGCCGAGGACGGCAAGTTCCTCGCCATGGATGTCGACCTGATGGGCGACATGGGCGCCTATCTCTCGACCTTCGGCCCCTACATCCCGCATGGCGGCGCCGGCATGCTGCCGGGCCTTTACGACATCCAGACCTTCCACTGCCGCGTCCGAACCGTGTTCACCCACACCGTGCCGGTCGATGCCTATCGCGGTGCCGGCCGTCCCGAAGCGGCGTACGTCGTCGAACGTCTCGTCGACGCCTGCGCGCGAAAGCTCGGCATGGCGCCTGATGCGATCCGCAAGAAGAATTTCATCCAGCCGAAGGCGCTGCCCTACAAGACCGCGACCGGCAAGATCTATGATTCCGGCGACTTCGCAGCCCACATGAAGCGCGCGATGGAAGTCGCGAACTGGAAGGAGTTTCCCAAGCGCGCCAAGCTCGCAAAGAAGGCCGGCCTCGTGCGCGGCATTGGCCTGGCGAGCTATGTCGAAGTCTGCGGCACCATGGGCGAGGAAACCGCCAATGTGCGGCTCGATCCCGGTGGCGACGTCACGATCCTGATCGGCACGCAGTCGAGCGGGCAGGGCCACCAGACGGCCTATGCGCAGATCGTTGCCGATCAGTTCGGCCTGCCGCCGGAACGCGTCCACACCCATCAGGGCGATACGGACGAGATCAAGACCGGGCTCGGCACCGGCGGCTCGGCGTCAATCCCGACCGGCGGCGTCAGCGTCCAGCGTGCCACGCACGACCTTGGCAACAAGCTGAAGGAGCTCGCCGCCGAGGCGCTGGAGACCAGCGCGGGTGATCTCGAGATCAGCGGCGGCGCGGTCCGCATCGCCGGCACCGACCGCTCGATCAGCTTTGCCGATGTAGCCAGGCGTGCAGGCTCCGATACCGCAAAGCTCAACGGCAGCGCGACGTTTGCTTCCGCCGACGGAACCTATCCGAACGGCACGCATATCGCGGAAGTCGAGATCGATCCCGCAACCGGCATCACGAAAATTGTCAACTATGTGATCGTCGACGATTTCGGCGTGACGCTCAATCCGCTGTTGCTCGCGGGCCAGGTACACGGCGGCGTGATGCAGGGCATTGGTCAGGCGCTGATGGAGCAGGTGGTCTATAGTCCGACCGACGGCCAGCTCATGACCGCCACCTATATGGACTACGCGCTGCCGCGTGCGGCCGACGCCTCGTCGATCCACTTCGAGACCAACAATGTCCCCTGCAAGACCAATCCCCTGGGCGTGAAGGGCGCGGGCGAGGCAGGCGCGATCGGCTCGTGTCCCGCGGTCGTCAACGCCATCATCGAAGGGCTGTGGCGCGAATACAAGATCGACCACATCGACATGCCGGCGACCGCCGAACGGGTCTGGATCGCGATCCGCGAGCACCAGCGCCGGCACAGCCTGTGAAGCGGTCTTCCGAAAAGATCATGCGCAAACAATAAGATAAAGCGCGCATTGGCGCGCCGGGAATAAACCACGATCGCAGGGTTATAAGAAAAGGAGCGCCGCGGCCCCGCAATGCGGGACCGCGGCGTTACTGGGTGTGGCACGCGAGACGGAGAGTTCGCCAATGAAAAGAGCGGTTGTCGTGGTGGGAGCATTGTTGCTGGGGTCGAGCGCCGTGATGGCGGACCAGAAGCTCGCGGTCGAGCAGGACAATTTCATGCGGGCGCTGGGCAAGAGCGTCTACGTGACGATGCTCAAGATGAGCAAGGGCGAGCTGCCCTATGACCAGGCGCAGGTCGATGCGGCGCTGACGCAGCTCGAACAGAACGTCCCCAAGATCCCGACTGTGTTCAAGGACAACCCGAAAGAGCAGGTCGTCGACGCGACCTACGGGGCGTCGCAGAAAATCTGGGAGAACAAGGCCGATTTCGATTCGAAAGTGCCTCCCGTCATCAAGGCCGTTGCCGACCTGAAAGGCAAGATCAAGGATCAGGCCAGTGTGAAGGTGGCGTTCGATACGCTCCACAAAAATTGCACCGGCTGTCACGAGGACTTTCGGCTCAAGCTGAAATAAGGCGTCAAGGCGGCGCAACAGAGCGCGACCGCTGCGAGCGTTCGCAGCGGTCGGCACTCTGCGGGCTACGCGAGCGCTGACACCGGGGCTGGCGCGGCGTCGCTTTCTCAGCGCTCGCGCAACACTTCTTGCTGATAGCGCCGCAGCGGCGACAGCAGATAACTCAGGATGGTGCGCGAGCCGGTCTTGATCTCGACTGTGACCGCCATGCCCGGCGCCAGATTCACGACCCGGTCCTCGACCTGCATCCAGGTGCGATCGAGCGAGATGCGCGCGCCGTAGTTGAGCTCCTGGCCGGTCGGCTCGCTGGTCTCATGCCCCGTGCCGAGCGCGCGGTCGTTCGCGCGCCCCTCGGGCTTGTCCCGGATGATGGCGTCCTGGGAGACGCTCAGCACCCCGCCGTGCAACAGGCCGTAGCGGGTGAAGTTGAAGGTGTCGATCTTGATCTCCGCGCCCTGACCGGGCTCGACGAAGCCGATGTCGCGGTTCGACACCATCGCCTCGATCTCGAGCTGGCTGTCGTTCGGCACGATCACGAGCAGCGACTGCGCCGGCGTCACCACGCCGCCTATGGTGTGCACGGCAAGCTGCTGCACCACGCCGTCGACCGGTGAGGTGAGCTGCTGCAGCCTGGTCTTCTGCTGTGCCTTGATCAGGTCCTGCGCGAGCCCGTTGGCCTTCTGCTCGCTCTTGGCGAGGTCGTCGGAAAGGCTGCGGCTGTACTCGGCGACCGCCTGCGCGCGCGTCTCCCGGATTGCGGCAACCGCAGCTTCCGCCTCGTGCAGATGGCTCTTCTGCACGGTGAGCTCCTCCTGCTGCTCGAACAGCAGCTGCAGGATCTCGTAATAGGTCAGCTTGGAGCCGATCTCCTTCTCCATCAGTACTTTACGGATATCGACGCGCTGCTGGATCACCGGGATCAGCACTTCGAGCTTGTGGATCGTGGCCGCGATGGTCTCCTGCTCGGCCTGCTTCTGCGCCTGCTGCCGCGAGAGCGCGGCGATCTTGGCGCGGTACTCGGTGACCTGGTTGAACAGGAGCTGGCGCTGGGTCCCGACCAGGACCGGATCGGCCTCGGCCGGCGCAACGAGGTCGGCGATGTCCCGCTCGGTGCTGGCAAGCGCGGCGCGCAGCCGCGCGATGTTGAGCCGCTCGGCAACGAGGTCGTCGCGCAGATGATCGCGCTCGGCGGCGTTCACCGTCGGATCGAGCTCGATCAGCACGTCGCCGGCCTTCACCACCTGTCCATCCTGCACGCGGATGGCACGCACCACCCCGGTCTCGAACGGCTGCACCACCTTGCTGCGCCCGCCCGAGACGACCTTTCCCGGCGCGGACGTGACAATGTCGATCGTCCCCCAACTGGCCCAGCCCAGAGCCGCGCCAAACAGCAGGATGATGGTCAAGCCGATGGCGCGGCCGATCGGCGAAGGCGGTGACTCGACAATCTCCAGGGCTGCCGGAAGGAAAGCGAGCTCTTCGGCGCGGCGGCCTTTGGCCTGCTTGAAGGGGATGACGATGTCGCTCCGCCGCGCAGGCAGGGCGGAATTAGCCGACTTCATGCAAGCCCCCCTGTAGTCGGTGCAGGGCGGCGTAACGGCCGCCGGTGTTGATCAGCGCGTCATGGGTGCCGTCCTCGACCAGGCGCCCGCGCTCGAGGGTGAAGATTCGATCCGCCGTTCGTACCGTGGAGAGCCGGTGGGCGATGATCAGCACCGTGCGGCCCCTCGCGATCTCTTTCATGTTCTGCTGGATGATGCGCTCGCTCTCATAGTCGAGCGCACTGGTCGCTTCGTCGAAAATCAGGACACGCGGATCGGTGACGAGCGCACGCGCAATCGCGATCCGCTGGCGCTGGCCGCCCGACAGCGTCGAGCCGCGTTCGCCGACCATGGTGTCGTAGCCCTCGATGAGCTCCAGGATGAAATCGTGCGCTCCCGCGAGCCTGGCCGCCTCGATCACACGCTCCATCGGCATCGCAGGATCGGCGAGCGCGATATTGTCGCGCACCGAGCGGTTGAACAGCATGTTCTCCTGCAGCACCACGCCGATCTGGCGGCGCAGCCAGGCGGGGTCGGCCATCACGAGATCCATGCCGTCAATCAGCACGCGCCCGCTCTGCGGCACGTAGAGCCGCTGCACCAGTTTGGTGATCGTGCTCTTGCCCGAGCCTGAAGGTCCGACGATGCCGATGGTCTGCCCGGCCGGCACGTCAAAGGCAACGTCGTGCAGGATTTCCTGTCCGTCGACGCGGTAGCGAAACGAGACATGCTCGAAGCTGATATTGCCGCGGATCGCGGGCAGCGCGGCGCGCGCGGCGGCATAGGTCGGCTCCGCCGTGGTGTTGAGGATGTCGCCGAGGCGGGCGATCGACAGCCGCGCCTGGTGGAAATCCTGCCACACCTGCGCGAGCCGCAGCACCGGCGCCGAGACGCGGCTGGCCAGGATGTTGAAGGCGACCAGCTCGCCGACCGACAGCGTGCCGCTGATCACGAGCTTGGCGCCGAAATAAAGAATGCTGGCGGTGACGGCCTTGCTGATGAACTGCACGAGCTGGCTTGCAGTGTTGCCGAGGCTCTGCACCCGAAAGCTCGCGGTCACGTAACCCGCAAGCTGCTCTTCCCAGCGCCGCTGCATCTGCGGCTCGACCGCCATCGCCTTCAGCGTCTCGATGCCGGTGACGCTCTCGACCAGGAAAGCCTGGTTCTCCGCGCCGCGCTGGAATTTCTCGCTGAGCCGGCGGCGGAACAGCGGCGTCACCGCGGCCGAGATCACGATATAGAACGGGAACGAGCCGAGCACGATGTAGCTGAGCAGCGGCGAGTAGGCGAACATCACGGCGAGGAACACGAAGGTGAAGAACAGGTCGATCACGAGCGTCAGCGCCGAGCTCGTCAGGAAATTGCGGATGTTTTCCAGCTCCCGCACGCGCGCCACGGAATCGCCGACGCGGCGCGCCTGGAAATAGGACATCGGCAGTGCCAGGAGATGGTGGAACAGCCGCGCGCCGAGCTCGACATCGATGCGGTTGGTGGTGTGCGAGAACAGATAGGTGCGCAAGATACCGAGGACGGTCTCGAACAGCGAGATCGCGAGCAGGCCGATCACCAGCACGTCGAGGGTGGAGAGCGAGCGGTGCACCAGAACCTTGTCGATCACCACCTGGAAGAACAGCGGCGAGACCAGGGCGAACAGTTGCAGGCAGAAGGAAGCGACCAGCACCTCGCCGAGCAGGCGCTTGTATTTCCGGATCGCGCCGAGGAACCAGGTGATGTCGAAGCGGCGGGTGAGGTCGGTCAATCCCGCGCGCCGCGCCATCAGGATCAGCCCGCCATCCCAGATCTCAGCCAACTCGCCACGCGTCATCAGCAGGGGCCGCCGATCCCTGGGCGATTGCACCAGTACTTTCTCCTCGGACGCCTTGGCGATGACCATGAACGTGCCGTCGCGCAGCAGGGCGATGCCGGGCAGAGGGGTCTTCGCAAGCCGGGAAAAGTCGGTGCGATAGGCGCGCGCCTTCAATCCGAGATCTTTGGCGCACCGGAGTATCTCCGGTGCGCCAATGGTGGCTGTTCCCAGCCGATGTTTGATCTGCTCGCGATCAGCCGCGACACCGTGGAGGTGCAGCAACGTCAGGAGAGCTTCGAGGCCGGAATCGGCTGCTCTCGGCTCCGTTTCGGTTGTCATCTGCATCCTCCAGGGACCGCGCGCTGCGTCTTAAGCGTGCTGCGGCGGCGCCAGGACCGCTTGTGGCGACGCCAGCGGGTCGGGCGGCGTGATGGGGCCGTGGCCGACGCCGGGGGTGACGAAGGTCGACGCCATGGCATCGCTGAGCAGCGCCGCAGCGCTGACATGTGCGATCGAGGGGATGATGACGTTGCCGCCGGGTCCGCCGTCGAGGACATCGACGCCGCCGTTGCCGATCAGCACGTCGTCGCCATTGCCGCCGCTCAACACGTCATTGCCGGGACTGCCGATCAGGACGTCGTTGCCGTCACCGCCGTTCTCGGTGAGCAGGATGCCGCCATGGAGGCCGGTGGCCGTGATGACGTCATCGCCGCCGAGCCCGTTGATGACCAGGCGATCGCCGGCGTCGGCACCGGTGATCTTCACCTCGGACGCCAGGCCCGTCACCGTGATGACACCGTTGGCGTCCTGCGTGACGGTGATGTTGTCCGCACCGGCGGTTGCGTCGAGCGTGATCGTGTCCGCCGAGCCATCATTGCCCAGATTGAGATCGACCTCGCTGACATTGGTCCCGGTCAGGTCGTTGACCGTGATGTTGTCGGCGCCGCCCAGGGCGTTGAACTGGATGTGCTCGATGCCGTGGAGGTCCATCGTGATGTTGCCGACATCGCGGGTGAACCTGGCGTGGTTGCCATTGGCCGAGATGTCGATGTTCTCGTTGATATTGGCACCGTTGAACAGCAGCGTGTCGGTGCCCGCGCCGCCTTCAACCGTGTCGCTGCCGTCGCCCGGATTCCAGACGAAGGTGTCGTCGCCGCCGCCCATATTGGCAACGTCATTGCCGCGCCCGCCGATCACCGTGTCGTTGCCCGCGCTGCCGGTGATGATGTCGTTGCCGTCACCACCATTGAGGGTGAGGTTGGCGAGTTGACCTGCCTTGAGCGCGGAGGCATCGATGACGTCGTCGCCGCCGAGGCCGTTGATGGTGAGGGAGTCGCCGGCATCGGCGTGGGCGATCGTGACCTGCGCCGCAAGGCCGTTGACGACGATCGATCCGCCGCTGTTCGAGACCGTGATGTGGTCGTTGCCGGCCGTACCGTTGATGGTCACGGTGTCCGCCGCGCCGTCGCCGGTCTTGCCGCCAACGGTGCCGGCGAGGTCGATCGCGACCTGCGTGACGCCGGTGCCGGTCAGGTCGTTGACTGTGATGTTGTCGGCGCCGCCGAGAGCGCTGAGCTGGATGTGCTCGACGCTGTTGAGCTCCATGGTGACGTTGCCGACGTCGCGGAACAGCCGGGCATCGGCGCCATTGGCCGAGATGTCGATGTTCTCCGGTGCATTGGAGCCGTTGAACACCAGCGTGTCGTTCCCCGTGTTGCCCAGCACAGTGTCGCTGCCGTCACCGGGATTCCAGATGAAGGTGTCGTCACCGGCACCGAGGTCGGCGAAGTCATTGCCACGGCCGCCGTTCACCGTATCATTGCCGTCGCCGCCGATCAGGGTGTCGTCGCCCTGGCTGCCGGTGATGGTGTCGTTGCCGGCGCCGCCATCGATGGTGAGACCGATGGTGCCGGCGGCAAGCGTGGAAGCGTCGATGGTGTCGTTGCCGCCGAGGCCGTTGACGATCAGGCGATCGCCGGCTTCGGCGCCGGTGATGACAACGGTTTCGGGTGTGCCGGTGACGCTGACCGTGCCTCCGCTCCCGGTTACCTGGATATGTTCATTCTTGCCGGAGCCGTTGACGGTCACGGTATCAGCAGCGCCGTCTCCCTGTCCGGTGCCCGGGGTTCCCGCGAGATCGATCGCGACCTCCTGTCACGCCGGTGCCGGTGAGATCGTTGACCGTGATGTTGTCGGCGCCGCCGCGAGCCGTGAAGTCGATCTGCTCGATGTTATTCAGGTCCATCGTGATGTTGGCGACGTCACGGGTGAAGCGGACGTGATGGCCGTTGGCGGAGATGTTGATGTTCTCGTTTACGTTCGCGCCGTTGAACAGCAGCGTGTCGTTGCCCGAACCGCCGTCGACCGTGTCGCTGCCGTCGCCGGGATTCCAGATGAAGGTATCGTCGCCGGTGCCGAGCTGGGCGTTGTCGTTGCCGCGGCCGCCGGCGACGATGTCGTTGCCGGCACCGCCGATCAGGATGTCGTTGCCGTCGCCGCCGGTGATGGTGTCATTGCCATCGCCGCCATCGAGGGTGAGCGAGATCAGGCTCGCAAGGCCATTGCCCGCGGTGATGACGTCATCGCCGCCGCCGGCATGCAGCACGAGATTCTCGGTCGTGCCGATATCCAGGAAGAACGGAGCGGGGCTGACGCGGTCGAAGCGCACGCGCGAGCCGTTTGCAGTGATCGTGAAGGTTTCGGCGCCGTTGCCGCCATTGACCAGCGCGGTGTCGTTGCCGTCGCCACCTTCGAACAGGTCGCTGCCGCCGCCGGGGTTCCAGATCATCGTGTCATTGCCGGCCTCGCCGAACAGCTGGTCGTTACCGGTGCCGCCGTCGAGGACGTCGTTGCCGTCGCCGCCAAACAGCAGGTCATTGCCGCCTGCGCCGTTGAGGGTATCGTTGCCGGCCTGTCCGAATAGGAGGTCGTTGCCTGAGCCGCCGGTGAGCTTGTCGTTGCCGTCGCCACCGAACAGATTGGCTCCGGGCAGCGCGCCGTTGCTTTCGTCAAGCGAGATGGTGTCGTTGCCGGCCTGCCCGAACACCTGGATCACGGAGGTGTTACCGACCGTCGGTTGATCGCCCGCGATGGAAACCGCGCCGTGGTTGACGAGAATATTTCCGGCGGCATCGCGGCTGGCGAGGATCGTGTTGCTGAGCGCGTCGCCGAAAACCGACAGCACGCCGGATCCTTGGGAAAATGATGCACTGGTAGTCATGCTTTGCAATCCTTTTAGGTCCAAGCCCCTCGGACGGATGCTTAGCCGTGGACCGCATGACAGGCTTGAAGCCGGGCTTGAGAGGGCCATGAATTCTTCTGAATAAGCCCTGCTGATTTCATGATTATGGTAATGTGATCGGGCCGTGATCGCCGGGCCTGTATCCGGCCACGGCGCCAATCAGCCACCGCGGCGGCGCGCGCAAGATGCGTCAAATACCCGTTGGCTCGATCTTGCAGATCTGTCGCGGCGGCAGTCGCGGCCATCCAATTTCAGGACAGCAGCGTGCAATTTGCTTTTGCAGATTTTGTGCTTGATAGCGACCGGCGCGAGCTGCGCCGCAGTTCTGAACTGATTGCGGTCGAGCCCCAGGTCTACGACCTTCTGCTTTTCCTGGTGCGGCACCGCGATCGCGTGGTCACCAAGGACGACCTGATCGCTTCGGTGTGGGGCGGCCGCATCACCTCGGATACGACCCTGGCAAGCCGTATCTACGCCGCGCGCAAGGCGATCGGCGACAGTGGTCAGCACCAGAAACTGATCCGCACCATCTCGCGCAAGGGCCTGCGCTTTGTCGGCGAAGTTCACACGCCATCGACGGACGACGAGCTCGGCGAGCTTTGCGCCGAACCGCCTTTGGGTGAAGGCGGTGAGCCAGCGGGTGCGGTGTTGCCGCCGCCCGACCGTCCCGCCATCGCCGTGCTGCCCTTTGCCAACATGAGTGACGATCCGGAGCAGGATTATTTCTCCGACGGCATCAGCGAAGACCTCATTACCGCGCTTTCGAGGCTGCGCTGGTTCTTCGTAATCGCGCGCAACTCGTCGTTCGTCTACAAGGGCAAATCCGTCAACATCAAGCAGGTCGCCGACAACCTAGGCGTTGGCTACGTGATCGAAGGCAGCGTGCGCAAGGAAGGCGATCGTGTGCGCATCACCGCGCAGCTCAACGACGTCGCCACCGGCAGCCACCTCTGGGCGGAGCGTTACGATCGCGACGTCGCCGGCGTGTTCGCCGTGCAGGACGAAATCACCGAGGCGATCGTTGCCTCGATCGAGCCGCAGCTCTACGCGGCGGAGAACTTCCACTCCAAGCGCAGAACCCCGGACAGCATGGATGCCTGGGGTCTGGTGATGCGGGCGATGTCGCATTTCTGGCGGGTCACGCGCGCGGATTATGTCATCGCCCAGGAGCTGCTGGAGAAGGCGATTGCGATCGATCCGCACTACGGCCAGGCGCTCGCCGTTCTGTCCACCAGCCATACCTTTTGCGCCTATAATGGCTGGAGCGAGATGGCGACCTCGGTGCCGATCGCCGAACGCGCGGCGCTGGCGGCAATCCGCGCCGACAGCGAGGATCCCTGGGCGCACCATGCGCTGGGTTGCGTCCATGTGCTGTTGCGGCGTTTCGACGATGCGCTCGCCGAGTTTGAGCTGGCGCTGAGCCTCAATCCGAGTTTTGCGCTGGCGCTCAGCGTGTACGGCCTCGCGCTGACTTTTAGCGGCCGCTGGGAGGAAGCCGGCGTGGCTACCGCGAAGGCGTTGCGCCTCAGTCCGCGGGATCCGTTTGCGGCGATCTACAATGGCATCGCCGCCCACGCCCAGTTCACCGGACGAAATTACGAGGAGGCGATGCGGCTGGCACGGGCAAGCATTCGGCTTCGCACCGATCATGTCTCTGGCTACCGCATGCTGACCGTCGCTGCCGCGATGGCCGGACAGGCCGAAATCGCCACGGCCGCCTTGCGGGAACTGCGCCGCGGGCAGCCCGGTTTCTCGCTGGCCTGGATCGCGCAAAACTTGCCGTTCAAATACGAGGCCGACCGCGACCACTATCTGGACGCCTTCCGCCGCGCCGGCTTGGACTAGCTTGCGCGCGCATCCAGAGACTTAGCGGGTTCCGATCCTATGCAATCGCAGCGTCGCTGGCCTTTTCCATAGCCGACACCCAGAACGGAACTCGGGCGATTCGTCTTGTGAACTATCGAAAAGCTGGTCGTTGCCGGCCTGGCCGAACAGAAAGTCGTCGCGGGAACCGCCGGTGAGCTTGTCGTCGCCGTTGCCGCCGAACAGATGCATCGCCGGCATCATCACGCCGTTGGTCTTATCGACCGATAAATTGTCGTTGCCGTCAGTCTTATCGACCGATAAATTGTCGCTGCCGTCCAAGCCGAAGATGTCGATTTCGCCTACATCGGCAATGGCGCGCTTTCTGGCCGCGACTTATTTGGAACCGCCATTGATCAAAAAGTTCCCGGCAGCGTCGCGGCTGCTCACGATCCTGTGACCGGCCGAGTTGTCGACCACGGTGAGCAGTCGGGGGAAAGGTAGCAGAAGTAGCGATCTATTAATCCTTCAACGGTTCTAGCCCCCTCGCATGCCGGATTTACCGGGGGATAGAGTGATTGGCTTGAAGCCTCTCTTGAGACGGCCATGATTGTTCTGAAGATGCCCTGCAGATTTCCTGATGCTGGCATGAGGCCGTTAGCGACCGAAAATGCAGTGGAGTTCCGCTTCGCTTGAGTTGCACGGCAATCCTTTATTTGAGGCCAAAACTTGCAGTTTCATTTCGACGGTCACGTGCTCGATACGGACACGCGCGAATTGCGCCGTGGCCTTGAGCGGATTGCGGTTGAGCCGCAGGTGCTCGATCTCCTGGTCTACCTCGTGGAGAACCGCGATCGCGTGGTCACCAAGGACGATCTGATCGCCTCCGTCTGGGGCGGGCGTATCGTCTCCGACGCGGCGCTGACCAGCCGCATCTATGCGGCGCGCAAGGCGATCGGCGATACCGGGCGCGACCAGAAGCTGATCCGCACCATGGCCCGCAAGGGCCTGCGTTTCATCGGTACGCTGGATGCTCGGGTATGTAAGAAGATGCAACGGCCTGCCGCCGCTCCGCTATCCATCGAGGCGCCGGCGGAGCTTCGCCCGGCCGTGAGGCTGCCCGAGCGTCCCGTGATCGCCGTGCTGCCCTTCAACAACATGAGTGACGATCCGGAGCAGGAGTACTTTTCCGACGGCATCAGCGAGGACCTGATCACCGGGTTGTCGAGGCTGCGCTGGTTCTTCGTGATCGCGCGCAACTCCTCCTTCATCTACAAGGGCAGGTCCGTGCATGTGAAGCAGGTCGGCGAGGAACTCGGCGCCGGCTATGTGGTCGAGGGCAGCGTCCGCAAGAACGGCGGCCGCGTGCGCATCACCGTGCAGCTCAACGAAGTCGGCAGCGGCAGCCATGTCTGGGCGGAGCGCTATGACCGCGACGCCGCCGACGTGTTCGCGGTGCAGGACGAGATCACCGAGGCCATTGTTGCCTCGATCGAGCCGCGGCTCTACGCCGCCGAGCATTACCGCGCGCGCCGCAAGCCGCCTTCCAGCATGGACGCCTGGGAACTGGTGATGCGTGCGCTGGCCCATTATTCGCTGGTGTCGGCGCGCGACCAGGAAATCGCGCAGGAGCTGTTGCTGCAGGCGATTGCGATCGACCCGAACTACAGTCAGGCACTCGGTCTGCTCGGCGCGAGCTACGCGTTCGGGGCACATATGGGCTGGGCGGACGCCAGCATCGTCGTGCCGCTTGCCGAGCGCGCAGCGCTGGCTGCGGTCCGGCTCGACGGCGAGGATCCCTGGGCGCATCACGCGCTCGGCGGCGTACATCTGCTCCTGCGACGCTTCGACGATGCGATCGCCGCGCTCGAGCTGGCGCTGCATCTCAATCCGAGTTTCTCGCACGCCCAGAACTATTACGCCTCGGCGCTGGCGTTCTGCGGCCGCTGGCGAGAGGCGGTCGAGGCTGCCAACCGCGCGCTGCGCCTGAGCCCGCGCGATCCGGCCGTGGCGCTGAACTACGGCTCCGCGGCGCTCGCCCATTACATCGGCGGCAATTACGAGGACGCGATCCGCATGGCGCAAACCGCCATCCGCCTGCGCGCGGATTTTACCGGGGCGCTCCGCGTGCTGGTCGCGGCCGCCGGCATTTCCGGGCAGGAGGATCTCGCCGCCGCCGCATTGCAGGAGCTGCGCCGTGCGCAGCCCAACGTCTCGCGCGCGTGGATCATGAACAACGTGCCGATCAAGAACGATTCAGACCGCATCCATTACCTCGAAGGCTTTCATCGCGCCGGGCTGGAATAGCCGCAAACTGTGCCGGACAGCCGGCAAGGAATTGATTGTAACGACGGGGAAACCGCGCCAAACTCCGCCCTGATTTTTAGCCGCAGGCCTGCGGCGATAGGAGAAGGACATATTGCCATGACGGTTGATTTCAGCAGGCGTGATGCGTTGAAGTTGTCGGCCGGCGCGGCCCTGGTGGCCGCCGGCGGATTTTCCTGCGTTGAGCTTGCGCGGGCCGCCCCGATCGAAGTGCCGACCATCGACAAGCTCAGCGTCCGGGTCCTGGTCGACAGTGCGAGCGACATCTTCTTCCGGCCGCAGGAAGTGAGCGGGGTGAAGACCGAGCCCGGCCGCTCCAGCGATGCCAAGCGTCCGTTGCACAGCGAGTGGGGATTGTCGCTCTATGTCGAGCCGCAGCGTGGCGACGAGAAGCGCACCTTCCTCCTCGACTTCGGTTGGACGCCGGACACGATCAACGGCAACATGGAGTTGATGCAGATCGATCCGAAGAAGATCGACGCGCTGATCATGAGCCACGGTCACTTCGATCATTGGGGCGGGGTGCTCGGATTCCTCGAGCGGCATCGCAAGGACATGGCGGCCGACCTCACCATGTATGCAGGCGGCGAGGACAATTTCTGCCAGCGTTATGTCAAGATGGGCGGCATGGGCGATCTGGCCGATTTCGGCATGCTCGACCGCCGCGACATCGCCAAGCAGAACGTCAAGCTCGTGCTGTGCGAGTCTCCGGTCGTGATCGGCGGCCAGGCCTTTACGACGGGCAAGATCAAGCGCAACAGCATCGAGAAGGTGCTGCCGAACTCGCTGGTCGAGTTCAAGCAGAAGGATGGTGCGGGCTGCAATGCGAGCCACTATCTGCCGGCCGAAATGGAAGGCAAGGTCGTGCCCGATGAGCATATCCATGAACATGCGACCTGCTTCAACCTGAAGGACAAGGGCCTGATCGTGATTTCCTCCTGCGGCCATGTCGGCATCGTTAATTCGGTGCGGCAGGCCATGGAAGTATCCGGCGTGCAGAAGATTCACGCCATCATGGGAGGCTTCCACCTGGGACCGGCGCCGGCCGATTACCTCACGCAGGTCGTGGCCGAGATCGGCAAGCTCAATCCCGATGTTTTGATCCCCATGCATTGCAGCGGTCTCAACTTCACCCAGGAAGCGATGCGGCAAATGCCGGGCAAGGTGTTGACCACGACGACGGGCACCCGCATCACCTTCGGGATTTGATGGCAGCATGATGTTTGCGAGGGCGTGCGCGCTCGTTGTGGCCGCGTCCCTGATGGGCGGCATGGCGGCTGCGCAGGATCAGCAGCCGTCCGCCGCGCAGATGATGGACGACCTGATGTTCGGCCGCGGATCGGTGGGCGGGCCGTTCACGCTCACCGACCAGAACGGCAAGCCGCACACCGATAGCGAATTCCGCGGCAAATTGATGATCGTCTATTTCGGCTACACGTTCTGCCCCGACGTGTGCCCGACCGACCTGATGGCGATCACGCAGGCCCTCGACGCGCTCGGAAAGGATGCCGCGGGCATCCAGCCCATCTTCATCACCATCGATCCCGAGCGCGACAATGCGGTCATGGCCGAATATCTCAGGGCTTTTCACCCGAGTTTCATTGGCCTCACCGGCGCGCCGGACGATATCCGAAAAATCGCCAATTCATACAAGGCGTTCTATGCGAGGGTCCAAGACCCGAAGAACGGTGAATATTCGATCGACCATTCCGGAGTGATTTATTTGATGGGCCGCGATGGCCGGTATCTCGGCTTCATGCCGCCGCAGACGGCGCCGGATCGTCTGGTTGAAATCCTGCGTAAATATCTCGCAAACTGACGATGCGCCGCAACGACAAGGGGCGGATGCCGATGCATCCGCCCCGCGTCACTTCAAGGGATATTGAGAGCCGACTTACTTCGTGACCTGGCCGCGGATTTCGCCGCCCGGATTGGCCTGGGTGTGCACGTTGACATAATACTTGCCGGCCAGGAAATCGGCAGCCTGCGCGTCGGTCAAGGTCGCGCTGCCCTCGGTCGGCGGCGTGGCGATGTTCGGGATCGCGACGGCGACGCCGGCGTTCTTGCCGGCCTCGGCGGGCCCGTGGAAATGGGCGGCGGTCGGTGGTCCGCTCAGTCCGGAATAGGTGACTTTCCAGCTCAGCTTCTTGCTGGCGGGGTCATAGTCGATGTCGGCAGTGCCGGTGGCGGTAGAGGCATTCGGCGGCACTTCGGACTTGGCATCCAGTGTCGCCTTGTACTTGTCGGCGAACGCCGGGCCCGCGAAGGCGACGGAGGCCGCAAACGCAAGCGCGGCGAACATGGTTTTGGTCATGGCTGCTCTCTCCCTGTTGACGTCAGGTGACGGTACTTATCGCACAACAATGCGAATTCTCATTTTATTCCCAAAATCGGCCCTATCGCCGTAGAACTTTGGTCCATCTTATGGCTGGAGCGGCAAGCGAGCTAGCCGTAAGCTACCTTGGTCAATGACGGTTGGGGTGATGATGCGGCGAATTATCCTCTTGCTGGTTCCCGCAGGCGCCGCCGCCTTCGCGGTCTATTGGTGGCTGACCGCACCGCCCCTGCAGGCGGCCGTGACGGAAAAGGCGTACACGCCGAACCCGGCGAACGGCGAGACCATCTTCAATGCCGGCGGGTGCTCCTCCTGCCATGCGGTGCCGAACCAGCCCGACCGTTTCAGGCTCGGCGGCGGCCTTGCGATACCGTCGCCGTTCGGCACCTTCTATGCGCCGAACATCTCGCCCGATCCCAACGACGGTATCGGGCGATGGAGCGAGGCCGATTTCGTCAACGCGGTGAGGCGCGGCGTTTCGCCTGGCGGAACGCAATACTTCCCGGCTTTTCCCTATACTTCCTACGCCCACGCGACGGTCCAGGACGTACGCGATCTCTTCGCCTGGCTGAAAACGCTGCCGCCGGTCGCGGGTAAGGTGCGCGACCATGATGTGCCGTTCCCGTTCAACATCCGCCGCAACGTCGGCATCTGGAAATGGCTGTTCTTCGATGGCGCCCTGTTCATCCCCGACCAGTCGCGTTCGCCGTCTTGGAATCGCGGCGCCTATCTCGTCAACAGCTTCGGCCACTGCGCCGAGTGCCACAGTCCGCGCAATTTCCTGGGCGGCATCATCACCTCGCAGCGCTTTGCCGGCGGCCCAAACCCGGAAGGCGAGGGCTGGGTGCCGAACATCACGCAGAAGGCGATCAGCGACTGGAGCGCAAAAGACATCGCCGATTTCCTGGAGAACGGCGTGGCGCCCGACGGCGACACCGCCGGCGGCGCGATGGTCCGCGTGATCAAGAACACCTCGCAGCTCAAGCCCGCCGATCGCGCCGCGATCGCCGAATATGTGAAATCGCTGCCGCCGGTCGAAGGCCCGCCGAAGCCGCCGAAGAAGAAATGAAAAGCCGACATCGGATTCGGTGAGATCGATCCCGGGATGCTCTTCCGACTATCGTGTCCACGATGCGTCCGCACGGGCGTACACGTCACCCGTGGCGGCACGGTGAACCGATGCGCCTTACTTCTCACTTCCTTTTTGGCCTCGGCCCGTCTTCGCGACGGGGACGGCGATCTTGTCCTTCAATTCGCTGCAGATCTTGCGAGCCTCAGCCACTACCAGGGAACAACCTTCAATGTGTTCGAAGACCCGTTTGGCTTCCTCGCGGTAGCGCGCCGCCACTTGGTTCAGCTCCTCGATGACTGAGAGTGCATCGCGGGTCACCGCCTCGCACTGCTTGACACGCTCGACCAACTCGCCGCCCATCGACTCGATCTCTTTCGCCGTAGCTTCGTATTCCCGGACCACGGCTTCGGCCGACAGTTTTCCTATTTCCGTGGCGCCATTGCGATGCTCGACATAGTCCGGCATCGCCAGACCCGGCGCACTCACCGTGGGCGGGGCGATATAAGTTGAATGCGGTTCGTGCATCAGGGGCCGGTTTCGGACGTCGCGTGTCACGTCGGTCAAGGGACCTCTTGTTGTCGACTGTACCATTTTTATTGCTTCCATCCGTCTGAAATTGATCGGTTATTTTTCCGTCATTTAAAATTAACGGAACAGACGGAGTGCTATCCTCTATGCGAGGTGGTGCAAGACAGTTTGTCGGTTAAGCTTGTTAGTTTAGATTAATGCCCGCGCTGCGCGTTAATTCTGGAACTGGCACCGCAAGTGCGGCGCATTTGGCAGTATAAGGATACGGTCTCCCGTGCCGACACTTGGCGAACATGCCGAGTGACGCTCCGGTCGCTAGCCCTTGCACATTGGCGGCGTACCCAGAATTTCGCGCGGCGTGCCCAGTACGCGCTCGGCCGCGCAGGCGATGGCCACCAGCCGCTCGTCATCGCCGCCCCTGGCGATGAACTGCAAGCCGACCGGCATACCGAGGCGATCAAGACCCACCGGCAGCGTAGCCGCGCACAACGCCAAATAGTTCACCGGCGCCACATTGTGCACGATGTTGCGATTGTACGCCCAGAATTGCTCCGCGCTCACCTCGTCGGTCAGGACGTGCGGCGTGAACATGACGGTCGGCGCAGCGATGACGTCATGGTCGAAACGCGCGACGGCGCTTTTCGCCGCGTCGAGCAGCCGCAAGCGACGGGACAAGTATTCACGTGCCGACAGGTTCTCGGCATTCTTGAGCGCGGGCGCGTTGACCGGGTCGATCGTCGCAAGCCCCTACGGCCTCAGCCGAGCTTCGCGATCCCCAACTCCTGGGCCAGCTGATTGAGCCCGCGCGTCAGGGCGGGTACGATCGGGATGCCGTCGCGTGCGCGGGCGATGCGCGTTTCCTCGCTGCGCTCGCCGGGGACCATAATCCGGTCCACACCCGGCATGCGCGCGCTGCTGCGAAAATCGCGCACCAGGGTATTGACGGCGGCTTTGAAGGTATCGACTTCGCCGAAGGCAGAGATATTGATGGCGCAGATCGCCTGTCCGGTATTGGTGACGCCGTCGTCGTCATGGTTGAAGTCGATCACGTCCTTGCCCATCGCCGCTCCGCCAAGCGTGCCGGCGATCAGCCCGATGATCATGGCGAGGCCAAACCCCTTGTAGCCGGCTTCCATGCCGCCAAGCGGCAGCAGCATGCCTTCCTCGGCACGCTTCGGATCGGTGAGCGGCTTGCCCTCGCGATCGATCATCCAGCCCTCCGGCATCATCTCGCCGCGCAGCGCCTTGGTCTTCACCTTGCCATAGGCCGCAACCGTGGTGGCCATGTCGAGCACGATCGGCTTCTCGGCTCCCGCCGGGATCGCGGCGGCGATCGGGTTGGTCGACAGCAGCATGTCGAGGCCGCCCCAGGGGGGCAGGTGGTTGGCGTTGCCGACCGCGAAATAGAGCCCGATCATGTCGTGGGCGAGCGGCATCCTCGCATAGAGCGAGGCGGGGCCGGCATGGTTGGAGTATTGCGAATTCACCCAGCCGATGCCCGTGACGCTCGCTTTCTCGATCGCGATTTCGGCGGCGCGGCTCATCACGAGATGGCCCATGCCGTTGTCGCCGTTGATGAGCGCGGTGGAGAGATGCTCCTGCACCACGCGGATGTTGGGGCGGACGTTGAAGCCGCCAGCCTTGATGCGGCGGGCATATTGCGGCAGCCGGCTGACGCCGTGGCCGTCCGATCCCTGCAGGTCGGCCTGCGCCATCAGGGTCGCAACCGCCATGGCATCGTCGTCCGGCAGGCCGAGCCGGAGCATCGCCTCATGGATGAAGGCCTTCAGCCGGTCGAAGGTGACTGTGAATTGAGGCTGCACTGGTGCCCACTTTCCGAAGTTCGCGATCCCTCGCAGCACCCATCTTTCGCGAACTTCGGAAAGCAGTGGGCACCCAGCAAATTATTATTCTAGCGAGGCTTCGCCTCAGACCGACGAGGCGTGTGGATAGTGTGGCTCCGATCGCCGGTTCATGGCGAGCTCTGGTAAACCAGGCTCGGTTGGACCGCATGGGTCAAAACGCCTGCAAGAGGCAAAACCTGCACGACCGGAGCCGGGGAGATGATAGCACAAAGCGTGGCCGAGATCATCGGCCGTCACGTGAAGCTGACGGTCGAGGGGATCGACCGGATGTACCTCAACGTCTATGTGCCGTGGCTGCAAACGGAGCAGGGCGTGGTGCGGTTCTTCCGGGACCATCGCGGCCAGCCGCTGCCGTCTGCGGCCCTGATGAGCCCGATGAGCCGGCGCTTTGTGGCGGCGCTGGAAGGCTTTGTGGCCAAGCATGGGCTTGCGCTGGTGCAGTTCCGCAAAGGGCAACGCAAAGACGAGGTGATGGCCGAGCACTTGCGCAAATTCCGCAAGGACGAAGGGGTGGTCTTCGTCGGCAAGGCGCAAGAGAAGACGTCAGCGTTCCGCACCGAGAGGCGCAGGAATCCGAAGACCGGCCAGACTTACCCCTGGATCGTGAAGTCCACCGCCATGGTCAACCACTATTACATCTATGCCGTGGATCGCGACTTCGGCCCGTTCTTCCTCAAGTTCTGCAGCTACTTTCCGTTCAATGCCAAGCTGTGCCTCAACGGCCACGAATACGCCAAGCGGCAGCTCGCGCAGAAAGGCATCGCCTTCGAGGCGCTCGACAATGGCATTTTGAGCTGCGCCGATCCTTCCCGGATGCAGCGGATCTGCGACGGTCTTTCGGCCGAAAAGATCGACGGCTTTCTGCGCAAATGGCTGCGGCTGCTGCCGCATCCATTCACCGGGGCGGATCGCAAGGCCGGCTACCGCTACGACATCTCGATCCTGCAGGCCGAGTTCTCCTTGACCCAGGTGCTCGACCGACCCGTGCACGGTCGCCTGTTCTTCGAACAGGTGATCCGCGAGAACCTCGATCTGGGTCGGCCCCAGGAGGTGCGGCTGATCTTCAATCGCACCATCACCCGCAGGACACCGGGACAGTTCCGCACCCGCATCGTCACCCAGGACGTCACCCCGTCCTTGAACGTCTATTACAAGAACACGCGGATCAAGCAGTACCACAAGGAAGGTCGGGCCTTGCGGACCGAAACGACCATCAACAACAGCTACGACTTCGGTGTTGGCAAGCGCCTGCACAACTTGCCGAAGCTGCGCGAGATCGGCTTTGCCGCCAATCGCCGGCTGCTCGAAGTCGAACGTTTGAGCCATGACTGCATGCTGGCCGAGGATACATTGCAGGCCATCGACAGCCCGGTGACGGCCGGTCGCCAACGCGCCTCAGGGCTGCGCTTTGCCGATCCGCGCGTCCACGCCTTGTGGCACGCCATCATCCTGTTCCGGCAACTCGCAGAAGGCTTCCGCTCAGGAGACCTCCGCAAACACCTTGCAGCTCTTTCCGGACGCGATCCGGCAGCGATCTCCCAGGGTGCCGTCACCTATCAGCTGCGCCGGCTACGCCTGCACGGCTTGATCGAGCGCCTGCCCAACAGCTTCCGCTATCGCGTCTGCCGCTTTTCGATTTGAAGTCCCTGATCGAATTTGCCGCTTGCGCTGCAGGGACTTCAAATCGGCGGCACTAGCGGCCGCCGAATGCCTTGAAGGTGATGATGGTCAGCGTGTCATGGATGCCGGGAATGACCTGCACCTTCTCGTTCACGAAGTGGCCGATGTCGGTGTCCTTGTCGACATAGAACTTGACCAGCAGATCGTAATGGCCCGCGGTGGAGTAGATTTCGGAGGCGATCTCGGCTTCCGCAAGCGCATTGGCGACCACATAGGACTGGCCGAGCTTGCATTTGATCTGGACGAAGAAAGGAACCATCGCTGATGTCTCCGGGTATCTGACGGTCAGAAATAGGCCAGTTTTGGGGGAGTTAGCAAGTGAGCTTGCTGGCGCGGAAACGCCGCGTTAGGACAGGGCAGGGAAAACTCATGATCACGCCCGCAGCACTCACCATCGCAGGCTCGGATTCCTCAGGCGGAGCCGGCATCCAGGCTGACCTGAAGACCTTTGCCGCGCTCGGCGTCTATGGGGCGTCCGCGATCACGGCGCTGACCGCACAGAACACAAGGGGCGTGACCGGCATTCACCTCGTCCCGGCCGACTTCCTGCGCGCGCAGATCGATGCGGTGTTCGGCGACCTCGACATCGGCGCGGTCAAGATCGGCATGGTGGCGCAGCTGTCGAGCATCGACACCATTGCCGACGCGCTGAAACACTGGTCGGCGAAGCATGTCGTGCTCGACCCCGTGATGGTCGCAACCTCAGGCGACCGGCTGCTCGCTGCGGACGCGGTCGACGCGTTGCGCAAAAAACTCATTCCGCTCGCCTCGGTCATCACGCCAAACTTGCCTGAGGCCGCCGCGCTGCTGGACGAGCCGATCGCCGCCGATAGCGCGGCGATCGAGCGGCAGGGCCAAAAGCTGCTCGCGCTGGGCTGCCCCGCCGTGCTGATCAAAGGCGGTCACGGGCAGGGCAGCGAGAGCATCGACCATCTTGTTCGCGCAAGCGGCATCATCGCGCTGCCGGCGCCGCGCGTGGCGACGCAAAACACCCATGGCACCGGATGCTCGCTGTCGTCGGCGATCGCGGCCGAATTGGCGAAGGGCGGAGACCTCGAGACATCGGTGCGAAATGCCAAGGCCTTTGTCAGCGCGGCGATCGCGGCCGCCGACCGTTTTTCCGTCGGCCACGGCCACGGGCCGATCCATCATTTCTACCGCTTCTATTGACCGGACCTCGTCTGGCCGCGGTCCTCAATCCTCATAGCTGTCGATCACTGCGTCGGCGACGGCACGCTTGGTGATGATGCCGACCACATCGGTGATGCGGGGACGCGCCGTTCCGCGAAACACCACCGCGGCACCGGCGCGATGCCGCTTCAGCCGCGCGAACGCCAGGCTCAGAAGATCCTGGTCGCGACAGATCACGAGCCTGCTCTCGACAAATTTCTCGACACGGACGTCCGGATTGGTGCGGGCTTCCAGCCACAGCCCGGAGCGCGGCGGAATGAGCCCGACGATCCGTCCTTCCCGCTCGACCACGATGGGGCGAACGTCGTCGATGTCGTCGGGCAGCATCGCATCCCTTAGCGTCGTGCCGGCTCTGGCTACGATGAAGCCGCGCTCCATGATGTCCTGCGCCTGCTTCACCAGGTAGAGATTGATGTGCCGTTCCTTGGGGATGCGGTGACCGCGATGGCGCAGTTTGATCGTGTAGATCGTCTCGCCGATCAGCGCACGCCGGACGCCAGCCGCCAGTGCAACCGCGACGATCACGGGCACGATGATCGCGTAGTCGCGCGTCATTTCGAACACCATGACGATCGCGGTCATGACACCGCCGGTACCCGCGCCGACCATCGCCGCCATGCCGATGATCGCCGCGGACGGCAGGCTCAGGCCGGAATGCGGAAGGATGATGCTCACGGCTGAAGCGAAGGCCGCGCCCAGCGTCGCGCCGAGATAGAGCGATGGCGAGAAAATGCCGCCCGAAGCCCCGCAGCCGAGGCTGACGGTGGTCGCAACCATCTTCAGCACGAACAACAGGGCGAGCAGGCCCACCGCTGTCATCTTCTGGTCGAAGATCGACTGGATGACCGAATAGCCGACCCCGTCGACATAGGAATGTCCGAAGACGCGGGTGAGAACCACCATCATCAGCCCGATGATGGCCATCCCGGCAATATTCTGCGTGTATTCATTTCCGGGCAGCTTCGGAAAACCGTCTTCCATGATCACGAGCAGGCGGATGAAGGCCCAGGCCGCGACACCGCAGAGCAGTCCGAGCAGCACGAAGCTCAGGATTTCGCCGGCCGCGAGCGAGTTCGCCAGCGAAAACTGCACGTCCGGGACGGTAAAGGCCGGATCGGGCCCAATCAGGATCCGGCCGATCGTCGTCGCGGCTCCCGTCGCCACCACCACGGGAAGAAACGTGCGGTTTGAAACTTCCGGCAACAGGATCTCGAGGGCAAACAACACGCCGCCGAGCGGCGTGTTGAAGGTCGCGGCGATGCCGGCTCCGGCGCCTGCCGACAGCAGCGTGATCTTCTGCCAGGTCGACAGGCCGATGAGTTGGGAGAAAGCAGAGCCCAGTGCCGAACCGATCTGGATGATCGGACCTTCGCGCCCCACCGCCGCGCCGCTGCCGATCGACAGCGCCGAGGCCAGCGCCTTGACCAGCGCGACCGTGCCGCGGATGTTGCCGTGCTTGTAGAACACTGCGTCCATCACCTCCGGAACGCCGTGGCCCTTGGCTTCCGGAGCGAAAGTCTTCACGATGTAGACGACGATGAGGCCGCCGATGATGGGCGAGAAAAACACGAGGTCGCCGAAGCGGCTCGGACCCTCGCTCAGATTGGCGTCGAAGACGAAGCTCAGTCTGCCGTTGTAGAAGAGGTTATGCACCATCGCGATCAAGGCGCGGAAGGCGACGGCGCCGAAGCCCGTCATGATGCCGATCACCAACGCGAGCCCGCAGAGTGTGAGCAGGCTGACCCGTCTCTCCTCGCCGGCGGGTTTGGCGCTGGGGCCGAGGAGCGCGGGTCCGCCCTCGGACGTAATTGCGGCAGGCATTCGGATTTACCGTCCAAAGAAAATGACTTGGGTAGGAATATACTAACGAGCCGCAGAGGAAAGCGTTTCCTGCCGACGGCGCATGCATTCGCCGCTAGCTCGGCCGATCCATGTAATGATCAATCATTGATCAATTCTTGGGCGGGAGGGCCCAGCGATAGTCAGGAAGCTCCAGCCGGTCGGCGATGTCGCCGCCTATGGCGAGCCTTGCGAAGCCGGGAAGCGCAAAGGCCCGAACGACCAGGTTGCGGAAAAACAAGCCTGCCTGCGTCTTCGGCGCAAATGCGCCGGCAAAGCGCTCAGCACCTTGCTGCTTGGCGCCGATATAGTCACGCAACAGCGCTTCATATCCAGCGTATGCTTTCTGATATTGCCCATCCGCAGCGGCAAGCTCGCCAGCCAGCACATAGGCCGAGATCATCGCGAGCGCCGAGCCCTGTCCGGCCAGCAACGATACGCAGAAAGCCGCGTCACCAATCAACGCGACGCGGCCTCGCGTCCAGTCCTGCATCCTGATCTGGCTCACCTTGTCCAGGTAGATCGTGTCGGCACGCTCCAGTTCAGCCAGTATCTTCGGGCATTCCCATCCGCCACGGGCGTAGACCTCGCGCAGCAGCGATTTTTGTTCAGCGAGGTTTGCGGGCACCGCAGCGTCGGACGCCGCAAACACGAACAGGAACAGCGTGCTGTCGTCGCGCAAGGTGAAGCGTCCGATCATGCGGCCGGGCTCGCCGTACATCAGGTAGACGTCGTCGTCGCGTGGACGATAGCCTCTCGCCTCGAAAGCCGCGACCAGATAACCAAGATGCTTCTCGAATTGCGAGGACGGACCGAACGCAATCCGGCGCATGCTTGAATGCAGACCGTCGGCGCCGATGACAAGATCGAACCGGCGTTCGCCCGCATGTTTCAGCCGGACCAAAACCCCATCCGTCTCTTCGCGCAACGCGATGATTTCATCGCCGAAGATGCATTCGGCGCAGCCCCTGGCTTTCGCCAGCAGTAATCGCGACAGCTCGCTTCGCGGAAGCGTGACGTAACGCCCTCCGGTCAGTTCGGCAAAGACCCTGGTCCCGAATCCGGCGCAGCGCCGGCCCGCTTCGTCGACGACGCGCATTTCCTCCACGTGGTAGCCAATGCGATTGATCTCCTCGATCAGCCCCATGCGTTCGGCGATGTCATAGCCGAGTCCCCAGAAATCGATGACATAGCCGCCCGCGCGCAAGCTTGGGGCGCGCTCGACCAGGGTCGGCACGAAGCCTGCGGCATTCAGCCAGAAGACGAGGGTGGGGCCGGCTATTCCAGCGCCTGCGATCAGGATATTTTTCATTCAGGGAACAACTCGTTCCTTGAGCGCAGGTTGCGGCTGTTCAAATAAAGCTGATCCGCATGGCCGGCGTTCGTCGAGACGAGGTTATCAGCTATTTGCCAAGCGTCGGCTGCACCCGCTGCTTCCACAGATTCCAGATGCGGTCGATGACCGCGAGATTGATCGCGTCGGCCTTGGCGCCTTCCTCGGGGCCGAGATAGGTCACCTCGGTGCCGAGCCCGATCGCCTGCGATTGCAGGCGCGCGTTGACGTCGGTGTAGTAGGCGCGGAACACCGCGATCTTGACGTCGGGGCCGACGGCAACATCGCCGTGGCCGCGCATCAGCACGACCGGCTTGTCGGAAAGCGTGCGCGCCAGCGACTTGCCGATGCCGCTGTCGCGCACCAGCATGTCGGTCGAGCCAAACTCCTTGGCGATGTCCCAGACCGGCACGCCGGCCGCGAGGAACGCGGCATTGTGGAACAGCGGCCGCAACGGCGTCTTGCTCACGGAAAACGGAATCACGCCCGGCGAATGCGTGTGCACGACACTCATCACGTCGGGCCGCGCCTTGTAGATTTCCGCATGGATGAAGCGCTCCAGGAACAGCGAGCGGCCGCGCGCATCGACGGCGTTGCCGTCGAGATCGAACTCCATGATGTCGTCGGCGGTGACCAGCGCCGGGGCCAGCGACCGCGACATCAGGAAGTGGTTGGGATTGGTCGGATGCCGCGCGCTGACATGGCCGAACCCGTCGACCACGCCGAAATCAGCGAGGATGCGGCTGCCGAGGGCGATATCTTCAAGCAGGGCCGGGGAAACGTCGGAAAGGGCCTGCGCAAGGCCGGGAGCGAGGGGGACACAAAGTGTCAGGGCAACAAGAGCGATCAGGGTACGCATACGGCTGTTGTCCTTGATATGCGGCGAGCGCGATGAAAGCAGCTTCGTTTTGCGGTCGTCAAGACACGAAAAGAGGCGACTTTTTGGCCGCCTCTTTTGCCGATGGTCGACTCCTTCAAGAGATGATCGTCAAGGGATGATATGACGGCCATGGGCCGGCAGCGCGTGGAGGAAATCCATGGACCCGTTTCGATTTGACCTCGTCTCGCCTTCCGAAATGCTTTTCACCGATGAGGTCGATCAGGTCGACCTTCCCGGGTTGGAAGGTGATTTCGGCGTCCTGGCCGGCCACGTTCCCATCGTTGCGCTGCTTCGTCCCGGAATCGTCGCGGTGAGACGCGCCGGCAACATCGAGAAATTCGTGTTGATGGGGGGCTTTGCCGAATTCCTCCGGTTCGGAACTGACGGTGCTGGCGGATGCTGCCAGCCGGGCAGATGCGTTCGACGTGCACGCCCTCAAGGCCACGATCGACGAGGTGCAGGAAAGCGTCGGGCGCATGTCGGCTGGACCGGAGCTCGATCGTGCCGTCAAGCTCCTGGATGACTACAAATCGCTGCACGTGGCCTTGAGCCCGGCCACGGCGTTCTAGGCCGGGCAGGGGCGCCCGCGGCGATCGTGCTTGACGTGACGGATTACTTCAGCGTCTTCAGATAAGCCACGACATCGTCGACGTCTTTCGGATCGCTCATGCCGCCATAGGGCATCCGATTGCCCTTCACCTTGGCTTGCGGGTCATGGATATAGGCGCGCAGATTATCCTCGTCCCAGACGAGGTTGGCGCGCTTCATTGGATTCGAATAGCGGAAGTCCTCCAGCGCGGCGGATTTCCGGCCGAATACGCCTTTGAGGTTGGGGCCGAGCGCGTCGGCGCGGTCGGTGTGGCAGGCGGCGCAGGGCGCAAACAGCGCCTTGCCGTGGTCGGCATCGGCCGCGGTCGCAGGGCTCGCCAACGCAAGCGGGACGACGAGCGCGGCGAGGCGCGCGAGCGGATTCTGCATCGATCTTCCCCGGATCATCTTCGCCATCACGCATGCACCAGCGGACCGGGGCTTTTCAGGTATTGTTCGGTGATGGCCTTGGCCGACCAGTAGGCCAGCGCGCCGAGCGTGCCGGTCGGATTGTAGCCGTGCTGCTGCGGGAACACGGAGGCGCCCTGGATGAAGAGATTGTGCGCGTCCCAGGCCTGCAAGTACCGGTTCACCACGCTCGACTTCGGATCCGATCCCATCATGGTGCCGCCGGTGCAATGGGTCGATTGATACGGCACGATGGTGAAATTCTTCGGCCGGTTGTGCACCTCGTAATGCGTCGGCTTCATCGCCTTGATCACGCCTTCCATCTTCTCGACGAGGTGGCGCGACATCTTGTGGTCGTTCTCGGTGGCGTTGTAGGACAGCCGCAGCAGCGGCCGTCCCAGCGCATCCTTGTAGGTCGGATCGAGGTCCATGAAATTGTCGCGATGGGCATAGACCGAGCCCTGGGTGTTGAAGCGGGTGTTGCAGCGGTACCATTTCGCTTCCGCCTGCTTCCAGCCGACGCCCCAGCGCGGCTCGCCCTTTGGCAGCACCCGGCCGCCGATTGGCGGCGCACCGCCATTGAGGCAGGCGATATAGCCGCCGCCGAAGAAGCCGAGATTCGGCGTGATCGAAATTCTCGCCGTTGAAATCGTCGATCGCGGTCGCCATGCCCGGCGCGCCCATGAAGGGATTGAACTCGCGGCCCTCGAAGAAGGCTTCGCCGCCGGCCTCGAACTGGTAGCAGTAATTCTTGCCGACCGCGCCCTTGGCCGTCCTGGGATCATAGGGCTCGCCGATGCCGGCGAGCAGCAATTGCTGGGTGTTGCCGAACACGAAGGACGACAGGATCACGATGCCGGCCGGCTGCTCATATTCCTCGCCGGTCTTCATGTCGGTATAGATCACGCCGGTGACGCGCTTGGCCCGTTTGTCGTAGACCAGCCGCGTGACGAACACGCGCGTGCGCAGCTCGAACTTCGGCTCGCTGCGCAGCACCGGCATCACATTGACGTTCGGCGAGGCTTTTGCGTTGGCCTCGCAGGCGGTGCGGTTGCAGTGGCCGCAATATTCGCACGCCCCCAGCGTGATGCCTTCCGGGTTCACATAGGGCGCGCTCGAGGTCGCGGTCGGGACCGGGAACGGATGATAGCCGAGGCTTTTCGCGGCATCGCTGAACATCTGCGGTCCCGCGGCGGTCTTGACCGGCTTGTTCGGATAATCATCGCTGCGCGGGCCTTCAAAGGGATTGCCGCCCGCGATCAGCTTTCCGCGCAGGTTTCCGGCCTGGCCGGATACGCCGCAGAGCTTGTCGAAGCGGTCGTAATGCGGCTCGATCTCGTCATAGCTCACCGGCCAGTCCTGGATGGTCATGGTGTCGGCAATGGCCTTGGCGCCGTATTTCTCGGCGAGCGCGCTCCTGATGCGGAAATCGGTCGGCAGGAAGCGCCAGTGCAGCGCGCCCCAGTGAATCCCGGTGCCGCCGACGCCCTCGCCGGGCAGGAAGGCGCCGAAGCGCCGGATCGGGAGGGCCAGCTCATCCGGCGCGTTGCGGAAGGTGATGGTGTCGATCGAATTGTCCTGCATGAGCTCGAGCCGGACCACGTAGCGC
Organism: uncultured Alphaproteobacteria bacterium; assembly: GCA_963739755.1. GTDB lineage: Bacteria > Pseudomonadota > Alphaproteobacteria > Rhizobiales > Xanthobacteraceae > Bradyrhizobium. Next base: position 15,013 of record CAVUCB010000074.1, on the reverse strand, counting down.
AGCTCGTCGCGCAGCCGCGTCAGCGTGAACTCCTCCGCCGGATTGCGATCGGCGCCGCGTTCGAGCCCGACCACGTTGAGGCCGGCCTTTGTGAGTTCGCGCGACAGGATCGCGCCGGAAAAGCCCATGCCGATCACGACCGCGTCGATTTCCTTCAACTTTGTTGCCATCGCCGCCTCCTTTAGGAAAAGTCGGCGATCGATTGCGGATCCGCGACATAGCGCTTGTCGCGGTAGGCATCGATCTTGTCGGCGTAGGTGGCCGGCAGGCCCGGAAAGCCGAGCAGCTTCCAGGCGACCTTGTCGCGATTGCCGCCATAGACGGGATCGGCGAAGAAGCCGGCCATGGTGATGGCGTGCAACTGGCTGAAGAAGGCTTTTGCGTCGAAATTCTCGAATTGCGCCTTGCCGTCCTCCATCGCCTTCAGCGCGGTGACGCGATCGGCCGGGGCGAGGCGGTCAAGTTCCTTGCCGTAGGTTTTGCGCGACCAAGCATTCGCGGCCGTGATGCCGGCAGCAAAATATTCGCGCGGCGTCAGCGCGAGCTGATAGCCTTGCTCGGGCTTTCCCTTCGCGAACGGGCCCGCGCGATACATTTTCGCACCGCCGCCCCAGGCGCTGCCGAGCTGGCGGTCGATGAAGATGGCGACGCCGCAATCGCTCCCCGAGGGCGAGAGCTCGTCGGCGGGGATCAGCGTGTCGACGGCTGCGACGATGAAAGCGGCTTCGAGTGCGGTCAGGGTGACGAAGGGTTCTGTCTCCGGCGCGGGTGGCGGCGCCGTTGCGGGGGCCGGCTGCTGCGCCTCGACGGGATCCGCCAGACCGGCCGCAATCGCGGTGCCGGCGAGCCCCGCGCCAAGCAGAAATTGCCGCCGCGGAACCTTGTCCTCGGACATGAAAGCCTCCCTTGTGCCCGCCGATAGCTTTTTCGCTGTGCATTTGCGATGGGGGCTTCGGCCGACTCCCCTGCGGCTTTGGCGTGAGGTTAGCTTAGGGTTGTGGGGAAGCGATAGAGCGTTGCAACGCATGGCAGAAATTCTCAAGCGATCGGAGCGCTCTTCCATCGCCATATTTCGACGCGTTAGGATGCCGTTCCAACGGACAAGCAAAAAGACGAGGAAGCCCCATGCAGCCGATCTCCCGCCGCGCCATCCTGATTGCCTGGGCGGCTGCGATCATGTCCCGCGGCGCGGCCGCTGAGGACTATCCCTCGCATCCCGTGAAGATCGTCGTGCCGTTCCCGGCCGGCGGCTCCAACGACATCGTCGCCCGCATCCTCGCGCAAAAGCTCTCGGAAAAGACCGGACAGCAGTTCTTTGTCGAGAACCGCGCCGGCGCCGGCGGCAATATCGGCGCCGAGGCGGTCGCGAACGCGGCAGCGGACGGCTACGCGCTGCTGGTCATCGCGCCGCCGCCGCTCACGACCAACATCGCACTCTACAAGAGCCTGCCGTTCGATCTGGCCGCGGCGTTTGCGCCGGTGGCGCTGCTCGCCACCGTGCCGATCGTGCTGATGGTGCACCCCTCGCTTGTCGTGAAGAATGTGGGGGAATTGATCGCGCTCGCGAAGGCAAAGCCCGGCACGCTCAATTTCGGCTCATCCGGCATCGGCTCGACCAATCATCTCGCCGGCGAATTGCTGAAGCACATGACCGGCATCGACATCGTGCATGTACCCTACAAGGGCGCAGCGCCCGCGATGAACGATCTGATCGCGGGCCACATCCCCATGATGTTCGACAACATGCCGGCAGTGCTGCCGCAGGTGCAGGGCGGCAGCGTCCGCGCCATCGCGGTCGCAGGTGCTGTGCGCGCGGCAGCCTTGCCCGACGTGCCGACGGTCGCGGAGCAAGGCGTGCCCGGCTTCGAGGCCTTCGCCTGGTTCGGACTGGTGGCGCCCGCGAGGACGCCGGCGGCCGTGCTCGAAAAGCTTCAGGGCGACGTCGCGTCGATCCTCGGCTCGGCGGACATGAAGGCGCGCCTGACCGAACTCGGCGCCGAGCCCGGCACCGTCTCGGGCGCCGCCTTCGGCAAATTCCTTGCTGACGACACCGCGAAATGGTCGGAGCTGATCAGGATATCCGGCGCGAAGATGGAGTAGGCGTTTGCGCCGCTTCACAGCTGCGGCTATTTCAGGAATTTCTCCCAGTCGACCGCTCTGATCCGGCTCTCCAGTTGCCGGTCGAGCTTGTCGAGACTTTGCTGCAGCGTGGCAAGCTCACGCGCATCGAGCGCTGACGTCAGCTCGCGCTCGATCCGGACCACGAATTTCTCGATGTCGTTGTAGACCTTGCGGCCCTGCGCGGTGAGGCGAAGGCTCGCCTTGCGCCGGTCGTTCTCGTCCACGTCGCGGCGGATCATGCCGCGGCGGACCAGCAGTTCGATCGCCCGCGCCACCTTGAAGGCGTCCGACGACGTCAGCATCGCGAGCTGCTTTGCGGTCAGTGGCTGGTGTCTTGCAATCACCGCGAGGCTGCGCCAGGCCGGCATCGTCAGGTCGTGCCGGCTCGCATACATCTGCGCAACGAAATTTCCGAGCCGCGCCGAGATGAGGCTGAAGCGGTAGCCAATCCAATGCTCCAGCGGGAGCGAGCGTTTTCTTATCAATCATCGAATGCAAATTTCTCCAAATCGGCAAGACTATAGTGAGGCTTACCGCGCTTCTCAACGCGCCGAGCGTTGCTTGTTGACGCTCATGCGAGTTACTTGCATAATGCAAGTAATTAATGGGCTGCTGCAATGCAGCAAAAAATCAAACGAGGGAGATCGGCATGTCCAAGGCAACCTCCAGGGAAAGCTCCAGGGAAACCTCCAAGACGACCGATGGCCATGATTTGACGCGGGTCGGCCCCGGTACGGTCATGGGCGAGATGATGCGGCAATACTGGATTCCCGCCGCAGCTTCCTCCGAATTGAAGGTCGATGGCGATCCGATGCGGCTGATGCTGCTGGGCGAGCCGTTGATCGCGTTCCGCGACAGCTCAGGCCGGGTCGGCGTGCTCGACCATCAATGCCCGCATCGCTGTGCGTCGCTGTTCCTCGGCCGCAACGAGGAAAACGGCATCCGTTGCGTCTACCACGGCTGGAAGTTCGATGTGGAAGGGCGCTGCCTCGAAATGCCGAACGTGCCGCCGCCGCAGGACTTCAAGGAGAAGGTTCGCGCCAAGAGCTACAGGGTGCGGGAAGCCGCGGGCCTGATCTGGGTCTACATGGGTTCGCGCGCCGAAGCGCCGCCGATGCCGATGCTCGAGGCGCTGTTCGTTCCCGAGCAGGATCTGTCGTTCAGCCTTTTGCAGCGCGAGAGCAACTGGTTGCAGGGACTGGAAGGCGATATCGACACCTCCCACTTCGGATTCCTGCACGCCGGCCATGTGAAGGCCGAGGATTTCGAGGAAGGCCATCCGGCGCGGCACACGGTTGCCAACCGCGCTCCCGAATACAAGGTCACCGAGACCGATTGGGGCACGATGTACGGGGCGTACCGGCCGGATGCGAACGGCAAGACGCATTGGCGCATGGCGCATTTCTGCCTGCCGTTCTGGACGCAGACACCGAACGCCGATTTCGCCGACCATGTGGTCGCCAAGGCGTGGGTGCCGATGGACGACACCCACACGATGCTGATCTCGATCTATGGCGGCCGGGCGCGCGGCGCGACCTACTCGTCGATGAAGCTGAAGTCCGGCGGCGCAGGCATATCGGGCGCCGACCCGCTCGATTATCTGCCCAACAGCACGGACTGGTTCGGCCGCTGGCGGCCGGTGCAGAACATCGGCAATGACTGGGAAATCGATCGCGAGGCCCAGCGCACCAACCGCGTCTATTCCGGCATTCGCAACATCGTGATGCAGGACCAGGCCGTCACCGAAAGCATGGGGCCGATCGTGGATCACGCCAAGGAGCATCTTGCGCCGAGCGACGTCATGATCTCGCGTACGCGGCGGCGGCTGCTCACCGTGGCCCGCGCCTTTGCGGAGAACGGCACGGTGCCGCCTGGCGTCGATGACGCGGAAATCTTCTGGAACGCGCGCGCCGGATCGTTCTATGCCGACGAGAAGATCGACTGGATGGATGCCTATCAGCAGCAGTTGAAGGCGGCCGTCCGCTGGCCTGCGCCCGGCCGGCAAGCCGCGGAGTAGGGGGATGTCGTCGGTCGATCGGGAAAGACCGCATCACCATCACGCGTCGCGCGGCCCTGCTTGGATTGGCCGCCGGCTCCGCCATGCTCTCCGTGCCGGAAATGGCGCGGGCGGAGGACGACTGGAACAAGATCGTCGAGGCCGCCAGGAAGGAAGGCCGGGTCGTGGTCTATAGCGCCTTCGTCGGGCTCGCGGCGCATCAGGACCTCAAGAAGGATTTCGAGGCGACCTACGGCATCACCGTCGACATTCTCGAAGCGAGGGCGAGCGAAGTGCGCGAGCGCATCCGCATCGAGCAGGCGGCGGGCCGCTTCGCCGCCGACATCTCGGAAAACGGCCGCACGACCACGACGCTGCAGATCGAGCAGGACAAGGTCTTCGATCCCTTCGGACCGCTGCCGAGCCTCTCTCATCTGAAGCCGGAGTTCCGCAGCGACGACATCCGCCTGCCGGTGTTTGCGATCGTCTACGGCATTCTCGTCAACACCGGTCTCGTCAAGGGGGATGCCGAACCGAAGAGCTGGCTCGACCTCGCCGATCCCCGCTGGAAGGGCAAGATCCTCGCCGACGATCTGCGTACGCTCGGTGGCGGCGGCGTGCTGTTCTTTGTGTTCCAGGAGCAGTTCGGGCGCGATTTCCAGGAGAAGCTCGCCAAACAGGATCATGAAATTCAGCCGCGAGATTCCCGCCAACGAGCGGCGGCTCGCGCGCGGCGAGTATCCGCTCTATCTGCCCGTAAGCTTGACATCGGTGCCCGAGCTGAAGGGCCTGCCGGTCAAGTTCATCGCGCCCAGGGAAGGCCTGCCCTACATCGGCTATGACCTCGCGCTGCTCAAGAATGCCCCGCACCCGAACGCCGCGCGTCTTCTGATGGAGCATTACATCGGCAAGAAGATGCAGCAGCGCTTTGCCAGTCTCGGGCTGCTTCCGGTGATCTCGGATACGCTGGATCAGGTGGATCCCGCGATCGCGGAACTGCAGAAAAGCAAGCTGCTGGGCACCACCGATGCGAAGCGGATGGACCAGATGCTGGCCCTTGCCCGGGAGATCTATCATTGAGGGTGGGCCGAGGCCCTTGATCTGAGGCGGCGCACTGTCAAGATGAGGCGACGCCGCCTCCCGATCAACGATAGCGGAGAGTTCATGGCTTTGAACCGCCAGACCAGTGGCACCGATGGTTCGATGAGATACGCAGGCGCCATCGACTGCGATCTTCATCCCGCCGTGCCGGCGATGAGCGTGCTCGTGCCGTATCTCGACGATTACTGGCGCGAGATGGTGCGGTCCGCGCGCTCGACCGCCTGAACCTCAGCCTCACCAGCTATCCGGAGAATGCGCCGATCTCCTGCCGTCCGGACTGGAAGCTCGATGGCGGCCGCAAGCCGGGATCCTCGCTCGCAGCGATGCAGCAGCATGTGCTCGACCGCTACCAGCCGCGCTTCGGCATTCTCAATTGTCTTTACGGCGCGCAGGCCTTCCACAGCGAAGACATGGCGGCGGCCTTCTGCCGGGCCACCAACGACTGGATTCGCGACGAGTGGCTGAGCCGCGACGCGCGGCTTCGCGCCTCGATCGTGATCGCGGCGCACAATCCCGGAACTTGCCGTCGCCGAAATCGAGCGCCGGGCCGACGACTTCAGGTTCGTGCAGGTCTTGATGCTGGTGTCCGGCGAAGTGACGCTCGGCCGGCGCCAGCTCTGGCCGATCTACCAATTCGCCGAACGCCTGCAATTGCCGATCGGAGTCCATGCCGGCAGCACCTACCGCTACGCGCCGACGGCCGTCGGCTGGCCCTCCTATTATGTCGAGGATTACATCGCTCAATCCGCGGCCTTCGAGAACCAGTTGCACAGCATGATCGCCGAAGGCGTGTTTGCGAAATTTCCCGGCCTGAAAGTCGTCGCGATCGAGTTCGGCCTGACCTGGCTCTCGGGCTATGTCTGGCGCGCCGACAAGACCTGGAAAGGCGTGCGCGCGGAAGTTCCCTGGGTGACGCGCGCGCCGTCGGAGTTCGTTCGCGACCACGTCCGCTTCACCGTGCAGCCGATCGACGCGGCGGACGAGCGCGAAGCCATCCTGCGGCTGATCGACCATCTCAAGTCCGACGAGCTGTTCCTGTTCTCGACCGACTATCCGCATTGGCAATTCGACGGCGATGCGGCGCTGCCGCCGGAATTTCCGATGAACTGGCGCGCAAGATTCTCAGCGAGAACGCGCTCGCCACCTATCCACGACTAACGAAAGCGGATCACGCCGTGGAGATTGCCTTATGAGCATCGATCGATGTGGAGCGGAGCCGACGCTGCGAAATACAAGCTTCAGGTGATCGACTGCGATATTCATCCGGCGATGACCTCGTGGAAGCGAGATCCATCCCTATCTGGAGAAGCGCTGGATCGAACATCTGTCGATCTATGGCAGTCACCTGCGTCACGCTTTTTCCGAAGCGCTGTCGCATCCGCGCATGTCGCCTGACGCGGCGAGGGTCGATGCCTATCCCGAAGAGGGCGGCCCGCCCGGATCGAGCCTCGAGCTGATGAGGAAGCAGCATCTCGATCCGAACGGGGTCGAGATCGGGATGCTGATACCGCTGCGCTGGAATCCCGGGAGCCAGCGCAATCTCGATTTTGGCGTCGCGCTGACGCGGGCGATGAACACCTGGCAGGTCGAGCGCTGGGTCAAGCAGGAGCCTCGGCTGCGGGCCTCGGTCCTTGTCGCGCAGGAGGACACCGGAGGCGCCGTCGCCGAGATCGATGCGCGCGGCGGCGATCCGAATTTCACGCAGATCCTGATCCTGCCGCGAACCGACGAACCGCTCGGGCGGCGCCGCTACTGGCCGATCTTCGAAGCCGCCGTGCGCAACAACCTGCCGATCACGGTTCATGTCGGCGGCACCGGCGGCCATCCGTCCACCGGTGGCGGCTGGTCGTCCTACTACATGGAAGAGCACCACATGGTCGCGCAGGCCATGCAGGCGGTGCTGACCAGCCTGGTGTTCGAGGGCGTGTTCGAGCGCTTTCCGAAATTGCGTATCGTGATCATGGAGGGCGGGCTTGGCTGGATTCCGTCGCTCTGCGCGCGCATGGACAAGCACTGGCAGCGCCTGCGCAGCGAGGTGCCGCACGTGAAGCGGCCGCCGTCAGATTATATTCGCGAGCAAGTGTGGTTCACGACGCCAGCCGATGGAGGAGCCGGGGAGCTCGGCGGCGCTGATCGACCTGTTCGACCGCATCGGCTGGGATCGGCTGCTGTTTGCGACCGACTATCCGCATTGGGATTTCGATGATCCCCGCACCGCGTTCAAGGCGAACCTGACCGAGGCGCAGCGCCATCAGCTGCTCTACGGCAACGCGCGCGACGTTCTACGGGCTCGACGGATGACGCGGCACGTCGTCGCAACCGTCGAGCAGATTCCGCCGGGCAAGCGCATGCTGGTGACGGTCCAGGGCCGGGAAATCGGCATCTTCAATGTCGGCGGCGAATATTTCGCGATCGGAAACCGCTGCCCGCACAACGGCGCCTCGCTGTGCAAGGGACGCGTCGTCGGCCTTGTCGAGGCGAGCGAGCCAGGTTCCTATCAGTTCAGCCGGCGCGGCGAGCTCGTTCGTTGTCCCTGGCATGGCTGGGAATTCGATCTTCGCACCGGAAAATCCTGGTGCGAGCCCGATCGAACCAAAGTGCGAAGCTACGAGACCGAAGGTCGAGCCGGGCGAGGCGCTCGGCGAGGGCCCGCTCAAGGCCGAAACGTTCCCGGTGTCGGTCGAAAAGCAGTATTTGGTGGTCGAAGTGTAGCGGTGCGCGGCCGGCCGAAAAAAGAAAAGGCGAGGGGAGGATGAGGTGATGATGAGAATGCTTGAGGCTGCGCTGGTCGCCTGCCTTGCAGGCGCTCGCGCTGCCCGCGCATGCCGGACGATAACTGGCAGGCGGTCGTCGACGCCGCCAAGAAGGAAGGCAAGGTCGTCATCTATGACATGGCGCTCGGCGCGCCATATTTTCTCGCCGTCCTGAAATCCTTCGAGACCAAATACGGCATTCCCGTCGAGAGCCTCGATCTGCGCGCCAGCGAACTCGCCGAGCGCATCCGGACCGAACAATCGGCCGGCCGTTATCTCGGCGACGTCGAAATGATCACGACGACCATGATCGAGGAACAGCGCAACAACGGCGATTTCATCGAAAAGCTGCCGGCGATTCCCAATGCGGCAAACCTGCGCCCGCCGTTCAAGGCCAGCGAATACAGCGTGCCGGCTTTCGTCCAACCGATGGGCATCCTGATCAACACGCGCCTGGTCAAGGAGGAGGACACACCGCAAAGCTGGAACGATCTCACCGATCCGAAATGGAAGGGCAAGATTTTGTCCGACGACATGCGGCCGCTCGGCAGCGGCAACACCATGTTCGCGATCCTCGAGCACCAGATGGGCTCTGACTTCAATGCGAAGCTGGCCGAGCAGAAGCCGGTGTTCAGCCGCGATATGCGCAACGACGCCCGCCGCGTCGCGCGCGGCGAATATGCGATCAACATTCCCCAGATCTTCGCCTTCACTTCGGACCTCAAGGGGCTTCCGGTGAAAATTGTCATCCCGAAGGAAGGGGCGCCCTATGCCGAGATGGATCTCGCGGTGCTGAAGAACTCGCCGCATCCGAATGCCGCACGACTCTTCATCCAGCACTTCCTCGGAGATCGATCCCAATTGCTCTACGCCAATGCCTGGATGCCGCCGGTGGTGGCGGGGGTTGCGGAGCGCGCCAATCCGGATGCGCAGCCGTTTGCCAACGCCACGCTGATCGGCCCCGCAAGGCTTTCCGAGCGGCCGTCGATGATGTCGCTCGCCAAAAAACTCTATCCCTGAACCGGGCCGTGACCGTTTCGGCCGACGATCGTTTGCAGGAAACCGGCAGGCCCGCGCTCGGCGCGCGCCTGTTCGCCGGGCTTCGGCTGCTGCAGGCGACATCGGCGGGCCGCATTGCCGGCGTTGCGCTGCTCGTCGTCATTCTGGCCTTCCTCTCCGATCTATCCCCTGTCGATGCTGCTTTATGGCAGTCTGCATTCGACGCCGCCGGGCATGGCGGGGACGTTCAATCTGGACGGTTATCACGCACGTCCTCACCCAGCAAAGCCTGGTCACGCTGCTCAATACCGTCGGCATTTCGCTTGCCAAGACCATTCCGTCGCTGGTGCTCGCGGTGCTGCTCGCATGGATCCTGGCGCGCACCGACACGCCGTGCCGCGGCGCGCTGGAAGTGCTGGTCACGCTGCCGTTCTTCATCCCGCCAATTCTCACCGCCATGGCGTGGGGCATGCTGGGCAATCCGCAGGTCGGCCTGCTCAACCAGCTTTACCAGTGGATCACCGGGTCGAGCAGCTTCCCCCATCAACGTCTATTCCTATGGCGGCGTCGTCTGGCACATGATGCAATATTCCGTGCCGTTCCTGTTTCTGCTGATCGTCGACGCCTTTCGGGCGATGGATCCGAGCCTCGAGGAAGCCGCCCGCATGTGCGGCGCCTCGCGCTTGCGGACGTTCCGGACGGTCACGCTGCAACTGATGCTGCCCGCGCTCACCGGCGCGGCGATCCTGAGCTTCATCCGCGGGATCGAGAATTTCGAGTCGCCGCTGTTCTTCGGCACGCCGGCCGGCATCCGCGTCATCACGACGGATATCTATGACTCGATCAACCAGAGTTCGCCGCCGCAATATCAGTACGCGACCGCGGTCAGCTTCGTCATCATGGCCCTGTTGTTTCTCATCGTGCTGCTGCAATGGCGGCTGTTGCGCGGGCGCAGCTTCGCGACCGTCAGCGGCAAGGGTTATTCGCCCGGCGTCATCAAGCTCGGAAAGTGGCGCTGGGCACCTTCGCCTTCTGCGCGCTGTTCTTCGTCGTGACCGTCGTTCTGCCCGTCGGGCAGTTCTGATCGGATCGTTCTTCAAGTTCTTCGGCTTCTATCAATGGGACATGCTGACGCTCGGAGCACTATCAGGCCGTGTTCGGCAGCAGCGAGTTCTGGCGCGGTTTCGGCAATACGATGGTGCTGGGTTTTGCCGGCGCCTCGCTGACCATGGTGCTGGGCGGGCTCGGTCGCCTATATCTCCGTCCGCACCAAATGGCGCGGCCGCTCGCTGATCGACGCGATGGCCTGGCTGCCATGGATGATGCCGGGGATCGTTCTCGGCGTCGGCTTTCTGTGGGGCTTTGCGCTGCTGCCGCACGCGATCCCGATCTACGGCACAATCTGGGCGCTGCTGCTCGCCTATATTTCACTGGGTACTCCGCTTTCGGTGCGGGTGATGTCGAGCGCCTATTCCCAGCTTTCCTTCGATCATCGAGGAATGCTCGCGCGTGCACGGCGCGAGCTGGCTGCAGACCATGTGGCGCATCGTGATTGCGCTGCCGTGGCCGTCCTTCGCGGTCGGATGGGTGCTGGTTTTCTTCGGGATCATGCGCGAGCTGAGCGCCTCCGTGCTGCTCTATTCCGTCGGTTCGGAAGTGCTGTCGGTCGTGCTCCTGAAATTGTGGGCGAACGGCAATGCGGAGCAGGTCAGCGTCATCGGATTGATCATGATGGTGCATGGTGATCCTTTTCAGCTGGGTGCAGCTCAAGGTCATCAAGAGCAGCAGTTCAGTCGTTGTGAAGAGATCGGGAAAGGCGCGATGTCGAACGTCGTTCTCGAGAAGGTCAGCCGGAACTTCGGCGACGTTCACCGCCGTCAGCGGCGTCGATCTTCGCGGTGAAGGAGGGCGAGTTCGTCACGCTGCTCGGCCCCTCCGGCTGCGGCAAGACCACGACACTGCGCATGGTGGCGGGCTTGAGCAGAACACCGGCGGGCGCATCTCGCATCGGCGACCGCGTGGTCAGCGATGCCGAGCGCGGTCTCTTCGTGCCGGCGGAACGCCGGGCGCTCGGCATGGTGTTTCAGTCCTACGCGATCTGGCCGCACATGACGGTCTTCGACAATGTCGCCTATCCGCTGCGGGTGCGCCGGCACGGCCGATCGGAGATCCGAGCGACCGAGTGCATGGAGGCGCTAAGGCTGGTCGAGATGGAAGACTATGCCGACCGGCCGGCGCCCGCGCTCTCGGGCGGCCAGCAGCAGCGCGTCGCGATCGCGCGCGCGCTCGTGTTCGAGCCGGCGCTGCTGCTGCTCGACGAGCCCTTGAGCAACCTCGATGCGCGTCTCCGCACGCAGATGGGCGCCGAATTTCGCGCGCTGCAGAAGCGGCTCGGCATCACGAGCCTCTATGTCACGCACGACCAGGAGGAGGCGATGGCGCTTTCCGATCGGGTGGTCGTGATGCAGGCCGGCCGCGTCCTGCAGATCGGAGCGCCCGAGGAGATCTACCAGCGCCCGCTCAGCCGGGCGGTGGCGAGCTTTCTTCGGCTCGCCGAACCTGCTTGCCCGCCACCGTGGTCGAACTGCGCGCGGCTCGGCGACGGCCGATTCGCATTGTCGGTTCGCGGAAGCGGCTGGCAGGGGATCTGCCGCGCCGGAGAGGCGAGCGGCCGCGGATACCGACGTGTTCGTGATGGTTCGGCCGGAGAATATCCGTCTGGCCGTCGCGGAAGACGGAATACGGCGAGCAGTATCTGCTCTCGGGCCGCGTGGTTCAGTCGAGTTTTCATGGCGCGCGGCGCTCGGTGACGGTCAACGTCAACGGCAGTCTGATGAACGCTGAAGTGCCGGCAATGACGCCGCTCAGTGAGCATGTGACGCTGACCATCGATGAGAAAGCGGCCTGGGCGCTGAGTGCCTAGGCCGGCAACGGCCGCTTACGACGAGCGCGTCGCCTTGGTCCCGGTCACCAGGCTTTCGAAACGCTGCAGCCGCTGCCGGTTCAATTCGCTGTGCAGTTCGCGGATCTTCCGCGACTCCGCGATGAAGGTTTCATAGGCCAGCCGCGCGTATTCGGTCTGAAGCTGCAAAGCCCGGTTGAACGATCGCGCGCCCGCGAGCTGCTCGAAGAACGAGCTGGTCTGCTCGATCGACTTCCTGGTGTAGTCGCCATAGGCGTTGGTGATGGCCTGATAGCTGACCGGATCGGGCGCGGGGGCGGGTTGCGTCGGCACGACCGGGTCGACCGGCGCGGTCGCGGCCGGCGCAAGCGGCGCGTCGACCGCTGCGCTTTCCGCCGCCGCGACTGGCGCGACATCGACCACCACGGTTTCAGCCGGGGAACTTTCGGCCGCCGCGATCGGCGCGACATCGATCACTACGGTTTCAGCCGGGGAACTTTCGGCCGTCGCGACCGGCGCGACATCGATCACCACGGTTTCAGCCGGGGAACTTTCGGCCGTCGCGACCGGCGCGACGTCGATCACCGCGGTTTCAGCCGGGGAACTTTCGACCGAAGCCATCGGCGCATCGGTCTGCTCTTGTGCTTCCACCAGCGGCTGATCCGCCTTCTGACGTGGCTTGCGAGCCCGCTTTTCCGGCTTCTTGCCGGATGGCTCGGCCTTGCCGCGGCCTTTGCCCCTGACCGGCATGCTTTCGTCTGCACTGGCCATGATTGGATTTACCCCTGGTTCCAGAGCAAATCGACAGTCTCCGCCATGTTTACGCTGGATTCGCGGTCGTGGCTTGTCGTTCGCACAGTGATGATATGTTGACATTTGGAGCGTCGAACCACGCGCCTCGCGCCGCGATTCACTCCGACTTGTCGATATTCCAGAACACCGGCGTCGCCGGGCCGTCAAGCACGCCGGATAGCGATTTCCGCCAGGAGGCGACCACGCGGTATTGACCGAGCGGAATATAGATCACCTGGTCGTAGGCTTCAATCTGGATCTCGGCGGCGATCTTCTTCTGTTCGTCCGCGGACGTGGAGCGCGCATAGGCGTCGCGCAACGCCTCGATCTTCGGGTTCTCGGGCCAGCCGAACCACGCGCCCTTCCTGCCTTTGCCGCTGACCTGCAAATTGGCGATCGGGTTGATCAGGTCGGCCGAGATCACGTTGGTGATGAACATGTTCCAGCCGCCGTCCTTCGGCGGTTTCTGGTTGGCGCGGCGGCTCACCACCGTCTGCCAGTCCAGGGCCTGCACGTTCACCGTAAAGCCCGCCTGCCGCAACAGCTGCGCCATCACGATCGGCTGTGTCTTCAGCGTCACCACGTCCGTCGGCGCCATCAACAGAACCGGCGTGCCGTCATAGCCGGACTCGGCCAGAAGCTTCTTCGCTTCCGCCATGCTGTTGCCCTTGACGATGGGATCGGAGCCTTGGGTCGTATCGAGCGGCGAGCCGCAGATGAACATCGCGCCGCACAGCATGAAGTACTGGTCGTTGCCGACGAGGGCATCCATAAAATCCTTCTGGTTGACCGCCATGAAGGCCGCACGGCGCACCTTGGGGTTATCAAAGGGCGGATACAGGAAATTCATCCGGCCGATCGACTGGAAGCCGAGCTTGTTCAGCGTTTCGATCTTGAGCTCCTTGTTGGCGGAAAGCGCCGGCAGCATGTCGAACGGGGTAATCTCCAGAAAGTCGATATCGCCGGATTGCAGCGCGTTCACCGCGGTCTGCGCGTCCGGCATGGTGATCCATTCGACGCGGTCGACCTTTGCGATCTTGCCGCCGGCGGTTCAGCTCGCGGGCTCCTTGCGCGGCACGTAATCCCTGTTCTTCTCATAGACCGCCTTCACGCCGGGCTGGAATTCGGACTGCACGAATTTGAACGGCCCGGAGCCGATCTGCTCCTTGATCTGCTGATCGGGCGGCGTCTCCGCGAGCCGCTTCGGCATCATGAAGGGGACATACGAAGACATCTTCGCAATCAATTCCAGCACCAGGCCGTAAGGCTCCTTCAGCTTCAGCGTGATGGTCTTGGCGTCGGTGGCCTCTAAGCTGGCGGTAAAATCCATCAGCTTCTGGCCCATGCTGTCGACCTTGCCCCAGCGCTTCAGCGAGGCCACGCAATCCTCGCGGTGACCGCTGTGCCGTCATGCCATTTCAGGCCGTCGCGCAGCGTGAAAGTGTAGGTGAGCTTGTCGTCCGAAATCTTCCAGTCCGCCATCTGCGGCTGGACCTTGAAGTCGGCATCAGTCGCAAGCAGCGTGTCGTAGACCATGTAACCATGATCGCGAGTGATGTAGGCCGTCGTGAAGCCGGGATCGATGACGCGCAGATCCGAATGCATCACCGCGCGGATCGTTGCCGCCTGCGCGGGCGAGAACAGTGCAACCAAAACTGACAGCGCCAGAGCCGACAAGGGACCAATTCGCATGATCAATCCTCCGTGCAACAGGAAGGGTAATGCAATTCCTGGACCGCTGGAAGCTTTGGGGGCCTCGCGCCCCTGCGACAAATTCTGTCGAGCTTGACGCTAACCCGCCTGTTTGAGGCTGGCATTCCCAACGGAGTGACGTCGGACGCGCTTTTTCGTGCATCCGCACGTGGCCTTCACGAAATCAACTAAAGATTGCGCGGACGGCGCGGGCGAAGAATTTCGCGCGACGTGAGGCATCCCACATGCGTACCGGAGGATTCGACGCAGGCTTCGGAGGCGATCGTCTCATGGGAGCGATCTGCCATATTTGAGGCCGTGCATGCGATCGAACGCATCTGACGCGGCGGCATAACTTTACCTTTGTTGTTGAACGCAATTGTTTTTCACGGAGCACATCATGATTGAAAGAGATCGCCGTTTCTTCCTGCAGTCGGTGGCGCTGGGCGCCGGTGCACTGGCTTCCTCACAATCTCTGGCGGCAGCGCCGGACGGCCATGCCGCCGGCTATGACGTCTCTGCTGCGTCGGAATATCTGAAGACGGTTCCGCGAAAGTCCGGAGACCCGGTCGTCTTTACGACCTCCCTCGACAAAGGCCCGATCAAAGCCACGTCCGGCGGCTGGGCGCGAGAGTCACGACACGCGAAACTGCATCT
>CAVUCB010000073.1:0-64544 GCA_963739755.1 uncultured Alphaproteobacteria bacterium | reverse complement strand
TTCTTCGGCACCATGAAGTCGACCGCGATCGGTGGCGTGACGCCGGCTTCCTTCAACAGCGCCTTGGCCTTTTCGATGTCGCGGCCGCGGATCGGGAAGGCCTTCTGGTAATAGGGATGGTCCGGGTTGACCCACTGGTTACCCGGCTTGAACTCGCCGTTGAACACCACCTGGTTGATGGCTTCGCGATCGATAGAGAGATCAAGCGCCTGCCGCACCTTTGCGGACTGGCTGAGCGGCCCCTTGTTCTTGTCATGACCGATATTGAGCGTGATCCCCTGATAGCCCAACTCGATCGCCGCCGAAAGCTTCAGGTTGGGATCGGCGCGGACATCCTTGATGTCGGTGGCCAGCACGCGCTCGATCAGGTCGAGCCCGCCGGATTTGAGATTGGCGAGCCGCACGGTGGCGTCGACGATCGGCAGGAACACGATCTTGTCGATAAAGACATTGTCCTTGTTCCAGTAGTCGGTGAATTTCTCGAACACGATACGGTCCTGCTGCACGCGTTCGACGAATTTATAGGGGCCCGCGCAGACCGGGTGCAGGCCGAACTTGTCGCCGGCGGCCTTCGCCGCCTTCGGCGACATCATCATGCCGGCGCGGTCGGTGAGCTGCGCGATCAAGGGCGAGTAGGGTGATTTCAGCACCAGCTTGATGGTGAGGGGATCGACGACTTCGACATGGTCGAGCGCGGCGAGCTCGGGCTTGCGGAATGAGCCGGGGAAGGTCAGGTGCCGTTCGAGCGAGAACTTCGCGGCTTCCGCATCGAGCGGCTCGCCGTCCTGGAATTTCACATTCGGCCGCAGTTTTATGGTGACTTCCTTGCCGTCGGCGGAAGTCTCATGCGACAGCGCGAGCTGCGGCACGATGTTGAGCTTCTCGTCGATGTCGAACAGCTTGTCGCACACGGCCGCAAACACGATGCGGCCGACATAGGTGCGCGCCATCGTGGGGTCGAGGATATCGGGGTCTTCGGCAAGCCCGATGCGGAGCGTGGTTTCGGCGAACGCGCTCGCCTGCAAGGAAAGCAGCAGTGCCGCTGCGGCCGCAGCCATTCGCCAGAACTTCATCGCAACTGTCCCCCTCGTTACATCGTCGCCGGTCGGCCGACTATATCAACACCGTTCCCCGCCGGTCCTTCCTCCGAAAGGCTGAAGGCGGCGACCAGTTTCTCCAATGCCGGCGAAAAGCCGCCATCGGCAGGAACCACACCCTCCGCGGAGGGCAGTTCCGCCGCCCGGTGACAGGCAGTTGCGTGTCCAACTGGTCGCCCAAGTGCATGTCCCGTGCCATCTGCGATCAGTTGCGGCACCTCGGTGCGGCAGCGCTCGACCACGAACGGGCAGCGGGTATGGAAGCGGCAGCCGGAGGGCGGATTGAGCGCGCTCGGCATCTCGCCCTGCAGGATCATGCGGGCGCGCCTGGCTTGCGGCTTCGGCACCGGAATGGCCGACAGCAGCGCGCGGCTGTAGGGATGACGGGGCGAGGCGAACAGCGCCTGCGTCTCGGCGGTCTCGACGATGCCACCGAGATTCATCACGGCAACGCGATCGGCGATGTGTTTCACCACGGCCAGATCGTGCGAGACGAAGATGTACGACAGGCCGAGCCGTTCCTGCAGGTCGTGCAGCAGGTTCAGGATCTGCGAACGAATGGAAACGTCGAGCGCGGACACCGGCTCGTCGCAGATGATCAGTTTCGGCTCGACCGCGAGCGCGCGCGCAATCGCGATGCGCTGGCGCTGGCCGCCGGAAAATTCGTGCGGGTAACGGCGCGCGAAGCGCGGCTCGAGACCGACGATGCGCAGCAATTCCTCGATCCGGGCGCGGCGCGCATTCGCTGGCACCAGCTCATGCAGCGCCAGCGGCTCGCCCAGGATCTGGCCGACCGTCATGCGCGGGTTCAGCGACGCGTAGGGATCCTGGAAGATGATCTGCGCCTGCCGGCGGAACGCGCGCAGCTCATTGGCATCGAGCGCGAGCAGATCGCGGCCCTCGAAACGGACGCTACCGGCATCCGGCTCGATCAGGCGCAGCACCAGCCGGCTGACGGTCGACTTGCCGCAACCGGATTCACCGACCAGCGCCAGCGTCTCGCCGGCCTCGACATGGAAGCTGACGCCGTCGACGGCACGCACAAAGGATGTCGGCCGGCCGAACAGATTGCGCGATGCCGGGAAATGCTTGACCAGGTTTTCGGCTTCGAGCAGCGCGGTCACGACACCAGCCTTTCCAGCGGCGCGCGGATGCAGCGCGAGGCATGGCCGGGCGAGAGCTCCCGGAGCGGCGGCGGCGCCATGGTGCAGGCGTCGAGCACAAACGGACAGCGCGCGGCGAAGCGGCAGCCCGCGGGCGCGTTCGCCATGTTCGGCACCATGCCCTCGATGGTGGCGAGATGATCCGTGCGGCGGTCGAGCCGCGGGATCGAGCCGAGCAGGCCGACCGTGTAGGGATGCTGCGGCAAAGAAAACAGCTCATCGACCGCAGCGCGTTCGACGATCTCGCCGGCATACATCACCGCGACCTCATCGCAGACCTCGGCGACCACGCCGAGATCGTGCGTGATCAGGATGATGGCCGCGCCGCTTTCGGACCTGAGCTCGCGCATCAGCTCCAGGATTTGCGCCTGCAGGGTAACATCGAGCGCGGTGGTCGGCTCGTCGGCGATCAGAAGCCTGGGGATCGCAGGCCAGCGCCATCGCGATCATCACGCGCTGGCGCATGCCGCCGGAGAGCTTGTGCGGATATTCGTCGATGCGCTTTTCGGGCGAGGGGATGTGGACCCGGCGCAAGAGCTGGATCGCCCGCTCGCGCGCAGAGCGGCGCGAGCCGCCGCGATGGCGCAGGATGGTCTCGATGATCTGGTCGCCGATGGTGAAGCTCGGATTGAGCGAGGTCATCGGCTCCTGGAAGATCATGGCGAGGCGATTTCCCCGGAGGTCGCGCAGCGTCTCGTCGCCGGCTTTGAGGAGATCGAAACCGTCGAAGCGGATCGAGCCCGAGACTTCGGCCGATTGTTTTGAGAGCAGGCCCATGATTGCAAGGGACGTCACGCTCTTGCCGCAGCCGGATTCGCCGACCAGGCCGAGCGTGGCACCGTTGGCAACCGAGAGATCGACGCTATCGACCGCATGCGTGGTGCGCCCGTCATCGCCGTGAAACAGCACGCGCAAGCGCTGGATGTCAATCAAGGGGCTCGCGGTCATTGCTCGCCCGCGAGCGCGGCCTCGATGCCGGCATCGATGGTGGCGCGATCGGTGACCCCGGCCGGGTTCTGCCGGGTGGGAAGGAATTGTCGGAAATGCACCCAGCGTTCGCGGCTGACGCGCTCCAGCCGCTCCAGCTCGGACAAGGGGTCGGCGTGGTCATCGACGCGCAGGTCGAGCGCCGACCATTCCTCCGTGTCGTGGATCACGAGCGCCGCCGACTGCTTGCCGCGCTTGTCGCCGCCTGCCGCTTCGCCCGCGCGCATCGCCGCGATCAGGCGCCGAGCAAAGGGCAAGTCTTTGTTCGCGGCATAGGCCTTCGCCGTATCGTCGAGCACGCGCGCGCCAGCGAGCATGTTGCCCGCGATGGAGAAGCCGTCGCCTGCGAGATGGCCGCACCAGTCGACGCAGTCCTTGCCGGTGTGCGCGGCGATGCGGCCCTGTGCATCCAGGATGTGCAACTGCCGGCTCTCGCGGCCGGCATCCGACGCAAGCAAGGCCGCGACAATGTCCTGCGGGCTCTTGCCCTCGCGCAACATCCTCATGCCGTCGATGCCATAATAAGGGTTGACCAGCGCCTGTGTCGCGACGCCGCCGATCCCGGCGGCGATATGCGGCACCCGTGCGCCCACCGCGAAGAATTTCGTCGCAACCGCGATGCCGAACTGGCCGGTAGCGCTGTCTCTTGCGATCATCGACCAGGTCATCTGTTGTTAGCGTCCGGCGGCGTAGCCTTGCATGCCGCGCGGATTGGCGGCAGCGCGGCGGCGTTTGCCAACGCGGGACGCCGCCGTGAGGCGGCCTTCCGACCAGTCGGGACCGGTCTCGACCACATGGCCGCGGCGGGCCAGCTCGTCGCGTGATGCTTTGGGCACGCGGTTCTCGACCACGAGCACGCCGGGCCGCGCGGTGCGCGGCCAGAACGAGATCGGGAAATGTTCGGAGTGCCAGGCCGGCGCATCGATCGCCTCCTGCAGGTTCATGCCGGCGTGGACGTGCCGCAGGAAGAACTGGGTGATCCACTGGTCCTGCTGGTCGCCGCCGGGCGAGCCCCAGGCGAGATACGGTTCGCCGTCGCGCAGCGCCACGGTCGGCGACAGCGTGGTGCGCGGGCGTTTGCCCGGCGCGAGCGAGGCGGGGTGGTTTTCCTCGAGCCAGAACATCTGCGCGCGGCTGCCGAGGCAGAAGCCGATGTCGGGAATGACGGGGGAGGACTGCAGCCAGCCGCCCGACGGCGTCGCCGAGATCATGTTGCCGGCGCTGTCGATGATGTCGAAATGCACGGTGTCGCCGCGCACCTCGCCGAAACGGCCGACCGTCGGCTCGCCCGCGCCCATGGCGCCGACCGCCTCGCGATGGCCCTCGGCGCGGCGGAGCTTCACGACCGAGCCAAAACCTTCGACCGAGCCCGGAACGAAATCGAGCGAGGCCTTTTCCGAGATCAGCTTGCGCCGCTCGTCATTATAGGCGTCCGACAGCAGCGTCTGGATCGGAATCTCGTTGAACTTGGGATCGCCGTAGAACTTCTCGCGGTCGGCATAAGCAAGCTTGGCGCATTCGATCTGCAGATGGATGAACTCGGGCCCTGTCGGATCGAGTCCGTCGAGCTGAAAGCCTTTGAGCAGCGCGAGTTGCTGCAGCATCACCGGGCCCTGGCTCCAGACGCCGCATTTCTGCACGGTGTAGCGGCCGTAATCATAGGTGAGCGGCGCTTCTGTTGTCGGCACCCAGCGCGCCATGTCATCTGCCGAGAGTACGCCTTTGTGCGGCGAGCCCGAGACGTCCATGACTTCCTGGGTGCGGCAGAACTTGTCGATCGCCTCCGCCACAAAGCCATGCGACCAGGTTTTTCGTGCGCGCTCGATCTGGGCGACGCGGTCGCTTCCCGCGCTTTCCGCTTCCTTCAGGATGCGGGCATAGGTCTCCGCCATCTTCTGGTTGGTGAAGATGGTGCCGGGTTTTGGGACCTCGTTGTTGGGGAGATAGACCGCCGCCGAGGTCGGCCAGTGCTTGCGGAACAAATTCTCGACCGTCTGGATGGTCGCGCTGGCGCGCTCGACCAACGGAAAGCCATTGCTGGCATATGATATCGCGGGCTCCAGCACGTCGCGCAGCCGCAACGTGCCGTAATCGCGCAGCAGCAGCATCCAGGATTCGAAGGTGCCGGGAACGCAGGCCGCGAGCAGCCCGGTGCCGGGCACCATCTCCAGCCCCTCGGCCTTGTAGTGCGCAATTGTTGCCTTCGCCGGCGCCGGACCCTGGCCGCAGATCACCTGGGTCACGCCGCGCTTCGCATCGTGCACGATAATGGGCACATCGCCGCCGGGGCCGTTCAGATGCGGCTCGACCACCTGCAAGGTGAAGGCAGTTGCAACGCCCGCGTCAAAGGCGTTGCCGCCCTTTTCCAGCGTGGCCATCCCGACCGCCGTCGCGATCCAGTGGGTCGAGGTTACGACGCCAAACGTGCCCTCGATTTCGGGCCTGGTCGTGAACGGATCGGGATTGATGTTGCTGGCCATGGGCTTTCGTCCTTCTTTGGAAGCGGGCGCACTTGATCACAGCGGGGCGGTCCTGCCAACTGGCATGCCAGCCGCTCGCTGCCCCGTGATCAGGCCGGCGCAGGCGCCAGATTAACCGCGTGGCAGGCGACGCCGTCGATCAGCGCGGGCGCCTCCTTCCGGCAGAGGTCGAACGCGAGCGGGCAGCGCGGGTTGAAGGCGCAGCCCGGCGGCGGATCGATCGGGTTGGGGATCTCCCCTTTGACCGGAATGCGCTGGCGGCCGGACATCGCGAGATCGGGCACTGCGCCCAGTAGCATCTTGGTGTAGGGCATGCGCGGCCGGCTGAAGAGCTCGCGGCCTTCTGCGATCTCGACAATGCGGCCGAGATACATCACGCCGATGCGGTTCGCCATATGGCGGACCACGGCGAGATTGTGGCTGATGAAGAGATAGGTCAGGCCGAACTTGTCCTGCAGGTCGCGCATCAGGTTGAGGATCTGCGCCTGCACCGAGACGTCGAGCGCCGAGGTCGGTTCGTCGCAGACGATGAATTCTGAATTGGAGGCGAGTGCGCGGGCGATCGCGATACGCTGGCGCTGGCCACCGGAAAATTCATGCGGGAATTTGATGCCGTCATCGGGATGGAGGCCAACCAGGCCCAGAAGTTCGCCGACGCGATCCCTGATCTGGCGCTCGCCCTGGATCAGGTTGAAGGCACGGATCGGTTCGGCCACGATCGCATCGACCCGAAAGCGCGGGTTGAGGCTCGCATAGGGGTCCTGGAACACCATCTGGATGCGGCGGCGCAGCCGCTGGCGCACCTGAGACCGCTTCGCATCGGTCATGGAAACGCCGTCGATCACGACTTCGCCGGAGCTTGGCGGCAACAGGCCGACCATCATGCGCGCGACCGTGGTCTTGCCGGAGCCGGATTTGCCGACAAGGGCAAAGGTCTCGCCCTTGCGGATGTCGAAGGTGACGCCGTCGACCGCCTTGAGATATTCGAGATGGCCGCCTTCGAGCACGCGGTTGAGCCACGGTTTTGAGACGTCGAACACGCGCCGCAGGTTTTTGACGTCGACAAAGCTCATGCCGCACTGTCCTTCACCGAGGCATCATAGAGATGGCAGGCGACGGCCTGCGCGCCGTGGCGGATCGGCTCCGGCCGCTCGATGCGGCAGCGGTCGAAGGCGAACGCGCAGCGCGGATTGAAGGGGCAGCCCGGCGGAATGGCTGAGAGCCGCGGCATCGAGCCGGGAATTTGCACCAGCCGCTTGTCTTCGCCCGCGAGTGTCGGGATCGCGCCCATCAGGCCCTTGGCGTAGGGATGCAGCGGGTTGCGCACCACGTCCTGCACCGGGCCGATCTCGGCGACCCGCCCGGAATACATCACCGCGACGCGGTCGCAGGTCTCTGCGATCACGCCCATGTCGTGGGTCACCAGCATGACGGCGGTGCCATGGTCCCGGCCGAGCCGTTTGATCAGCGTGATGATCTGCGCCTGCACGGAGACGTCGAGCGCGGTGGTCGGCTCGTCGGCGATGATCAGCTCCGGCTCGGCGCAGATCGCGAGCGCAATCACCACGCGCTGGCGCATGCCGCCGGAAAATTCATGCGGATAGCCGTCGATGCGCTTTTCCGGGGCGGGGATGCCGACCTCGGCAAGCAGGTCGATCGCGCGCTTGCGCGCAGCGGACTCGGAGAGAGAGGTGTGGGTCTTGATGGTCTCGACGATCTGGTCGCCGATCCGGTACAGCGGATTGAGGCTGGTCAGCGGGTCCTGGAAGATCATGCCGATGCGCTTGCCCCGGACGCGGCGGATTTCTTCCGGCGGCAGATGGTCGATGCGCAGGCCCGAAAGCCTGATCTCGCCGCCCGAAATGCGGCCCGGAGGATCAATCAGCCCGATCACGGCGAGCCCCGTGACCGATTTGCCGGCGCCGGATTTGCCGACCACGCCCAGCACCTCGCCCTTGGCGATGTCGAAGGAGACGCCGTCGATCGCGCGCAGGGTGGAGCGGCGGGTGGCGAACTCCACCTGCAGGTTACGCACGCTGAGAACGGGTTCGGTCATCGCAGTTTTGGATTGAGCGCGTCGCGCAGCCAGTCGCCGAGCAAGTTGATGGAAAGGATCAACGCCGCCAGCGCAATGCCGGGGAAGGCGACGATCCACCATTCGCCGGAGAACAGGTAATTGTTGCCGATCCGGATCAGCGTGCCGAGCGAGGGCATGGTGTCGGGCAGGCCGACGCCGAGGAACGACAGCGTGGCCTCGGTGATGATGGCGAGCGCCAGATTGATGGTGGCGATAACCAGCACCGGCCCCATCGCATTCGGCAGCACATGGCGCAGCATGATGACCGGCGCAGGCAGGCCGATCAGCTGCGCGGCCGCGACATAATCCTTGTTCTTCTCGACCAGCACCGAGCCGCGCACCGTGCGCGCATATTGCACCCAGAAACTGAGGCCAATCGCGAACACCAGCACCGCCAGCATGCTCATGGCGTCCAGCCGATTGCCGAACACCGATTTGGCCACGCCGTTGACGAGCAGCGCGATCAGGATCGCGGGGAAGGTCAGCTGCACATCGGCGATACGCATGATGAGAGAGTCGACGGCGCCGCCGACATAGCCCGCGATCAGGCCGAGCACGATGCCGAGCGTGCCGGAGAGCAGCACGCCGAGGATGCCGACGGTGAGCGAGATGCGCAGGCCGTAGAGGATCGCCGACAGCACGTCGCGGCCCTGCTCGTCGGTGCCGAGCAGGAACGGGCTTTGCCCGTCGGCGGTCCAGAGCGGCGCGTAGCGCGAATTGGCCAGTTGCAGCTGTGCCGGATCGAACGGGTTCTGCACCGACAGCGCCGGTGCGAAGATCGCAAGCAGGAAGAACAGCAGCGTCACCGCGGCTGCGACCATCGTCAGCTTGGAGCGGCGGAAGGAATAGAACAGGTCGCTTTCGACGGCGCGCCTGAACCAGCCCGAGGACGAGCCTCGCGCCGGTGGTGCGGTGGCTTCGCTGGGATGGGGGACGACGGCGTCGCTCATGGTGTCACGCCGGCCGGCTGATGGTCGAGCGCAGGCGCGGATCGACGACGGTGTAGAGGATGTCAACCACCAGGTTGATGGTAACGAAGATCAGGGAAACCATCAGCAGGTACGCCGCCATGATGGGAATATCGACATTTTGCACCGCTTGAACGAACAACAGGCCCATCCCCGGCCACTGGAACACGGTCTCCGTGATGATCGCGAATGCAATTACCGAGCCAAATTGCAACCCCGCGACGGTGATGACGGGCACCAGCGTGTTGCGGAGCGCATGGCCGAAATGGATGGCACGCGCGGTCAGCCCGCGGGCGCGGGCAAAGCGGATATAATCGGTGCGCAGCACCTCGAGCATCTCGGCGCGCACCAGCCGCATGATCAGCGTCATCTGGAACAGCCCCAGCGTGATCGAGGGCATGATCAGCGCCTTCAGGCCGGAGACGGTGAGGAGGCCGGTCGTCCACCAGCCGAGCTTCACCACCTGGCCGCGGCCGAACGACGGCAGCCAGCCGAGGATGACCGCAAAGAGATAGATCAACAGGATGCCGATCAGGAAGGTCGGCAGCGAGATTCCGATCAGCGAGATGGCCTGGAACAGCTTTGCAAGCAGGGAGTCCTTGTGCAGCGCCGAATAGACGCCCATCAGGATGCCGAACACCACGGCGAAAATGGTGGCGCAGATTGCGAGCTCCAGCGTCGCCGGCATCCGCTCCTTCAGCAGGCTCGCGACCGGCTGGCGGAATTGATAGGAGATGCCGAAATTGAACTGGGCGGCGTTGGCGAAGTAGCGCACGAACTGCACGGGGATCGGATCATTCAGCCCGAGCTGCTGGCGGATCGCGGCGCGCTGGGCCGCCGGCGTGTCGATCGAGACCATCTGGTTGACCGGGTCGCCGGCGAAGCGGAACATCGAGAACGAGATGATGCCGACGGCGATCATGACGCCGATGGCCTGGATCGCACGGCGAAGAGTGAAAGCGAGCATGTGATCCTTTCACTTCTCTATGTTTGAGCATGAAAACCGGTATCCACTTTTCCGGATCATGCTCTGATATGCGGCGCGCTTCGTTGCGGTACCTGAAGTACAAGGTCCCGGAAGCCGATAGCCCCGGGACCTCTGATCAATTTACTCTTCCTGTTTGGTGGCCCAGTAGAGCAGGACCTGGTTGTCGGCGCGCTGGGTCAATTTCACCTTATTGGAAACGCCCCAGGCCAGCGATTGCTGGTGCAGCGGGATATAGCTGAAATCCTTGATGCCGATCTCGAAGGCCTGCTTGATCAACTGGTCGCGCTTGGCCGCATCGGCCTCGACCAGGATCTTGTCGGTCAGCGCATCCACTTCCTTGTTGCAATAACCGCCGAGATTGGCTTCGCCGCGGGTGGCATCCTTTGCATCGTCGCGGCAGCCCATGATGTCATGCAGCACGTTCTGCGAGTCCATGGTGGCCGGTGTCCAGCCCAGCATGAAGAACGAAGTCTTGTAGCCGCCGGGCTTCAGCACCTTGGCGAAATACAGCGCCTTGGGCTGGGCCAGGAGGTCGACCTTGATGCCGATCCGCGCCAGCATGCCGACCACCGCCTGGCAGATCGCGGCGTCGTTGACATAGCGGTCGTTCGGGCAATCCATGGTGACCTGGAAACCATCGGGATAGCCGGCCTCGGTCAGCAGCTTCTTGGCGCCATCGGGATCATATTTGGCGCGGGTGAAATCCTTCGACAGCGAGAACAGCTGCGGCGCAATCATCAGCGCCGACGGCGTCGACAGGCCGCGCATGACGCGGCTCTTGATCGCCTCGTCGTCGATCGCCTTGTAGAAGGCTTCGCGGACGCGGATGTCCTTGAAGGGATTCTTGCCCTTGATGTTGGAGTACAGCAATTCGTCGCGGGCCACGTCCATGCCGATGAAGATGGTGCGCAGCTCCGGCCCGGTCATCACCTTGGCGTTGCCGCTGGCATTGACGCGCTGGATGTCCTGGATCGGAACCGGCTCGATGACGTCGACTTCGCCGGAGAGCAGGGCGGCGACGCGGGTGGCGTCGGAGCCGATCGGGGTGAAGATGATTTCCTTCAGATTGTGTTCGGGCTTGCGCCACCAGCCGGGAAAGGCCTTGAACACCGTCTTCACGCCGGGCTGATGGCTCTCGATCATGAAGGGCCGGTGCCGTTCTCGTGCAGCGAGGCGTAGCTCGGCGTGGTCGCGGAGGCGGGCGTCGGCGCGACGGAGTTATTCTCCTCGCACCACTTCTTGTCCATGATGTACCAGCCGTCCCATTGCGAGATCAGGATGGGATTAGGCGCAGGCAGCACCACGTCGACCGTGTAGTCGTCGACCTTGACGAATTTGGCGTCGGCGGGAACGTTGGACAGGAAGTTCGAACCGTTGGCGCGGATGCGGTCGGCGGAAAACAGCACGTCATCCGCGGTGAAGGGGTCGCCATTGTGGAATTTGACATTGTGGCGCAGATGAAAGCGCCATCGGGTCGGTTCGGGCGTCTCCCAGCTTTCGGCCAGCGCCGGGGCGAGCTTCAAATCCTTGTCGCGGGTGACCAGCCCCTCATAAATATGGGCGTGATGGGCGATGGTCGTGGTTTCCTTGAGCGTGTAGGGATCGAGCGATTTGAGGTCGCCCTGGTTGGCATAGCGCAGGGTCTGGCTGGATGCCGGTGATACCGCCAAGGCGACGATCGAGGCAATGATCGAGGCGATGCTTGCTGCCAACAAGGTTTGACGTACCGACATTTGCTTTACGCTCTCCGCTGTGAGCCCTTGCATTTCCGCAACATCGCCGGGCCACGTTCGAGCCATGTTGCCAGAGTTTGGCCATCGCGCAAGCGCATTTCCCCCGAAAACCCTGTCGGTTTGCGTGGGCAGGCCGCAATGACTAGTTTCAGTTTAGGCGCCGAGAGAGCGCCGATGACATTCAACTTTCGGAGTGCCGGATGGCGGAACTCAAGGCCGACGTTCTCATACTGGGCGCCGGCATGGTCGGCGTTGGCGCTGCGCTGCATCTGCAACAGCGCGGACGCGACGCCATCCTCGTCGACAGGCATGAGCTGGCGGGCGAGGAGACGAGCTACGGCAATACCGGAATAATCGAATGCGCCTCGGTCTTCCCCTATATGTTTCCCCGCGACGTCGCGGAGATCCTTCGTTACGCGTCGAATCGCGCCCCGCAGGTGCACTATAGCCTGGCGGACCTGCCGTCCTTTTTGCCATGGCTCGTGCGCTATTACCTTGCCTCACGGCCCGATCGGGCGCTGCGCGGCGCGATGAGCGTGCTGCCGCTGATCCGGCGCAGCCTGATCGAGCACGAGGCGCTGATTGCGGAGGCCAGTGCGGGCGAATTGTTGCGCAAGAATGGCTGGATCAAGCTGTTTCGCTCCGAGAAGACGCTCGGCAATGCGCTTGGAGAGCTGGAGCGGGCGCGGGCCTATGGCGTCGAGGCCAATGTTCTCGATGCAAAGGTGGTTGCGGAGCGTGAGCCGAATTTAATGCGGCGATTTCGCCGGTGCTATTCATTTCGTACAGCCCGGATTCGTGCCCGATCCCGGCGGCCTGGCCAAAGCCTATGCGGCGCTGTTCAGGCGCAAGGGCGGGCGCTTTGTCACTGGAGACGCCAGAACACTGCAACAAGAGCCTGACCGACGCTGGCGCGTGACGACGTCGGAAGGATCGGTCGTGGCGCGCGAAGCGGTGATCGCGCTCGGGCCCTGGTCCGATCTCGTGTTCGGCCCGCTCGGCTATGCGATCCCGCTTTCGGTCAAGCGCGGCTATCATCTGCATCTAGCAGCAGCCGGCAACGCCGTGCTCAATCATCCCGTGCTCGATGCCGACCAGGGTTTTGTCTTGGCGCCGATGAACAGGGGCATCCGCCTCACCACGGGTGCGGAGTTTACACGACGCGACGCGCCGCCAACCCCGGTCCAGGTCGAGCGCGCGCTGCCGAAGGCGCATAAGCTGTTTCCGCTCGGTGAGGCGGTCGACGCCAGACCCTGGAAGGGCGCGCGGCCCTGCCTGCCGGACATGCTGCCGGTGGTCGGCAGGGCGCCACGCCATCAGGGCCTGTGGTTCGACTTCGGCCACCAGCATCACGGGCTCACGCTCGGTCCGGTCACCGGTCGCCTGCTGGCGGAGGTGATGACCGGCGAAACGCCCTTCGCCGATCCGAGCCCGTTTAAGGTCGAGCGGTTCGGCTAGCTAAAGCGTGATGAGTTTGGGTCGGATTTCGACCGCACGGGGACTGCGCTCCCTCTCCCGCTTGCGGGGGAGGGCTGGGGTGGGGGTGTCGCCGCGAGTCGCACTGTTCGCGTGGAGAGAGTTTCCCCCACCCGCATCGCATCTTTCGATGCGATGCGACCTCCCCCGCAAGCGGGAGAGGTGAAGCGAGCCTCAGACGGGTCCCGATTTAACCGAACTCATCCTGCCTTAGAGGTCACTCTTCCTGCTTCACTATCCAGTACGGCATCACCTGGTTGTCGGCGCGCTGCACCACTTTCAGCTTCTTGGAGATTCCCCAGGCCAGCGCCTGCTGGTGCAGCGGGATATAGCCATAGTCCTTGATCGCGATCTCATAGGCCTGCTTGATCAGGAGATCGCGCTTGGCCATGTCGGCCTCCTGCAACACCTGGTCGGTGAGCTTGTCGAACTCCTTGTTGCAATAGCCGGCGACATTGGCCTCGCCGCGCGTGGGGTCCTTGGCATCGTCGCGGCAGCCCATGATGTCGTGCATCGTGTTATGGGAATCGAGCGTGCCGGGCGTCCAGCCGAGCAGGTAGAACGAGGTCTTGTAGCCGCCGGGCTTGAGTATTTTTCCGAAGTACAGCGCTTTGGGCTGCGCGACCAAATCCACCTTGACGCCGATGCGCGCGAGCATGCCGACCACGGCCTGGCAGATCGCGGCGTCATTGACATAGCGGTCGTTCGGGCAGTCCATGCTGACCTCGAAGCCATTGGGGTATCCGGCCTCGGTCAAGAGCTTCTTGGCCGCCTCGGGATCGGCTTTCGGCCGCACAAAATCCTTCGACAGCGGGAACAGCTCCGGCGCGACCATCAGCGCCGATGGCGTCGACAGCCCGCGCATCACCCGTGTCTTGATCGCCTCGACGTCGATCGCCTTGTAGAAGGCCTCGCGGACCCGGATGTCCTTGAAGGGATTTTTGCCCTTGATGTTGGAATAGAGCAGCTCATCGCGCACCTGGTCCATGCCGAGGAAGATGGTTCTGACTTCCGGACCGGAAAGCACCTGTGCATTGGCGCTGGCATTCACCCGCGCAATGTCCTGCACCGGCACCGGTTCGATGATGTCAACCTCGCCGGTCAGCAGCGCCGCCACCCGCGTGGCCTCGTTGGCGATCGGGGTGAAGACGATTTCCTTCAAATTGTGTTCGGGCTTGCGCCACCAGTTCGGATTGGCCTTGAACACGGTCTTCATGCCGGGCTGATGGCTCTCGATGGTGAAGGCGCCGGTGCCGTTTTCATGCAGCGAGGCGTAGGATGGTGTCGTCGCAGCGACCGGTGTCGGCGCGACCGCGTTGTTCTCCTCGCACCACTTCTTGTCCATGATGTACCAGGTAGCCCACAGCGAATGCAGGATGGGATTGGGCTGGGTCAGGACGAAGTCCACCGTATAGTCGTCGACCTTGACGACTTTGACGTCGGCGCCGACGTAGGTCTGCAGGTTGGAGCCCGGGGCGCGAACGCGGTCCGCCGAGAACACCACGTCATCGGCCGTGAATGGATCGCCGTTGTGGAATTTGACGCCTCTGCGCAAGTGGAACCGCCAGCGCGTCGGCTCCGGCGTCTCCCAGCTTTCCGCCAGCGCCGGAATGATCTTCAGGTCCTTGTCTCGCGTGATCAGGCCCTCATAGACCTGTCCCAGATGGGCGTGGGTGGTGGATTCATTGAGGGTGTAGGGGTCGAGCGACTTGAGCTCGCCCTGGTTGGCGTAGCGCAAGGTCTGGCTTGAGGCCGGGGAGACCGCCAGGGGGATCGCCAAGGAGGTCACCGCGATCGCGGCCGCTGCAAACAGGGTATGACGTACTGACATTGTCGACGCTCCTGCTGTCCGTGCATTGCCTGCATGATCGGGTAGGGCAGGGTCGAAACAATGTTGCCGCCCTTGGGCGGCCCGGCAAGCTGATTTTATGCCGCGGCGGGTGGCGGGTTGGTTGACCATACATCGAATTGATCGCCCGGGCGGGTATCGCCCGGCATCTGCTCGCTTGCGCGGCAGCGCCGGATGTGGCGATACTGCAACACCTTATTGTTTGCGCATGATCTTTTCGGAAAACCGCTACACACTTTTCCGGATCATGCGCTAAGCGCGGTCAGGAGCGGAAATGAAGGTAAACATCGAGATCGATTGTACGCCTCTCGAAGCCCGGCAGTTTTTCGGACTTCCCGATGTGGGGCCGATGCAGACGGCGGTCATGGACAAGCTGCAGCAGCAGATGATGTCCAATATCGACAAGATATCCCCGGAGTCGCTGATCCAGAGCTGGTTCAGCTTCGATCCCAAGCTTGCCGAACGGATGCAGGATATGTTCGTCACCATGACCGGACTCGGCACGCTCGCCAGCGACAAGAAGAAGTAACGGATGAAGGAGCGAAACGAAGCGCAGGCTTCGCCGCGGCTTCGCGCGCCGGGACTGGGACTGTTGCTTGCGGAAGTGCGAGGAATTTTCGAATTCAACGCCAGCCTCTTGCTGTCGCCGCTTCTGATGCGCGCAACGCGCGGCGATGGTCATCCGGTGCTGACGCTGCCGGGCTTTCTGGCCAGCGACCTGTCGATGGCGCCGCTGCGCCGCTATCTGGCCGAGCTTGGTTACGACGCGCATGCCTGGCGGATGGGCCGCAATATCGGCGGCGTGGCAAAGATGCGAACCGCGCTGCGCGACCGGCTTGCACAGATCCACGCCGACACCGGCCGCAAGGTCTCGATTGTCGGCTGGAGTCTCGGCGGCGTCTATGCGCGCGACCTTGCACTGCAGGCGCCCGAGATGGTGCGGAATGTCGTCACGCTCGGCAGCCCCTTCGCCAACGACATCCGCGCGACCAACGCGACGCGGCTCTATGAAGCGCTGTCGGGCGAAACCGTCGGCGGCAACCCCGAGCTGGAGCTGGCCATTGCCGGCGATCTGCCGGTGCCGGCGACCTCGATCTATTCGAAGAGCGACGGCATCGTGAACTGGCGCACCTGCCTGCTGCGCCCTTCCGCGACATCAGAGAATATCGAGGTCTATTTCGCGAGCCATGTCGGGATCGGGGTCAATCCGGCCGCGCTGTGGGCCATCGCGGACCGGCTGGCCCAGCGGGAGAGCGAATTCCATCCCTTCGACCGGTCCGGTCCTTTTGCCATTGCCTATGCGGCCCCGGAACAGGCACAATCGGACCGGTAACGCGAGAAGCGCGGATAACGCGCCCGCGTGATTTCTTCGGGAGGAAAGCATGGGTGACGGCAAGAAACTGTCCTCGCTGGACGCATCGTTTCTGTATCTGGAGACGCCGGAGATGCCGATGCATGTCGGCAGCATGGCGATCTTCCGCCTGCCTGACGGCTACAAGGGCGACTTCTTCGAAGAGTTCAAGGCGATGATCGCCTCGCGCCTGCACATCGCGCCGATCCTGAAAGCGCGGCTGGAGAAGGCGCCGCTCGACATCGATCATCCCTCCTGGGTCGAGGACGACCAGTTCGACATCGACCGCCATATCTTCCGCGCCAGCCTGCCGGCGCCGCGCGACCGCGCCACGCTGGAGCGCATCGTCGGCTGGATGCATGCGAAACTGTTGAACCGCGCCCGGCCGCTCTGGGAGTTCTATGTCTTCGAGGGCATGAAGGACAACGAGATCGGGCTTTATTCCAAGATGCATCACGCCTGCATCGACGGCGGCGCGGGTGCGGCGCTGACCAACATGATCTACGATGTTTCGCCGATCCCGCAGAAAAGTCGAGCCGCCGACGGCAAGAGCGAAGGTCGAGCAGGAGCCGCGCGACATCGCCGCCAACCTGCTTGATTCCTATCAGCAGCTCTGGACCCAGCCGCTCGATGCGGCGGCCGCCGCCAAGAGCATCGAGCTGCCACGCTCGGGCAAGAGCGACATCGGCTCGATCCTGTTCGACAATGCGATGTACCAGATCGAAAGCGCGGTGCGCTTTGCCGGCAACATCCCGACCATGCTGAAAAGCGTCTCCGACGTGGTCGGCAAGATTTCCGACCCGAAGTCGCGCGAGAGCCTCGCCAGCATGATGTCGCCGCCGACGATCCTGAACAAGTCGATCTCGTCGGAACGCAGCTTTGCCGGTACCTCGATCTCGCTGTCGAGGGCGAAGGCGCTGGCGAAGACAGTCCGGCGGCAAGCTCAATGACGTAGTGCTGGCGCTCGCCTCCGGCGTGGTGCGGCGCTATCTGCTGCACATGGCGCGCTGCCGAACAAGTCGATGACTGCCGCGGTGCCGATCTCGCTGCGCGAGGAGGGCAACACCGACTCCAACAACCAAGTGTTCGGCATGATCTGCTCGATCGCGACCAATGTCGAGGATCCGAAGACGCGGCTGGAGACCATCATCGCGCAATCGACCAAGTCCAAGGAGATGTCGCATCCCTTGCGCGCATTGATGCCGCAGGTCTCCAACATCTCGATGCTGGGCACGCCGATCCTGATGCAGATCCTGGCGCTGCTCTATAGCCGCTCGAGCCTGTCGGACGTGCTGCCGCCCTCGGCCAATATCACCGTCTCCAACGTGCCGGGGCCGCGGCAGACGCTCTATGCCGCGGGCGCCGAGCTGTTGCACATCTTCCCGGTGTCGATCTCGACCCACGGCATCGCGCTCAACATCACCGTGCAGAGCTATCGCGACCAGCTCGATTTCGGCTTCATCGCCGGCGCCAATATCATCCCGCATGTCGAGGTGCTCTGCGCCATGCTGCCGGAGGAATTTGCCGCGCTGGAAGCGGCCTATGCGCCGCCGGCAGCCGATGTCAAGGGCGCGGCCGAATAAGGACGAGACCGATGATCGAAATGCCACAGCTCGCGTTCGCACAGACGAACGGGATTCGGATGGGCTATTACGATGCCGGCCCGAAGACCGACAAGCCGCCGGTGGTGCTCTGCCATGGCTGGCCGGAGCTGGCGTTCTCCTGGCGTCATCAGATCAAGGCGCTGAGCGAAGCCGGCATCCGCGTGATCGCGCCGGACCAGCGTGGCTATGGCGCGACCGACCGGCCCGAGCCGGTCGAGGATTACGACATGGAGCATCTGACCGGCGATCTCGTCGGGCTGCTCGATCATCTGAAGATCGACAAGGCGATTTTCGTCGGCCATGACTGGGGCGGCTTTGTCGTCTGGCAGATGCCGCTGCGGCATGCCTCGCGCGTCGCCGGCGTGGTCGGGGTCAATACGCCGCATTGGGACCGCGCGCCCGTCGATCCCATCGCGCTGTTCCGCCAGCGTTTCGGCGATCACATGTACATCGTGCAGTTCCAGGATCCCGGCGCGCGAGCCGGACCGGATCTTTGGCAGCCGCGTCGAGCAGACCTTTGATGCCTTCATGCGCAAGCCCGCGCCGCGGGCTCCGGATGCGCCGCCGGAGCAGCCGATCGCCGGCGTCGGCGCCTCGCCGCGGATCAACCTGGCATTCCCGCAGATGATCGCGAATTACGATGCGAGACACGATCCGCGCACGCCGATCCTGTCGGCGGAAGAGAAGAAGGTGTTCGTCGACACCTTCACCAAGACCGGCTTCACCGGCGGCATCAACTGGTATCGGAATTTCACCCGCAACTGGCAGCGCTCGGAGGGGCTGGACCATCACCGTGCGCGTGCCGGCGCTGATGATCATGGCCGAGAACGACGCCGTGCTGCCGCCCTCGGCCACCGACGGCATGGAGAAGCTGGTGCCGGACCTGGAAAAATACCTGGTGCGCGACAGCGGCCATTGGACGCAGCAGGAGAAGCCGGAAGAGGTCAGCGCCAAGCTGATCGAATGGCGCAGGAAACGGTTTGGATGAGCAGATGACAGCGCCATATCGTCATTGCGAGGAGCGAAGCGACGAAGCAATCCACGTCTCCGCTGCTGAGACATGGATTGCTTCGGGAGCCGTCATCGGGCCGCGCTTCCGCGAACCCGTCGGCTCGCGGATGACGCGCCGGGACGAAGCAGGGGGACCAATTAGCAATGGCACCGAAGAACCGACTGAACCCGATCCCGCAACCGCCGACCAAGCCCGTGGTCGGCAACATGCTGTCGCTCGACTCCTCCGCGCCGGTGCAGAACCTGACGCGGCTCGCCAAGGAGCTCGGGCCGATCTTCTGGCTCGACATGATGGGCGCGCCGATCGTGGTCGTCTCCGGCCATGACCTCGTCGACGAGCTCTCCGACGAGAAGCGCTTCGACAAGGCGGTGCGCGGCGCGCTGCGCCGCGTTCGCGCGGTCGGCGGCGACGGCCTGTTCACCGCCGATACCAACGAGCCGAACTGGAGCAAGGCGCACAACATCCTGCTGCACCCGTTCGGCAATCGCGCCATGCAGTCCTACCACCCGAGCATGGTCGATATCGCCGAGCAGCTGGTGAAGAAATGGGAGCGGCTCAACGCCGACGACGAGATCGACGTCGTCCACGACATGACGGCGCTGACGCTCGACACCATCGGGCTCTGCGGCTTCGACTACCGCTTCAATTCCTTCTACCGGCGCGACTACCATCCCGTTCGTGGAGTCGCTGGTGCGCTCGCTCGAGACCATCATGATGACCCGCGGCCTGCCGTTCGAGAATCTGTGGATGCAGAAGCGGCGGCGCGACATGGCCGCCGACGTCGCCTTCATGAACAAGATGGTCGACGAGATCGTCGCCGAGCGCCGCAGCAACACGGCAGCCACCGACGACAAGAAGGACATGCTCGCGGCCATGATGACCGGCGTCGACCGCTCAACCGGCGAGCAGCTCGACGACGTCAACATCCGCTACCAGATCAACACGTTCCTGATCGCGGGCCATGAGACCACCAGCGGGCTCTTGTCCTACACGCTCTATGCGCTGTTGAAGCATCCGGACATGCTGAAGAAGGCCTATGAGGAGGTCGACCGCGTGCTCGGTCCGGACCTCGACGTGAAGCCGACCTATCAGCAGGTCACCCAGCTCAGCTACATCACGCAGATCCTGAAAGAGGCGCTGCGGCTGTGGCCGCCGGCGCCGGCCTATGGCATCTCGCCGCTCAAGGACGAGAGCATCGGCGGCGGCAAGTACAAGCTCAAGAAGGGCACCTTCGTCACCATCCTGGTGACGGCGCTGCATCGCGATCCCTCGGTCTGGGGTCCCAACCCCGACGCCTTCAATCCCGAGAATTTCAGCCGCGAGGCGGAGGCTGCGCGCCCCGTCAATGCCTGGAAGCCGTTCGGCAATGGCCAGCGCGCCTGCATCGGGCGCGGCTTTGCCATGCACGAGGCCGCGCTCGCGATCGGCATGATCCTGCAGCGCTTCAAGCTGATCGATCCGCATCGCTACCAGATGCATCTGAAGGAAACGCTGACGATCAAGCCCGAGGGTTTCAAGATCAAGGTGCGGCCGCGCAGGACAGGGAGCGCGGCGCGTTTGCGGGCCCGACACCAGCTGCAGCGGCGAGCACGGCCCCTGCGCCGCGCGCCCGACCACGCGCCCGGGCCACAACACGCCGATGCTCGTGCTCTACGGCTCCAACCTCGGCACGGCCGAAGACCTCGCGACGCGTGTCGCCGATCTTGCCGAAGTCAACGGCTTTGCCACGCGGCTTGGCGCCGCTCGACGACTTATGTCGGCAAGCTGCCGAAGGAAGGCGGCGTCCTGATCTTCTGCGCCTCCTACAACGGCGCGCCGCCGGACAACGCCACGCAATTCGTCAAATGGCTGCGGCGGCGATCTGCCGAAAGATGCGCTTAAAAGGCGTCGCTACGCGGTGTTCGGCTGCGGCAACAGCGACTGGGCTGCGACCTATCAATCGATCCCGCGCTTATCGACGAGCAGCTCACGGCGTCAGGCGCGCGCGCCTCTATCCGCGCGGCGAGGGCGATGCGCGCAGCGATCTCGATGGCCAGTTCGAGAATGGTTCCAGCCGCCGCGCCGGCCGCGATGAAGGAGTTCGGGCTCGACTGAATTTCAGCCGCAACGCCGAGGACGAGCCGCTATACGCGGATCGAGCCGATGGCCCCGAGCGCGGTCAACGCGATCGCGACGCAAGGCGGCGCCTCGGCGATGAAGGTGCTGGTCAACAACGAGCTGCAGAACCAGGACGGCGCCGAATGCCTCCGACCGTTCGACCCGGCATATCGAGGTCGAACTGCCTGCCGGCCAGACCTATCGCGTCGGCGATCACCTCAGCGTCGTCCCGCGCAACGACCCGACGCTGGTCGATCACGTGGCGCGCCGCTTCGGCTTCCTGCCGGCAGACCAGATCCGCTTGCAGATCGCCGAAGGACGCCGCGCGCAATTGCCGGTCGGCGAAGCCGTCTCGGTCGGCCGGCTGCTCACGGAGTTCGTCGAGCTGCAGCAGGTCGCAACGCGCAAGCAGATCCAGATCATGTCGGAGCAGACGCGTTGCCCGGTGACCAAGCCGAAGCTGCTCGCCTATGTCGGCGAGGACGCGGCCTCCGCCGAGCGCTACCGCACGCGAAGTCCTGGACAAGCGCAAATCGGTGTTCAACCTGCTGGAGGAGCATCCGGCCTGCGAATTGCCGTTCCACGCCTATCTGGAAATGCTGACCTTGCTCGCGCCGCGCTATTATTCGATCTCGTCGTCGCCCTCGGGCGATGCAAGCGCGTTGCAGCGTCACCGTCGGCGTGGTCGAGGGCGCGGCGAGCTCGGGCCGCGGCATCTATAAAGGCGTGTGCTCGAACTATCTCGCGGGCCGCCGCGCCAGCGAGAGCCATTCACGCCACCATTCGTGAGACCAAGGCCGGCTTCCGCTTGCCGGACGATCCCGCGGTGCCGATCATCATGATCGGACCGGGCACGGGGCTCGCGCCGTTCCGCGGCTTCCTGCAGGAGCGCGCCGCGCGCAAAGCCAAGGGCGCGACGCTCGGGCCCGCGATGCTGTTCTTCGGCTGCCGTCATCCCGACCAGGATTTCATCTATGCCGACGAGCTGAAGGCCTTTGCGGCTGATGGCATCACCGAACTCATCACAGCCTTCTCGCGCGCCGACGGCGCCAAGACCTATGTGCAGCATCTGGTCGCCGCCGAGAAGGACAAGGTCTGGCAGCTGATCGAGCAGGGCGCGGTCGTCTTCGTCTGCGGCGACGGCGGCAAGATGGAGCCTGACGTCAAGGCGGCGCTGGTTTCGATCTATCGCGAACGCTCTGGCGCTGATGCCGCAGCCGGCACGCGCTGGATCGAGGACATGGGCGCGAAGAACCGCTACGTGCTGGATGTCTGGGCGGGGGGATAGTTTCGGACTGTACGGTGGGAAAAGCGAATACGTCCGCCGCAGCTCAATAATGTCCGCTTTTCTTGGAACTCGGTGCAAGACCAAGGCATATCCATTATGTGACAATTTCAGCCGCGAGCCACCCTTTCTCCTGCGCGGGCTGTCGTATATTAGAGGACTGCCACTGGGACGTGCCGATAGTCCCCAGGAGCGATGTGGCAGCGTTGATTGCTGGCGGCGGTCAGCTAATTTTAAGAATTATGATCTGACACTTGATCGACGCAGCGCGGACTGGCATTTCAACCGGGGCATGGCATGGCAAATCGATTAACGACGGCGCAATCCACGATGGCGATCCGGCGTTGGGGAACTCCCGCCATTGTAGTGCTCGCGGCCATTGCGGCGCTGACCGCCGACGCCGCGGCGAAACAGCCGCGCCCCGCTACCCCCACCGAGGCAACGGCGCCCCGCGATGCCGGCGAGCCGATCATGGCGATCGTGTCGATCAAGAGCCAGCGGGTCACTTTCTACGACGCCGAAGGCTGGATTCTGCGCGCCCCGGTGTCGACCGGCACCACGGGACGCGAGACGCCAGCCGGCGTCTTCGCTGTCATTGAAAAAGACAAGGATCACCACTCGAGCATGTATGACGATGCCTGGATGCCGAACATGCAGCGCATCACCTGGAACGGCATCGCGTTGCACGGCGGGCCGCTGCCCGGCTATGCGGCCTCTCACGGCTGCGTGCGGATGCCCTTTGGCTTTGCGGAGAATCTGTTCGACAAGACGCAGATCGGGATGCGCGTGATCATCTCGCCGAACGACGCCGAGCCGGTCGATTTCTCCCATCCGGCGCTGTTCGTGCCGAAGGCGGAGGCCATCGCGGCCGCGCCGGCCAGGGCCGAGGCGCTCGCCCGCGAGGCGGCCGAGGCTGCCCAGACGGCCGAGGAGGCGAAGAAGGCCGCCGTGACAACGACACGCGAAACGGCGTCGCTGCCGGCGTTGCTGCGCAAGCTGGAGGGGCTCAAGAGCCGTGCAGATGCCGAACTCGCCTATGCCGACAAGGTGCTCGCCGCCGCCAAGACGGACGAGGCCAGGGCGCGGGCCGAGGAGCTGAAGCAGAAGGCCGCCACCAAGGCCGCGGACGCGGGGACGGCGCTTGATACCGCCAAGGCCGACGCGCAGCCGAAGCGCGACGCTGCCGCTGCCGCGAAAGACGCCGCCAAGGCGGCGGTGACGAGGAAGGCCGACACCGCCAAGGCGGCGAACGAGGCGAAGCTCGCGCTTGAGCCGGTCTCGGTCTACATCAGCCGGGCAACACAGAAGCTTTACGTGCGGCGCAACACGCATAAGCCGGCGCCGGACGGAG
Source organism: uncultured Alphaproteobacteria bacterium (assembly GCA_963739755.1). Classification (GTDB taxonomy): domain Bacteria; phylum Pseudomonadota; class Alphaproteobacteria; order Rhizobiales; family Xanthobacteraceae; genus Bradyrhizobium. The sequence goes on along the minus strand of CAVUCB010000073.1, from coordinate 41,026 downwards.
GCGGCGAGGTGTTCGATGCGACCATTGAGGTTCCGGTCACGATCCGCAATCCCGACAAGCCGATCGGCACGCATGTGTTCACGGCGATGGCGCGCAACGATTTGGGCCTGCGCTGGACCGCGGTCACGATCGACAACGGGGACGAAGCCAAGGACGCGCTCGACCGCATCACCATCCCGCAGGAAGTGCTCGATCGCATCGCGCCGACTGCGGCGCCGCGATCCTCGATCATCATCTCGGACGAACCGCTGAGCCGCGAGACCAACTATCGCACCGAGTTCGTCGCGGTATTGAACAACCAGCCCCAGGGTGGGTTCATCACACGCCGGCCTTCGGTCGTCGAGGTCCCCGTTGCGAGCGCCAACGGCTGGGGTGAAAACGGCTTTGGCTTCTTCTTCCAGCGCAATCCGGAACCGCAACCCCCACCTGGCAACATGCGCCGGGGCGGCGGCCAGTACTATCGTCCGGTGCAACAGGGCTGGTGGTAAGAAACCCGTCTCGCGGGGCCTCGTATAGCCGATACCTTCGTGGCTTTGGGGATGGCTTTGTCATCTGCCGCCATGATCGGGGTCTGGTCATTGATGTTCGTCTTCTGGTGCGTGAACGAAATCCCCCAAGCGATTTGAACCAGTCTCCCAAGCGTTGCCTTCACAGCGAGCGCGGCTTTCGCATCAACAAGACGAGCGGCACAAGAGACGTCAGTGTCACCGCCGCCATGATCCACCAGCCGCGCTCGAAGGCGGCGAGGCGTTCTGCCGGCGAATGAGGATGATCGAGGACGGCAACGAAGATCGCCACGCCAAGCGCGAGCGCGGCTTGCCGGGTCATGTTGAGAACCGCGGAACCGGTGGCGAAAGACGATGGCGGGAGCGCTGCAGTGCCCGTGCCCATGAGCGTCGGAAAGGTCAATCCGACACCGACGCCCGTGAACACCATGCCAATCAACGCCGTCGGCATGCTCGGTTCAAGTCCAGCCACAACGGCGAACCAGATCATACCGGCTGCAAACAGCGCGACGCCAAGTGCCACGACAGTTGCGGCGCCAAATCGCGCGATCAGCCGCCCGCCAAGCAGAAACGATGTCACGGGGACCAGAAAGGGCCCGGGCGCGATCGCAACGCCGGTTTTCAGGGCCGACCAATTCCAGCCCTGCTGCATCCAAAGCGCAAGCGACAACAGCATCGCGCCGAACGCGACCGAATATGGCAGCATGACCAGCGTCGCGCCGGTGAACGGACGGATGCGGAAGAGGGCGGGATCGATAAACGGATTGTCCGAGCGCAGGCAGTCGACGACAAAGAGCGCGAGGAGAAGAGCGGCGATTGCAAGCGCTATTCCAACTCCATACGACGTCCAGCCCCAGTCGCCCGTCTTGATGATGCCGTAGGTGAGGGCGCCGATGCCGAAGGTTACGAGTGCCGCCCCCCAGGCGTCCGGTCTGCGGACATCGTGGCCCGGCACCTCCGGCAGCTTCCAGTAGCCGATCGCCAGCGCAACCGCGCCGACCGGCAGATTGACCAGAAAGATCCAGCGCCAGCTCCAGCCGACGAGGAGACCGCCGACCAGAGGTCCGAGCGCCGCGGCAAAGCCGCCGATTGCCGTCCAGGTCCGCACCGCGCCGCCGCGCCGGTCGGGAGGAAATGTCGCGAGCAGGAGACCAAGCGACGTCGGCGTCATCAAGGCTGCTCCTGCCGCCTGCACCACGCGGAATGCGACCAGCATTTCCACATTCGGCGCCGCGGCGCAGGCCGCTGAAGCTGCGGTGAAGAGGGCGACGCCAAGCAGGAAGCTCGCATTGCGCCGATGACGTTCGACGAGCCTGCCGAAGAACACGAGCAGGGCCGCGTAGACGATGGCGTAGCCGTTGAGAATCCACGACAGCTTTTCGAGATCGGCGGTGTGAAAGTCGGCTGCGATGTTCGGCAACGCGACGTTGACGATGAAGAGATCGAGGTTGGCAAGCACGATGCCAACGCAAACGATGGCGAGCACCTGCCCGGGCCGCGTGGCTTCGCCCGCCACACGTCTGCGTTCGGAAAAAGATGCCCTGCGGTCTGCGGGTCGCGGATTGGCGACCGCCGATTTCGGAAGCTGACACTTCGGCCGCAAGACTACCAAGTTTCATGTCGATCTCCTATCTAATACAAAACATGATATGTTTTGTTTATTCGCACGATCTGGTGCACTTTTGTCGCGGGCGAGGTCAGCCGATCTTTTGGACGAGGGTCGAGATTCGCGTCTGCCGCAGCACCTTGTCGACCGCCGCGTCGGCTGCCGCGAACAGGGGCGGCAGCACACGAACCATTGTATTGTTGACGACGCAGCGCGCATTGCCGCGCTCACGCAATGCAAAGAGCGCGCCGTCCGGTTCGACGGCCTTGTGGACGTCTTCCAGCGTAATCTCCTCTGGAGAGCGCAACAGCTCGACGCCGCCGTGGCGGCCCGGTTTCACCACAACCAGCCCCTGGCTTTCCAACGCCTTGAGGATGCGTCGCACCACGACCGGGTTGGTATTCAAGCTCTTGGCCAGTAGTTCAGCGTTCGCGCCGTTGTTGCCACGAGAAGCAATGACGCAGAGGATCTGAACGGCTCCGGCGAGAAGACTGTTGGCTGCCATAAACAGAACAATAACAGTTCTGTTTATGAGGTCAAGGGCGGTTATTGGCCACGCGCGTTGATATCGGACCTGCTTAAAAATTCGCCGCTTGGAACATGGCTGAATGGGCCGCAAACGACGCGAAGCTGACAGCACCGTGATTTGTGGTGGCAGCTCGCAGCCATGTTATGATGTTGTCCATAGGCCGCTGTCGGCGATCACGCGATGAAGCTGACGAGGGTAAGTTCGGCGGCCTGCGCTCTCCCGGCAAATTCCGCCCAGCGGGAATTGCCCCCGCTCGCAACAGCTAACGGCCGCTAACAACACATAACGAGCAATTTCCAGGCTTTTGCACGAAGGTGCTGGAAACCGAGCTTCACCAAGCTCAATGCAATGGCACTCCTGCCCGAGGAGTTTGACATGAGCCCTGCTCGTGCGGCGCGCGGCAAGATGAGCCGACCCAATGTGATCATCGTGGCCTTTGCCGTGATGAACGCTTCGATGATTCCGGCAGTAGCGTCAGGGTGCACGTCGAGCCCGATGGTCCGCTTGCAAAGACAGAGTTGCCGTCGATGCGACCACAATGAGCATGGACGATGAAGACGATCAGATTGCGTGAGAAACGATCCTAGGGAGCGGATCCAATGCATACCGAGATAACCGAGCCTCGAAGCGAGGCAAGTTCGACCGACATGTCGGCCAACGCCAATGCGGATGCCGCCAACGCGAACTCACCACAGGCAGATCCTGCTTCAAATCCCGTCCCGCCAGCGGGACGGCTGTCAATGCGGCGGCGCGCCCTGATAGGAGCACTGGGCGCCCTGGTCCTCGTGCTCGCCGCGGTGTTCGGCATTCCCTGGATCCGGTTCGCTCTCAGCACGGTTTCGACCGATGACGCCTTCGTGAACGGGCATGTGACGTTCGTTGCTCCCCGCGTTCACGGTCAGGTGTCCCGGGTTCTCGTGGATGACAACAACCGTGTGCACAAGGGGGACCTTCTCGTTGAGCTGGACAAGGAGCCATTTCGTGACGCGGTGGCCGTAAAGAAGGCGGCCGTCGATACCGCAGAGGCGGATCTTCGGGCGGCCAGGGCCACGGTGCGCGGCATCGAGGCGCAGGCGGTGAGCCGGCGCTGGCAATTGCAACTGGCCACGGAGAATGTCGAAAACCAGATCGCCCTGCTGCATGCCCGGGTTGCCGGCCTCAAGAAGGCGAATGCCACGCTTACACTCGCGCAGCAGGAGTTCGACCGGACCTCGAAGCTGGTTATTTCGGACACGGCGAGCCACGAGCTCTATGATCAACGTCAGGCCGCGTTGTTGATTGCCCGAGCCGGGGTCGTCCAGGCCTTGGCCGACGTAAACCAGATTCGTGTCTCCCTGGGCCTGCAGGCGCTACCCGAGGACAGCGCGGATATCGACCAGGTGCCGCCTGATCTGGATCAGAGCTTTTCTTCGGTCCTGCAGGCGCAGGCAGAGCTGATTCAGACCGCGGCCGAGCTCGGCGTCCTCCATTCCTACAACCAGACTCCGAAGCAGATGCTTGAGGAGTTCGAAAAGCTCGATCCCCAAGGCGACGTCGACCGCACGTTCGATCGGCTGGCCGCGGAGGCGCCGGCCGTCAAGCAAGCCGAAGCCAAACTCGAAGCCGCCAAACGCGATCTCGCTTTGGCTGAGCTCGACCTTCGTTATTGTGACGTCATCGCGGACATCGACGGCGTCGTTACGCGCCGGAATGTCAATCCGGGCAACGACGTCCAGGTCGGGCAGAGCCTGATGGCGGTCCGCTCGCTCGGCGAGATCTGGATCGATGCCAATTTCAAGGAGACGCAACTGCGCGACCTGCGTATCGGTCAGGCTGCCGATCTCTATGTCGACATGTACGGCGACAAACAGGTGTTCAGGGGCCGGATCGCCGGCTTCACCATGGGCACCGGATCGACGCTGGCGCTGCTGCCGCCTCAGAACGCCACCGGCAATTTCGTCAAGATCGTCCAGCGGCTGCCGGTCCGGATCGAGCTTGAAGGATATGACCCGGACAAGAACCCGCTGTTCATCGGCACGTCGGTCGTTCCCTACGTCTATCTCGACAAGCCGCTGACCGGACCGGACGCCGGAAAATTCCTTCAGGGCAGCGAGCGGCAATCGCCGGCCACCGCGTCAGTCGCGCACCCGGCACGGGGCGTCGACAAATGACGACGCTGGCACTTTCACCCTCACGATCCCAGGCGGGAGTAAACCCCTGGTTGGTGGCCGCTGTCGTGGTGATACCGACGTTCATGGAAGTGCTCGACACCACCATCGCGGTAGTCGCGCTGCGCTACATCGCCGGCGGCCTGTCGGCGACCGTCGACGACGGCGAATGGGTTATCACCAGCTACCTTGCCGCCAACGCCATCATCCTGCCGATCACGGGCTGGCTGTCGGCGCGTCTCGGTCGCCGCAACTACTTCCTGCTGTCGATCGCCGTCTTTACCCTCGCTTCCGGACTGTGCGGTATGGCCACCAGTCTCAATCAGCTGATCCTGTTCCGCGTCGTGCAGGGCCTGGCGGGGGGCGGTCTTCAGCCTTCCAGCCAGGGCGTGCTGCTGGACGCCTTCCCGGCGGAGAAGCAGGGCATTGCCATGACGCTGTTCGGCCTGGCGGCCCTGTTGGCGCCGGTGGTGGGCCCGACCCTCGGCGGTTGGATCACGGACAGCTATTCGTGGCGGTGGGTGTTCTATCTCAACGTGCCGGTCGGTCTTGTGGCGCTTGCGGCATGTTATGCGCTGCTCCGGGATCCGGACTATCTCACGAAGCAGCGCGCGGAGTTGAGGAAGCAGCCGTTCCGCTTCGACACCATCGGCCTGTCACTCCTGGTGATCGTGATGGTCTCCTGGGAGGTGATGCTCAGCAAGGGACAGGAGTGGGACTGGCTGAGCGATCCATTCTGGCGCGTGCAGACGCTCGCGGTTTTTTCTGCCGTGGGTCTGATCGCACTGATCCTGTGGGAGATGCGCCATCCCAGCCCCATTGTGAATTTCCAGCCCATGCTGGAACGCAACTTTGCTTCATGCTGCCTCATCATCTTTTGCGCCTTCGCCGTCCTTTATGCCGCCAGCACGTCATTGCCCGGCCTGCTGCAGTCCTTGTTTGGTTACAACGCCCTTAGCGCCGGATTGGTGATGTCGCCGGCTGGGTTCTTTGCGGTGGTGGCGATGCCTTTCGTCGGCCTGGCCATGGGCCGTGGGATGGATGCGCGGTGGTTGATCGCGGCAGGACTGCTGATCATGGCGGCCGGAAACTACTGGATGTCGCAGATGAACCTCGACATCAGCCCAGGCCAGGTGGTCTGGCCTCGGGTGATCCTGGTCCTTGGACTCTCGGTATGCTTTGCGCCCGCGAATGTGGCGGCCTATCGGTATACTCCGCCGTTGCTGCGTGGAGCCGCCGTTGGCCTGCTGAGCCTGCTCCGCAACGAGGGCGGCAGCGTCGGAACGTCGATGGCGCAGACCATACAGGAGCGCCGTGACCAGTTTCATATCCTGCGGCTTGGCGAATCCCTGGATTCCTTCAACGCCGGCGTCGTTTCGTTCCTCGATCAGGCTCGGGCTGCATTCCTGCAGCAGACCGGCGATCCGTCCGCCGCGCAGCAGCTGGCCTTGCAAACCCTCGAGAATCTGCGCCAGCAGCAGGCATCGTCACTTGCCTATTTCGATGTCTTTTTGCTGCTGGCCGTGGTGACGCTGGTGCTGGCGCCGGTGGTGCTGCTGATGAAACGTTCGGTAGCCGAAAAGGGCGCTCACATCGGTGGCGAATGAGGGGGTGCCCGCGTATTGGCGAGCAAAGGTCTCCCCATTCGCGGTAGACGCTGAAGTCGCAAGCCCTTGTTGTCACTTAGCCAATCCAGAGCCTCAGAAGCTGATCGACGGAAACCGGACCGGCGCCGGCCGCAATAAAATAAAGCAGCATCAATGCGTACATCACTTCCGGCTGATAAAGCCAATCGTCGACACGATCTGCCCTGTCAATCGGTTTGTAGCTCGCAACCACCGTTGGAGAGTTCGTCAAGAGGGCTACCAAACAAATGACCAGAAGGCCAAGGGCGGCCAGCGGTGTGAGAAATCCGACCGCGACGCCCAGGCCGCCAAAGAATTCAACTCCCGGAACGAACCATTGAAATATGCCGATGTATGGGATGCCAAGGGCCCTAAGCGTCTCTACAAATGTCTTATGTCTTTCCTTGTTCGTGAGCTTGTGAAATCCGGAAAAGACGAAGAACGACCCAAGCGCGAAGCGCATCGCCGCGATCGCAGGCAATGTTCCTCCAATTCCGTCAAGCAAGATGTCTCGCACGGTCAAATGCCTTTGCGCTTCGACGATGCCGGCCACCTGACCAGGACATAGCCCGCGCCCGGCTTGGTATCCGGCATATCCTGTTATTCATCACTTCCGGACCGCCTTACGCGGTCACCACAGATGCTTTCATGTGTCGTGCCGTTTAGCCGTAAGCGACGCCCGGCTTGCTTTGCCCAACTTCTATAATATAGCCATCCGGATCGCGAATGTAGCAGCGCGTCTCGCCGTATTTGGCCTTTGGCTCCGTGATAAACTCGGCTCCTCGACTTCGCCATAGTTCATAGCATGCTTGAATATCCGCAACACGGATATTCATGAAGCTGCTGACTGAAATCGGGGTCGGCGGGAACGCTGAGCGTTACTGATGGTTTGTCGGGTGTCGGACCGCCCCCGACGTTGACAATGAGCCACGTGTTCGCGATCTGGATGTAGCCCGGCGCGCCGCTGCTGTCGCCTCTGCTCAGAATGCGACCTCCGAAGACCGTTTCGTAAAATCGAGCCGATCGTTCGATGTCGGCGACGGTGAGAAAGTGTGCGACGGTAAACCCATCCTGCGGCGGCATCTGATAGGTTTTCTGCTCGACTTGTACCTGGTTCATGGATGACTCCAATTCGGATTGACCCTTGGTGCTTCTGATGAAACGCTCGGTGGCCCGGAAAGGCGCCCACATCGCTGGCGAATGAGCCGGTGGCGTCAGACGGTACAGCAAGGCGTACTTTTCGTCTCTAGTGTCTTGCGAGTTCAATGACGTAAACCGAGGCGTTCAAGTTACATGCATAATCGGTGGGTATCTGGAGGCGCGTGGCGGAGGTGGCTCTTACGGCCGGTTTCAGCTTCGTAACGACGAGAAGGCAGAGAACGAGGCCAGCGTCATGGAAAACGACATCAACGATGAAGTCATTCTCGCGGCGCGCCTTCTTCTCGCGACACTCTTTTTGATTTTCGGTTGGAGAAAACTGACGGACTATTCTGGCACGGTGAGCCGTATGGTGCAGGACGGCGCTCCGATTCCGGTACTGGCTACTGTCATAGCGATCTTCACGGAGCTTCCGGTTGCGTTCGCCGTCGCTGTTGGAGCGTTCACGCGTCTTTCGGCTGTCCTCTTGGCTTTATACACGCTGGGAAGTGCGCTCATTGCGCATCGCTATTGGACAACGACAGGTGCGAATAAAATCGAGAGCATGGAAAGCTTTTACAAAAACCTCAGTATTGTGGGAGGCTTTCTGCTGCTTTGCATCACAGGTGCGGGAAAATATTCGATCGATGCCATGCTGGGATTGTAAGAGGTCTGTTCTCTCCAAAGTCCAACTAATTTCTCGCATGGCGCCGCGTGCGTCTGATCCCTCTGACCGTCGCGATTTTCCAGCGACAATTCCGCTTGATGAGGACTGGAAGCCTTCCCTAATCGCCCGCAGCCGCTGCGGGCCCGCCACCGGGTGCTCACCTCAGCGAGGTCGAGGTTGCGATCGGGGCCGTGCGGCACCACCGTCTGACCCGGCTCAAGATGGAGCTGGGTGCCATCGAGATGTACCGAGACGATGTCCGGTTCGAACGACACCAGGTTGGAGATGCGGCTGACCTCACGATAGGCGTCAGGATAGGACCATGCCGCCTGGCGTGCGTCACCGATGGAGTAATAGCTGCACAGTCCCTTGTATGGGCAGAAGGTCTGGAGTTTCACGGAAGTGAGGGCGGACTCATCGATGTCCGTGCGTGGAACGTACCAGCGCGGCGCGAAGCCGGACTCGTAGAGAACCAGCGGCCGCTTGGTGTCGGCGATGATCCGGTCACCATAACGCACCACGAGGTTACGGGAGGCCTGGCGAATGTCGATGCGGTGGTAGGGGTCAGCGGCATGACCCAGGATTCGTTCGTCTTCTTCATAGAAAGCGTCCATGGCCCGCCATGCGAACGCGATGCGTGCCTGTAGTTCGCTCGCGTGGGCGGGCAGGCCGGTGTGCTGCCACGCCCCTCGCGGCGCGGTCTGCTGCTCGCCCGCCCGAACGCTGTACCAGGACGTAAGCCCGAGATCGGGGTGCTGCGTGGTATGCTCGGTGCGTTCCAGGGTGTGTGGAGAAACGTCGTTCTCCGGGAAGTAAGCTACCGGATAGCGGCCCGGCTCGAAGAGCAGAAGGACGCGCTCGCTATCGGCGATCCAGCTTCCCCCGAAGCGCACGCGCATGCGCCGGCGCAACGGCTCGATGTACAACAGTTTCTTGGGCAGCGGTTCGGGCACGAGGAACCGGCCGATTGCTCCCGTTGAGAGCGGACCTTGTTGCCAGGACAGTCCCACTGCTCACTCTCCATAGGTTTGATGACCGAAGCCGTTAGACGCGTACACGGCGGAAAATTCCACGAGAAGGCGTCGATCTTCACATTGCCGGCGTCTGACGGCAGACCTTCTTGGTCTGCGCAGCTTCGCTGGCGTGATCTGACGAGACTATTTTCGCTGGTCGTCCGGGTTTGGTTACAGTCGTCGATATCTCATCGCGATTCAATGGCTTGAATAAGGTGATTTGCCCGACGGGTAGGCTTTGCAAATTCGTGTCCAGCCCCTTCGCGAAAAATATTTCTCTTCCGTTTTTCAGAAATATGTGTTCTTGTCGCGCCATCCCGCCTCGGCAAGAGGGGCGTACGCGTCGTCACGAACGTGGAGGCGGGATGCGATGGACGTAGGCCGCATCAGTTCGACGAATGATGTTGGCCGCGGACGGCAAAGTCGTGTGGTCCTGATCCTCCGACGCTGGGATCAAGCTTCGCAGGATGGCGATGACGGCCCTTCGGGCCCGACACGCCGTAATCTGTGAAGCGACGGTGGCTATCAAGCCCGGACACCGGGGAGAGCGCGTATAAGCCGTAGCACCATTGCGCAGGGAAGGCCGGGTCGCTCCGGTTGAACCTGTGGTGACTACACTCGTGTGCTTTCTACACTGCACACGAGGCCGCGGGTGCAACCAGCATCCGGTCTTCCCTGCGCCCTCTGTATTTCGGGGGACAACGCTGACGCAAAACTCGGGCATTTCGTGCCGCGGGAATGGTGACACTGTGTCTTGGGGTCGTCATTGCGAGCGCAGCGACGTGTCCACTGTAGCTCAACGCGCGAAGGCGGAAGCAACGCAGAGCCGATCGTGCTAGAAGGTCCGCATGATCCCATGGGTAAAAATCGATACCGCACGTGTTCCCGACACTGACGGGGAGTTGCGGCTGATGCGGCGCGGCGCCGAGTTTTCCATCATGCTCGGTAGCAACGAACTGATGAACAGCCGTCTTTCGGGCTCCGAAGCGGCGCTTGCCACGCTCGCGGCGAAGAAGATTGAAGCGGTCAAGAGTCCCCGTGTGCTCATCGGCGGATTGGGCATGGGCTTTACACTGCGTGCGGCGCTCGCCGTATTCGGAAGTGAAGCTCAGATCGTGGTGGCGGAGCTGGTGCCGGCGGTCGTCGCCTGGGCGAATGGCCCGATGGCAGAAATTTTTGGCGACAGCTTGAAGGACCCCCGCGTCGAACTTCGCGAGGTGGATGTTGCGCAGGTGATCGAAAGGGATCAGCCCGTGTTCGATGCGATCCTGCTCGACGTCGATAACGGCCCGGAAGGTCTCACCCGCAAAGCCAATGACGCGTTGTACGATGTCCCTGGGCTGAAGAAGGCCTACACCGCGCTACGACGAGGCGGTGTGCTCGCCGTCTGGTCGTCCGGGCCGAATTCGAAGTTCTCGGGGCGGCTTCGCCAAGCTGGGTTCGCCGTGAACGAGGTTGCCATCCGCGCGACCGACAAAGGTCGCGGTGCACGTCACATGATCTGGATCGCGACGAACGAACCTACGCCGCTTTCGCCGCAGCCCCATGCGCATGCTTGTCGATCGCGTCGATGATCTGCGGCCACATCGGCAGGGGAAGCGCGTGTCCCATGCCCTCGATCATCATCAGCTTCGCGCCGGGGATCGACGCGGCCGTATCCTGGCCGCCCATCGGATGCACCAGCGGATCGACGGTGCCATGAATCACCAGCGTCGGCGCCGTGACGTTGCGCAGCCGCTGCTTGCGGCTGCCGGAGGCGAGGATGGCGCGGAGCTGCCGGCCTACGCCCGCCGGATTGAGTCCGCGGTCATAGGTGCGTTCGGCGCGGGAGCGGTCGAGCGCCTCGTCCTCGGGGAAACTGCCGACCCGCAGCACTTTCCAGTTCTGCGCGAAGCGGGCGATATATTCGTCGCGCGTCTTCGGCGGCGGCGCCATCAGCATGGCGGCGGCCTCGCGGGTCGGCGGCGGCACTTTGGGATTGCCTGTGGTCGACATGATCGAGGTCAGCGAGCGCACGCGCTCGGGAAAGATGATCGCGATCTCCTGGGCGATCATGCCGCCCATGGAGGCGCCGACCAGATGCGCCGAGCGGATGCCGAGCCCGTCCATCAGGGCAATCGTGTCCTCGGCCATGTCGCGGAGCTTGTAGGGCGCGGCAACCGGGATCTTCAGGAACCGCAGCTTCAAGAGTTCCAGCGGGGTCAGCCGCTTGCCGCCCGTGAGCTTCGAGGACTGGCCGATGTCGCGGTTATCGAAGCGGATGACGCGAAAGCCGCGCGCGGCGAGGCGTTGGCAAAATTCGTCGTCCCACAGCACCATCTGGGCGCCGAGCCCCATGATCAGCAGCATCGGCTCTGCTTGGACGTCGCCGAAAATCTCGTAACAGATGTCGATGCCATTGGCGCGGGCGATCTGCGGAGGCTGGTGCGCTGTCGTCACGGCGGCGTTTCCCTGGAGTTGCCTTGGAACTCTATGGCACGGTTTGCGCTGCCGCAGAAGATTTTTGGCGGTCCCCGTTCCGCTTGTCGCAGCAGGTTGACCGGGCTGTCGCAACGGTGTGGTATGGCGAAAAAGAAGGGCGTGCAGCCCTCATGTGGAGGAGGACGCCGATGGCTGACAAGGGCAGCGATCCCATCGCGCTATGGCAGAACATGGTCGGCGAGATGGAGAAGGGATTCAACGCCTTCGCCAACCAGACCATGTCGTCGCCGGAATTTTCCAAGGCGATGAACCAGGCCGGCGGTGCCAGCGCGGGCGCGCAAAAGCAGTTCGGCGAGTTCATGGAGAAGTATCTTCTCAACATGAACCTGCCGAGCCGCGCGCAGATGGTCGGCATGGCCGAGCGGCTGCAGAACATCGAGGGCCAGCTCAACGAGATCAAGGCGATGCTGCAGCAGATGAATGCCGGCGCCGCGCCGACCGGCTATAGCGCGCCGCGGCCGCCGCGCACCAAGCGCCCGCCGGCGTCTGCGGCTCCATCGGCCGCGCCGCCTCCAGCGGGAGAGCAAAAATGAACGCGCCTGCGGCCCTCGATCTGGCTGACATCCCGGAGCGGATCCAGTCCGAGGTCCAGCGCGCGATCCAGCGCAGCATCAAGGGTGTCGAATATTTTTCGACCTCGGGGCCGGCGCTGGGCTCGACGCCGAAGGACATCTTGCATGCCCGCGGCACCATGAATCTCTATCACTACCGCCCGCTAGCCGATGAAGTGTACCGCGTGCCGGTGCTGATCGTGATGGCGACCACCAATCGCGGCTACATCCTCGACATGGTGCCCGGCCAGAGCTTCATCGAGTTCCTGCTCAAGCGCGGTTACGACGTCTTCATGCTGGACTGGATGGCGCCGAAGCCGGAAGAGAAGTCGCTGCAGATGGAGGATTACGTCCTCGACTTCATTCCGGATTGCATCCGCCGGGTGCAGCAGGATTCTCGGCGAGCAGGATATCTCCGTCATCGGCTATTGCTTCGGCGGCGTGCTGTCGCTGCTCTATGGCTCGATCTTCAACGACGGGCCGATGAAGAACCTGATCTGCTTCACCACGCCGATCGATTTCCGCGAGATGAAACTGTTTCACAATTTTTCCGACCGCCGCTATTTCGATGTCGATCGCCTGGTCGACAGCGTCGGCAATGTGCCGCCGGAGATGATCCTGTCGTCCTTCGAGATGCTGCGGCCGGCCTGCGCGCACGACAGCCAGATCCAGCTCTGGGAAAACATCTGGAACGACGAATACGTGAAATCCTACCGGATGTTCGATCGCTGGGCGACCGACACGCTGCCGCTGGCCGGCGAATATTTCCGCGCCATCACCAAGGACCTGATGTGGGACAACAAGCTCTTCAACGACACCATGACGGTCGGCGGCCGCAAGGCCGATATCGCCGATATCAAGGTGCCGATCCTGCATGCGGTGGCCGAGCACGACCACATCGTGCCTTATGAAGCGGCCAGGCACCTGATCCCGAAGGTGGGCTCGCAGGACAAGGAAGAGGTGATGCTGAAAGGCGGTCACGTCTCGCTTGTCGCCGGCGCCAACGCGGTCAAGCGGCTGTGGCCGAAATTGGACTCCTGGCTGGCTGGAAGATCGATATGAGTGAAGCGCGTCCCTATCCACGACACACCAACACCGATGCCGGCGAGATCGAATTTCGCCTGATGTCGCGCGCGGATGAAGGCGCCGTGCTCGAGTTCGCGAGAAAACTGCCGACGCATGATTTGCTGTTCCTGCCGCGCAACATCAGCGAGCCGAAGGTGCTGTCGGCCTGGATCAACGAGATCGAGCGCGGTGCCATCACCAGTCTTTTGGCGGTGAAGGAGGCAAGGGTGGTCGGCTGTGGCACGCTGGTGCGCGATCCGCATTCCTGGTCGCCGCATGTCGGCGAGCTACGCATGGTGGTCTCGACCGATGTGCGCGGGCAGGGGGTCGGCCGGGCGCTGTCGCAGGAGACGTTTCTCCTGGCGCTCTGGGCGCGCGGGCTGGAAAAACTGTCGGTCCAGATGACAGTCGATCAGCGGGCGGCGATTGCCCTTTTTGAAAGCCTCGGCTTCAAGGCGGAGGCGCTGCTCCGCGACCATGTTCGGGATGTCGATGGCAAGAACGCACGATATTGTCGTGCTGGGGCACAATATCGCGCAGTTCGCGGCCCAATTGGAGGCTTTTGGGCTGCCGGAGGCGGTCCAGCCATTGAGCCCCTCGGCTGGGCAAACCGCCCAAATTCCGGCTTATCACGAATTCGTGATATCGCAATGCAACATCATTGTTGCATCGCACCATTAACTATGCCATATCAATTCTGCCCCGGGCCAAATCCGGACGGGGTGAGCCCATAGCTCAAAACCTGAGGATGGAGAGAACCCCATGACCACCGAAACCAACACCATGTTCAACACCGTCAAAGAAGCTTTCGCGCCCGTCACCGAGGCGTTCAAGAATTTCCAGAACGTGGAAGTCCCCGAGGCTGCCCGTGAGTTCGTCAAGAAGACCGCCAGCTCCGCCAAGGAGCGCGCTGCCGACGTTTACGCCGGCTCCGAGAAGGTGACGGCTGCGATCGAGACCGCCGCTGCCGATTCCGTCAGCGAGTTCGCCAAGATCAGCCGCAATATCCAGCAGGCGATCTACCAGGACGCCGAAGCGTTCTTCGCCGGCATCGACAAGCTTGCTTCCGCCAAGTCGCTCAATGAAGCGGTGCAGATCCAGTCGGATCTCGCTCGTGCGCGGGGCGAAGTGGTCGTCTCGCGGGCCAAGTCGACCACCGAATACCTCGGCAAGCTCGTTGCCAACGGTGCGAAGACCGCCCAGGACAACCTCGCCAAGGTCTACAACGAAGACTGCCTGATCAAAAGTCGATCGGCGGATCCAATATTTCTAGGCCCGCGCCGATGCGGGCCTTATTTTTTGGTGCGCATACGTCATTGCGAGCGAAGCGAAGCAATCCAGATTGTCTCCGGGCAAAGGCTGGATTGCTTCGTCGCCAGCGCTCCTCGCAATGACGGAAGTTGGTATTCTGCAGCCATGACGTCAACGAGCACTTTCCCCTTCGACACGCCCGGCGACGCCTCGCGCGCCGCCGAGCTCAGGCGCGTCAAGTTGCAGGCGACGCTGGTGCTGGCGGGCACGCTTGCGCTGTTCGTCGTCGCGAAGCTTTTGCTGACAACGCATCCCGCCTTCGGCTTCGTCGCAGCCTTTGCCGAAGCCGCCACCATCGGCGGTCTCGCCGACTGGTATGCGGTGGTGGCGCTGTTCAAGCGGCCGCTCGGCCTGCCGATCCCGCACACCGCGATCATCCAGAGCAACCAGCATCGCATCGCCGACAAGCTCGGCGAGTTCATCGAGGTGCATTTCCTGGAAGCCGCGCCGGTCGAAGCCAAGCTGCGCCAAATCGATTTCGGCTCCTTCGTCGCCGACTGGCTGCGCGACCGCAAGAAGAGCGATGATCTCGCGCGTTTTGCGCTGCGGCTGTTGCCGGAAGCATTTTCCGCGACCGAAAGCTCGGGCCTGATGACCTTCATCACCCGCCGTATCACCGCGCAATTGCTCTCCGTCGATCTTGCGCCGCTTGCCGCCGGCACGCTGCGCGCCTTTGTCGAGGAAGGTCGGCATCAGGCGCTGCTCGATGATCTCCTGCGCATCGTGCACGAGACGATCACGACCCCCGATACCATGGCGATGATCCGCGCGAAAATCCGCGACGAATTGCCGACGCTCCTGAAACTCTATCGCGCCGACAAGTTTCTCCTGAACAAGATCGTCGCCTCCGCCGGCTCCTTCTTCGAGGAAATCCGCAGCGATCCCAAACATCCCTTCCGCGGCGAATTCGACCGCATGGTGCTGACCTTCGTCGATCGGCTCGCGACCGACCCGAACTATGCGAAGCGCATCGAAGGCTTGAAGCGCGACCTGTTGGTGCGTCCGGAGCTCAACGATCTCGCGCGCAACATCTGGTCGAACGCGAAAGCCTTCATCGAGCAGAGCGCCTCCGGCGAGACGCAGATGCTGCAGCGTCATCTCGGCGGCATGTTTGTTGCCGCCGGCGAAGCGCTCGCCGGCGATGCGGAGCTGCGCGCGGAAATCAATCAGGGCCTCGTCACCGTGCTGCGCAGCTTCGTCGCCGACCAGAAGAGCGGCGTGTCGACCTTCATCTCCGACCAGGTGAAATCCTGGGACATGGGACAGCTGATTTCGCTGATCGAAATCAATATCGGCAAAGACCTGCAATATATCCGCTTCAACGGCTCGCTGATCGGCGGGCTTGCGGGATTGGCGCTTTACACCGCCGAATTCCTGCTTCGGCTGTTGTGACCAATTCATCACGTCCGTCGTATTTACGGCTGCGAAGTATGAACTGGTTGGCTTGAAACACCCAGGAATGGTTCCCTAGCTTTTCAAATGGGTTTGTTGCGTTGCGAAACGATTCCACGAGATTTGCGTCCGTTCATTGATCCATTGGCCGGCTGCCGCGACTTCAGGGGCCGGCCTCGAAAGGAAATGAAATGTCCGTTGCTGCGCAGACGCTTCGCCCGCCGTCCAGGACGCTGATGTTCCTGGAAGGGCGCGCCATCAATGAATTTGGCGCTTTCCTCGGTGCGCTTGCCGCTGCTCTCGCTCGCGCCGCGCGGCGACGGCCATCCGGTGCTGGTGCTGCCGGGGCTGATCGCCTCCGACACGTCGACGCGGCCGCTGCGCGCTTTCCTGCGCAACCGCGGCTATGCCGTGAGCGGCTGGGAGCAGGGACGCAATCTCGGCCTTCGCCCCGGCGTGCAGCACGGGATGACCGATCTCCTCGAGGAGATGAACGACACCCATGGCCGCAAGGTCTCGCTGGTCGGCTGGAGCCTCGGCGGTCTCTATGCGCGCCAGCTCGCCAAGATGATGCCGGAGCGCGTGCGCAGCGTGATCACGCTCGGCAGCCCGTTCGCCGGCCCGCCGCGCTCGACCAATGCCTGGCGCGTCTATGAATTCGCCAGCGGCCGCCGCGCCGACGAGGAAGACCCGCGCTTTGGTGGCACGCTGGCCGAGCCGCCGCCGGTTCCGACCACCGCCATTTTCAGCCGCACCGACGGCATCTGCGCCTGGCAGGGCTGCAAGGAGAAGACTTCGGCGAAGACGGAGAGCATCGAGGTCGAGAGCAGCCATTGCGGCATGGGCCATCACCCCGCCGCGGTCTATGCGGTGGCCGATCGCCTCGCGCAGGCCGAAGGCCAGTGGAAGCCGTTCGACCGCTCCGGCTGGCGCGCGATGGTCTTACCCCGATCCGAACCGGTAAGCCGTCCGGATTGTTCGCAAGCTGCGAACTGCGCTATGCCTGAACGCATGCCGCAGCCGCTTGCCCGCATCATCGATCAGCTCAAGCGCGAGCCCTCGCGCACGGGCTCCATCATCATCACCGTGTTCGGCGATGCCATCGTCCCGCGCGGCGGCTCGCTGTGGCTTGGCACGCTGCTGGAATTTTTCGAGACGCTCGACATCGATGCAAGCGTGGTGCGCACCGCGATGTCGCGGCTTACGGCCGATGGCTGGTTCGAGCGCGAGAAGGTCGGCCGCAACAGTTTCTACCGGCTGGTGAAGAAGGGCCGGCTGACCTTCGATATCGCCACCAAACACATCTACGACCCGCCGCCGTCGGACTGGACCGGGCGTTTCGAGCTGCTCTTGATCGGCAATGGCGAGGACCGCGATGCCGCGCGCGAGGCGCTGAAGAATGCCGGCTTCGGCAGTCCGCTGCCGGGCGTATGGGTCGCGCCGTCGGGCGTGCCCGTTCCTGAGGAAGCGTCCAGCGCGATCCGGCTCGAGGTGTCCGCCGAGGACGATAGCGGCCGGCGCCTGCTCAGCGAAAGCTGGCCGCTCGATCGCACGGCCGACGCCTATCTGAAATTCATGAAGACCTTCGAGCCGCTGCGCGCCTTCATCGAGCGGCGCGAGCAGCTTTCCGATGCTGACGCCTTCACCGCGCGCATCCTGCTGATCCACCATTATCGCCGCGTGGTGCTGCGCGACCCGCTATTGCCGGAGGCGCTGTTGCCGAAGGATTGGCCGGGCAGGGCCGCGCGCGCGCTCTGCGGCGAGATCTATCGCGCGCTGCTTCCCTCGTCCGAACAATGGCTTGATCAGCATGGAAGCAACGAAAGCGGGCCGCTGCCGAAGGCGTTGCGGAACTCGGGCAGCGGTTCGATATGTTACAAAAATAACTTGCAATGCAGAATTTATTGTTATATATTGACCTCAATCAATGCAAGGAAAGCTACGAGGGAGGTCGGCATGTACACGCAGGCGCTGAACACGTCTGACGCTGATAGCAGCGGGGTCGAGGACGCCGCGCGTGCGCAAGACTTTCAGGCGCGCATCGATGTCGACGAGCGCATCGAGCCGAACGACTGGATGCCCGCCGCCTACCGCAAGACGCTGACGCGGCAGATTTCCCAGCACGCCCATTCCGAAATCGTCGGCATGCTGCCCGAGGGCAACTGGATCACCCGCGCGCCGAGCCTGCGCCGCAAGGCCGCGCTGCTCGCGAAAGTCCAGGACGAATGCGGCCACGGGCTCTATCTCTATGCCGCCGCCGAAACGCTCGGCACCTCGCGCGAAGAGCTTGTCGACGCGATGCTGGCCGGCAAGGCGAAGTACTCCTCGATCTTCAATTATCCGACGCTGACCTGGGCCGACATCGGCACCATCGGCTGGCTGGTCGATGGCGCGGCGATCATGAATCAGATCCCGCTCTGCCGCTGCTCCTATGGTCCCTATGCGCGCGCGATGATCCGCGTCTGCAAGGAAGAATTGTTTCACCAGCGTCAGGGTTTTGAGATCATGCTGACGCTGTGCCGCGGCAGCGAGGATCAGAAGGCGATGGCGCAGAATGCGCTGGATCGCTGGTGGTGGCCGGTGCTGATGATGTTCGGCCCGCCCGACAAGGCGAGCCAGCACAGCGACACCTCGACGAAGTGGAAGATCAAGCGCTTCTCCAATGACGAGCTGCGCCAGAAATTCGTCGACGCCACCGTGCCGCAGGCGCAGTTCCTCGGCCTCACCGTTCCCGATCCTGGCATGAAGCAGGATGCGGAAGGGCACTGGCGCTACAGCGAGATCGACTGGAACGAGTTCAACCAGGTGCTCGCCGGCAATGGCCCCTGCAATCGCGACCGGATGGCGGCGCGGCGCAAGGCGCATGACGAGGGCGCCTGGGTGCGCGAGGCGGCAGCGAGCTTCGCCGAGAAGCGCCGGCATCGCCAGCTCGCGCAAGCCGCGGAATAAGGAGATCACGATGGCCACGCCGAACACGCCCTTGTGGGAAGTCTTCATCCGCAGCCGCAACGGGCTTGCGCACAAGCATTGCGGCTCGCTGCATGCGAGCGATGCCACCATGGCGCTGCAGGCCGCGCGCGACATCTACACCCGCCGCGGCGAGGGTCTCTCGATCTGGGTCGTGCCGTCGAACGCGATCACCGCTTCGGATCCGTCCGAGAAGGGCATGATGTTCGAGCCGGCGGAATCGAAGATCTACCGGCATCCGACCTTTTACGACGTGCCCGAGGAAGTCGGGCATATGTGACCCCGCTTCGTCATTGCGAGCGAAGCGAAGCAATCCATGGAGCCACCAAGCAAGTATGGATTGCTTCGTCGCTTCGCTCCTCGCGATGACGGTGATAAGAATTTAACCGGTTGGACAAAATGGCTGTCGCCTCGATCCAAGTCTCCGAAACCCCGCTGGTCCTCTACGTCCTGCGCCGCGCCGACGATGCGCTGATCCTCGGCCATCGCCTGTCGGAATGGTGCGGCCACGCGCCGATGCTCGAAGAGGACATGGCGCTGTCCAACATTGCCCTCGATCTGCTCGGCCAGGCGCGCGAGCTCTACACCTACGCCGCAAAGGTCGAAGGCAAGGGCAACGACGAGGACAAGTTCGCGTATCTGCGCGACGTCAGGCAGTATCGCAATCTGCTCCTGACCGAGCAGCCGAACGGCGATTTCGCCCGCACCATGGTGCGGCAATTCTTCTATTCCGCCTTCGCAGATCTCTATTGGCGCACGATGATGAAATCATCCGACGCGACACTGGCCGCGATCGCGGCAAAGTCGGAGAAGGAGAGCGCCTATCACCTGCGCCATTCCTCCGAATGGATCGTCCGGCTCGGCGACGGCACGGAAGAGAGCCACCGCCGCGCCCAGGCCGCAATCGACGATCTCTGGGCCTTCACCGGCGAGATGTTTGCGGTCGACGACGCCGAACGTGCGCTGATCGAGGCTGGCGTGGCAATCGATCCCGCCGGCCTGAAGCCGCAATGGCTGAAAACCGTTACCGGCGTGGTCAACGAAGCGACGCTGACACTGCCGAAGAACGACTGGATGCAGCAGGGCGGCCGCGTTGGCCGGCACAGCGAGCATCTCGGTCATCTCCTCGCCGAGTTGCAGTCGCTGCAACGCTCTTTCCCGGGGGCGACATGGTGACGGCGGCCCTCAGCGCCGCCGATCTGCGCCAGCGCGCCTGGGATGCGGCCTCGCGCGTGGTCGATCCGGAAATCCCCGTGCTGACCATCGCCGATCTCGGGGTGTTGCGCGAGGTCACCGTGACCGGTGATGGGGTCGAGGTCGCGATCACGCCGACCTATTCCGGCTGTCCCGCCATGAACATGATCGCGCTGGAGATCGAGCTTGCGCTGGAGCGCGAGGGATTTGCCAAGCCGAAAATCCGTACCGTGCTGTCGCCGGCCTGGACCACTGACTGGATGAGCGAGGACGGCCGCCGCAAGCTCCGGGAGTACGGCATTGCGCCGCCGCTGCCTGCAAGCTCGCGCCGCGCGCTGTTTGGCGTGCAGGAAGTCGCGTGTCCGCAATGCGGCTCGTCAAATACCGAGCTGCTTTCCGAATTCGGCTCGACCTCCTGCAAGGCGCTGTGGCGCTGCAAGTCCTGCCGCGAACCCTTTGACTATTTCAAGTGTCACTGACCATGTCCGCAGCCGCGCCCCGTTTCCACCGCCTTGCCGTCCACGATCTGCGCCGCGAAACCTCCGATGCGGTGTCGCTGACCTTTGCGATCCCGAAGGAACTGGCCGACGACTACGCCTTCGCACCCGGCCAATATTTGACCTTGCGCACCACGATGGGTGGCGAGGAAGTGCGCCGTTCCTATTCGATCTGCTCCGGCCCCGATGACGGCGAGCTGCGCATCGCGGTGAAGAAGGTCGACGGCGGCGCTTTCTCGTCCTGGGCCGCGGACGAACTGAAAGCTGGCGACGAACTGGACGTGATGACACCGACCGGTCGCTTTGGCGTGGCGGCGGCACCCGACGAGGCGCGGATCTATGTCGGGTTTGCTGCCGGCAGCGGCATCACGCCGATCCTCTCGCTCGTGAAGGGCGTGCTCGCGCGCGAGCCCAAGAGCCGCTTCTTCCTGTTCTATGGCAATCGCTCGACCGAAGGCGTGATGTTCTGCGAGGCGCTGGAAGAGTTGAAGGATCGTTTCCTGCAGCGCTTCTCGCTGTTCCATGTGATCTCCGGCGAGGAGCAGGACATCCCGATCCTGCATGGCCGGCTCGATGGCGAGAAGGCGAGGGTGCTGCTGCGCTCGCTGGTGCCGGCTTCAACGGTCGATCACGTCTTCATCTGCGGCCCGACCGGCATGAGCGATGATATGGAGGCGACCTGCCGCGACATCGGCATTGCCGAGGATCGCATCCATGTCGAGCGTTTCGTCTCCGGCCTCGGCGGCAAGCCGCGGCCGAAGAAGGTGATTGCGCCCGGCGCGCCGCCAAAGGCGTTTGCCTCGCTGATCATCGACGGCAAAAGGCGCGAGGTGCCGGTCGCCGAAGGCGAGGCGGTGCTCGATGCCGCGCTCCGCGCCGGCGTCGACCTGCCGTTCGCCTGCAAGGGCGGCATGTGCTCGACCTGCCGCGCCAAGCTGGTCGAGGGCAAGGCGGCGATGGACGTGAACTACTCGCTGGAGCCGTGGGAACTGAAGGCCGGCTTTATCCTGACTTGCCAGGCCAAGCCGGTTTCGGAAAAGATCGTGGTGGATTACGATCACGTCTAGAGCATGATCCGGAAAAGTGGGTACCGGTTTTCCGACAAGATCATGCTCAAAAAGTGAAGGGAGGCGGCTTTTGAACGTGAAGGCCACGCTATCGCCGGATGACCTCGCGCGCGCCTGCGCGGACGCGATGTGGAAGGAGGACGATGCCTCGAGCGGGCTCGGCATGAAAATCGTCGAGGTCGGGCCGGGGCGCGCCACGCTGACCATGAAGGTGCAGCCGCACATGGTGAACGGCCAGCGCATTGCCCATGGCGGCTTTATCTTCACGCTCGCCGATTCTGCGTTTGCCTTTGCCTGCAACAGCCACAATGAGAAGGCGGTGGCGGCGCAGGGCAACATCACCTTTATCAAGCCGGGCAAGCTCGGCGACGAGCTGGTTGCCACTGCGCGCGAGATTTCGCGAAACGGACGCTCGGGCATCTACGATGTGCAGGTTAAGGCAGGCGACGAGGTGATCGCCGAATTTCGCGGCCATTCCCGCACCATCGGCGGCACGTGGCTTCCGCCAAACGAGATCAACCGCAAACAAAAATAACACATTTCGAGGAAACGCAGGATGGCTTCGACAAATCTGAAGACCAAGGCAGACGGCTATACGCCGGAACTCGATGACGCCGAGCGCGCCTCGCGCGACGAGATCATGGCGTTGCAGAACAAGCGCCTCGCCTGGTCGCTGAAGCATGCCTACGACAACGTCGCGCATTACAAGAAGGCGTTTGATGCGGCCGGCGTGCACCCCTCCGATTTCAGGGAGCTGTCCGATCTCGCCAAATTTCCGTTCACGGTGAAAACGGATCTGCGCGACAATTATCCCTTCAACATGTTCGCGGTGCCGCGCGAAAAACTGGTGCGTGTGCACGCTTCTTCCGGCACGACGGGCAAGCCGATCGTGGTCGGCTACACCAGGGCCGATATCGACGTGTGGTCTTCGGTGATGGCGCGCTCGATCCGCGCCGCCGGCGGCCGAACCGGCATGATCATCCACAACGCCTATGGCTATGGCCTGTTCACCGGCGGCCTCGGCGTGCATTACGGCGCCGAGCAGCTCGGCTGCACAGTGGTGCCGATTTCCGGCGGCATGACCGAGCGCCAGGTGCAGCTCATCAACGATTTCCGGCCCGACATCATCACGGTGACGCCGAGCTACATGCTCGCAATCCTCGACGAGTTCAAACGCCGCGGCCTGGATCCGCGCAAGTCGTCGCTGAAGTTCGGCATCTTCGGCGCCGAACCCTGGACCAATGCGATGCGCGCCGAGATCGAGGGCGCCTTCGACATGGACGCAACCGACATTTACGGCCTGTCGGAAGTGATCGGCCCCGGCGTCGCGCAGGAATGCGTGGAGACCAAGGATGGCCTGCACATCTGGGAAGACCATTTCTATCCCGAAGTGATCGACCCCGAGACCGGCAAGGTGCTGCCCGATGGCGAGAAGGGCGAGCTGGTCTTCACCTCGCTCACCAAGGAAGGCTTTCCGGTGATCCGCTATCGCACCCGCGACCTGACGCGGCTGCTGCCCGGCACGGCGCGGCCTTCGATGCGGCGGATGGAGAAGGTCACGGGCCGATCCGACGATATGATCATCCTGCGCGGGGTCAACGTGTTCCCGACCCAGATCGAGGAGGTGCTGCTCGCGACCGACTGGTGCGGCGGTCACTTCATCATCGAGCTGACCCGCGAGGGCCGGATGGACGAGATGGCGATCCATGCCGAGGCGCGGCCCGAACACTGGGACGGCAGCGGGCTTAACGAGCATGCCGAGAAAGTCGTGACCTTCATCAAGAACACCATCGGCATCACCGCGGCGGTCCGGATCGTCGCGCCGGACACGCTGGAACGCTCGCTCGGCAAGGCCAAGCGTGTTTACGACAAGCGGCCGAAAGGGTAACTCCTGTCCCCTGCGAAGCAGGGAAACCAGGAAGACCCAGATATGACGGCTCCCCCCAAACCGGTCGCGGTCGAAGCCCGTTGCGTCCGGCTCAATGTGAAGGCAGAAAACGCCGCCTCGCTCGCGCCCGCGGTCGAGCGCCATACGTTGTCGCGCGCGGCCAATGAGGTGCTGATCGAGGTCAAGGCCGCTGCCGTGAATCCCTCCGATGTCAAGGCCGCGACCGGGCTGATGCCCTATGCGGTGTTCCCGCGCACCTCGGGGCGCGACTATGCGGGCATCGTGATCGACGGGCCGCCCGGCATGGTCGGGCGGGAAGTGTTCGGTTCCTCCGGCGATCTCGGCATCCGCCGCGACGGCACCCATGCCACGCGTCTGGCTGTGGAGGCCGAGGCGACCGTCGAGAAGCCGAAGGGCACTTCCTGGGAGGAGGCCGCCGGCATCGGCGTTCCCTTTGTCACGGCCATGGAAGGTTTTCGCCGCGCCGGGATCCCGAAGCCGGGCGAAACGGTGCTGGTCATGGGAGTCACCGGCAAGGTCGGTCAGGCCGCGGTGCAGATCGCGACCTGGCACGGCGCGCGTGCGATCGGCGTGACGCGCAAGGCCGAGGCCTATGAAGGCCACACCAACTCGCCGGTGGAAGTCATCGACGCCTCCGTGAACGATGTCGCCACGCGCTCGCGAGAGCTCACGGGCGGCAAGGGCGCCGACATCGTCTTCAACACGGTCGGCGATCCCTATTTCCAGGCGGCGCACAAATCGCTCGCCTTGCGCGGCCGCCAGATCCTGATCGCCGCGATCGACCGCATCGTGCAGTTCAACATCCTCGAATTCTATCGCGGCCAGCACACCTATGTCGGCATCGATACGCTCGGGCTGTCATCGATCGCCACCGGCGACGTCTTGCGCGAGCTTGCACCCGGATTTGCCAGCGGGAAGTTGAAGCCGTTTCCGATCAATCCCGACGCGATTTATCCTCTGGAAGAGGCCAAGCGCGCCTTTGTCGCGGTCGCCGGTTCGTCGCGCGACCGGGTTATCCTGAAACCGTAGAAGAAATGAGATCGTCGTTGCGAGGAGCGAAGCGACGAAGCAATCCAGACTGTTTCCACGGTCAGAGTTTCTGGATTGCTTCGCTTCGCTCGCAATGACGAGGGAGCACCCATGGACCCCAACACCATCGCCGTCCTGTCCGGCCTCGTCATCGGTCTGCTCTATGGCTCGATCGGGCTGCTCAGCGGCTTCTGCATGATGAGCAGCCTGCGCGGCTGGTGGGCGGAGGGCGACGGCCGGCTCGTGCGCACCTATGCGCTGGCTATGGGGGTCGCGATCGCAGCTTCCCAGTTGCTTGCTGCGCGCGGCTCGGTCGATCTCGGCAAATCGATCTATTTGCAGCCGTCCTTCTCGGCGCCGGTGATGTTCTTCGGCGGCCTGCTGTTCGGCTACGGCATGGTGCTGTCTAACGGTTGCGGCTCGCGCGCGCTGGTGTTGCTCGGAAAGGGCAACTTGCGCTCCTTCGTCGTCATTATCGTGCTTGGCATTTTCGCGGAGATGACGTTGAAGGGCCTGATCGCGCCGGTGCGCATCGCCGCGGTGCAAGTGACGCAGTTCACCGCAAAAATCATCTCGCTGCCGGCGCTGTTGTCGAGCTTCGGGCTGAACGAAGTCTACGGCCGAATGTTCGCGACCTCGCTGGTCAGCTCGGCGCTGATCATCTTTGCCTTCTCGCACGCGCCATTCCGCCGCTCGATCGGCCAGATGGCGGCCGGCATCGCGGTCGGGCTCCTGATCGCGGCCGGCTGGTACGCGACCGGCCATCTCGGCGCGGATGATTTCAACCCGGTGCCGGTGACTTCGCTGACCTTCATCGCGCCGATCGCCGACGGCCTGCAATATGTGATGCTGTCGACGGGATCGACGCTGAATTTCGGCATCGCCACCGTCGGCGGCGTGTTCGCCGGCAGCCTGGTGACGGCCCTGCTGACCGGACGCTTCGAGCTGGAGGGTTATCGCTCGCCGCAGCACATGCTGCGCTCGGCCGGCGGCGGGGCGTTGATGGGCGCCGGCGGCGTGATGGCGTTCGGCTGCTCGATCGGGCAGGGGCTCACGGGAATCTCGACGCTGGCGCTGGCGTCGTTCATCGCGGTCGCCGGCATATTGGCCGGCTCAGCGCTTGGCCTGCGCGGCGTACTCCGGGTGCGGCCGCTGCCGGCGCTCTGACCAAACGACCGGTTGCCCAGCGTGGCCAATCCGATGCCGGCAATGATCAGCGCGGCAGCGACGGCCAAACTCCCGTCGACGGGCTCTCCCAGCAGGATGGCCGCGCTGGCAACGCCGACGATCGGCGTGGCGGTCGTTCCCAGCGACGTGGTCAAGGCCGAGATGCTTCTGTTGACCATCGACATCGCCCAATAGGCGAGTGCCGTCCCGATCAATCCCGAATAGAGGAACAGCAGCGACAGATTCCAGGACCATCGCAGCCGTGGCCATCCCTCGCAGATCAGGGCTGCCACCGAAAGCACCACGGTCGCAACAAGCACCTGCCAGAACAGCAGCTGAAGCGGGGATGCGATCCACCGGTGGGCGCGAATATAGATGATGTTGGCGGCCCAGCAGATAGCGGCCAGAATGACCATTCCGGCGCCGACCACCACATCGAGGTCGGACCAGTCGATCGACGCCGGGTTCAGGATCACGGCGAGGCCGGCGACGCCAAGTCCGGCACCCGCGATCTTCGACGAGCTCAACGACTCCTTTTTCAGGGCCGGCGCCGCCAGCGCGACCCAAAGTGGAGTCGTGTAGCCGAGCACGATGCCTTTGCTGGCGGGCAGGAAGCGCAATCCCGCCGCGGCGAGCATCGCGAACAAGGTCATGTGCAGCAGCGCGACGCTCAGGACGATGGGAACATCGCCCCATTCCGGAACGATCAGATTGTCGCTCAGCCGGAGGATGACGAGCAAGCCGCCGAGCGCGATGAAGCTTCTTATCGCGGCGGTCCAGAGCGGTGGAACATCGTGCACGAGAAGCTTGGTGACCGACCAGTTGACGCCCCAGGCAACGACCACGATCGCAAACAGGCCGGCGGCAATGCGCGGCGACAAGGAGGCATTCATCGAGTGTCCTTGAAGTAATTCCCGCCGGCCAATATGATCCAGACTGGCGCTCGATAAAGCACCAGATTGGAAAAAAACAAAGTGCCAGTTTCCGAACCGATGGTCTCCGGAATGATCGAGCTGAAGCGCCCGGGCGCTGACGCTCTGGCCGCGCAGTTGACGAACCAGCTGAGGCGCCTGATCTCGAGCGGCCGCCTCGGCAGGAACGGCATGCTGCCATCAAGCCGACGCCTCGCGGCCGATCTCGGTGTTTCGCGCAACACGGTCAGCCATGCGTTCGAGCAACTCGTCGCCGAGGGGTATCTCGGGGTGTCCCGTGGACGGCGCGCCGTGGTGATCGCCGACAGCGACGAGCGTTTTGCCGCGACCCCATCCGCGGCGGCGGCGCGGTCCGCCGGGCCAAAATTGTCTCCGTGGGCATCGCGGCTCAAGCAGGTGGATTGGCCGATGTCCTACCAAGCCGCCCTTCGGCCGCTCCGTCCGGGACTTGCCGATGCAAGGGAATTCCCGAACGAAGTCTGGGCGCGATGTTTGCGTCGCAGCGCCTTGCACGCGGGAAAGCGTCATCCGTTGTCGGTCAACCGGACCCGTTTGCGTGAAGCGCTGAAGATCTATCTGGAAACGAGTCGTGGTGTCCGCGCCGAGATGGACCAGATCATCATCCTGCCGACCGCCCAGGCTGCACTCACCCTGATCGCGGCGACCGTGATCACGCCGGGCGATCGCGTCTGGGTCGAGGATCCCGGCTATCCGGGAGCTGCTGCCGCGTTCCGCGCGTCGGGCGCGCGCGTGATCGGTGTTGAATTGGACGAACAGGGAATGCGGCGGGTCTACGGAAGGACGGCACCGAAGCTCGTCTTCCTGACGCCGTCTCACCAGCATCCCACGGGGCGGCTGATGTCTCTTGCCCGCCGAAGGGAGTGGCTTGCAGCCGCGCAGCCGGGCAAGACCTGGATCGTGGAGGACGACTATGACGGTGAATTCCACTACGACAGCCGTCCGGTGCCCGCCTTGCAAGGGCTGGATGCGCATGGCCGCGTGCTCTATGTCGGCACCTTTTCCAAGGCGATGACGGCCGACATTCGTCTCGGATATGTCGTGGCGCCCGCGGCGCTGGTTGGCACCATGGAAATCGCGCAAAGGCACATGGGGCTGATCGCCGCCAGTCCGGTCCAGGAGGCGCTCGCGGAATTTATTTCCGATGGACACCTTCTCGCACATATTCGCCGGATGCGTCGGCTTTATCACAGTCGCCGGGATCATCTCGTCGGCGCGCTTCAACGGCACCTGGGCGGAGTGCTGAGGGCTGAAACACCGCCGGGCGGCATGCAGCTTGTAGCTCGCCTCGAGAGCGGCGCCGTGGATCAGGCAATAGTCGAGCGGCTGATCAAGGCTGGTGTTGAGACGCGCGCCCTTTCCAGCCTGTCACTGGACCAGCCGCGCGATCAAGGTCTGCTGCTCGGGTTTGCAGCCTGGCGCGAGAGCGAGATCAGCGCCGCCGTGCGGACGATGGCATCCTGCCTCGCTGCAACGAAGGTCAGGTCGCCTGTCGTGAGGTCGCGAGCTTCATCACGTCGAAATAGCCGGGCCGGACTTCCATCCGCTTGATCAGGCCCTTCTCGACCAGGAGCCGGTGCGCCTCGGGCAGCCGGTAGCACGGCAAGTACATAAAGAGATGGTGCTCGGCGTGATAGTTGACCCAATAGGGCGCGATCAGCGTGCGCTCGATTCCGTTGGCCAGCGTGGTGCGGGCATGGCTGAAGGGGTCTTCGCCCGTGGAGGTGCAGGCGTGCTCAGCGATGTTGCGGATGCGCGTGACCAGTGACAGCCACGTCGCCATCGCGACCAGCCAGACGCCGAAAAACCAGATGCCGGCGCCGGCAAGCCAGAACAGGGCGAACAGCAGCGCGTTCAGTCCAAGGAAGCGCACCATCTTCTCGCGCCCGGTCGCCACAAAACTCTCGTGCTCGACCGGTGCATCCGCGGTCGCTGGCTTGAACAACGAAAGAAACAGCGGCAGCCGCTGCTTCACAAAGGTCTGTCCGGTGAGGTCGCGGATCGCCTTGCGCGTGAAGCTCTCCTTGGTGATCGGGAAGGGGGCCGACAACGAGAGGTCGGGGTCCTCCGGCTGCTGCGTGAACTTGTGATGTTGCAGATGATAGGAGCGGTAGCTTGCCAGATCAGCGCCGACCGGCACCGCGCACAGCCATTGTCCGACGAATTCGTTGATCGCCTTGTTCGCGTGCAGCCCGCCATGGGCGGCCTCGTGCATGAGGATCGCAAGGCCGAGCTGGCGTGTGCCGACGATCATCACCGCGATCAGCCAGGTCAGCGGGTTCGGCCACAGCGTCACCAGTGCGACGCTGGCGATGATCGCGCCCCAGGCATGCACCACCAGCCACATCCCGCGCCAGGAGCTGCGCGAGGTCAGGCGACGCCATTGCTCCGGCGTGAAGACGGTCTTGGGATCGATGCGGGCCACAGCCGGCATGGGCAGTTCTCTGTTAGTTTGACGCGTTTTCTTGACGCGAACCGGAACCCACTCGCTTGAAAACGCTATGGTCGGCCGCGATGATACGTCAATCCGCCGCCCGGGTCACGATGCGAATTTCCGAGGTCAGCGTGCGGTGCACAGGGCATCGGTCCGCGATTTCGAGGATACGCTTGCGCTGGTCGGCGTCGAGCGGACCTTCGAGGCCGATCGCTACATCGATCTGGTCGAGCATGCCCTCCTTTGTTTCGCATTCCGCGCAATCCTCGGCGTGGATCTTGCTGTGGTTGAGCGTCACGGTGGCGCGTTCGAGCGGGAAGGATTTGCGCTCGGCGTAAAGCCGCATGGTCATGGACTTGCAGGCGCCGAGACCCGCGAGCACGAAATCGTAGGGGCCGGGGCCTGTGTCGTCGCCGCCGGCGGAGTGGGGTTCATCGGCCAACAGATGATGCGGGCCGATCGTGACCGTGTTCTGGAATTTGCTGTTGCGGGTTTCGCGCACCGTGACTTGCCGGGGCTTGTCGACCGTCTCGACGACGCGCTCCGTGGTGGCAAGATCGACATAGCGCGTCGCCCAGGCCGCGATCATGTCGGCGACATAGCTGGAATCGCGCCGGTCGCTCAGCAGATGATCCGCGCCGAAAAGTGATACAAAGCTCTTGGGATGCTTGGCCGTGACAAAGATGCGCGTCGCATTGTCGATACCGACAGTGTCGTCGGTCGGGGAGTGCATCACCAGAAGGGCCTTGCGCAGATGGGCGATCTTCTCCATCAGCGGGCTTTCGGCGACGTCGTCGAGGAATTCACGCTTGATGGTGAAGGGACGACCGGCGAGCGAGACCTGCGCGTGACCCTGTGCGCGAATATTCTCGACATGATCCCTGAACAAGCCCGTGACATGCGCGGGATCGGACGGAGCTGCGATGGTGACCACGGCTTTTGCTTCCGGCACCTGGCCTGCGGCAGCGAGGATCGCGGCACCCCCGAGGCTGTGGCCGATCAGGATCGCCGGCGCCTTCCTTGTTTCGCGCAAATGATTGGCGGCGCGGACGAGATCGGCGACATTGGAGGAGAAGGTCGAATTGGCGAAATCGCCTTCGCTCGAGCCGAGCCCGGTGAAATCGAAGCGCAGCGTGGCGATGCCCTTTGCCATCAACGCCACCGCAATTCGCCTGGCCGCCAGCACGTCCTTGCCGCAGGTGAAGCAATGCGCGAACAGCGCATAGGCGACCACCTCGCCTTCGGGCAGGTCGAGTGCGGCGGCCAACTGATGGCCGCCTTCACCTTCGAATTGGAATTTTTCCGTGGCCATGATTCTCTCCGCGATGCTGTCCGCTACCTCTTACGACGGCGAAGTGACAAACGTCAGTCGCCGGAATAGCGCTGCTCCAACCAGGGATCACCGCGGTTATGATAGCCGCGCACTTCCCAATAGCCCGGCGCATCCTTTTCCAGAAATTCAATCGCCTGCAGCCATTTCGCGCTCTTCCAGAAATAGAGATGCGGCACCACCAGCCGCACCGGGCCGCCATGCTCCGCCGTCAGCGGCTGGCCGGACCAGCTACGGGCGAGCAGGGCGTCTTCAGCGGCGAAATCTTCCAGCGAAAGATTGGTGGTGTAGCCGTCATAGGAATGCAGCACCACAAAGCGCGCGTTCTCGCGCGGCTGACAGGCCTCAAGCAGCTCGCGGGCCGGCAAGCCGACCCATTGATTATCGTAGCGCGACCAGGTGGTGACGCAATGGATGTCAGAGATGACTGACGTTTGTGCTCGCGCCGAAAATTCCGCGAAGCTCCAGAACACGGGATTTTCGATCGCGCCATAGACGTCGAGATGCCAGCGCTCATGCGAGATTTCGGGGGTGAGCCCGAGGTCGAGCGTCGGCCAGTCGCGGGTCAGATGCTGGCCCGGCGGCAGGCGTTGATCCCCGGGCCGCGCCGTCCTGCCGGTGAGGAAACGGCCCTCCTGCGCCCAGCGCTGCTTGCTGCGCGTCAGCTTCGAGTCCGGCGGCGGGTCCTGTTCGTCAGCCATGTCGCTTCTTATTCGTGCCGGTGCATCGCCGATTCATGCTTGGTGTCGCGCATGGTGGAATAGATCAGCAGCGAGAGGAATATCATGCCGCTGAGATAATAATAGAACCATTCCTCGTGGCCTGCGCTTTTGAACGTCAGCGCAACCGCCGGTGCGGTGCCGCCGAACACCGACACCGTGATGGCATAGGGTAATCCAACGCCGAGCGCGCGGACATTGGTCGGAAACAACTCGGCCTTCACGATCGCGTTGATCGAGGTGTAGCCGGCGACGAAGATCCAGGCGGCGCAGATCAGCAGGAAGGCGATCAGGGGCGACTTCGTCTCCTTCAACGTCATCAGGATCGGCACGGTCGAGAGCGTGCCGACCACACCGAAGAAGATCAAGAGCGGCTTGCGGCCGATGCGATCGGAGACCGCGCCATAGATCGGCTGCAGGATGGTCGCGAATATCAGCGAGGCGAAGATCACCATCGTGGTCTGGTCCTCGGTGAGGCCGACCGACAATTTCACGAAGGTCTGCATGTAGGTGGTGAAGGTATAGAACGCCGCGGTGCCGCCCGCGGTGAGGCCGACCACCAGCAGCAATTCCCTGGGGTATTGCAGCAGCGTCGCGATCGAGCCGGTGGGCTTGACCGCTTTCTTGGCTTCGAGGAAGGCCTCGGTCTCATGCAGGCCGCGCCGCATCACCGCGGCGAAGATCGCAAGGCACGCGCCGATCACGAAGGGAATGCGCCAGCCCCAGGCTTTCAGTTCCTCCGGCGTCAGAAACACCTTCTGCAGCAGCAGGAGCACGATGATCGCTGTGAGCTGGCCGCCGATCAGCGTCACATACTGGAAGCTGGAATAGAAGCCGCGATGATTGGCGTCCGCGACCTCGCTGAGATAGGTGGCGCTGGCGCCATATTCACCGCCAAGGCTCAAGCCTTCGATGACGCGGGCGAGCGCCAGCAGCGCCGGCGCGGCGAAGCCGATCGAGGCATAGGTCGGCGTCACCGCGATCATCAGCGAGCCGAAGCACATGCAGACCACCGAAAGCGTCAGCGACAGCCGTCGTCCGAAATGGTCGGCGAGATAGCCGAACAGCCAGCCGCCGAGCGGGCGCATCAGGAAGGTGGCGGCAAACAGCACGGCGGCATTGAGCTGCTGCACCACCGGGTCGTCGTGCGGGAAGAAGGCCGGCGCGAAATACAGCGCGAACGCCGTATACGCATAGAAATCGTACCATTCGACCAGATTGCCGACCGAGCCGATGAAGATCGCCTTCAGCCGCCGTTCGACATCGGCGACGTCGAGGTGGTCGCTTGCCGGTTTGAGCGCAGAATCGGTCATGGCAGGCCTCCCTTGGGCGGCCTGCAGTCTTTATTCGTTTGGCGTCAGGCCGTCTTTCCGAATAGCACTGGCAGCTGCCGCGGTCCACGCACGGTGCCTTCCGACCAGGTGACCGTGCCGGCCGGATCGAGCCGGAACTCGGGGATGCGTTTCAGCCATTCCTCCAGCGCCACCGTCATTTCCATCCGCGCGAGGTTGGAGCCGACGCAGCGGTGAATGCCGAGGCCGAACGCGGCATGGCGGTTCTCCTTGCGGTCGAGCATGACCTTGTCGGCTTCGGGAAACATCGCGGGGTCGCGGTTGGCGGCGGGGAAGGAGAGCAGCACCATGTTGCCCGGCTTGACCGGGCAGCCGGAAATCGTGGTCTCCTTCATCACCTCGCGCGCCATGGTCACCGGCGAATAGGCGCGCAGCAGTTCCTCGACGGCCGAGGGCATCAGTGCGGGCTCGCGCACCAGCCGCTCGCGGTCGGCCGGCGTCCTGGCGAGATGCCACAGCGCCGCGCCGATCGCGCTCCAGGTGGTGTCGATGCCGGCGATCAGGAGCAGCCGCAGCGAGCCGCGCACGTGATCGTCATTCAGCGGCCTGCCGTCCTTGGTCCTCGCATTCATCATGGTCGAGATCAGGTCGTCGCTCGGATGCGTCTTGCGATGCTCGATATGACCGGCGAAGTAGAGGTCCATCTCCTCGGCCGCCTTTACCAGGATGGCCTGGTCCTTGATGCCGAGCTCCAGGATTTCGTGAATCCACGTGATGAAGCGATCGCCGTCGGATTCGGGGATGCCCAGCATGTGGGCGATGGCGCGGACCGGGATGTGCTTGGTGTAGCGCGCCGCCGCATCGCATTTGCCGTCGGTGAGGAACTCGTCGATCAGCTCGTTGCAGATCGCGCGTACCCGCGGCTCCAGCCGTTTCATCGCGTCGGGCGTAAACGGCGGCAGCAAGAGCTGCTTGGCAGGCTTGTGCGCCGGTGGGTCGGAGGTGATCGGCGGCGCGTTGGCGGTCTGCTCGGGCCTGATGTCGCGCACGATGATGCGGCGCGAGGAGAAATGCTCGGTGTCGTTGGCGATCGCGCGCACGGCGTCGTAGGTCGTCGGCATGTAGCAGCCGAGGAAACGCTCGGTGTGTACCACGGGCGAGGCGGAGCGCAGCTCGTCCCAGATCGGATACGGATTTTCGGTCCAGCGCGGATCGGTATGGTCGAAATCGTTGACCCAGTCGGTGACCGGCGGATGTTTGGGCAGGTAGCTTACATCGGACATCGGGGCGGTTCCTTGTGTTCTGTTCGCTTGATGACGTTCAAACGCAGGACGGAGGGATCATTCCTCCGTCACCTCGATCGCGATTTCCGGGCAGTTGGTTTGCGCAAGCCACGCCTTGTCCTCGAGGCCCGCCGGCACCGTGCCGTCGCCGATCTCGTGGGCGTTGCCGTATTCGTCGAGCTCGAAAAGCTCGGGCGCCAGCGACTTGCAGCGGGCATGCCCCTGGCACTTGTCCTGGTCGACGTGGATCTTCAGCTTTGCCATGGCAAGCGTTTCCTCCTCTGGCGCGCGAGCTTTCGCGTGTCGCACGTGTCCCCCGGGTTTTGGCGATGCGCGGCTTCTTGCCGTCCGCGCTCGTAAGTTATACCGTATTACATTCGCGTCTGCCTTATTCGTCAAGTGAAAAAAATCGTCAAATGTCACGCCAGCTCGCGCGTAAGCCGCTAAATACCTATCACCACGGCGATCTTCGCGACGCGCTGGTGCAGGCGGCGCTGCGCGAAGCCGAGCAGGGCGGCCCCGAGGCGATCAGCATCAGGGCGCTCGCAAAGGAGCTCGGCGTGTCGCAGCCGGCGCCCTACCGGCATTTTGCCGATCGCGAGGCGCTGCTGCAGGCGGTGACCGCCGAAGCCTTCCGGCAATTCAATGCGATCCTGCGTGCGGCGATCGACAAGCCGTCGAAACGCTCAAAGCTGTCGCGCTTTGCGCAGACCGCGCTCGAATTCGGTTTGCGGAGGAATGGAATCTACCGGCTGATGTTCGCCTCGCGCACCATGGCCTGCTCCGAGAAGGACAGCGAGCTGCGTCTGGCGGCGCACGAAACCATGGGGCTGTTGTTGGAATCGTTCGAGGCTCCGGCGGTCGGTCTGTTGCGCGAACGGCATGCGCTGCAGGTCTGGGCCGCACTGCACGGCGTGATCTCGCTCGCCGAACAGGGCCTGCTGACGGGCGAGGCCGCGCGGGTGACCCGCGCGGAGCTGATCGAGGAGATCGTACAGCAGACCAAGATGGCGCTGTCGCTGGCGATCGAGAAGGCGGGCGGCGCAGCGCGCACCTCCTCACCATGAGGGACTATGATTTCGCCACCCTCGGATCGATCGGCGTGGTGTCGCGCACGCCCAGGAGATCTTCCAGCGCCTTCGCGCCCGCGAGCAACTGCGCTTCTCCGCGCGGCGGTGCCACCATCTGCAACCCGATCGGCAGGCCCGATGCCGTGAAGCCGCAGGGCAGCGACAGCGCCGGGCAGCAGGCCAGCGTGATCGCGTAGACGATGCCGAGCCATTCGACATAATTGTCGAACTTCCTGCCATCGCATTCTGCGACATAGCGGTCTTGAATCGGGAATGGCGACACGATGGTCGCGGGGCAGAGCAGGAGATCATATGTTTTGAAGAACTCCAGAGCGCGCGCCGTCATCGCGACGCGCTGCGCCTCGGCGCGTTCGATCTGCTCGATGGTGAGCTTCAGGCCTTGCTCGATATTCCAGATCACCTCCGGCTTGAGCAGGTCACGCTTGGTGCGCAATAGTTGCGCCTTGGTGATGGCGAAATCGAAAGCGCGCAGCACGTGGAAGCATTCGTGGGCTTCGCGGAGGTCCGGATGCGCCTCCTCGACGATCGCACCCAGCTCGGCAAAGCGCTCCGCGGCCTTGCACGTGACGGCCTTTACTTCGGGATCAACAGGCGTGATGCCGAGGTCGGGCGAATAGGCCACGCGTTTCGGCTTCTTGCCGGAGCGCGCCGCCGACAGGAACGAGACGGCAGGGGCCGGCAGCGACAGCGGATCGTCGGCATATTCGCCGCTCATGGCATCCAGCAGCAGCGCGAGGTCCTCGACGTTGCGCGCCATCGGGCCGTGTACGGTGAGATTGCGGTCGATGGTCCCGCTCAGCGTATGCGCGACGCGGCCGATGCTCGGGCGCATGCCGACGATGCCGCAGAAGCTCGCGGGATTGCGCAGCGAGCCGCCCATGTCGGTGCCGTGCGCGAGCCAGGCCATGCCGGTCGCAAGTGCGACCGCGGCGCCGCCCGAAGAGCCGGCCGCGCTTTTGGACGTGTCCCAGGGATTAAGCGTCGCGCCGAACACTTCGTTGAAGGTGTTGGCGCCGGCGCCGAATTCCGGCGTGTTGGATTTGGCGTAGACCACGCCGCCATTGCCTTCGAGATTTTCCACGACAATGTCCGACTTCGCCGAGATGTTGTCCTTGAAGATCGGCGAGCCCTGGGTGTTCAGCGTGCCCTTGACGTTGAACAGGTCCTTGATCGGGATGGGCAGGCCGGCGAGCAGGCCGCGCTCGTCCGGCTTCTTCTGCATCAGGGCTTTTGCATGCTCTCTGGCGCGATCAAAGCACAGCGTCGGCAGTGCGTTGACTTTACCATCGACCTCGGCGATGCGCTTTTCCAGCACGTCGAGCAGCTCGAGCGGCGTGACCTCGCCTTGCCTCAGTTTGCCGACGATCGCGTTGGCGGTCTCCCGCACCAGTCCCTGATCAGCCAATTTCGTTTCTCCCGTTTCTTGGTAGTCCTGTAGAACATTTTCCGGCAAGCTGGCAACGCAAGTCAGGAGATAGGGAATGACACCTTCGGACGCGCCCGATTGGCGCAAGCTCAGCCGGGAAGAACTCGACCGCGGCCTCAACAATGGCGAGGCGGTGGCCGGCAGCGGCGAGATCATCGCCGGCTGGGACGCGCGCTCGGCCGAGCTGCGCAAGCGCCACTCCGATCACCTTGATCTTCGCTATGGCCCGCGCGAGCGCAACCGCATCGACTTTCTGAAAGCGCGCGACGGCGCGCCGACGCTGCTGTTCATTCACGGCGGCTACTGGCAGAATCGCGCCAAGGAAACCTTTGCGTTGTTCGCCGAAGGCGTGATGGCACACGGCATCAACGTCGCACTGATCGGCTACACACTGGCGCCCGATGCGACGCTCGATCAGATCGTCGCGGAAATCCATGCCGGCATCGACTTCCTGACGGCGCAACTCCCGGCACTTGGCGGCGACGGCAAGGGCATTGTGGTCTCCGGCTGGTCGGCCGGCGGGCATCTCACCGCAATGGTGCTGTCGCACCCGAAGGTGAGGGCGGGCATGGCGATATCAGGCATCTATGATCTCGAGCCGATCCGTCACTCCTATCTCAACGTCAAGCTGGGGCTGGATGAGGCGATGTCACTTCGCAATTCACCGATGATGCAGCCGGGCGGGCCGGCAAAGCCGCTGTCGCTGGTGGTCGGCTCCGCCGAGCTGCCGCTGCTGCGCAAGCAGACCGCCGACTTCGCCGGCCATCGCGCGAAATATGGATTGCCGGTGACCTATGAGGAAATTCCGGGTGCCGATCACTTCACCATCATGAAGAAGATGGCTTCACCAGGCGGCCGCATCACCACGCTGATCCGACAATTGTTCGAGCGGACTGCGTAGCCACTGGCGCGCCGTCATTCCGGGGATGGTCCGAAGGACCAGACCCGGAATCTCGAGAACCGGTTCGCCTCTTCGAGGCGCCCCGGAATGACATCGCCTATCAAACCACCGTTGCCGCGATCAGATTGCTCACCTTCGGCTCGTTCTCGATTCCCCGAAGGATGCCGAGCAGCTTGTCGACACGGTCTGCCGGCAGGTGCTTCTTCGCCATCAGGGAAAACTTCTCCTCCATCTCCGCATCGGTCATCGGGTTCCTGAAATGGCCGCGGTGATATTCGACCCGGGTCGTCTTGCGCGCCCCTGATTTCAGTACGACTTCCAGTTCGCACAGATTGAACTCGTTCTCGGTGCGGTCGGATTCCTCCGACGGCAGGACTTTGATGCGGTTGACGAGATCGAGCAGCCGTGCATCGTGCAGATAGGGGTCTTCGTAATATTCCGGCGCGATGTTGCCGTACATCAGCACGAGCCCTGCCGCATAGGGGATGCTGTGGTCGGCGGATTCGTGCGTCTGCGGTTTCCACTTTTCAGCGCTGTCAGCCATGATCTTGATCGCGGAATGCGAGACGTGGATGTTGACCTCGGCAATGTCGTCCGGGCTTGTGACGAACGGCCGTACTTCGACCGCGGCCTGCGCCACCGTCTGCGAGAACTGGCCGAGCGGGAAGCGCTTGGTGAATGCACGGCGGATGCCGAAGGGCTCGCCGAGCTGCGGCGCCTCGACCGGCTTCTTGCCCATCACCTTGAAGAAGCCGTAGGAGCCCTCGAACACCTTGCCGGGGCCGGTCATGCCGTTCTGCGCGAGCTCGACGGAGAAGATTGCCTTGCGGCAGGCATCGGCCGCCGCGAACGCTTTCCAGTTCGACAGCGCGTCGGAGCGGCCCTGTCGCGTCGCGGTGTTGCCGCCGACGGTGATGCCGATCGCCTGCACCATCTGTTCTTGCGTCAGTCCCGTCAGCCGGCCGGCGCCGACCACCGCCGCCATGCCGGTGATGGTGGAATGATCGATGCCATTGCCGAGATAGTCGAAGACATCGGCAATCTTGCAGAACACTTCGTAAGACAGCACCGTCGCGGTGATGAGATCGCGGCCGCTGCGAGAGTTTAGTTCGCCCGAGCTCAGCAAGGCCGCAATGGTGTCGCTGGGATGGCCGGCGCCGTGGGTGAGGCTGACAAAGGCGTCGTTGAAATCGAGATAGCGGATCATCACACCGTTGGCGAACACGGCGAGATCGGGTGACGTCTTGACGCCGCTGATCAACACGGTCGCGGGCTGCTTCGCGCTGACATCACCCGCAAGCTTGATCGCGATCCTGCTCGGTCCGGCGTCGTAGCCGCCGAAGGCGCAGCCGATGGTGTCGAGGATCGTGCGTTTGGCGAGCCGGACCACATCTTCGGGCAGGTCCTCATATTTCAAATTCGCGGCATAACGGGCCAGCCTTTCGGCAAGCACCTCGCCCCCGGCCTTTTCCTGCGCGATCGCAGGCCATGCCGGCCCGCCGGCCGCGACGCCCGCCGCTGCCACCGTTTTGAGGAAGCCGCGACGCGAGGGGGCAAGGCCGGCGGACATGGCTAACCCCAGCCCGCGGCGATGCCGCCATCGACGGTGAAGATCACGCCCGAGGTATAGCCGGAGCGGTCGGAGGCGAGGAACGCCATGAGGTCGCCGATCTCGCGCGCGTGCGCAGGCCGGCCGAGCGGCAGGCTCTTCTGGAATTCCTTGTAGCGGTTCTCGTCGCCGAACTGGTGCTTGGCGCGCGTCTTCAAGAGCGTGACATGGCGGTCGGTGCCGACCGGACCCGGATTGATGCCGACCACGCGGATATTGTCGGCGAGGCTTTTGCCCCCGAGCGCGCGGGTGAACGCCATCAGCGCGGCATTGCCGGCGCTGCCACAGATGTAGTTGGCGTCGAATTTTTCGCCGGCAGCACCAATGTCGTTGACGATCACGCCGCCGCCGCGCGCCTTCATCTGCGCATAGATGGCGCGGGTGAGGTTGATATAGCCGAACACTTTCAGTTCCCAGGCATGGCGCCAGATCGGCTCGTCGATCTTGTCGATCGAGCCGCCGGGAATGTCGCCGGCATTGTTGACGAGGATGTCGATGTCGGAGGCGTCCTTGACCAGCTTCTGGATGTCCTCGGGCTTGCGCAAGTCGACCACGTGCGTGCTGGCGTCGATCTGGTGCTGCGAACGCAGCCTGTCGGCGAGCGCCTTCAACTGGTCGCCGCTGCGGGCGGCAAGCCGCAGATGGCAGCCTTCCTCGGCGAAAGCTTCGGCGGCGGCAGCGCCAATGCCCTTCGAGGCGCCGGTGATGAGAACGCGCTTGCCGCGCAGATGCAGGTCCATGGGGATACTCGCTGGCTGGAAAGAGATGGGGCGGGAAGAATTAGGCGGGAGGTATTGTGCCGGTCAACATTGCACTGCAGCGTTGATCTCGAATGCAGTTTGGTCCATTGCAGGGCCATCAAACAAGGGCCTCCAGGGGCCGCGTGGATCACAAGGAAGTTCTTAGATGAGCAGCCCCAAGAAAACATACCGGATCGCGGTCATTCCCGGCGACGGGATCGGCAAGGAAGTGATGCCGGAGGGCCTGCGCGTCATCGAGGCGGCGGCGAAGAAGCATGGCGTCGCCGTGCATTTCGACCATTTCGATTTCGCCTCCTACGACTATTACGAGAAGCACGGCCAGATGATGCCCGACGACTGGAAGGAGAAGATCGGCAGGCACGATGCGATCTACTTTGGCGCGGTCGGCTGGCCGGCGAAGATCCCGGATCACATTTCCCTGTGGGGCTCGCTGATCAAGTTCCGCAGGGAGTTCGACCAGTATGTGAACCTGCGCCCCGTCCGGCTGATGCCCGGCGTGCCGTCGCCGCTGGCGAACCGCAAGCCCGGCGACATCGATTTCTGGGTGGTGCGCGAGAACACGGAGGGCGAATATTCCTCCGTCGGCGGCCGGATGTTCCCTGATACCGACCGCGAATTCGTCACCCAGCAGACGGTGATGACCCGGGTCGGCGTCGACCGTATCTTGAAGTTCGCCTTCGAGCTCGCGCAGTCGCGGCCGAAGAAGCATCTGACCTCGGCAACCAAGTCGAACGGCATCTCCATCACCATGCCCTATTGGGACGAGCGCGTGGAGGCGATGGCAAAGAAGTTTCCGAAGGTGAAGTGGGACAAATATCACATCGATATTCTGACAGCGAACTTCGTGCTGCATCCGGACTGGTTCGATGTCGTGGTCGGCTCGAACCTGTTCGGGGACATTTTGTCGGACCTCGGCCCGGCCTGCACCGGCACCATCGGCATCGCGCCGTCCGGCAATATCAATCCGGCAGGCGATTTCCCGAGCGTGTTCGAGCCTGTTCATGGCTCGGCGCCCGATATCGCGGGGCAAGCCATCGCCAACCCGATCGGCATGATCTGGTCGGGCGCGATGATGTTTGAGCATCTCGGCGAGAAGCAGGCCGCGGACGCGATCGTCGGGGCGATCGAGCGCACGCTTGGCGAACGCACGCTCCGGACCCGCGACCTCGGCGGCAATGCGGACACCACGGCCTGCGGCAAGGCGGTGGCGGAGATGGTGGATTAACGCTCTTTACCCTCTCCCCTTGTGGGAGAGGGTGCGCTCGCAAAGCGAGCGCGGGTGAGGGGTCTCTATCCGCGGAGACAGACCCCTCATCCGTCGCGGACTGCGTCCGCGCCACCTTCTCCCACAGGGGAGAAGGTGATCAGTC
>CAVUCB010000072.1:0-7133 GCA_963739755.1 uncultured Alphaproteobacteria bacterium | reverse complement strand
CGCATCGGTGGTTTCGGCCTCCGCAACCGGCTTCGGCTTCAGCGCAGACGCGCTCCAGCCGTCGGTGCATCTTGCCGATATCGAGGGTTGCGAAGCAGATGCTGGCAAGCCCCTCGCCGCTCGTGCCGATCACGTTGCGGATGCGGTCGGCGGCCACGCTGAAACCGCTCGGCGCCATCAATTCGAGCGTCATGTTGTCAAGCGTGAACAGCACGCGATCGGCGCCCTCGCCGCTGTTCTGCCAGGACGGCGCGCAGCCGAGCAGCGTTTCGTAGGCCGCCGTGCCCTTGCCGATATCCTCGACGAGAACGACGACGTGATCGAGGCCGGATATCACGGAAACAGGCCCCGCGTGTTCTTGGCGGCGCGCACCTTCTCCACCCCGATCGCCATCGCCGCCGTGCGGTGCGGGATCTTGTCGGCCTTCCGCGCGCGCTTGCATCTGGTCGAAGGCGCGTTCGAGGATCGGATATTCGCGCCGCATCACCTCCTCTTCCTCCCAGAACAGCTGCTGCAGGTCCTGCACCCATTCGAAATAGCTGACCACCACGCCGCCGGAATTGCAGAGGATGTCGGGAATGAGGAAGATTTCCTTCCGCCGCTTCTCCAGCACGAGGTCGGCATCCGGCGTGGTCGGGCCGTTGGCGCCTTCCGCCAGCACCCGGCATTTCAGTTGCTCGGCCACCTTCGGCGTCGATCACGCGCTCCAGTGCCGCCGGCACCAGCACGTCGCAAGACAGCGTCAGGATTTGCGCGGGATCGTGCTGCAATTGTGTGCAGAAGCCCGCGATGCTGCCATGGGTGGAGGCGTGCCGCATCAGCGCGGGGATGTCGAGGCCCCTGGGGTCATGCAGCGCGCCGGTGTGATCGCTGACCGCGATCACCCTCAGCCCGTTTTGATGCAGGCCGAGCGCGGCGTAGGAGCCGACATTGCCAAAGCCCTGGACCACGGCGGTAGCGCTCGCGGAGTTGATTGTCAGCACGTCCAGCACCCGCTTGGCGAGATGGGCCACGCCACGCCCGGTGGCCTCGCGCCGGCCCAGCGTGCCGCCGGACGAAACCGGCTTGCCGGTGACGATCTCGGTCACGGTCTGGCCCTGGTACATCGAATAGGTATCCATGAACCAGGCCATCACCTGCTCGTTGGTGCCCATGTCCGGCGCCATGACGTCGGTGTGCGGGCCGATGAAGGGAATCATCTCCTGCATGTAGCGGCGCGACAGCGCCTCCAGCTCGCGCTTGGAAATCTTGGAGACGATCGACATTGATCCCGCCCTTGGCGCCACCATAGGGCAGCCCTGCGAGCGCGCATTTCCAGCTCATCCAGACCGCAAGTGCGGCGACCTCGCCGATGTCGACGCTCGGCGCAAAGCGCGTGCCGCCCTTGGTCGGCCCCATCGTGAGAAGATGCTGCACGCGATAGCCTTCGAACACCGCGATCGTGCCGTCGTCGCGGTGGATCGGACAGGAGACGGTGATCGCACGTTTCGGCATCAGCAGGCGGTCGCGCTCGTCCATCGGAATGTCGAGATGGTTGGCGATCACGTTGAACTGGTTTGCCGCCATCTCGAACACAGGACCGGAATAGACGGTCATAGCCCCTCCCTTTTGAACGTTGCCACCGGAACTGCCGGCGGCCGAGCACCGTTATAGGCGACATCCTGTCACGGCCATATTTGCGCCGATACCCGTCTCAAGCGATTAACGCGGCAGCTTTGCGAATAATTTCAGCGAACATCCGAAACAACCGGTGCTAATGTACGGGCGCCGGGGCCGGGATCACCCCAACAAGCGCATGACGGACAACCTTATGCAGGCCCTCTTTATCGGACAAACCTATATCGACGTCACCTTCATCACCGACCATCTGCCGACGGGTGACGAGAAGCATGTGGCCGACGCTTACGCAGTTTCCTTTGGCGGCAACGCGGTGACCGCCGCGTTCTGCTGCGCCAAGCTCGGCATCGTACCGGACCTGATCTGCACCGTCGCCAATGACTGGCTCGGCCGCATGTTCCAGGACATGAGCGCGAAGTACGGAATTTCGGTGCATCCGCGCAAGGTCAATTCCTCCTCGCTCTCCTTCATCATGCCGAAGGACGGCAAGCGCGCCATCGTCCGCTGCCGCGACGACGCGCATATCCATCCCTTCCCGCTGCTCAATCTCGGCAGTTGCCGCGCACTGCATATCGACGGCCACCAGCCGGATGCGGCGATCCACTATGCCAAGCTGTGCCGCGAGGCCGGCATCCTGACCTCGCTCGACGGCGGCGGCTTGCGCACCAACACCCATGAGCTCCTGGAGTTCATCGATGTCGCGATCGTCGCCGAGCGCTTGTGCGAGCAAATGGACCTGACGCCGGAGAAGATGCTCGATTATCTCAAGGCCCGCGGCTGCCGGGTTGGCGGCATCACCATGGGCGAGAAGGGACTGCTCTGGTACGACGAGGCCGGCGTGGTGCATTCGATGCCGGCGCTGCCGATTCCGCGCGAACGCGTGATCGACACCAACGGCGCCGGCGACGTCTTCCACGGCGCCTATGTCTATTCCTACCTGGCGCATCCCGAGAAGAGCTGGCACGAGCATTTCGACTTCGCGCGCGCGGCCTCGACCTACAAGATCCAGCGCCTCGGCAACGAAGCCGGACTGCCGATGCTCGCCGACATCGAGAAGGTGCGGCAGGAATTTTCAGTCGGCGCGGAAGCCGTACCAATCAGGCGAGCGCAGCTTTGAGATCGAAGCTCGGATCGGCGGCGTTCTCCGGTGGCAATGAACGGTCCATCGGCAGAAATCGCCGGCCGAACATGTGGTCGCCGGCGCGGTTGACGGACTCGATGCCGACGAGCTTGCCCGCCCGGTAGCAGAACGCCGAGAACGCTTTTAGTGCTGGATCGCCGCGCAGCACGACCTGGTCGTAACCGGTGGTGAGGCCTGCGATCTGCAGCTTGTCGTCGCCCTGGTCGCTCCAGAACCAGGGCTGGCCGTCATAGCGCTTGTCGTCGCCGGTCAAGCGCGCCGCCACGCAGCGTGCATGGTCGGTGGCGTTCTGCACCGACTTCAGCCGCAGCGAGCCGCCGAAGCGCGGGCTTTCGAACAGCGCGCAATCGCCGATCGCGGAGATATCGGGGTCGGCGGTCAGGAGATGCTCATTGACGATGATGCCGGACGCGGTGGGCAGGCCCGCCTCCCTGGCAAGCTCGACATTCGGCAGCACGCCGACGCCGACAACGACGAGATCAGCCGGGATATGCCGGCCGTCGCTGAGGCTGACGCCGATGATCTTGTCGCCTGTGGCTTCGATCGCGGTCGCCATCACGCCGAGATGGATGCGCACGCCGGCTTCCGCATGGCGCTTCTGGAAATATTCGGAGACTTCGGCGGTGACCGCACGCGCCATCACGCGGTTGGCAAGCTCGAGCACATCGACCTCAAGGCCCTTGATCCGCGCCGTCGCGGCAAATTCCAGACCGATGAAGCCGGCACCGATCACCACCACACGCTTGCTCGCCGCGATCCGTGCCCGCAGATCCTCGCTGTCATCGAGGATGCGCAGGTA
Source organism: uncultured Alphaproteobacteria bacterium (assembly GCA_963739755.1). Lineage (GTDB taxonomy): Bacteria > Pseudomonadota > Alphaproteobacteria > Rhizobiales > Xanthobacteraceae > Bradyrhizobium. The sequence continues at coordinate 3,576 of CAVUCB010000072.1, read as the reverse complement.
ACGCACATTGGGCAGGTTGGCATTGGGGATATCGAGCAGGCGGTTGCGCGCGCCGGTCGCAAGCACGAGATGGCCGTAGTCGAGCGCTGTGCCAGAGGCGAGTTTCAGCTTGCGCGCGGCTCGGTCGATCGCCACGGCATGATCGGAGATAAGTTCGATGTGCTGGTCATCGAAGAATTTCCGCGGCCGGAACATCAGGCTGTCCGGGCCGCCGGAGCCCTTGAGATACGCCTTCGACAATGGCGGCCGCTGATACGGCAGATGCGCCTCGTCATTGATGACGGCGACGCGGTCCTTGAAGCCGAGCTGGCGCAGCGAGGCCGCGACCTGGAAACCGGCGTGGCCCGCGCCGACGATCAGAACGGGTCCTTGTGTCATCGCGACAGCCCGGCTGTCAGGGCACGGAAATCACCCATGTCGTCACCTCTCCCGGCGGATTTTGGCTTGCCATCATCCGGGAAGAGCGGCGCTCGTGTCCGAGTCCCGGGCGATGAGGCCCCATTAAGCCTCATGGCCCCGCGCGGCGCAAGGGCATGCGGCGCTCAGGCCGCGACCAGGCGAAGCGGCAGGGTGTCAAGGCCGCGCAGCGTGTTGTTCAGCCGCCGCGTCGGCTCGGCGGTCATCTCGAACAAAGCAACGCGTTTGGCGAGCGCACCGAACACCGCCTCGGCTTCCAGCCGTGCCACTGCCTGTCCGACACAGCCATGAATGCCGGTGCCGAAGGTCATGTGCCCGGTCGCGCGGCGCTTGACGTCGAATTGGTCAGCCCGCTCCCAGCGGCGCGGATCGCGGTTGGCGGCGGCCAGGAACAGCAACACCTTCTCGCCCTCGCCAAGTTGCACTCCCCCGACCTCGACGGCCTTGGTAGTGGTGCGAAAGAACGTCTGCACCGGCGCCTCGAAGCGCAACACTTCCTCAAAGGCCAGACGCATCAGCGAAGGATTTTCGCGCAGGGTCGTCCATTGCTCCGGATATTTGGCAAAACAATAGAGCGCATTGCCCAATCCATAGACGGTGGTGTCGACGCCGGCCGACAAAAACGAGCGCACCAGCATCCCAGCCTCGGCTTCGGTCAGTTCGCCGGAATCAACAGCACGGAAAATCTGCATGCCGAGTCCGTCCGGCGCCAGCGCCGCGCGGCTGCATTTCGACATGATCCAGTCGCGCACCGGGCCGGCATTGGCCATCGCCTTGTCGAAGAGATCGTTGCGCGGGCCGAAGCCGTTGAACACCATGCTGCCATAAGGCAGCAGGTTCTCCCGGCCATCTTCGGAAATGCCAACGGAATCCGGAAACACCTTGAGCGGATAGGCCTCCGCAAGATCGGCGATGCCGTCGAATTCGCCCTTCGCAAACAACCGGTCGACCAGCGCCTCGGCTTCGCGCACCAGTGTCTCGCGCAACACGTTGATCGCGGCCGGAGACAGGATGCGGGTCAGCACGGCGCGGGTGCGCGAGTGCAGCGGCGGATCGGCCTCCAGGATGATGCTGGGCGGCCGCCAGGGGGTCTCTTTGCGGAAATCGCTTAAGCCCACGCCGGCGCCGGAACAATAGGTCTGCCAGTCCGTCAGCGCGTCGCGCACCTCCTGATGCCGCGCCATCGCCCAGATGCCGTAACGTTCCAGCCACACCACCGGGCCGGCCTCCCGCATGGCTTCGTGATGCGGATAGGGATTTTCCAGGAAAGCAGGCGAGAACGGGTCTACGCTGGAAACGGGCCGTTCGACCAATGTGTCCATCTGTTCCTCCCGTTCGTCGCCGCCCTTGTTGCGCGACCGTTTGGCCGCATCTTGCAGCCCCTCACGGGGATTGTCACCCGGCCCTTTCAGCGATTTAAATGCCTGCCATCGCCTTCAAGCCCGGGGATTTCAGATGTCGACCGCTCCTGCCAACGTCTCCTCACCCGACGATCCGGCGCTGCTCCGCGTCGATGGCCCGATCGCCACCATCACGCTGAACCGGCCCGCCGCGTTCAACTCGATCAATCTGGCGATCGCGCAAAAACTCGAGGCGCTCAGCGCGGAGGTCGAGGCTTCCGAGGAGATCAGGGTGCTGGTGATCGAGGGCGAAGGCCGCGCCTTCTGCGCCGGCGGCGACCTGCAGACCATCGGGGCAGCGGCCCAGGCCAACACCATTACGCCTGTCGTTGGCGAGTTGCTCAAGCACTACCATGCGTTCATCGAAACCGTGAGACGGATGCCGAAGATCGTGCTCTCGAGCGTGCATGGCTCGGCCGCGGGCGCCGGCATGGGACTGGCCTTCGTCACCGACCTCTGTATCGCCGCCGAGGATGCCCGCTTCACCCCCGCCTACGCCAAGATCGGCGTGTCGCCGGACGGCGGCAGCACCGTCGGCATGGTGGGCACGGTCGGTACCCGCCGCGCGCTGCAGATATTTCTGGCCGAGGACAGCTTTACCGCGCAGCAGGCTTACGAGTGGGGCCTGGTCGCCAAGGTCGTTCCAGCCGTCGAGTTGAAGGCGGCGACGCGGCAATTTGCCGAGCGGCTGGCGCAAAATCCGCCCGCAGCCATCGCAGGCACCAAGGCGCTCGTCTACCAGGCCCCCACCGCTCCGACCAAACAGCAACTCGACGCCGAAGAGCACAAGATCATTACGGCCATGCACACGGAGGACTTCCGGATCGCCGTGAAGAAATTCACGAGCAAGGCAAAGTAAGCGCCTTACGGCGGGCAGATATAGCCCGTCCCGGCCGGCGACTTGAAGCAGCCGACCGACTCCGGGATCACGTGCTTGGGCAGCCAGAGCACGACGCTCGGGAAATAGATCGTGAAGGTGATGGTGATCAGGAATACCACATAGATCGGCAGCGCCGCGCGCAGCGCCTTGCCGAAACTGATGCCGACGAATTTCGACGCCATCAGCAGCACCAGCCCGTAAGGCGGCGTGATCAGGCCGAAGGCAAGAGTTGCGATCAGCACCACGCCCATATGCACGCCGTTGATGTCGCCGGCCTGCGTCAGCGCGTTCACCAGCGGCATGAAGATGATGATGGTCGGCACCGGCTCGATGAAGTCGCCGATCACGGTGAACAGCAGCACCATCAACAGCATGATGTAATGCGGATCGTTGCCCGCGATCGAGGTGATCCAGTCGGCGATGACGATGGCGCCGCGCAAGTAAGCCAGCATCCAGCCAAAGGCGTTGGCGGCGCCGATGGTGATCAAGGGCAGCGAGAAGATCAGCCCGGCGAGGCAGAAGTCGAGGGATCCTCTTGATGTGCCCGCGGTTGAGCGCGGGGATCACGACCAGGATAATCCAGATCACTGCGACCACGCCGGCCTCCGTCGGCGTGAACCAGCCCGTCAAAATGCCGCCGAGCAGGATCACGGGGATCATCAGCGGCAGCGCGGCGTCGCCGGCCGCGAACACCACCTGCTTCAGCGGCGCCCGTGGCTTGCGCATGCCGGAGGGGCCGAAGAAATAGCAATAGAGCATCAGCCCGAAGCCGATCATGAACCCGGGCACGACACCCGCCATGAACAAGCCCGCGATCGAGACATTGCCGACCGCGCCGTAGACGACGGCGGTAATGCTGGGCGGCACCAGCGCTGCAAT
>CAVUCB010000071.1:0-114293 GCA_963739755.1 uncultured Alphaproteobacteria bacterium | reverse complement strand
CCAAAGCTGTCGCGCTTCCGTTTTGGGAACCGCGTCCGGTGGGAAGGCGATCAGCGGGAAGGTTTCCGAAGGCGCACCCCGGCGCCACCCCCGTTCTCGTCGATGAAGTCGACACCAGCAGCCTCCAGAGCGCGTCGTACAACATCTAAGGTCGCCCGTCGCGGCTCATGAACACCCGCTTCGAGCTGCCGAATGGTGACAATCCCAACTCGTGCGCGATCCGCTAGGTCCTGCTGACTTCAGTCTAGCAGCGCCCGGGCTGCCCTGCATTGTCTTGGAGAGATCATAAAAGCCCCCTTTCCAACAATTATGACGAAAAAGGATTGATTAGTCTAAAATGTACATTATAGTCGCTTATGTCGTTTTTCGACAGAAGGAGTTTCGGCTATGGATACAGCTTGGAAGGCACCGAATTCGCGGCGAGAATTTATAGGTGGCTCGGACGCCCGGATCATCATGGGCGGTGATGAAGCACGGCTAATCCGGCTTTGGCGAGAAAAGCGGGGCGAGCGAGAACCGGAGGACCTCCGCCAAGATCTCGTCGTCCAACTCGGCAGCATCACCGAAGACCTGAACCGGACCTGGTACGAACGCAACAGCGGCAATGCGGTCGAGGACGTGCAGCGGAGGGTTCGGCATCCGGTTCACAAATGGATGGGCGCAACTCTGGATGGCCGGGTCCGGCAAACAGGAGCCGTGTTCGAAGCAAAGTTCATGCTGCCCTGGAATTTCTCGGAGGAAGCAGCCGCCGAAAAGCACATGGCCCAGCTGCAGCACAACATGTGGGTGACCAACGCCGGATGCGCGGTTCTCTCGATCATCACGGGCGGCGGAAAGTGGGTCGAGATCACGATTTACGGCGATCCGCTGTATCAGCACCTTCTGCTGACGGCCGAGAAGAAGTTCTGGCGCTGCGTGCAAAGCGGCGAGCCCCCTCGCCTATTTGATGTCGAGCCACCGCGGCCTCGGCTAGAGGCTGTGCGCTCCGTGGATATGACGTCGTCCAACAGTTGGGCTGAGTTTGCCGAAACCTATCGGCGGACGCGAGCGGCTTACGAAGAACACGAGGCCGCCAAATCCGATCTCAAGAAGCTTGTCCCTGAGGACGCCAAAGAAGCGACAGGACACGGACTGCGGGCCAAACGCTCCAAATCGGGCGCAATCAGCTTCGAGCTGCTGGACGTTTCCAATGCATAGCTCAAGCGAAACCATTGGTGCGATCGCCACCGCGCTTGCCAAAGCACAGCCCGAGCTTACCAACCCGGAAAAAACTTTGACCGCGACAATCGCCGCTCCAAACGGCGAACGGACCTTCCGCTATGCTTCGCTCGCCACCGGTCTGGACTTGGTACGCAAATGCTTGGGTCAACACCAAATCGCAGTCATGCAAACGACCTCCGTGAATCAGGGACAGATCCTACTGACCACCTTGCTCGTCCATGCCTCCGGTGAATGGGTTTCGTCACTTTGGCCGGTTTGCTCTGCGGCCATCCCCTCCGCGCACGTGAAGGGCGCCGCGCTGACTTACGCACGGCGATACGCACTCTTTACGCTGGTTGGAATTGCAGGTGAGGACGATCTGGATGCGCCCGAGATCGCGATTCAGCCGGAGCAGCCGCGCCCCGAACAGCCCCCGCCTCAAAAGCCAGGTAATGGCCGCATGCACTCTCCCCACCTGTCGCCCCTTGCACCCGACAAATCCGCTCAACTACGCGATCGACTGGTGGAGGAGATATCCACCATTGGCACTGCGGATACGCTGGCTCTCTGGGCGCACCGGTCGCTGCCGATCAAGAACACCCTGACGCAAGAAGATGCGCAAGCCGTGGAAGTGGCTTACCTTGCAAAGCTTGCGGCTTGCCCCGAAGAGCCCCTCCTACCTTTCGAACCATCTAATGCGGAGGCGCCTTCCTCAAAACTGAACGAAAACGAGCTCGCGCCCACATCAAATGTGCTGGTCACGCCGCTAACGAAACCAGTTCGTAAGCGGAGTAAGGCACACCTTGCCTTCGTCGCTTCGCAACCGTGCGCCATTGGCAAGATGAGCCCCTGCGATGCGCACCACTTGAAGATTGCGCAGCCCCGCTCCTTGGGACGAAAGGTCAGCGACGAGTTCACCGTGCCTCTCTGCCGCAAACACCATGGGGAGCTGCATCGCCACGGAAACGAGGCAAACTGGTGGTCAAATATGCAAGTCGTACCCATTTCGATCGCGCGAAGGCTCTGGGAAGCTGACCCAGCGAATAACGAGCTGAACGCCCTTCGAGCCTCTGCTCTCACTTGATACGCAACGCGTTGATCCCTGTGTCGAGCATTGTAAGGTAGATCAGCCGCGAAAAGCCGAATCTTCGTGCGAACCACCGTCGCCAGATTCTGAGGCGCTTCATGGGATGTTCCGGCTATCGCAGACGCGGACGATGTTAATGCGGTACATGGAGAAGTTAACCGGGGCCTGGATTTTTACGAGCCGAGGCATTCCGCCAAAGCCTGTTTGGCTTGGGAAGTGCTCGCCTCTTGGTCGGGCTACTTCACGGTCCTCCATTGCCACAGCTGTCTGTGTCACCTGTATTTCGGAATGAGCGCCGTCTTAGCCCTCATCCCTTCTTCGGTGATCCGATATGTTAAATCTTTGTTCGCACCTTGCGCCTCGAGCCAACCTTTTTGGAGCAACGTTTCAATCAACCTTGTTGGCGGCGGAAACTCAGATGCTTTTACCCAGCCTCGACCTCGAAGCTGCTGCATCAACTGTCGTTCGAAGTGATTTGGGATGAGCGTCATGAAGCTCAGCCTCAAGCGTCTAGCTTGATGATGCGACAATCCACGCGGCGGGCAGCAGGAGCTACCTTCTCGGCTTCTCGGCGGGCACTACTCCGGTCAACGATGCGTTTGAGACCGGCACGCAAAGCTTCGTCTGCTTGCTTCATATAGTTTCGAAGTTCGCGCCGCTCGAATGACGTAAGCGATGGATCGGAGAGACGACGCCATGCGCCACTAAGCCACTCCTTTAGTGCGAGCAAATCCTCGTCCAGCGTATCGGCCATCCACACACGGGCAAAGTATCAGAGTTGAAATCAGGACTTCGAAATTGGCAGTCGATCGGCGGCCATCACGTCTCCGGCCAAACTCTTGCGACAGCCGACTCGACGGTTTGGTTCCGCTGCATCATTGAGGCAGAGAATGGATTTAGATGGTTAACAAATGTTTAACCCCGCGTGGATACAGTGAGTGCCTCGAGGCGCGAAAAGCAAGGTTATGCGCGCCACGCCAGCTCAGACACCCACCGCGCGTCTTCGGCGTCTATTTCCTCAATCGAGGGTACAATCGAAGGCGCCTCGTGATCAAGTGCTGAGAGCCTATACATTAATTCAGCGAGCCTCGGCGGCAGATCCGATCCGGTCGGGCGCAAAATGCAGGCAAGGCGCGCGCCGATCTCCTCGCAGATCGCGCCAGCATGCTCGGACCCGAGCTCCGGAATTTCCGCCACTCTAGGAGACATGGTGTCGCTTCTCCAGTGCGGCAGTCTAAACCGGAGGTCGACTGCTCTACAGTTAAAGGCAGCGATTGAGATTCGATCGTGGTGAAGTTCGGGTAAAGCCGCCTCCGTTGCTGCGACAAACACGTCCTCTTGCAAAGGTTTTGTTTGCCAATGCCTGCCCGTCGATCACGCCTAGTAAAACGTTCGGTTGAGGACGTACCGACGGTTTATCGGCTCTCGGGGGCAAAATTTGTCGATCGACGACGGTTGAACGGCAACTCGGTACAGGCTTAACGTAACTCTGCGAGGTTACCGCTGATCTGAAATGCGACTCCAGCGAAGTCACCCTCTCATCAAATCAGGTCCACATGCAAACGTGGTGCGCAAGCCGTAAAGCGAGAGCCGAAACTCGGTCGCTAGTAGCGCGATCCCGTTCAGCCGATGTGGCGCATTCGGCCGGTGAGACAGTGTCGAGGATCAGAGCGATAGCATGGTAGACGGCCTCGGTGGTTCGCAGTGCGGCTTTGCGCAGCCAGTGTTTGAGCTTGGCGACGAACTGCTCGATCGGGTTCAGATCGGGCGAGTATTTCGGCAGGTAAAAGAGCTAGGCGCCGGCCGCACGGATGGCGCGACGCACGGCGTTAGCCTTGTGCGAGCCGAGATTGTCCATATGACGATGTCGCCGTGCCGCAGGGTCGGGACCAGAACCTTCTCGATGTAGAAGGAAGGCTTCGCCGCCGCGCTATCGAAGCTAGAGCGGTTTCCGGTCGGGTTAATTGGGAATTCCCTAAGGCCTAACCGATGCGCGAGTCATGGGCATTGATTCGATCTCAGGGGGGACCAATGCCGAAGCCGTATTCGCAGGAGTTGCGTATGCGGGTAATCGAAACAGTTGAGGGCGGGGCATCGCGGCGCGAGGCGGCGGAGCTTTACGGGATCAGTCCCAGCGTGGTGGTGATCTGGATGCAGCGTTGGATGGCGAGCGGTAGCATTGAAGCCAGGCCGAGCGGTGGCAGCACCTACGCCGCTTGATAAACATGCCGAGTTTCTCCTCGGGCTCGACCGTCGAGCGGCCGGATATGACGCTGGATGAGATTGTTGCGGCTATGGCGAGAGCTGGCATCGCAGGAAGTCGCACAGCGGTCTGGCGGTTCTATGAACGGCACGACATCAGCTTTAAAAAAAAGCCTGTACGCGGCGGAGCAAAAGTCGCACAGAGGTGGCTCGCGAACGGCGGCGTTGGATGCGACGGCAAGGCATGTTTGACCCGGCCCGGCTGGTGTTCATCGACGAAACCTGCACGAACACCGGTATGGTGCGCTTACGCGGGCGCTGCCCGCGCGGCGAGCGGCTGGTCGGTCATGCTCCACACGGCCATTGGAAGACAATCACTTTCGTGGCTGGCTTGCGGCATCGCGCAATGGTCGCGCCGTTCGTGCTCGAGGGCGCCATGAATGGACCGATGTTTCTCGCTTACGTGCAGCAATGTCCTGCTCCTACGCTCAAGCGCGGCGATATTGTGGTGATGGACAATCTTCCAGTCCACAAGGTCGCTGGCGTCGAGGAGGCGATCGAAGCGGCCGGCGCGAGACTGCGCTATCTTCCGCCGTACTCGCCCGACCTCAATCCGATTGAGCCGGCCTTCAGCAAAGTGAAGGCTCACCTGCGCAAGGCGGCTGAGCACACGATCCCGCGTCTGGTGCGCAGGATCGGGCGTATAGTTGCCGATTTCCCGGCAGAGAATGCAGGAATTTCTTTCGCCATGCTGGCTATGTTCAAACCTGAACGGAATCCGCTCTAAGATCCATGCGGCGAAATAATGAAATCGCTGGCATGAAGGTTGGCGGCGATCACATTCTTCAGCAACACACTGTCATGGCTGTCGAGCGTGAGCAGCGTGTCGTTCCCTTGCTGGGCTTCGGTGAGATCCGCGAGGGACCCAATATTGCCGAATTGTCGTATGTCGATCTTGTCCAGCCCCGCGGCAAAGTCAGTGATCGTGTGCTGTACAGCCGCAGTTTCTGAAGTCGGCGCGAACACGAACTGGTCGCCGCCCCCGCCGCCTGTGAGTATGTCTTGGTGGCCAGTTGCGAAAATCACGTCGTTGCCGGCTGTGCCCTGCAGAGCGACGTTGGGGCCTGCTGCCGGCTCGCTGAAGATGAAATTCTCGGTGTCGGCGGCGCCAAAACTGTCGGTGACGGTAAGTGCAACCTTTTCGGTCGCAGGCGGCATCGAGCCGGGATTATAGGTTACGCCGTCGTTCAAAGCGGCATTGAGATCGGTCAGTGAGCCTGAGTCCGTCGGGGGTGTCGCGATGCTGCTTCCCGACGCATCGTTTGTCGCAGCAACCGTGAAGGTTTCGGTTGGTGCTGCGGGGTCGGAGTCGGAGACGTGCAGGCCGGAGATTGTCGTCGTTCCGTCGGGATTCTGCGCGACGCTGAACTGGTCGGTGTCTATCACAGGCGTCTGGTGGTTCCAAACGATGTCCGCGCCGCCTTTATTATCGGAACTGATCGCGAAACTCGCCGGATCATAATTGCCGACAAGCGAGAAGAAGTCGCTGGCGCCGGGTCCGTAGTGAACTTCGAGCGAGCCGGAATTGCCAACGCTGACATTCGCGGGATCGATGCCCGCGAGATCGATGGTGTCGCCATAGGCGAAACCGGTCACCGAACCGGTGAAATGCGAAACGTCATCGAGCACAAGCGTGCCGCCGATGCTTCCCGAGAATTGCACGATCGCGTCCGAGGCGGCGACGAATTCCATGTTGCCGCCATCGATCAACGCATGTCCGCCGCCGATGACATCCCCATCGACCTTGAGCAGGCCGGCGCTCGCCTCCAACACGCCATCGCTGTAGAGATCCCCCTTTATCTCCAGGCCGCCTGCTCCGTTCGACAGCACGACGCCATGATTGGTGAATGAACCGGCGCCAGTGTCGATTGTGAGTTGATTGAAGGCAGAGGTGGCGGCGATGATGCCATGGGAGTCGTTTACGAGGGTCAGTTGGCCGCCGCCAAGGTCGCCGCTCCCATCGATAGTGTTGTCGACGTTAGTCAGCGTGACATCGGCGCTCGTGCCGCCGATCACATTTTCTGCGCTATCCGACAAGACCACATGACCGGCACCGGTGAGCGTAATGCCCTGTGCAATGATCTGCAGATCAGTCTCGTCGCCGGTGGAGAGTAGTTCGATGGTGCCGGTGTTGTTGATCGTGCCGCTCAACGGCAGGGTAGCGCCATCGCTTATGGTCATGCTGCCGGCGTTGGTCGTGACCGGCACTTGGTCAAACACGAAATCGTTCGCATTCAGCGATGCGGCATGAACCCCCTGTAGAGTGATGGTCTCGCCGACGCCGAACGTGATCACTGCGTTGCCGTTGGCATCGTCTGTCAGATTGGCCTGAATATCGCTAAAGCTCGCAACATTGTTGAAGCCGATCAGGTCGATTTTGTCCGACGCAGCGTTGAAATTATAGATGATGTCATTGCCGATTGGCTGCGAGAACGCAAACAAGTCGTTCGCACCGGCGCCGGATAGGTGGTCGTCGCCCGACAGGGCGAAGATCGGCGAACCTGCCGCATAGGCCTCCACGTTGTCCTTGACACTCGCGGTTCCCGTGCTGCCGTCGGCATTGGTCCAGCTTTCCGTCACATTGAGCAGCGCCGCTCCTACGAAATTGGCGGGTGTTCTAATCGTCAGCGCCGCCGGATCGCTGGTCTGTACCGCCCAGATGCCTCGGCCGATGTTCGTGCCCTGGTCCAGGCTCCAATCCGACGGAGCCCCGGTGACAGTCACCGTGACCGGGCCGCTCTGCCCTCCCGACAGATCCGTCAGCGCCAGGTTGATGGGCTCTCCAGCGACGCCCGCCGGGGCCGCCGGCTCATTGAGCCCGAGATGCTCTTGGACAATCGTGTTGTCTGTATGGACATGGTTCGAAAGGACGCCAATAAACGGCGTTGTGTTGACGTTAACGTTGTTGGCGTCTTTGATCGTCCCATTGACCGCGATGATCGCGAGATCATGCGTTAGTCCGTCTGAATCCGCAGTGAAGGTGAAGACCAGTACACCGTGGGTGGGGTCGGAAAGACTCGCGTTGTAGGTCGCAACATCGTCATCGGACCCGGGCGGGACTTCATCGCCATCGGCTATCGACAATGTCGGATTGCCGCCGCTAAAATGCACGGCCCCGCTAAAGGTGAGCGTTATCCTGACCGAACCACCGTGGTCGATCTCGGTTAGGTTGTTTTGGGTGCTGCCGTTGAACGTCTTGTACGTGGCCGCGGACACCACCGGTGTGATGTTGATGGTCGCTGTGTCGCTGCCGGTCAGCGCTCCGCCGGAGCCGGTATTGCCGTTGTCGTTGATCGACAGCGTCAGCGTGGCAGACGGGCTCGGGTTGTAGGTATTGTCGATATAGCTGACCGTGCTGGTGCCGTCGGTGTTGAGCAGCCCGTTGATCTGCGCCAGCGTCCCCGTGATGGTCACCGACTTGCTGCCGCTGCCGCTGACCGTCGCGCCGCTGGTGCCGGCCTTCACCGTCAGCGTGCCCTCGGTCACCGACAGCGTCACCTTTTCGACCCCGCCGAGGCTGTCGACGTCGCTCACCGCCAGGCCGTCGTTCTTGAGGCTCAGGCTCGTCTGCTCGGTCGCGCTGTAGGTCGTCGGCGTGATCGTCGCCACCGGCAGCGTATTCACCGCCGTGACGCTCACCGTCTTGGTGCCGATGTTGCTGTCGAGCGTGCCGTCATTGGCCACGAAGGTGATGGTGCGGTCCGTCGTGGTCGGATTGTGCGAGGTGTTGTTGTAGGTCACCGCGTCCAGCGCCGCCTGCCACTGCGCCAGCGTCGCCGTCGATCCCGCTGACGTCAGGCTGAGAATGCCGGTGGCGGAATTGTAACCCGCCGTGATGTTGCCGTAGGTCGTCGCATTGGTGTCGTGAATGCCAGCACGTCCTGGCCGGACACGAAGTTCGTGATCGTGACCTTCGCCGAGGCCAGCGTCGTGTTGTCGGGATCGGTAACCGTGACGCCGCTGTCGATCACCACCGCCGCATTGGCGCCGAGGCCAGCCGCTTCCGTCCAGCCCGTCTTCCCGGTCGTGTCCATCACCGTCGGCAGCGTATCCACCGCCGTGATGCTCACCGTCTTGGTGCCGATGTTGCTGTCGAGCCTGACCGTCATTGACCACGAAGGTGATGGTGCGGTCCGTCGTGGTCGGATTGTGCGAGGTGTTGTTGTAGGTCACCGCGTCCAGCGCCGCCTGCCACTGCGCCAGCGTCGCCGTCGATCCCACTGACGTCAGGCTGAGAATGCCGGTGGCGGAATTGTAACCCGCCGCGATGTTGCCGTAGGTCGTCGACTTGGTGTTCGTGAATGCCAGCACGTCCTGGCCGGCCACGAAGTTCGTGATCGTGACCTTCGCCGAGGCCAGCGTCGTGTTGTCGGGATCGGTAACCGTGACGCCGCCGTCGATCACCACCGCCGCATTGGCGCCGAGGCCAGCCGCTTCCGTCCAGCCCGTCTTCCCGGCCGTGTCCGTCACCGTCGGCAGCGTATCCATCGCCGTGATGCTCACCGTCTTGGTGCCGGTGTTGCTGTCGAGCTGACCGTCATTGACCACGAAGGTGATGGTGCGGTCCGTCGCGGTCGGATTGTGCGAGGTGTTGTCGTAGGTCACCGCGTCCAGCGCCGCCTGCCACTGCGCCAGCGTCGCCGTCGATCCCGCTGACGTCAGGCTGAGAATGCCGGTGGCGGAATCGTAACCCGCCGCGATGTTGCCGTAGGTCGTCGAATTGGTGTTCGTGAATGCCAGCACGTCCTGGCCCGACACGAAGTTCGTGATCGTGACCTTCGCCGAGGCCAGCGTCGTGTTGTCGGGATCGGTAACCGTGACGCCGCCGTCGATCACCACCGCCGCATTGGCGCCGAGGCCAGCCGCTTCCGTCCAGCCCGTCTTCCCGGTCGTGTCCATCACCGTCGGCAGCGTATCGGTCGGCGTGATGCTGACCGTCTTGGTGCTGGTGGTGCTGTCGAGCTGACCGTCATTGACCACGAAGGTGATGGTGCGGTCCGTCGCGGTCGGATTGTGCGAGGTGTTGTTGTAGGTCACCGCGTCCAGCGCCGCCTGCCACTGCGCCAGCGTCGCCGTCGATCCCACTGACGTCAGGCTGAGAATGCCGGTGGCGGAATCGTAACCCGCCGCGATGTTGCCGTAGGTCGTCGAATTGGTGTTCGTGAATGCCAGCACGTCCTGGCCCGACACGAAGTTCGTGATCGTGACCTTCGCCGAGGCCAGCGTCGTGTTGTCGGGATCGGTAACCGTGACGCCGCCGTCGATCACCACCGCCGCATTGGCGCCGAGGCCAGCCGCTTCCGTCCAGCCCGTCTTCCCGGTCGTGTCCGTCACCGTCGGCAGCGTATCGGTCGGCGTGATGCTGACCGTCTTGGTGCCGATGTTGCTGTCGAGCTGACCGTCATTGACCACGAAGGTGATGGTGCGGTCCGTCGTGGTCGGATTGTGCGAGGTGTTGTCGTAGGTCACCGCGTCCAGCGCCGCCTGCCACTGCGCCAGCGTCGCCGTCGATCCCACTGACGTCAGGCTGAGAATGCCGGTGGCGGAATTGTAACCCGCCGCGATGTTGCCGTAGGTCGTCGAATTGGTGTTCGTGAATGCCAGCACGTCCTGGCCCGACACGAAGTTCGTGATCGTGACCTTCGCCGAGGCCAGCGTCGTGTTGTCGGGATCGGTAACCGTGACGCCGCCGTCGATCACCACCGCCGCATTGGCGCCGAGGCCAGCCGCTTCCGTCCAGCCCGTCTTCCCGGTCGTGTCCATCACCGTCGGCAGCGTATCGGTCGGCGTGATGCTGACCGTCTTGGTGCTGGTGGTGCTGTCGAGCTGACCGTCATTGACCACGAAGGTGATGGTGCGGTCCGTCGTGGTCGGATTGTGCGAGGTGTTGTTGTAGGTCACCGCGTCCAGCGCCGCCTGCCACTGCGCCAGCGTCGCCGTCGCTCCCACTGACGTCAGGCTGAGAATGCCGGTGGCGGAATTGTAACCCGCCGCGATGTTGCCGTAGGTCGTCGAATTGGTGTTCGTGAATGCCAGCACGTCCTGGCCCGACACGAAGTTCGTGATCGTGACCTTCGCCGAGGCCAGCGTCGTGTTGTCGGGATCGGTAACCGTGACGCCGCCGTCGATCACCACCGCCGCATTGGCGCCGAGGCCAGCCGCTTCCGTCCAGCCCGTCTTCCCGGTCGTGTCCATCACCACCGGCGGGTTGTTGACCTGGACCGTCTGCGTCGTACTCGCGTTGGCGGGGTTGCCGGCCTCGTCGATCGCAGTTGCGTTGAAATGATTGTAGGTGCCCGACGCCAGCGTCGTTGTTAGTGTCCAAGTGTGATGAACGTTGTCGACGGTCGCCGTGCCAAGCAGCTGACTGCCGTTGAACACCTGTACCTGCGACACCGACACGTTGTCCGACACCGTCCCCGACAGCGTCACCTGGGTGTTGCTGGTGACGTGGTCACCCTGCACGGTGCCGGTAAACGACACCGTGCCAAAGGTGACCGCTGGCGGAGTCTCGTCAACTGTCAGGTTCTGCGAGGCCGGCGGCGCTGGAGTGCCGGCCGCGTTTGAGACGCTCGCCATCACCGTGTAGCCGCCGTCGCTCAGCGCATGGGCCTGCGCCGGGCTGACATTTACCGACCACGCATTGTTGGTCACCGTCGCGGCAAATGTTTCTACCGCCACGTTCGAGCCGTTGACGATCGTCACCGTCACCGTCTGCCCGTTCTCCACTCCCGACGTCGTGCCGTTGATGGCAAACCCGGTACTGGCCCCGCTGGCATTGAGCGTATTGGCGGTATTGACCGTACTGTCGCCGACCATCGGCGTGATGACCGCAAGCGTCAGAACGGGCGGCGGCAAAGGCGGCGAGGGTTTCAAAAGCACCAGAGGTACATCGATCGCAGCAGATGAGCCGAACACCAATTGTGTCGTTGCGCGCCCCGAATTTTGCGGCGCTGATTGGTCGATCTGAAAATTGATTGGTTGGAGCTCCTCCGGCGTAGAGAAAGGTTGCGGAGATCCGCCTCCACCTGTGCTAGTTGGCCCCGTGATAGTCCCCAGCGCGTAGGCGGCGAGCGCCTCCTGCTGGAACCTCTGTAACTCCTCCATTCGCGCGGGACTATTCGTAACCGCGCTGATGGACCCACTCCCGTTGATGACGACTGTTTGTGAAGGATCATCAAGGGTATAGTGTCGCCCGTCCCTCATGAAGAGTTCGACTACGCCGTTTAGCTGTAGGTCTTTGGGATTTATTTTGTCGTCATCCAAAGAATCCAACAATGGGCGCTGCGAGGAAAATTCCGCGGCCTGGACTTCTTTCAAAACGGCAGAAGATCAGTGCGGTGAGCGTCAGCATGCCGATCCCGCCGGTACGAGCGCGGCCGCGAATGCTTCCAACAGGCGTGTCGATCCTGAGGCAACCGGTCTTAGCCACCTGGCCGACAATGAAATCGAAGGTCCCTCGGGTGACACCGAACAGGGCTGAATGCGAGGTCCCGTTGGAGTCGCAGACGAATTCGTCCAGCACCATGCGGGCGCCGGGAGATAGGTTGAAGGCGGTGCCGTCGATGAAGCGAAGTCCGACCCGGCCGTCGGCTGCGGTCTCGATGACGTCGCCCTGGCAAACAGGATCGCCAACCTTGGCCTCAACGGCAATGCCGCACGCACGCGTCAGGGTGCCGGAACCGATCGCCGTCTGAACATGGCCGATGATCTTGGCGGCTTCCAGCGCGCCTCCTGCCTGGGCGTTCTCAACATGCCCTGTCAGCGCGTTGACAATATTGCCGGTGAGGTGGGTGCCATCGGGAGACGAAAGCGCAGCGCGCTTCTCGCCCTTGAAGTAATCGTGAAGGACCAGTTCGCGATCGTCCTTCGACAGGATCAGATCGACGCCGGACCGCTTGAAGTCTGCGTTGAAAAGCAGATGCGCGTCGGAAACGACGATCGCGTCTGCGGGAACGTTCGCGGGAGAATCGTGCGCAGCACCATCAGCAGGCGTACCAGCACCATCAGCAGAAAGCGTGGCGTCAGATTTGCCAGCGTAATTCAAACGGGCCACCGCAAATGGTTAATAACAATATAATTTCGAGGGTCTCAGTTTGCATATCACCGGTCTGGCCATTGCGAAACCATCTACTGCTTGTGTGACTTCACGACACAGACAAATCGATTTGGCATCTATACTGTCGTCTCTACTCTGGAAAAGGTATTTAAGCTTGCCTTTCGGAATAGTGAGCTAAATAAACGCATGAATAAATCAACCACTGGCGGTAATCAGATGTATAGTATTCGATGTGAATACATTCATCATCTATTCCCTGCCTTCCCCCGGCGGGATATTGCGCCAATTTTACCGCTAAAACTGTGATCTAGATAACAAAATCGGTCAATCTTCCGAGTTAGCCATGTCCCGTAGAAATTGGCGACAGGTGTTGCTTCGCAGCCGCACTCCGTTCCTCAAGCCGCGCAATCCATAAAATTGCCGGCAAAACGGCAAGACCGTTTTCAGCCTGGTTCGCACTTCTTGATCCTCAAGAGGCCCGCTTTAAGCAGAATAAAAGTCTCACCCCCCATCATCGCCGGCGAAACGATCTGGTCACGAGCTGGCTAATGAGCCTCGCCGATGCCCGGACATGGGGGCGTCAGATGGGAATTTTCAGTTACTCGCGCGCGTTGGGCGTCGCCGTGATGGCCTGCGGCATGGTTTCATTTGGGCCTGCGTCAGACCTTGCCGCCGGGACACTGCTTTCCCCCGGTTCTGCGGCTCTGATCAGGAAATCCGCCGAGCCATTCGGGATATTCGCATTCCGCCTGTCCGGCGGCGGGCTGTCGGAGAAATGGCTGGGCGTCCAGCGCAAGCTCGACGACGAGCAGGTGCAACTGGCGCTATGCGACGGCGATCGGGAACGCTGCGTATCGCCGGCGGCGCTTCGGTTTCTCGCCATCGTGGACAATGCGAAAGCCCGCGAGGGACGCGCCCGCCTGGGCGAGATCAACCGCGCCATCAATCTCGCAATCCACCCAATGAGCGATCTGGCCCAATATGGCGAAATTGACGTGTGGAGTTCGCCACTTCTCACCTTCACGACCGGTAGCGGTGACTGCGAGGATTACGCGATCGCAAAATTCGTCGCATTGCGCCAGGCCGGCATCTCGCCTGAGGACTTACGGATCGTGATCATGCACGACACCATTCGTGGCGAGGATCACGCGGTTGCGGCGGCGCAGCTGGACGGCCATTGGCTCACACTCGACAACCGCCGCATGGCGATGGTCGAGGACGCGTATGTCAGGAATTACCGGCCGCTGTACGTCATCGATCAATACGGCGTCATGCGTTACGTCGACGCACCCTTGCTCGCGGTCGCGCCGGACCGGGAGCCGTCCGCAGCGCTCAAATTGGCTATCGAGCCGGACTTGATCTCATCTTCCAACTAGGTATAACCATGTTATATTCTATTGTTTATCTTATATTTATTGGGGCCTAATCCAGCAGGTTCGAGTGATTTAGCCAAATATTGTGTGGCCATACGAATAAGAGACCTTCTCAAGGAGGAGGATCATGTGCAAGCATACGATTACCTTATTGGTGACAGCGTTCGTTTTGGCTGCAGCCAGCTTTTTATCTGGTCCGGCTCAAGCGCAAAGCACTCCTGCCCAGCCCGCCGTTCAGGATGTCGCATCAAAACCCATTGGAAACGTTGTAGCCGCCACGGGTTCCGTCACAATTGAACATGTGAATGCGGTGGTCGTCCAGGCGAATCTCCCGAATCAAGCCGGCCAGACGAAAGTTGGTGATCTCGTCTACCAGGGAGACGTGGTTCGGACCGGAGCCGATGGCCGGGTCAGCATTAACTTTAGTGATGGCACCTCATTCAATCTGTCGAACAACGCCAACATGACTTTGGACGAGTTCGTGTACGACCCGAACGGGAAGTCCAACGCGACCCTGTTCAATCTAAGCACAGGAACGTTCACTTTTGTTGCTGGCAAGATAGCGAAGACTGGCGACATGAAGATCGACACTCCCGTCGCAACCATGGGGATTCGAGGCACCACGCCACACGTCGAAATTTCGGATGTAGGGACGGTCAAATTTGCCACCCTTCTTGAAGAGGGAAAGAGTAAAGTTACGAAAGGGGCACCCGCGACCCAGGACCCGAAGCCCAAGAATAATCTTCTCAAGAACCTTGCGTTGTGCAACGGCATCGATCGCACCTCGCCTGAACTTCAGATCGATGGTTGCACGGCGGTCATCGATTCGGGCGAACGCACACCGGCTGCGGTTACCGCCTACAATAATCGTGGCGACGCCTATGCCGAAAAGGGGGACTACGACCGCGCTGTTCAGGATTTCGATCAATCGATCAAGCTCAATCCAACTAACGCCAAGCCTTTCAACAACAGCGGCGTAGCTTACTTGAAGAAGGGCGAATACGACCTCGCGATCAAAAATCTTGATGAGGCGATCAGGCTCAATCCCAACTACGTCAAGGCCTTCGTCAACCGTGCCGAAACTTACCAGAAAAAGAACGAGTACGATCGCGCGGCGCGCGACTATGGTGAGGCGATTCGTCTTGAGCCCAATTCGAAAGTCGCATGGGCCGGACGCTGCTGGACCCGCGCCATCCTTGGTGAGTTGCGGGCGGCGCTGGAGGACTGCAATAAGGCGCTTCAATCGGAGCCGACCGATGCCGCGACGTATGACTTGCGTGGGTTGACCTACATGAAGATGGGCCAATTCGACACGGCTATCGACGATTATAATTCTGCGCTGCGATTCGAGCCGAAGCTGGCGAGCGCGCTATATGGACGCGGGCTTGCCAAGCTTAAGAAGGGCGACAACGTTGGCAGTGATGCCGATATCTCAGCGGCAAAGAAAATCCAGGCGACGATTGGCGATGACTTCAAGCGCTATGGCGTGCAGTAGAGACGACCCAACGAAGAGCTGCGGATTACAGCCGCATAGGCTCAGGCCGAGGGTGCAAGACGTAGGCAGTCGTCACCGCTCAGCCAAACCATTTGTCGCTGATAAGCCGCAGGGTTCGCGGAGACCCTTCGGCCGAGCGGTGGAAACCTGCCCGCTATCGACATGATCGCTCTCGGGTGTTCGAGATCGACAGCCAGATCGCCGATCAGAGCGCGCTGGTGACCGCCGAGGTCGAGATGATCGTGCTGTCGCCCTTTGCCGCCTGCAGCTCTGCCGCATCGAGCTGCACCGGCACCTGCTGGGACCTGAAATCGGGCAAGGCCGCGTCGACGCCGGGCAACCGCGACAGCTTTCCAGTATCGCACTGCGTCAGGGTCGAGAAGGCATTCGCCTTTCAAAAGACCGATCAAGGCGGCTGGCGCTGCAACGCCACGGCGCTGCAGCCGGTTGACTTCGGCGTCGCGCTCGGCAGCCGCTGACGCGGTGCTCGATCCTTTGCCGGCTCGATACTGCGCAATACGCGCGCCGCGATCTTGTGCGTACACGCCGGCGCTAACGCTTCGGCCGGCAAAAAACGGATTGCCAGTGCAACTCGCAACAATGCTGCAGTGCTGCAAGTCTCACGGAACATTTCGTTTGGCGAAAAGTCGGCGACACAAATTTTCTTTTTTGATTTCATATCGGTCGTTTGATTGACGCAATCGTGAGCGCGAAGCTCGCGCTTGCCGCTTGCTTTTCGATTCTCGTTCCATTCAGTGCCGGCGCCCAGACCACCGATCAGCTAGTCAAGGGCGCCACCGACACTTCAAATGTCCTCAATTACGGCATGGGCTACAATCTGCAACGGTTCAGCCCGCTGACCCAAATCAACAAGGATAATGCCAAGGACCTGGTGCCGGTCTGGAACTATAGCTTCGCCGACGATCGCAGCGAGGAATCCCAGCCGCTGGTGTACCAGGGGGTCATCTACGTCACGACCCACAACGCCACCATGGCGATCGACGTCAAAACCGGCAAGCAGGTCTGGAAAGTCAAGATGGAATATCCGGCGGAGACGCCGCGCATTGTGTGCTGCGGCATCATCAACCGCGGCGCAGCGATCCATGAGGGAAAGCTGTTCCGCACCACGCTCGATGCCAATGTCATCGCGCTTGACATGAAGACGGGCAAGGAGCTCTGGCGCCAGAAGGCGGCCGACATCAAGGAAGGCTATTCGATGACGGTGGCACCGCTGGTCGCCGATGGCGTGGTCATCACCGGCATCTCCGGGGCCGAGTTCGGCATCCGCGGCTTCATCGATGGATGGGATCCGGAGACCGGCAAGCATCTCTGGCGTACGCACTCAATACCTAGCCCCGACGAACCGGGCGGCGACACCTGGAAGGGCGACACCTGGAAGCTCGGCGGCGGGTCAACCTGGATTACCGGCTCCTACGATCCGGAACTGAACACGGTCTATTGGGGTATCGGCAACCCGGGACCCTTCAATTCTGCGGTGCGGCCGGGTGACAACCTCTACACCTGCTCGGTGCTCGCGCTCGATCCGAAGACCGGCAGGATCAAATGGCACTATCAGTTCTCGCCCAACAATCCATTCGACTATGACTCGGTCGCCGAGATGGTGCTAGCCGACCTCACCGTCGATGGCAAGCCGACCAAGGTGCTGATGGACGCCAACCGCAACGGCTTCTTCTATGTCCTCGACCGGACCAACGGCAAGCTGCTTGCGGCCAATCCCTATGTGAAGGTCAATTGGGCAACCGGCATCGACATGAAGACCGGCCGCCCGATCGAGACCGATGTCAGCAAGGACGCGCGGGAGGGCAAGAAGGTCGTGGTCTATCCGTCACTCCTCGGCGGCAAGAACTGGGAGCCGATGTCGTTCAACCCGCAGACCGGCCTCGCCTATGCCAACACTCTCGCGTTCGGCGGCCACTACAAGACGGAGCCCGCGACCTATAAGGCCGGCGAATGGTACCTCGGCATGGACCTGACCGATTTGTGGGATTGGGGGACTGGTCCGCGCGGCCATCTTTCGGCGATCGATCCCATGACCGGCAAGTCGAAGTGGGAAGTGCCGAGCGACATTCCGCGCTTCTCGGGCGTATTGTCGACCGCGGGCGGAGTCGTGTTCACAGGCCAGCTAACCGGTGAATTCGAAGCCTATGATGCCAACGATGGCAAGAAGCTATGGCAGTTCCAGACCGGCTCGGGCATCGAAGGACAGCCGGTCACCTGGCAGCAGGACGGTGTGCAGTATGTCGCTGTGGCCAGCGGCTATGGCGGCGTCTATTCGATATTCTCCGGCGATGAGCGGCTCGCCAATGTGCCGCCCGGCGGATCGCTCTGGGTGTTCGCAGTCAAGAAGTAAGCGCTCGCGAGTGAACAAGAGAAGTTTGAACCGGACGGCGGCGCATTTCGCCGCCGTCGCGATAGTCGCCGCGCTGATCGCGTCGCACCGCGCGACGGCCCAGAATGCGGATACCGACGAGGCGCGGATCGACCGGGGCAAGCGGACTTATGCCGAGAATTGCTCGCATTGTCATGGTCCGAACATGATGAACCCCGGCACGATCACGCCTGACCTGCGTCGCTTTCCCGACGACAAGCAGCGATTTTTTACCACCGTGAAGAACGGCAAGAACAACAAGATGCCGCCCTGGGGCGACCTTCTCGATGATGATAAGATCGAGGACCTTTGGGCCTTTGTGTCGAGCCAGAGGAAGCCATGAGGATCGCGCTCCCGGCAATCCAGGCGACCGCTTTGCTGGCCGCAACGCTGCTGGCAGGGATGTCGCTGCCGGCCGCCACAGACGGCAACACGTTGAGGGTCTGCCTCAATGAGGATCTGCCGCCACTGTCGGTGCATCATCGCGGCAAGCCAGGCAGTGGCTTCGAGGTCGACCTAGCGCAAGCCATCGCGAAAGAACTCGGCAGGCCGCTTCAAGATTCAATGGTTCGAAAGCAAGCTCGATGAGGATTCGAGCCCGGCGCTGGAAGCCAACGCGCTGCTGCCGCCCCGCGAACCGATCATCCTCGGCGACGTGCTGCAACGGATATTGCAGCAGTAAGAATTGCGCAGCCCCGGCACGGTCTACACGTTTGCATTGGGTGGCAAGGCCAAGCTGCCGGAGTTCGTGAAGTACCAGACCGAGAACCTGCTCGAGGGCGTTCCCTACGACAAGAACGACTACGACGCTGGCACCGCGCTCTACGTTACCGCTTGCGCCACCTGCCATGGCGTGCCCGGCGTCGACAATGGCGGCAATGTCCGCAATCTCGGCTTTGTCCCGAAAGACGAGATCATCAACCTCAAGGACATCGTGTTCAACGGTCCTTTCAAGGACCGCGGCATGCCCGACTTCACCGGCAAGCTGAAGGACGAGGACATCGTCAAGATCCAGGCCTTCATCCAGGGCACCGCCGACGCGGTACGGCCGAAGAAGTGACGTACCCCCTCTCCCCGTTCTTGCGGGGAGAGGTGAAGGAGAAAGGGCTGCGCGAGGGCCTCGCGTGGGCCCTTCTCATTGGCATCCTGCATTCCGATCGGCGAATTTGCGCCCCTGGAATTCACCGCGCCGAAACGTCTTCAGTCCATGGTCTTCCCGCAAAAGCCAGGCTGGACGACACATTCATGAACGGCGAAATATCCGCGCTGCAGCTGCGAGGGTTAACAAAGCGTTTTGACCGCCTTGCGGTCGATGCACTCGACCTCACCGTCCGTGCCGGCGAGTTCTATGCGCTGGTCGGCCCCAACGGCGCCGGCAAGACCACGACCTTGCGCATGGTCGCAGGCCTCCTCAAACCCGACGCCGGTTCGGTCGACATCTTCGGCATCGATGCGCTCCGCGATCCCGTTGCCGCCAAGCAGGTGATGGCCTGGGTATCCGACGAGCCGATGATCTATGACAAGCTGACCCCGACTCGAATATCTCGAATTCGTCGCCGGTCTCTGGGGCATCGAACCGCGGACGTCGCAAGCCGCCGCACAGGAGCTGCTCGCTTCGCTTGGCCTCGAGCCGCATCGTGACGAGCGCTGCGAAGGATTTTCCAAGGGCATGCGCCAGAAAGTCGCGCTCGCGGGCGCGCTGGTGCATGATCCCAGGCTGATCATCCTCGACGAGCCCTTGACCGGGCTTGACGCCGTCTCCGCCCGCCATGTCAAGGGGCTGCTGGGCGATCGCGTCTGCGCCGGCTGCACCGTGATCATGACCACGCATATCCTCGAAGTCGCCGAGCGCATGGCAGACCGCATTGGTGTCATCGCGACGGGACGGCTCGTTGCCGAAGGCACGCTCGCCGAACTGCGCCAGCAGAACGGCCATCACGACACCAGCCTCGAAGACCTCTTCATCGCGCTGGTCGATGTGAAGCAAGAGGCCGCATGAGCTCGGCCACCGCGCTCTCCTGGTTTGCCCGGCATGAGCTGCGGCTCGCCTGGCGCGAATGGCTTGCCATGATGACCGGCGGCCGGCGCCGGAAGACCCGCGCCGCCGTGATCGGCCTCATCGTCTTCGCCGCGGTGATGCACCTGCCGGCCTGGGCGGTGATCGGCCGCTATGCCGAGTTGCAGGCACCGCTCGACAAGTCCTCGCTGATCGTCCTCACCGCGACCGTGTTCCTGGCCTGGGCCTTGATGCTGTCGCAGGCGATCGAATCGGTGACGCGGGTGTTTTACGCCCGCGCCGATCTCGATCTGATCATGTCCTCGCCCGCGAAGCTCACCAACGTGTTTTCGGTGCGCATCGCCGCGATCGCGCTTGTGGTCACCGGCATGGCGCTGTTGCTGTCGACGCCGTTTATCGACGTGCTGGTGCTTGGCGGCGGCGCCAGGTGGTTTGCCGCTTTCGGCGTCGTCATCGCGGTTGGTCTCTCTGCGGCCGCCGTCGCAATCGCCATCACCATCGTGCTGTTTCGCCTGATCGGCCCCGCGCGGACGCGGCTGATCGCGCAGATTCTCGCTGCTATCATCGGCGCCGGCTTTGTCATCGCGCTGCAGGTCGCGGCGATCCTGTCCTATGGCACGTTGTCGCGTTTTGCGGTTCTGACCTCGGACGCCGCGGCTGCCTTTGCGCCCGGCCCCGATAGTCTGGTATGGTGGCCGGCCCATGCGGTCCTTGGCGATGGCGGAGCGCTGTTGCTGTTGTTGTCGATCGGCCTGGTGCTGCTCGGTGCCGTCATGACGGTGCTTTCGCCGCGCTTTGCCGATACCGCGCTCAGCGCCTCCGCTCACGCCGCTTCCGGCCGGCAAGGCAAGGACGCGAAGGCGTTTCGCGGCGGCTCGCGACAGCAAGCACTGCGGCGCAAGGAATTTTTGCTGCTCGGCCGCGATCCCTGGCTGGTGTCGCAGACGCTGATGCAGCTGCTTTATCTGGTGCCCCCGGCGCTGTTTCTGTGGCGCAGCTTTTCCGACTCCTCGACCGCGATCGTGCTGATCACGCCCGTGATCGTGATGGCCGCGGGCCAGTTCGCCGGCGGTCTCGCCTGGCTGACGATCTCCGGCGAGGACGCCGCCGACCTTGTCGCGACCGCGCCGCTGTCTCCCACCAGCGTGATCCGCGCCAAGATCGAGGTGGTGCTGATCGTAATCGGCGTGATCTTCACGCCGCTGGTTGCAGCGCTTGCCCTCCTTGCGCCGGCGCAGGCCGTCGTCACCGCGGCCGGCGTCACCGTCGGCGCGGCCTCCGCGACCGCGATCCAGCTCTGGTTCCGAGTGCAGGCGAAACGCAGCCAATTCCGCCGCCGCCAGACTTCGTCGCGGCTTGCGACCTTTGCCGAAGCCTTCTCCTCGATCGGCTGGGCCGCGACGTCCGCGCTGGTGCTGTCGATCCCCATCGCCGCCGCCGTCAGCGGCCTGATGACCATCGGCATCATCGCCGCGACCTGGAAGCTCAGTCCCGGCGCGAGTAGTCACCCTCCGGATCAACTCCATCACCGCTGCGGCGAACGCCTCCGGCTCTTCCTGCGGCAGATTATGTCCGGCACGCGGGATGATGCGATGGATGCGGTTCCCGGTGAATTTGGCCGCGCTCGCCTTGCCGTCGGTCGCGGGCGCAACGCCATCGCCTTCGCCGTCGAGCGTGATCGCGGACACGGCGATCGGCGGCAGCGCCGCGAGCTTGCGCTGGATGTCGGCATAACGCGGATCGCCTTCGACAAGACCATAGCGATGGCGATAGCTGTGGATCACGATGTCGACATAGTCGGGATTGTCGTGCGCGATCGAGGTGCGCTCGAGGCAGGCGTCGTCGAACGACCAGTTCGGCGACCATTGCTGCCACAGGATCCGCGTGATGCCGCGCCGGTCGGCGGCCAAGCCCGCGCGGCCGCGCTCGATCTGGAAATACCATTGGTACCAGAGCGGCACCTCATGCTCCGCGCGCGCCGGCTTCAGTGCATTGGCGATGTCCTGGATCAGATAGCTGTTGACGCTAACAAGGCCGATGCAACGCTCCGGCCATAGCGCCGCGCCGACACACGCCGCGCGGCCGCCCCAATCATAGCCCGCGAACACCGCGCGCGGAATTTATAGCGCATCCATCAGCGCCATCAGGTCCGCGCCGATCGCCGCCTGCTCGCCGGAGCGCATCGTTGCCGCATCGAGGAATCGCGTCGGGCCATAGCCACGCAGATAGGGAACGATGACGCGGCAGCCCTGCGCCGCCAGCATTGATGCGACATCGACATAGGAATGAATGTCATAGGGAAAACCGTGCAGCAGCACCGCGGCCGGGCCATCCGCGGGACCTGCCTCGTAATAGGCGATGTTGAGCACGCCGGCATCGACATGGCGAAGCGGCTCCAGGCGCTGCGAGGAAGACGCGCGTGACGACATGCCTGCAACTCCCGGACGGTTTCTGACGATCTATTGATGCGGTCATGATAGTTTGGTTCGCCATTCGGCGATACTGTCCCTCGTCTTCGAACCGGCCTCGCCATGCTGCGCACCGTTTCCGCCATCCTCGCCCTGCTCGGCTTCCCTGATCGCGCCGGCGTGGCCAATCGCAGGATGCGCCGCGCAGCGAGTGCCTGGCGATGGCGAACGCGCCGCCGCGCGCAACGCCGGTCAGCCTTCGCCGGACTGCGGCGGCAAGCGACGAAGTCGCCATCACCTATGGCGGCCATTCCACCTACTACATCGATACGCCCGGCGGCGTGCGCATCGCGACCGACTGGAACGGCGCCTACCGGATCGGACGGCTGCCCGACGTCGTCACCATGAACCGCGCGCATTCCGACGCATTACACGCTGTTTCCTGATCCGCGAATTCCCCATGTGCTGCATGGCTGGGGCGACGACGGGCAGCCCGCCAAGATCTCGGAGAAGATCGGCGACGTCTTCATCCGCAATGTCACGACCGACATCCGCCGCTTCTATGGCGACTATTCCGGCGACGAACATGATCAAGGACGGCAACTCGATCTTCATCTTCGAGGTCGCGGGCCTGTGCATCGGTCATCTCGGTCATCTGCATGTGAAGCTCGACGACAGCCATTTCGCGGCGATCGGCCGGCTCGACATCTTGATGGTGCCGATCGACGGCACCTACACCATGTCGCTCGACGGCGTCTCCGAGATCACCCGGCGCCTGCGCGCCTCGGTGGTGCTGCCGATGCACCGCTTCGCGACGCCGCTGGAGGATTTCATGCAGCGCATCGGCAAGCAGTTCGAGATCGACCGCCGCGGCCGAACGCACGCTGCGCATTTCGCGCGAGACATTGCCTGGACACGCCGACGGTCATTATTCTCGACGGGGTCTGACAAGCAAAACAACCGACAAGAAAATCGGGAGTGAACATCCATGGCCGCCAGCACCGCACCTTCCACAAGAAGCGGGCTCTATGCCGATCCGCGCGAGGATTGGCTCGCGCTGCATACCGAGGAAATCCTCGATCCCGCCCGGCCCATCGTCGATCCGCACCACCATCTCTGGGACCGCGGCGGGCTGCGCTATCTCATCGATGAGATGACCGACGACGTCGCCTCCGGCCACAACATCATCGCGACCGTCTATGTCGAGGCCCGCTCGATGTACCGCGCATCGGGTCCGGAAGCGTTCCGCTCCGTGGGCGAGGTCGAGTTCGTCAATGGCGCCGCCGCGATGGCCGCGAGCGGCGCCTATGGCAAGGCGCTGATTGCCCATGGCATCGTCGGCCACGTCAATCTCCTGCTCGGCGACGGCGCCAGGGCCGTGCTGGAAGCCGAGATCGCCGCCGGCAATGGCCGCTTCCGCGGCATCCGCCATTCCTCGCCCTGGGATGCCGACAAGCAGTCGCCGGCATGTATGCGGAGCGGCCGAAGGGTCTGCTGCTCGATCCCACCTTCCGAAAAGGTTTTGCCTGCCTTGCGCCGCTGGCCTCAGCTATGACGCCTGGCTGTTCTATCACCAGCTGGGCGAGTTCGCCGATCTCGCCCGCGCCTTTCCCGACACAAAGATCTGCCTCGACCATTGCGGCGGCATCATCGGCATCGGTGGCTATGCCGGCCGGCGCGATGAAATCTTCAAGACCTGGAAGGCGTCGATCCAGGAAGTCGCCAAGTGCCCGAACGTGGTGGTCAAGCTCGGCGGACTGGCGATGGTGCTGCCGGGCTTCGGCTTCCACGAATGGCCGAAGCCGCCCAATTCCGAACAGGCGGCAGCGGCCTGGAAGCCCTATATCGAGACCTGCATCGAAGCCTTCGGGGCGGATCGCTGCATGTTCGAGAGCAATTTTCCGCCGGACAAGGGCCAGTGCAGCTATCAGGTGATCTTCAACGCCTTCAAGCGCCTTTCCGCGCATGCCAGCGAGAACGAGAAGACCGCGCTGTTCTCCAAGACGGCCAGGGATTTCTATCGGCTGCAAATTGCCGACCTCTAGGGCGGCGCCGGATAGGCGCGCAGGAACGCCGCACTCGCGGCTTCCGCGCGCCGCGTGATTTCACGCGGAGCCGGCCGCTCGGTGGTCGCCGAGCAAGAGGCCGAGCATGCGGTTGCCCCACAATAGTCCGGCGAACTGGTCGGACATCTCGGCGACTTCGCCGTCGACGAGTTTTGCCGCCCGCGCGCGGCGCATGAGCTCGCGCAAGCCGCTGCGGCTGGCCTCGATGCCGATCTCGTCCAGCATCCGCGCCACTTCCGGCGCGCGGACCGCCTCCGCAATGGCGAGGCGAAACACGGCGACGACGGTGGGATCGCTGGTCTCGCGCAACAGCTGCGCGCCGAAGGCCGTGAGCGCCTGCCGAAGCGTCTCGCGGTCGCGCAGTTCGGGCAGATCGGCTGGCATGGTCAGCCGCTTGGCGCGCTCGCTGATGCAGGCAACGAGCATGTCCTGCTTGCTGCCGAACAGGGCATAAAGCTCGCGCTTGGAGGCCCGCGCGCGGGTTGCGATCTCGAGCGTCGAGGTGTCGGCAAAGCCGTGCTCGGTGAAGGCCGAAAACGCCGCCTCCAGGATCCGCCCGCGAACGGAACGCTCCGAGGCCTCCGCCGCAAGCGGCTTCACAGTCTTTTTAACCGCCATTCTCGTCCCTTGACTCGGTACCTACGGGTACCATACATTCAAACCAATTGGTACTGAACGGTACCAACATCAACCCACAGAAATCTGAGGTGCCGTCATGGCAAAACCTATCCTCGTCACATCCGCCGCCGGCGGCCGGCAAGGCAAGACCGGCCGTCATGTCTCCGAAATGCTGCTCGCTCGCGGCGTCCCCGTCCGCGCTTTCGTGCACAAGATCGACGAACGCTCGGAGCATCTCCGCGCGCTCGGCGCCGAAATCTTCGAAGGCGACTTCCTCGACATGCGCTCGGTGCAGCGCGCGGTCGAGGGCACTTCCGCAATCTATTTCGCCTATCCGGTGCAGGACGGGCTGATGGACGCGACCGCGGCGATGGCGCTGGCCGCGCGCGAAGCCAAGATCACGCGTCTGGTCAATCTGGTGATGCTGCAGTCCTCGCCGGATGCGCCTACCCCGCGCATGCGGCAGAACTATCTCAGCGAACAAGTGTTCGAATGGGCCGATATCGGCGCGGTGCATATCCGCGCCACCCTGTTCTACGAAAACGTCGCCTCGCTGGTGCGTCAGAGCCTGCCCGCGCAGGGTGCTATCCGGCTGCCCTGGGGCAGCGAGAACACCGTGCTGCCGCTGGTCGGGGGCGAAGACGTCGGCCGCGTCGCGACAGGCCTGCTCACGGCCCCCTCCCTGCAGCCCGGCAGCTTCACCCGCATGATCGGCACCACGATCTCGCTAAAGGAGATCGCCGCGACCTTTGCCAAGGTGCTGGCGCGCAACGTGCACTATCAGGAAATTTCCGACGAGGAGTGGCGCCGCGACGCGGCTTCCCGCGGCTACAATCCGCATGCGATCGAGCATCTCTCCTCGCTCTGGCGCGCAATCAAGGGTGCTGCGATCGATCCCAGGGACCCCCGCTACGCGATCACGGATACGATCGAGCAGATCGGCGGCGCCAAGCCGAAGACGTTTGAAGCCTTCGTCCGCGAAGGCCATGGCGAGTTGCTGGCGAAATCGGCTTGACCGTTGCCATCGCCGGCATGACAAGAGGGCGTCGCGTCTGACCGCGCGGCGCCTGCATTGGGGGACGACATGCCGTGGCCGCACATCACCGCCGGCTATCTCGCCGTGCTCGCGCTGGTCTATGCCGCGCTCGCGATGCAGGTGGTGCGGCTGCGTCGCAGCAATCGCGCCGCCTTCGGCGATGCCGATAACCTGGCGCTTCGCAGCGCGATCCGCGCCCACGCCCATTTCGCCGAATACGTGCCGATCACGGCGCTGATGGTCATGATGCTGGAAATGTCGGGACTGCCGCCATTGCGCGTGCATCTGTTGATGGCGGCGCTGGTGCTGTCGCGGCTGATGCATCCGCTCGGCATGTACGCCGGGCCGACGACGCTGGCCTTCCGCATCTTCCGGACCGGCGGGATGACACTGACGATCATGCTGTTGATCGTCTGCGCCGTCGCGATCCTGTCACGGTTGCTGCGCGGCGCATAGGCGACGCGGCCGGCAGGAGATCAGCCCACCATCAGGCTGGCCGGCTGGCGGCTGCCGGCGGGCAGGAACATCTTCTTCAGCTTCAGGAACACGCGGAGCGCAAAGCCGAACCAGAGCGGCGAGGTCTTGCGGCAGAAGGCGAGCTTCTTGACGTAGCCTTCGACATGCCATTTGGCGTGCGCGCCGTCGCGGAAGAAGATGACGTCGCCGGCTGTGTAGCGCGTCGGCGGCATGCCGTCGCTCTCGAGCACGATCGAGCCGTCGAGAATCAGCACCGTCTCGTCGAAATCGTAGAACCAGTTGAACTTGCCTGCAGTGCAATGCCAGACCATGGTCGTGGCGAGCCCATCGGCGCTCTGCGACAAAACGCACCAGGTCGCTTGCGGCTTGCCTTCGAGGATCCAGGACGGATCGATCGGCCGCGGCGTCAGATCGACGGTCAGCCTGGCGATTTCAATCAACGAGCGCGGCATCGCAATTCTTCAACTTTCAGGAGTTGTGGCGCGCGAAATTGATCGAGCCCAAAAATGCACGATCAATCTAGGAACACACGCTTAAGCTTTCCTTACGCAAAGCTGAACAATGCCGGCGAAGTCCGCGGCCTTTCGCCGCCCATCCGTCACTGAACGCAACAACCTTCGCTTACGACCAAGAGAGCCATCGACAAGACCGCGAAGGACGCCATGCCCCTTGATCTCGCCAAGCTTGCCGCCAATGACGAACTCGTCGAACGACTGGGCTGGAGTTTCGACCTGAGCATCGATACCGCGCCCGACGAGCCGGTCTGGTTCACCGTCGAAGGCATCAGCAAATCGGAGCCGGTCGGCAGCGAAGGCGCCGGTGGGCTGTTCGTCAGCCTGCCCGACGTGCGCATCCTGTACGTTTCCTCCGAAGGCGAAGCCGGCATCATCGCCGCCGATCTCGACGCGTTCATGCAGCTGGTCGCCGCGCATCCCTACTGGAAGGACCTGCTGAAATTTTCCGGCAACGGAAAACTGTCGGAAATGCGTCGTGCCGCGATTGCGATGGAGGCGATGACGCTTTCCGAGCAGGAGGATCTCGAGGAGGAACGCGGCTTCGTCAAGGCGGAGCCCGGTCTCGCCGAACCCGAGGACACCGTCGCGGCGCTGCATCAGGCGGTATCGACCTCGGACGTGATCGTGCGCACGCCCCACGGCATCACCTGTACCACGCTGTTCAACCGCTTCACCATCGACGACACGCCGATGCTGCGTGGGCTGGTCGATTGAGCTCGCTGCCGGATTTACTATTCAAACAGCCATCCGGGCCTCAACGTTCGAGATGGCACTGAGTTTTGAGCACTGTATTGCGCGCCGGAAAGACCCATCGGGTCATCGCCCCCGCTCCAGCTTAACTCACACATAGCTCGGCGGTTATACGTCAATCAATAACCAACAGGTTATCGATCGACGATGCCGAACGCCCACGATGTGCTCTTCCGAACGCTCGCCGATCCAACCCGGCGGGCCATCTTCGAACGATTGTGCCGCGAAGGAGAGCAGACAGTCGGCGCCCTGACGGCTCGCGCCGGGGTGTCGCAGCCGGCCGTCTCGAAGCATCTCGGCGTGCTGAAGCACGCCGGGCTGGTGCGCGACCGTCACGAAGGTCGCCAGACGCACTATAGCGCGCAGCTCGGCGCGTTGGCCCCGCTGATCGACTGGACAAGCCAGATGGCCGGCTTCTGGGAGAAGCGGTTCGACCATCTCGAGGATCTGCTGAAAAGGATGGACCAATGAACAACACTGCAACCGAAACGCGTTCCGCCATCGTCGAACGGGAGTTCCCTCATCCGCCGGAAAAGATCTGGCGCGCGCTCACGCAACCGCATTTGATCGAGGAATGGCTGATGAAGAACGACTTCAAGCCCGTCGCGGGTCACAGTTTCAATCTTCGCGGAGACTGGGGCGGCGTGCTGGACTGCGAGGTCCTTGCCGTCGAACCGAACAGAACGCTGTCCTACACCTGGAATTTCACGCACGACGATGCGGCCTACAATCTCAGGAGCGTGGTGACCTTCACACTCACGCCGACTGGTACGGGGACCCGCCTGCGCATGGAGCAGTCGGGCTTCCGGCCGGATCAAAAGCAGGCCTATGGCGGCGCCCACGCCGGGTGGCAGCAGTTCTTTGCCAAGCTCGAGGAGGTTTTGGCGCGGACAGACTGAAGTCTGCCGCGTTGCGTATCGTCTCGCGATCAAAGGAGGTCTCATTGAATTGGAATAGTTGGATTCGGCAGATCCACCGCTGGCTGTCCATCGCCTTTACGGTGGCCGTCATCGTCAACGTCGCTGCCCTGGTGCAGAACGAACAAGCCGTCTGGGTGGGCCTCATGGCGCTGTTCCCGCTTGTCTTGCTCCTGCTCACCGGTCTGTACTTGTTCGCGCTCCCCTATGCCACCAGGTGGCGCAGCGGCTGAATGAGACGACAAGCATGAAGAAAGCAATTTCGACCATGAAGAAGAGCGGCGCGAAGGCGGGAGAGGACTCTCCCTCCCGGCAGATCGACGCGCGGATCAGGGAGCTGAACGACTGGCGCGGCGAGACGCTCGCCCATGTCCGCGCTCTCATCAAGCAGGCCGACCCCGAAGTGGTGGAGGAGTGGAAATGGAGAGGGGTGCCGGTGTGGGAGCACGACGGAATCATTTGCACCGGCGAGACGTACAAGAGCGTCGTGAAGATGACCTTCGCCAACGGCGCCTCGCTGGAGGACCCTGCAGGCCTCTTCAACTCCAGCCTCGAAGGCAACACCAGGCGTGCCATCGATTTTTCCGAGGGTGACAAGATCAATGAGCGCGCCCTGAAAACGCTCATCCGTGCCGCTGTTGAGTACAACCAGACAAAAAAGAAAAAAGCGCCTGCGGGCACTCGATCGAAAGCAAACAAAAAGACGTGAAGCGATAGCTCTTTCTCACCAATTCTCTCGCTGACTTTCGTCCGCCGCTTCGCTAGACGTTGAGAAGTGCCGGAGTGTACGGACGTCAGCGGGAAAGCCATGCGCGTTGTGATCTGCGGCGGCGGCGTGATCGGCGCCTGCACCGCGTACTTCCTCAGCCGTCGCGGCATCGAGGTCATTGTCGTCGAACGGACCGAGGTGGCGGCCGCGGCGTCCGGCAAGGCCGGCGGATTCCTCGCGCTCGACTGGTGTGCCGGCTCGCCGCTGGATGCGCTGGCGCGGCGCAGTTTTGCGCTTCACGCTGAGCTTCCGAGCGAGGTCGCGGGCGATTGGGGCCATCGACCGATGACGGCCTATAGCGGCTTCGTCGTGTCAGAGCACGACACCCGCCGTCACGCGCCGTCCGAACTCGATTGGCTGGCCAATGGCGTGGTCATCGCGGGCCGGCTCAGCACGCCCCAAACGACGGCTATCGTTCACCCCGGAAAATTCACCACCGCCATGATGAGCGCCGCACAGGCGCATGGTGCCGAGCTGCGCCGCGGGCAGGTCACGGGCATTGTCAGGCATACGCATGGCGCGACCGCAAAGGGAGTAGAGATCGAGGGCGGCATCATCGAGGCGGACGCCGTGGTCGTCGCCATGGGACCGTGGTCGCTGCTGGCAGCCGAATGGATGTCGCTTCCCGCGGTGTTCGGCTGGAGAAGTCCAAGCCTGGTCTACGATACCGGCAGCGATGTGCCTGCGGAGGCGCTGTTTCTCGACTATCACGGGGAGGACGGCACCGCCGTCACGGTCGAAGTATTCCCGCGCGCCGACGGCAGCGCGCACGTCACCGCGTTCTCCGAGGAGCTGCCGCTGCCGCTCGATCCCACTTCCGTAAAGCCGGAGCCGGACGCGATCGCACGCCTGCAGGCGATTTGCGAACGGCTGTCGCCGGTGTTTCGCGCCGAGCGGATCATCGCGCGGCAAGCCTGCTTTCGTCCGGTCACGCAGGACGGGCTGCCGCTGATCGGCAAGGTGCCAGAGAGCGCCGGCCTCTATGTCGCGACCGGCCACAATGTCTGGGGCATCCTCAACGCACCGGCGACCGGAGAAGCTCTCGCAGAGTTGATCGTCGACGGCGCCTCGCGCGGCACTGATCTTGCGCCCTTCGATCCGATCCGGCTTCCCGTGCTCGATCCGTCGCTGCTGCGCACGAGTTGACGAACCTCGCGCTCTGCCGATCGCGTCCGTCAACTCAAGTTGATCGCCGAAAGGCGAAGTCTCCTCAATTGAACCGTCGAGCCCTGCCAGCGTTTCCTGACGGGCGACGATGCAGGACAGGTGCGAGAAACGTGAACGAAAACATGCGGCGCGAAGCGCCGAGCAAGGTACCCGAAGTCACCCTCATCTTCTGGATCATCAAGATCGCCGCCACGACGCTGGGCGAAACCGGCGGCGATACCGTCACAATGACGCTCAACTGGGGCTATCTCGCCGGCAGCGCGCTGTTCATCGTCGCGTTGATCGCGCTGGTGGCGGCGCAGATCACGGCGAAACGGTTCCATCCCGTGTTGTATTGGACGACCATCGTGGGCTCAACCACCTTCGGAACCACGATGGCTGATTTCGCCGATCGTTCCCTCGGTATCGGTTACACCGGCGGCTCGTTGCTGCTGGCACTCCTGCTTGCGATGACATTGACGGCGTGGCGATGGTCGGAAGTAACCATCAATGTGAATACGGTCGCGACGCCAAAGGTGGAGGCGTTCTATTGGGCCGCCATCACCTTCTCGCAGACGCTCGGCACGGCGCTCGGCGACTGGATCGCCGATACCGGCGGCCTCGGCTATGAAGCCGGCGCGTTGATCTTCGGCGCCGGCCTCGCGGCGATCGTCTTGCTCTATTACGCGACCAACGTCTCGCGCGTGCTGCTGTTCTGGGCCGCCTTCATCCTGACGCGGCCGCTCGGCGCGACCGTCGGCGACTTCCTCGACAAGCCGGTCAGCGATGGCGGGCTGGCGCTGAGCCGGCCACTGGCTTCGGCGGCGATCGCGGCCTTCATCATCGTCTGCATCCTGGTGCTGCCGCAACGCGCGGGCACGCATCCCGGCGCGGGCGAAGCCGAGCCGGGATTGGCGGATAACAAGGCATGACAGGCCTTGAGATCCTCTCGTGTCACATTTTGTCCGTCGATTCGCGCCAAATTGGTTAAGCTTTGCTCCAACCGCCAACTGTTCAGCTTAAGGAAACATCGAATGCGCAAGATTGTCCTGGGATTCGCCCTGTTGCTGGCCGGTGGCTTCGCGCACGCCGGCGAAACACCAGCGCCCGCCGACGCCAAGGTTTATTTCATCAACATCAAGGACGGCGACACCGTCACTTCGCCCGTTCTCATCCGCTTCGGGCTATCAGGCATGGGGGTCGCGCCAGCCGGCACCCAGGCCCCGAATAGCGGCCATCACCACCTGATTATCGACGATACGATCGAGGGGGCCGCGTTGGATGAGGCAATCCCGATGGATGAACACCATCTGCATTTCGGCAAGGGCCAGACGGAAGCCTCCGTCACCCTGCCGAAGGGCAAGCACACGCTGCAGCTCATTCTAGGCGACTGGACGCACATCCCGCACAAGCCGCCGGTGATGTCGGAACGCATCACGGTCGATGTGGAATAGACCGGGGCGCAGCCAACAAGGCACAGTGAACTGGAATGGCATCGGCGGTCGCTTCACCCTCCCCTGGAGGGGAGGGTGAAAAGTCTCACACCCACTCGCCCTTGCGGAAAACGGGCACACGGCGGCCGTCGGCATGGATGCCGTCGATATCCGTCTTGTCGGAACCGATCATCCAGTCGATGTGGATCAGGCTCTGGTTGCCGCCCTGGGCCGCGATCTGCTGCGGCGTCAGTTTCGTGCCGTCGATGAAGCATTTTGAATAGCACTGGCCAAGCGCGATGTGCGAGGCGGCGTTCTCGTCGAACAGCGTGTTGAAGAACAACAGACCGCTTTTCGAGATCGGCGAGGAATGCGGCACCAGCGCGACTTCGCCAAGCCGGCGCGCGCCCTCGTCGGTGTCGAGCACCTTGTTCAGGACTTCTTCGCCGCGCGAGGCTTTGGCTTCAACGATGCGGCCTTCCTCGAATTTCACCTGGATGTTGTCGATCAGCGTGCCCTGATAGGACAAAGGCTTCGAGCTCACGACATGACCGGAGACGCGCCGGCAATGCGGCGTGGTGAAGACCTCCTCGGTCGGGATGTTGGCGTTGCAGGTGATGCCGTTCTTCGCCGTGGAGGCGCCGCCTTCCCATTCATGGCCGTCGGCCAATCCAATGGTCAGGTCCACGCCGGGCGCGGAATAGTGCAGCGCCTGAAAGCGCTGGCCGTTCAGCCATTCGGTGCGCTCACGCAAACGCGCGTTGTGGGCATCCCAATTTGCGATCGCGTCGTCGTTATCGACACGCGAGGCGGAGAAGATCGCTTCCGCCAGTTTCGCTACCGCGACATCCTCGGCATCGTCGGGAAAAACCTGCTTCGCCCAGGACAGGCTCGGATAGGCGATGATGTTCCAGTTGGTGTCGAAATTGACGATCTTCTCCAGCGCCGGCTGATAAGCCCTGGAATTGGCCTTGCTGGCGCGCGCGACCTTGGAGGGGTCCTCGCCCGACAGCAGCATCGGATTGTCGCCGACGATGGCAAGCCGCGCGGTATTTTCGGAAAACGCCTTCGCCATGCCTTCATAGAGCCAGCCGGCGGCGCGATCGAAGCTGGCATCATGGCCGAAGCGATAGCGCGCCAGCGTCAACTCCTCGTCGGAGAAGAACGGCGTCACCAGGCCCGCACCGGCCTTGTAGGCATGCTCGGCGATCTTGCGCACCAGCGGCAGCGCCACCACCGGCGCGGTGAGCAGCAGGTCCTGCCCCTCCCGCAGCTGCAGCCCGACCTTCACCGCGACCTCTGCGAGGCGGTCGAGCTTGACGGGATCGATGGAGGCGGAAAGGTTGCGCTGAAGGGTGTTCATGAAGAGCTCTTTGCCGGGGTGATCCGCCCGTTATGGGGATATTTCGTGGCAGATCAAGGCCCGCTTCACGGCCCTGGATCGCTGTTTCGCCCGGCCCGCCACGCGGCGATCCGCGCGCTCAGCTCCGCCCGCACGCGATCGATCACGGTCCCGTAGTCGCGCGTCACGGTCTGCCGGAACAACCGCACGCTCGGATACCAGGGGCTGTCATCGCGATCGAGCAGCCAGCGATAGTCCGGTGTAAAGGGCAGCAGGATCCACGTTGCGCAGCCGAGCGCGCCGGCGAGATGGGCCACGCTGGTATCGACCGTGATCACGAGATCGAGGCAGGAGATCAGTGCCGCTGTCTCGGCGAAATCGGTGAGGTCGGCCGTGAAGTCGACAATCTCGGTCCGCTCGCCGAGGATCGGACGATCTTCCGGCCTCGGGTCTTTCTGCAGGCTGACAAAACACGCGTCGAGATCGAGGATCGGCGCGAGCAGGCTAGTCTGTAACGACCGGTTGCGATCGTTGCTGTGCTTCGGGTTGCCCGCCCAGACCAGACCCACGCGCAGGCGATCATGCGCGCCAAGGCGTTGCTGCCACGCCCGCGCGCGCTCCGCCGGCGCGCGCAGATAGGAGGTCTTGGCGGGGATGGTCTCGAGCCTTGTGGCGAACGCGAGCGGCAGGCTCGACATCGGACAATGGAAATCACAATCCGGCAACGCAGGAGCCGATTTCGGCAGGCATTGCGCGACGCCTTCCATCCCCGCGACCAGGGAACACAGCGCATCCTGCACGACCAGGATAACGCGCGCCGCCCGTGCCGCCAGCATCGGGACGTAACGCACGAACTGGATGCTGTCGCCGAATCCCTCTTCCGCGCAAACCAGGATGGTGTTGCCGGCGACCGGCTCGACGCCGAGCCACATCGGCCGCGACAGTTTCGGATAGCCACGAGAAAAGGCTGGAATTTTCCAGCGCGCTTCACGCCCGGCCCAGCCCGCCTCGAAATTCCCGGTCAATAGCTGCACCAGCGCCAGATTCCACTTCGCCACGGCGTAGCGGGGATCGGCTGCGATCGCCTGGCGGCTGGTCGCGACCGCCTCGTCGAAGCGGTGTTGTTCGGCAAGCGCCACGGCCTTATTGTCGAGCGTCACCGCAAAGTCCGGCCGCAACGCCAACGCCCGGTCGTACCATGCGATCGCCTCGTCGTGGCGGGATAGGGTCCGGAGCACGTTGCCGGTGTTCTCACAGCTATCCGCGCCGGGATTGAGCGTGTGCGCCCTGATGTTGTCGGCCAGCGCCTCCTCGAACCGCTGCAGGCTCGAGAGCGCGAGCGCGCGCCAGCGCAGCGTCGGGAGATGATCGCCTTCCAGCTCCTCGCTCAGGTCGAAGCAGGAAAGCGCCTCTTCGTAGCGCGCCTCCTGATGCAGCAAGATCCCGGCCTTGCGCGCGGCGTCCAGATCGCGCGGATTGAGCTTCAGGGCATGCTGGTAGCTCAGGATCGCGTCCTGCGGGCGCCCCCGCTCGACCAGCGCGTCACCGAGATTTCGCCAGAGATCCGCATCATCAGGCTTGAGCTGCACGGCCTTGTCAAAGACCTGCAGCGCCTCCTCGCTCCGCCCCTGATTGAGCAGCGTGGTGCCGAGACTCCTTAAGTAGAGCGGCTTGGGGTCGCTGCGGATCGCGTGGGACAACCATTCCACGGCATGATCATATTGCCGATGCTCGAGCGAGAGCAGCCCCATGAGATGCAGCGTGGCGGCGTGATCGGGGTTTTGGGCCAGCGCCTCCCGGCAACAACGCTCGGCGTCGGCATGGTTGCCGACGCGCATCAAGGCGAGGCCGGCCTGACACATCTGGGCGGCCATATCCGAACGAGGCAGATTGGCCTCCTCCAGCCGGATGGCGCGCGAAAACCATTCGATGGCATGATCGTTCTGCTCGGCATGGAGCGAGAGCAGGCCCATGAGATGCAGCGTGGCGGCGTGATCGGGGTTTTGGGCCAGCGCCTCCCGGCAACAACGCTCGGCGTCGGCATGGTTGCCGACGCGCATCAAGGCGAGGCCGGCCTGACACATCTGGGCGGCCATATCCGAACGAGGCAGATTGGCCTCCTCCAGCCGGATGGCGCGCGAAAACCATTCGATGGTATGATCGTTCTGCTCGGCATGGAGCGAGAGCAGGCCCATCAAATGCAGCGCGTCGGCGAAATCAGGGTCCGTGGCCAGCGCCTGCTGGCAGCAAAGCTGCGCGTCGAGGATCCGGCCGGCGTCAAGATGACAATGGCCCAATTCGCAGAGTTCTGCGGGAAGTTCTTGGGGGCGCTCGAAGCCGCCTGGGGTTCTTGGCCGGTGGCCCGGCCTTCGCGACGGTTCATTGGCGCTTGTCAAAATTGGCCCGGTCGCGAACGCATAGATGATTCTGCCACAACCGAGAAGCGCGGCGTCAGCCCTGCCAGGGACCGCCCGGTGGTCCCCAATTCCACTGCGGCATTGGCGCGCTCTCGGGCCGCGGCGCGACGCCGTCCTGGGAGTTCAGCACGGCAAGCCGCGTACCCCACTCCAGATAGCCGACAAAGGCGGCGCGGAATTCCGGATCGTCGGGCACGCCCACTTCATCCGCCGTCTCGAGCATCAGCGCCAGCCAGCGCTTGCGTAAGTCTTCGGTGAGATGCCGGCCGAGATGACGGCCGATCATATGGGCGTGCGATCCGCCTTTTTCCGTGTAGGTCCTGGGTCCGCCGAACACCTCGGTGATGAAGGCGGCGACATGGGCGGCATGATGCGGGTCCATCCGC
This sequence comes from uncultured Alphaproteobacteria bacterium, assembly GCA_963739755.1. Lineage (GTDB taxonomy): Bacteria > Pseudomonadota > Alphaproteobacteria > Rhizobiales > Xanthobacteraceae > Bradyrhizobium. Next base: position 78,131 of record CAVUCB010000071.1, on the reverse strand, counting down.
GCGAACACCGGCGCAAGCAAAGGGTCCTGCGGGACCTTTTCGTAAAAACGCTTGGTGAGCGCGGCGATGGCCTCGAGGCCACCTGCCCATTCGGCGAGCGTCGGGATAGCTTTGTTGTCTTCCGCCATGGCCGTCAGATGGCCGAGGCGCGATAAAATATCAAGCGGCAGTCACCTGCCCGGACGGCTAGTTCCGCGCCGCCCCGCCATTCCCGGTGCTTGACCTTGCCACGGTGAGCATGATTCTGGGCGCGATCAGGATCGCAAGCAGCATGACGATGATGAAGGCGTGCGTACCCAGCGATATCAGCTTGCGGGAGTAAAGCTCTGAAAATATCACGCCGATCGACATCGCGCCGGCCATGGTGACCCAGTCGCAGACCGCCGACAACATCGGGCGCATTCGGAGCCTGCCGCGAAACTCATCAAGCGCGAGGTCACCCAGCGTCACCACAAGCGTGCCGAACCACGTCACCGCCAGCCAGGGGACGCCGATATGGCTGGCGGTTCAACTGGCAAGCTTCACATCAGGCTCGGCCCGGCCGTGCGCACTCGCCTCCAGAATAAAGGTACGGCCGTGCTCGGGATCTCCGGCGCGGGCGCTCTCATCCATGCCCTGCCAGGCGGAGGTGACCAGAAGCCGTGACAGATCGCGGCCGACAAAGGCGGGGCAACTTGATTGGAGAGCGGGAACGCGCAGGGAGCGCAGGCGCCGGCCGTTTGCGTCATAGACATCGACGCAGCCGCCGCCCCAGCGCGCGTTCCAGATCGAGCCGTCGGCATCGACCACGGCACCGTCGATGCCACCGACGCCCTGGTGATGGACGAACGGCACGGGATCACCGACCGGCAGGCCGGTCACCGCATCGAGCGGCACGCGATGCAGGATGTTGGTCGCGGTGTCGGCGAAATAGCCGGTCTCGCCGCCTGGCGAGAAGCAGATCGCATTGGGAATGGTGATGTCGGGATAGAGGCGCAAGATGTGCCCGCGATGCAGCGCGTAGATCGCGCCCATGCGAGGCTCGGCCTCGCGCCCCATGGTGCCGAACCACAGCGTGCCGGAAGGATGGACGCGGGCGTCGTTGGAGCGTGTTGCAGGATTGTCCGCTTCGAGCGGCGCGAACAGCTCCATGCGGCCATCGGCGACATGACGGATGTAAAGCCCGTCCTCGGTGACCAGAAGCTGCCGCTGTGCATCGATCCGCGCCAGCGCACTCGCCATTTTGTCGAGCGTGTGGATCTTCGCACGCCCGCTTGCGATATCAGCTTCGAACAGCTGCCGCTCCAGGATGTCGAACCACCAGGCGGTGTCGGTTGCGGCGTCATAGGTCGGCCCCTCGCCGAGATGGCAGCGCTCGGCCGAAAGCGTCGTGGTCTGCACCTCCTCCGTGTGTTCCGACGCCATCGCGGGTCACGCAATCGAGAAACGATAGACGGTCTCGTACCGGTAGAGCCTGCCGGGATCGAGCCGCGCCGACGGAAAGTCGGGACGATTGGGCGTGTCCGGCCAGGTCTGCGGCTCCAGGCAAAACGCGTCCGATTGCCGGTGGAGGCGATCACCTTTGCCGGAGAGCGTGCCGTCGAGGAAATTGCCGGAATAGAATTGCAGGCCGGGTTGGTTGGTCAGTAATTCCATCACGCGGCCGCTCCGGGGCGACTCCACCCGCGCGGCGAGTCGGACGCCTTCGCCGGGCATCAGACAATAATTATGGTCGTAGCCGCGCCCGCGCAGCAGCTGCTCGTTACCTTTGCGGATGCGCGAACCGATGGGGTGCATTTGACGAAAATCAAAGGGCGTCTCGTCAACCGGATGCGGCGGGCCGGGCAGCGGGATCGAGGTCGCATCTGTCGCGAGAAAATGATCCGCGATGATGCGGATGCGATGGTCGAGGATCTGGGATTCCGACAGCGCGCCGTCGAGATTGAAGAAGCTGTGGTTGGTGAGGTTGACCACCGTCGGACGATCGGCCGTCGCCTCGAACGTCACCGCCAATTCGGTCGGGCCGGTGACGCGATAGGTCACACGCGCCTCGAGCTTGCCGGGAAAGCCGCCCTCACCGTCAGCACTGGTATAATCCATCACCACCGCCGGCTCCGGCGTGTCCTTCACCTCCACAATGCGCCAGAGTTTCCTGTCAAAGCCGTCATTGCCGCCATGGAGCATGTTGGGGCCGTTGTTGACATCGAGCTTGATGGTCGCGCCATCCAGCGTGAATTGCCCGCCGGCGATGCGGTTGGCATAGCGCCCGATGGTCGCGCCCAGAAATTTGCGCTGGGCGAGATATTCGTCGAACGTGTCATGTCCGAGCACGATGTCGTCGCTGCGCCCGTTGCCGTCGGGCACATGCAGCGTGTGCAGCACCGCCCCATAGGGGATGATGCCGGCCTCGAATCCCTCCGCGCCGCGCAGCACGATGCGCTCGATTTCGGTGCCATCGGGCATACGGCCGAAGGACGCGCGTTCGACTCGGGGCTTGCTGACAGTGCTCATGCTCAGAACCCAAAGGCTTCGACGTTGCGCCGCCGTCCCAGCAGGAAGGCATCGGCGACAATCTGCAAGGGCGCGAGGTCGACGTCGCATTCGCCTTTCGCCGCCAGATCGACAAAGCGGCGATAGAGCGCCGGATATTCCTCTTTCATTGCGTCTACCACGCCCTTGTCGCCGTCACTCATCTTGGCACCGCCGCCAGACAAGACGAGCGGGCCGCGATCGGTCTCGACGCGGATATCCCAGCTCTGCGGGCCGGTCTGGCGGAAATCGAACTCCGCCCTGATCGGCAAGCCCGTGGCATCAGCCATGTCCATCTCGACCACAATCGGCGCCTCGCGATTAGCGGGAAAGCCGAGCTCGGCGCCGGTCACGAACACCGGCCGCGGCAAAATGCGGGTCAGGATCGAGAGCGCATTGATGCCCGGATCGAACACGCCGAACCCGCCAGCCGCGAAAATCCAGTCCTGGCCGGGATGCCAGACCCGCACATCCTCTTTCCAGATGATGGTGACCGACTTGATTGAGCGCTTGGCCAGTAGCTCGCGCGCGGGCTCAACCGCCGGGGCAAAGCGCGAATGCCAGGTCGCAAACAGGGTCTTGCGCGCGGCCTGCGCCATCGGCAGCAGTGGCGCGATCTCGCTGACGGTGGCGCCCGGCGGCTTTTCCAGCATCACATGCTTGGCGGCCTCGAGCGCGAGCCGTGTCTGTGCGGTGCGCACCTGCGGCGGCGTGCAGAGCGTGACCGCGTCGATCTCGGGCCCATCGCGCAGCAAGGCTTCGAGGCTGGCGAAGTTGGGAACATCCGGCGATTTCGTCTTCGGATCGGCGACCGCCACCAGCTCGACCCCGGATGTGGCCGCGATCGCCGGCACATGCCGCGTGGTCGCGATCTTGCCGAAGCCGACAATGGCGAGACGAAGTTTGGTCATTTCTCTTCCTTGTTGCCCTTGTCGTGCGCGGTGGCGGGATCGTGCAGCGTCGGATCGACCGAGCTTGCGCCATGCCTTCGCATACCATTGAAGATGACCGCGGTCATGGCCTCGTTGGCCGCTTGCGGATTGCCTTGCGCGATCGCATCGACAATGCGCTGGTGCCAGCTCAGCACCGTCTCGCGGTCATCGGGATCGACGGGCGCGCTGAGCAGAAACGAAGCCCGCAGCGCCGCGGCGATGACGGCATCGACCGAACGCATGAAGGGATTGCCGGACGCGTTCGCCACCGCGATATGCAGCGCGAGATCGCCGTCAGTGAAGGCGTCGGAATCCGAAGGCGCGCGCTGCATGATGTCGAAGGCGCGGCGCAGCTCGACGAGATCGGCCTCCGAGCGCCGGGTCGCCGCAAGCGCCGCCGCCCGCGGCTCGACCGCGAGGCGAATTTCGGCGAGGTCGGAGAGGAAGCGCCGGTCGATGCCGACATCGAGATGCCAGGCCAGCACATCGGCATCGAACATGTTCCAGGAGCTGCGCTCGCGCACCACTGTGCCGACGCGCGCCTTGGTGGTCAGCAGTCCCTTCGCCACCAGCGTCTTGACGCTTTCGCGCAAGACCGGCCGCGACACGCCAAAGCTCGCCGTCAATTCGGCATCGCCCGGCAGGCGCGCGCCCTCGGCGTAACGGCCGGCGATGATGTCGATGCCGATGCCGCGGGCGACCTGCTCATGGTTGGAGTGGGCGCGGCGCGTTGGAATAATGACCAGTCGGGAGCTCATGGTTTTAGCACTCCTTCCCCACGCGGGCGCGACCGGCCAGCGAGCCTCGTTCCACAGCTCCGCCATTCGTTCTAGTCATATTATCTTACTGTTGCCAGAGACTTCATTCCAACGGCATGTTGGCGAGCCCGATCAGCCCCGGCGACTCCTCGAGGATGAGCCAGGTCGGCATCTTGGCGAGCATGGAGGCGAAGCGCCCCTTGCTTTCGAAGCGCTGGCGGAAGGCCGAAGCGGCAAAGGCCTCCTTGAAGCGGAGCAATATTCCGCCGGCGATGTAAACGCCGCCGAAGGCGCCGATGGTCAGTGCGAGGTCGCCGGCGACGCTGCCCAGAAATTCGCAGAAGCGATCGAAGGCGCGGACGCAGTTCTCGTCCGACTTATTCATGGCATGCTTGGTGACGTCGGCCGGCGAGTACATCAGGGGCTCGATGCCTCGCAGGGCACACAGCGCTTCATAGAGGTTCACGAGGCCGGCACCGCTCAGCACGCGCTCGGCCGAGACATGGCTCCAGCGCTTGCGCAGCATCTGGATGATCGCGAACTCTTCCTCGGTCGATGCGGCGAGCGTGGCGTGCCCGCCCTCGCCCGCGACCAGCGTCCAGCCATCGCCGTGCGGAATGAGCGAGCTCATGCCAAGGCCGGTGCCGGGTCCGACCACGCCGATATTGCCGTGCGCATTGGCAATGGCGGGACCGACGGTGAATTTCTGTTGCGGCGAAAGGTGCGGAATGGCGTAGGCATTGGCGGCGAAATCGTTCACGACCGTCAGCGCCGTCAGACCCAGGCTGCGCTTCAACTCCTCGACCGAGAACGACCAGGCCTTGTTGGTCAACGAAATCCGGTCGCCGAGTACGGGCCCTGCGATCGCAAGCGCACCGGAAAGATTCGCGCGCTCGGCTTCTGGCAGCGCCTTCAGATAATCCGCCAGCGCATCATGCAGCGACGGGTAATGGTCGACCTCGACATGCCTGAGCTGCTGGTATTGGCCGCCCTGGGCGATGGCAAACCGCGCATTGGTGCCGCCGATATCGCCGATCAATCTGAGAGAGTTCAAGGCAGGGCTCCCGTCACAAGGCCGTCATCGCGCGGCGTCGCCAGGCGATCTGCGAGCATAATTCACCAGATGGGCGCCGGTTTCACGGCGGCTTTCGCTGCGGAGTGGTTTTAGCGGCTATTTCGCGCGATGCGCCCTATGGCGCACATCTCTTTGCACACCGTCGCAAACGAAAAAAGCCGTCCCCTCGGACGGCTTTCCTTCATTCAATGGACGTCTGCCCTAATCAGTAGCACCGCATCACGTTGATGGTCTGCTCGCTGCCGTCGCGGCCGGTCGTTCTCACGGTTTCCACCGGGCAGCTCGACACATAGGGCTTGTCGGAGGGCGTGACATTCGGCGGGAAGCGATGGGCCCAATCCCAGGGAACGTCATAGGTGGTGGTGTAATGGACATCCTGTGACGTCTGCGGCGGCACGTCCGCATAGGGTTCGCCACCCGACGGGGAGGCTCCGTAGCCGTAATCGCCGGGCCAGAAGGCCCCGCCAAAATTTCTACGGTGATGCCGGAACGCCGGCGCAACCGGCCCACGGACCTTCGCGCGCGCCGAAGCCACCGATCCCGACCTCGCAATTGCCTCGCTGGCAGGAAGCATCAAAGCGACGGCGCCAAGAGACGCGATCAACGCGCTATACATTTTATACGTCATGACACGCACCAATTCGTTGGTTGCCGGACAGCTCCCCAACGCACGCTAGGCCGGCGCCATCGCGGCCGCAAATGCATCCTTAATCGTTAGTTAAGGCACACCATTAATAGAATAGTGTTTTCAAAAAGGCCCTGATTTCAAGAGGATAGCGCGCTCGTCCGCGACCGTCCTCACTGCAATTGCCGCTCGCCATGCGGCGTCCGGATCGTGGCGGAGAGCGACGGCGTTGTGGCCTGCAAAAACCGCACGCGCGGATCGTCGAAGAATGGCCTCAGCGAGCGCCCGATCAGCTCGGCGTCGGGATGCGCAATCTCAAACGAGACGAGACTGCACCCGAGATCGGGCATGCCGGAAGCCGGATGCGGCCTGCGCGGCCGCGGCCGCTGGATCAGCGTCGGGAAGGCGCCACCGAACGGCATCGACCCGTCGTCCGGGACCGACATCTGCCAGGCCAGATCGCCGCGCGTGACCGTCACCGCGGGCCCCGCGGTATGCGGCACCTCGCGCAGCGCGGTCTCGATGTCGTCGGTGGCGAGCACCCAGGTCACGAGACGTGGAGAGATGGCTAGCTCGGCGCGCAGCTTGGGATCGTCGAGGGCGAACCAGCGCCGCCGCGACAACGGCCCGCCCGCCGGATCGGGCGCGATGATTTCGAGAAAAAGCGTGTCGCCGAGGCGAAGCAGATGGTTGTGCGTCCCCATCAGCGGATGCGCTCCGCCTGCCGGAATGGTCACGCCCAGCGCCGCCTCGGCATGGGCGACGCCAGCAGCCAAATCGTCGGCGGCGATGGTGATGTGGTCGAACTGAAGCAAGACACGTCTCTGGATGGGATTTATGGAGCGGCGGGCCTCATAGATATGATCGATCGCTGGAAATTTCAGGCCCGCGGGGGGCTGCAACGAAAAAATGGAAACCATGCATTTCGCAAAAACGCCCTAGCCGTGCGACAAGCCGCTGCCTAACTGCCCTCTGCGAAAGCTCCGCTCTCACGAAAAGGGATCAATGACCAAACCCCTCGAATTCGGACTGGACACTTTTGGCGATGTCACCAAGGACAAGAGCGGCGCGCTATTGCCGCATGCGCAGGTGATCCGCAACGTGGTCGAAGAAGGCGTGCTGGCCGATCAGCTCGGCATCGACTTCATCGGGCTAGGCGAGCATCACCGCGCCGACTTTGCGATCTCCTCGCCCGAGGTGGTGCTGGCGGCGATCGCCTCCCGCACGAAACATATAAAGCTCGGCTCCGCGGTGACGGTGTTGAGCTCGGACGATCCCATTCGCGTGTTTCAGCGTTTTGCGACGGTGGATGCGGCCTCGGACGGCCGCGCCGAGGTGATCCTCGGCCGCGGCTCGTTCACCGAGTCCTTCCCGCTGTTCGGCTTTGACCTCAGGCAATATGAAGAGCTGTTCGAGGAGAAGCTCGATTTGTTCGTCGAGCTCCTGAAGCAGCAGCCGGTGACCTGGCAGGGCAAGCTGCGTCCGCCGCTCAAGGACCAGTCGGTGTATCCGCCGGTCGAGCACGGCACGTTGAAAACCTGGATCGGTGTCGGCGGCAGCCCGGAGTTGGTGGTGCGCGCGGCGCATTACGACCTGCCGCTGATGCTCGCCATCATCGGCGGCGATCCCAAGCGCTTCAAGCCTTACGTCGATCTGCACCACCGCGCCTATCAGCAATTCGGCCGGAAGGCGAAGCCGATCGGCGTGCACTCGCCTGGCTATGTCGCCGAGACCGACGAGAAGGCGCGCGAGGAACTGTGGCCCGACTACAAGACCATGCGTGACCGTATCGGCAAGGAGCGCGGCTGGCCGCCAATGGGCCGCGACGAGTTCGTGCACGAGGCCGATCACGGCTCGCTCTATGTCGGCTCGCCGGAAACCGTGGCGCGCAAGATCGCAGCGACCGTGAAGGCGCTGGGCCTTGCGCGGTTCCAGCTGAAATATTCGGCCGGTCCCTTGCCGCACGAGAAGCTGATAAAGAGCATCGAGCTGTACGCGACCAAGGTCGTGCCGCTGGTCAGGGAGATGCTGGCGGAGGCGCCGGTGCCGGCGTGATGTCGTGCAACGCCGCGCGCTCAAATCACGAAGAATCCGTGCGTCCCGTCGCGGCGGAGCTGCTCGACCAGGCCGAACTCCCAGTCGAGATAGGCCTGCATCGCCTTCTCGGCGACTTCGGTGCCTTCATAGGGGCGCCGGTAGCGGTGTGACGGATCGGGTTTGGGCAGGACCAGAGGCGGATCTGCTTCCAGCAGACCGTCATAGCCGCCGTCGAGCACATAGACTTCCCACGCCATCTGCGCGAGCCAGGATGCCGTCATGTCGGCGCGGATGCTTTTGTCGTCGGTCAAGAGGATGCGGGCGCCGCGCACGGGCGCCGCCATGTCGATCTCCTGCACGAGCTGGCCACCGGGATAGTGACGGAAGCCTGTGAAATGACCGGCCGCATATTCGTCCGCCTCGCGCACGTCGAAGCGATAGAGCGTACGCGTGCCGTCGACCGCAAGCACGGCGGCTTGGCGCGGGTTCAGATGGCGAACGCCGGCGCGATAGGCGACATCGCGGGCGTTGTCCTTTGCACCCTCGAACATGCCGATGTCGCCGCGACGATCGGCGCCGTGCTCGAGTCCGTGCCTCGCCAGCGTCCAGCCGATGGTGCCGTTACGCAGCGCCCGCACCTTGTTGGGCAGGCCCGCATTGATCAGCGATTGGGTACCAATGATCGAGCGGGTGCGGCCGGCGCAGTTGACGATGATGGTGGTGTCGGGATCGGGCGCGGCGTGACCTGCCCGCAGCACCAGCTCCGCGCCGGGCACGCTGACCGAGCCCGGGATATTCATGGTCGCATATTCGTCGAACCGGCGGACATCGAGGATGGCGATGTTGGCCTTGTCGGCAATCAGCGACGCCACTTCGTCCGCGGCGAGCGACGGCGTGTGGCGGCGCGCTTCGACCAGCTCGCCAAAGGCTTTCGCGTAGGAATTGACGTCCTGGAAGATTTCGTAGCCGGCGTTGTGCCAGGCTACGAGTTCGCCGTCGAGCGCGCGCACATCGGTGTAGCCGAGCGCCGCGAGCTGAGCGCTCGCTTGAGCAACCAATCCTTCGCCGTCATCGTACAAAACAATTGGGACATCCTTGCGCGGCAGCCGCACCGCCGCTTCGATCGCAATCCGGTCCGCCGCCATGTTGGCGGCGAACAGCGGATGGCCGGTGGCGAAAGCCGCCTCGTGCCTGAGATCGAGCAGTGCGATTTCCCGGCGTAGCAACAGCGCAGCGCGGATGTCCTGGGGAGTGACGGATGTGGTCATGGGGAAAGCCTGGGCGATCGACGCCGGCTTCGTAGCCCCAAGGGGGCCGGTCCGCAATCGCCCAAGCCAGCCAAACGACACAGTTCAGGTTCGTGCCGCTTGACGAGCCCCACATTTCATGATGTTCTACTTTTGTTCTTTTGAAGCATGCGTGCAGGGGGTTTTATGCAAGACGCTGCGGTCGACGGGCCCATCCGGCTTGTCTTTCACAAAGACGACAAGACTCCGCAGGAGTTTGTCATTTCACTGTTCCGAACGGTGTTCGGCAAGTCCGAGCGCGAGGCCCGCACATTCACCGCAGAGATCAACGAGCAGGGTAAATCTGCGTGCGGTCCCTATCCGGCTGCAGTGGCCAAGGCGTTGCTCGAGGCGGTCGAGCTGCGCATTCGCGACGCCGGGCATCCCCTGCGTATTACCAGCGAGGACGCTGCAAACGCCCCCGACGAAACACAGGACATGACATTCGCCTATGCCTGCGAAGCCCTTGATTGGCATTTCAGCGGCACCCCGCCGAGCGCACTTGTGACGACGTTGAGGCAGTTCCCGCTGCACATGCAAGCCGACGTCCAGGTCGCGATCGACAGATTGTTCTCCTTCCCCCCTCGGCTTCTTTGGTCTTCATGAGGAGTTTCGCAATGAGCTGGAATTTGCGCAGCTCTTGAGGTACGGCCGACGCGCCGTAGCACTGGCTCCGCCGCAATATCTCGACGTGGACGTCGGCGAAACGACGCCGGTGAAATGCCTGCGCAATGGATTATGGCTGTGCCAGCATGGCGAGCTCCGCTACACCGTAGTCCTCTCGCGTTTCCGGGTATAGCGAGGAGCCTGTGCTCCGGGTCGAGCTAGCGGTGCCGGCCGGTCACGCAGGCGAAGCGTTCGCCGAACGCTGTTTCGCCGAGTTGGAAGAGGCGGTGCGCGCGGCGCGCTCCTATCGCGGCAAGATCCTCTCCTTCGATGCAGACGCCAACTATCGCGGCAGGTCGACGGGCATCATGGTGCACCGGCTTCCTCTCATCGACCGCGAGCAGGTGATCCTGCGCGAGCAAACCCTGGGGCTGCTCGATCGCAACGTCCTCCAGTTTGTCGGGAGCCGCGAGGCGCTGCGACGGCTTGGCCAATCCACGCGCAAGGGCATCCTGCTTTACGGACCGCCAGGCACCGGCAAGACCCACACCATCCGCTATCTCGCAGCCAACCTGCCGGACCACACCACATTGATCATCACGGCCGAGCAAATGGCCTGGCTCGGCGCCTATATGGGTCTTGCGCGCCTGCTGCAGCCGGCGATGGTGGTGATCGAGGATGTCGATCTCATCGCCCGCGACCGCAACGAGATGGGCGGGCCCTGCGAGGAATTGCTGCTCAACAAACTGCTCAACGAAATGGACGGGCTGAAGGAAGACGCCGACATCCTGTTCGTCCTCACCACCAACCGGCCGGAGGAACTGGAGAGCGCGCTGGCGGGCCGGCCCGGCCGCATCGACCAGGCCATCGAGGTGTCGCTGCCCGACGATATCGGGCGGGCCAAGCTCGTTCGGCTTTATGGCAAGGGCTTGCCACTCAGTGCTGCGGTCGTCGATGAAGCCGGCCGGCGTACGGAAGGGGTCAGCGCGCGCCTTCATCAAGGAGCTGATGCGGCGGATCGCGCAAAGCGCGATCGTGCGCGACGGCGGTCACTCCGTCATATCGACCGACATCGACGAAGCGCTGAGCGACATGCTGTTCGCCGGCGGAAGGCTCAATGTAAAATTGCTCGGCGGCGCGCAGGAGATGGCCGAGGCATAGAGCGGACCGGCTGCAAGTTTCCTGTGTCCGCCTATTCCAGTTCGGCCCCGCGCCGCTCCGGGATCAGGAGCCACATGGTGACGAGATCGACGACATAGAGCGCCGCCAGCAGGGTGATGGCGAACTCAAAACCTTTCGCGGATGCGACGAGGCCGACCAGCAGCGGGCCGAAACCGCCGACGGCGCGGCCGATGTTGAACAGCACGTTTTGCGCCGTCGCCCGCGCCGCGGTCGGATAGAGCTCGCTCATCAGCGCACCGTAGCCGCCGAGCATGCCGTTGACGAAAAAGCCCATGACCATGCCGGCGAAGAGCAGCGATGTCGGATCGGTAAGGCGCGAATAGAGCAGCACCATCACCGCCGCACCGCTCATGTAGATGAAGAAGGCCGCGCGCCGGCCGACGCGATCGGCGACCTGGCCGAACACGAAAATGCCGATCGCCATGCCCGCGATCGTCGCCGTGGTCCAGACCGCGGTCTGCGTCAGCGCCAGGCCGAACCGGGTCGACAGATAGTTCGGCAGCCAGATCATGACGCCGTAATAGCCGAAGTTCTGCACCGAGCAGAGGATCGCCATGCCGATCGACAATTTGATCGTATCGGCATCCTTCACCAGCAGCCGGAACGAGGATTGCTGCGTGTCGGCCTTCGAGCGGTTCAGGAACAGCTCGGGCTCCTGCAGCGTGCGGCGAATGACATAAGCCGCGACAGCCGGCAAAATGCCGAGCAGGAACATACCGCGCCAGCCGATCACCGGTAGCAGCAGCGGCGTCACGACCGCCGCCGCCAGCACGCCGCCCTGCCAGCCGAGCCCGACATAGGACGACACCCGCGCCCGCTCGGCGGCCGGACAGGCTTCCGCAACCAGCGCCATGCCGATGCCGAATTCGCCGCCGAGCCCGAGGCCGGCGATGGTCCGGTAGAACAAGAGGTCGTAGTAGCCTTGCGCCAGTGCGCACAGGCCGGTGAACACGGCGAACAGGACGATGGTCCAGGCCAGCACGCGCACGCGGCCGAGCCGGTCCGACAGCCAGCCAAAGCCGAAGCCGCCGAGCACGGCGCCGAACAGCGTGGCGGTGACCAGCGAGGCGCCCTGCGCCTGCGTCAGTCCGAGGTCGGTGGAGATCGGCCGCAGCATGAAGCCGAGGATGAGCAGGTCGAAGCCATCGGTCGCATAGCCGATCGCGGACCCGAGTACAGCGTTGCGGCGCGCGCGCCTCGCGCTGGTTTCGGTCGCGACGCCATCGACGCCCAGCGTTGCCTGGCTGACGTTCACTGGCTCCCCCCTTTTGTTGCCGGGTCGAGCGAAGCAAATCCGTCCGATCGGGTGCAACAACTATCTTGGGCGGAAGCCGTATCTGTCCACTTCAAACCGGAGCGCGGACGCATATCCTTGATGTTTGCCTGATGCTTCCTTGATGTTTCCTTGGCGTTGATTCCACATGCGGTAAGCTCGCCGGGGTTGCCCGGAGAACCGATGCGTCGCCTCCTCTCGACCGTGCTCGTGCTGTCGGCCCTGTCGGTGTCCAGCGTCCGCGCCGACGAGTGCGAGGCGAAGGCCGTGGAGATTGCCGGCGGGATCGGCCTGGATGCGGGCCCGCGCGGGTCTGACAATTCCATTGCGCTAAGCGCCCGCAGCGACGAGGAGGATGATTACGGCGCCTATCTCCTCTGCAAGGGACCGCTCGGAATGACCCTGCGCTATCTGAGTCCACCCTCTCCCGGGCCCAAATGGTACGAATTCGTCGGCCGATCGGCTGCGATCCTGATCGGGGTCAAACCGGCTTCCATCGTGCTGGAGGCGAGGAACTGCGTCGAGAATGCGCGCCTGCGCGACGGCGTCTTCCGCTCGCCCGGCTCCGCCCTTCGGATCATGTGCAGTGTAAGCAAGAACGACGCCCGCGCGGACCTGGCCCTGGCCGCGCGGTGATCGCGCGATCTCATTGCCTGGGACCAACAGTGCCGGTTTCCTTTCCTTCAATCGCGCCGACCAGACCCAGCCGGACACACTCTTGCCCGTCCTGGGATTCGTGTACATCACCGACGACCAACCGTCGTCGGTTTGGGCATAGGCGATCAGTTCGTCCTTCGGGATGACGAACGCGCCGTCGATCGGGCAGCGAAAATTCGGCGCCGCGTGGAATTGCAGCCTTCCCGCGCCCGTAACCGCTTCGGCGAGCGGCGGCGAGAGCAGCGGGACTTGCTTGCTGCCGGTCTTCGGCTCCCTGCAGTCTTCCGCGCGCGCGGACGCACCGAGGGTCAGAAGCGCAATGCCGCAGGCGATGCAGGCGAGCCAGGTCTTGCGCAACGTCATATCGATCTCCGGAACCGTTCAGGATTTGGCCGAGGCAGCGGCCAGCTTGCAAGGGTTGGCTCAAAGGGTCGAGCCGCGTGGGAAGGAGGTTCACGTCCATCGGCGGGCCCGGTCCGCCCAATTGCGAACTCCTCCGAAAGGCGACTTTGCGTATATCAATATTTGCGCATTTCTGGGCACCTCGTGCGATGGACGGCTGGCTCGGCGAAACCATCCCATGCATAGTTGCGTGAGATGGAAGGCCTTTGCCGAGGCCGCGCAGCGTCGACAGCGAAGCGCGCTTGCGGCAGGCTTCCATAGCTAAGTCCGCGTCGGATAGAGCACTCTTCTTGCAGGACCCGGCCAACTCCCTGGCCTGCACAGCCATTGCCTCAAGCAGCGGCGACCGCCGGGGGATAGACTGGCAATCGGCGGCGATTTTCGAGCTTTGGTCTATCGCTTGTAGAGTTCGGGGCTGAATATGAAGAAGAGATCAGAAAAAGGCGGAGATTTTCCTGCGCTTTTCGTTCTTCGGCTAATTGCGTTCGTGTTGATGTTCTCGGGCATGTCACGGACATCAGCTGCGCCAGCCTTCGAGGTCGAGGCGATTTGCCGAACGGCGATTGCGTCGATTATGGGTCGCGATCCCAAGATGATGCAGGTGTCTCTAGCCGCGGACGACGTCGTGTTCCTAAGCTACGTTCGGTCAATAGATAATTTCGTTTGGACCTATAGATGCCGGATAGAAGGCAATCGGGTCCTCTGGGCCATTGACCCCGGACGATGGCGTGACGATCCGAACGATGCAAAAATCTTTTTCGAGATTATCGACGGTGGGAAGCAACTGCGCATTATTGAAGATCACGGCGACGGATCGAGCACAAAGCAGTTGTTCGATCGCGATGCGATACTGTGAACGCGTTCAACCAATTGCCGTGCGAAACGCCGTGCCGTTGGCGGGATTATCGGCGAGCTACCTTACCCTAGAAGGCAGTCATTGCGAAAATATTCTTATGCAGTTGGCAACCATGACTGCCGCCTCGCATTAGTACCTTGCATTACATGGTACCTTGTTATATATAGAACCTGTTGCTCAGGAGTTCGATGACGGAATCGACGAACCAAATTCAGCTCAAGAAAGGGGCGCTGGAAATGTGCGTGCTGGCGTTGCTGGCCCGTGGCGAAAGCTATGCCTATGAGATCGCCAGCACGCTCGCAGCGGGCATCGGCATGGGCGAAGGCACGATCTATCCGCTGATGCGCCGCATGCAGGATGACGGACTGGTCGCCACCCGCCTTGTCGAGTCGAGCAGCGGTCCGCCGCGAAAATATTATCGGCTCACGCCCGCCGGCCGCGCGGCGCTCGCGGCGCAGAAGCGCGAGTGGCGGGCATTCGCGGACGCGGTCGAGCAGCTTCTCGGAGACAGCAAATGAACAGGCGGCCTTCCTGCGCATTCTGCGCGACGGACTCGCCGGACTTCCCGGGCAGGACATCGACGAGATCCTGGCCGACTACGGCGCCCATTTCGACGAAGGCCTCGCTGCCGGGCGCAGCGAGCAAGACGTCGCCGCCGCGCTCGGCGATCCCCGGCGGCTGGCGCGGGAGTTGCGCGCCGAGACCGGCCTGCGGCGCTGGGAAAATCACCACAGCCTGCGCAATTCCGCATCCGCACTGCTGGCGCTCGGCGGCCTCGCCGCGGTCGACATCCTGTTCCTGTTGCCGCTGCTGTTTGCCGCGTTGCTGACCGTTCTCGTGCTCGGCCTCGTGATTTTCATCCTCGGCATCATCGGGATCGGGTTGCTCCTGAGCGTCTTCAAGCTCGCCGCTATCGCGCCGATTTCGACGCTCGTGCTGCGCGTGCTGGCGAGCATCGGGCTGATCTGTGCCAGCGCGGCCTCGCGACGCTGCTGCTGCTCGCCCTCAACGGCGCGATCAAAAAGCTCGGCAGCTTCGCGCGGCTGCATTACCGGCTGCTCAAACCGGAACAGGACCTCGGCTGAGAGAATGGAGAGTGACATGCGTAAGCTGCCGACAACAATACCGATGACCCGCCTTGATCGCCGCCACTTTCTGGCCGCGCTTGGCGCCGGCCTGATCGCGGCGCCCCGCGCTTTTGCGGGATCATCGCCGGAGCAGATCAGCCAGCGCCTTGCGCAAGCCGAGCAGGACGGCAAGGTCAGCGGCCTGCATGCGCTCCTGATAAGCCAGGGCGGCAAGCTCGTGTTCGAGCACTATGGACGCGGCGAGGATGAGGCGGAAGGCCGAGGCCTCCTCGGCACTGTCGTCTTCGCGCCGGACGTGCCGCACGATTTGCGCTCGGTGTCCAAGAGCGTGGTCGGTCTTGCCTATGGCATTGCGCTCGCGGCCGGCAAGGTGCCGCCGCCCGAAGCGAAACTGTACGACCAGTTCCCGGAATATCCCGATCTCGCCAGCCAGCCGGGCCGCGATCGCCTTACCATTCATCATGTGCTCAGCATGACGCTCGGGCTCGACTGGGACGAACTCACGATTCCCTATGGCGACCCGCGCAATGCCGAGACTGCGATGGAGGCAGCGCCCGACCGTCTCCGCTTCATCCTGGAGCGGCCGGTCGTCGGCGAGCCCGGCGCGAAATGGACCTATTGCGGCGGCGCCACCGCGCTGCTCGGCCGGTTGATCGCGAAAGGCACCGGCGAGCCGCTGCTCGCCTATTGCCAGCGCGTCCTGTTCGATCCCCTGGGTTTCGGTCCCACCACCTGGGCGAAAGGCCGGGACGGCGAATTTCGCGCGGCCTCCGGCCTGCGCCTGTTGCCGCGCGACCTCCTGAAGATCGGCCAGCTCATGCTCGCCGGCGGAGCGTGGGAAGGCAAGCAGATCGTGCCGCGTGACTGGGTGAAACGCGCCATCACGCCGATGGTCGACGATCGAGGATGGCCGCCGCTACGGCTATCACTGGTACCTCGGCGCTTCCCCCGTCGGCGCGTCCCAGCGCTGGCAACGCTGGATGGGCGGCATCGGCTGGGGCGGCCAGCGCCTCTATGTCTTTCCCGAGCTCGACCTCGTGGTGGCGCAGAACTGCGGCAACTACGACAAGCCGGGCACGGAACAGCGGCGCATCAACGACGCCATCATCAGCGAGATCGTGCTGCCAGGTTTCGTCTGAGTTTCGGCGTCGGTCCGCATTGCAAGCCGGGTGATTGTAATGCCTGTCAACTTTCGCTAGACGGCTCCTTGCCCGATGGGCCCAGCAATCGCGGAAGAGAGAGCATGGCGCGTAACATTCTGATCCTTGGAGCCTCGTATGGCTCATTGCTCTCGACGAAGCTCCTGATGGCCGGTCACAACGTGACCCTGGTGTGCCGGAAGAAGACGGCAGAGCTCATCAATCGCGACGGCACCGAGGTTCGCATCAAGCTGCGTGACGAGCCGGCGCACCGGGCAATCTTTTCGCGCGATCTGCCCGGGAAGGTGGAGGCGACGACGCCCGCCGACGTCGACCTTTCCCGTTATGATCTGGTTGGTCTTGCGATGCAGGAGCCGCAATACACCAACCATACGATCCGGGTCCTGATGATCAAGATCGCCGAGGCGAAGCTGCCTTGTCTTTCGATCATGAACATGCCGCCGTTGCCCTATCTCAAGCGGATCGCGGCGCTTGAGGACATGGATCTGGAGGAGGCCTATACCAACGCCCAGGTATGGGAACGCTTCACGCCGGGACTGGTGACGCTTGCTCGCCCGATCCGCAGGCTTTCCGCCCACCGGATGAGGCGGCGAATGTGCTTCACGTCGGCCTGCCGACGAACTTCAAGGCGGCGGCATTCGCAGATGAGAAACACAACAAGCTGCTTCGGGAGCTTGAGGCGGACATCGACGCGGTGAAGCTGGACGGCCAGGACGTTCCCGTGAAGCTCAAAGTGTTCGATTCGCTGTTTGTCCCGCTGGCCAAATGGTCGATGCTGTTGACCGGGAACTACCGCTGCATCACGCCGCAGGAGCCGCAGTCGATCCGCGACGCGGTGCACGGCGACCTGAAACTCTCGCAGTCGATCTATGACCATGTAGACGCCGTGGCTCGGCGCCTTGGGGCCGATCCGACAGATCAGGTGCCTTTCGCGAAATACGCCAAAGCGGCGGAAAGCCTTCTCAAACCCTCGTCGGCGGCACGCGCAGTGGCCGCGGAGCGCCTTTCATCGAGCGGGTCGACCTGCTGGTGAAGCTGATTTCGCATCAGCTTGGCGCGCCCAATGCCGAGATCGACCGCACGGTCGAGACCGTCGATCAAAAACTCAACGAGAAGATCGTGGAAGGCGGATCCGGCGCGCCGTGATGCGCTCATCGCAGTTCGAAAAATGGCGCGCCCGGAACGAGGCGACGTGCACCAAGAGAAAGCCCCGTATTTGCTGGGAAATCGCGGGTCCTGCCGTGCCGGGTGATACCAGCAAGGCGTACCACTGCCAAGTCTGCGCACGGGATCGGGACGACGCACCGCTGGTTCGCAGCGCCACGCCATCAGACGGCCTGAGGGGATGCGGTTTAGCCGGGATGCAGACAGGCGCACGGTACAGATGGGTGGGTACTGCCGCGGCCCAGCTTTGCCTTTGATAAACCTTCGTTATTTGCTCGCCGGTGAGCGACTTTTGTAGCGTACTTTTGTATTCGGGAGAAGCTCCCCGTTGGCAGATGCGGTCGACGGCGTCGCGAACAGAACCTCGGATGACATCAAGGCCTCGGATCACACGAACGCAGTCGCCCCTTAGGAGCTAGAGGAGCCTCAAGCCCAATAACAGCGTCCTTGGTGAGGCCGGCCGTTAAGTCGTGGGACTTAGCACGGGCGGCACGCTCCCCAGGATTGGCAGCAGGCCCCCGAACCACCGAACCCGTAGTCATCGTACCCGTAGTCATCGTACCCGTAGTCACCGAACCAATAGCCACCGACCCCGCAGCCGCCGCACCCGCAACCCCGGAACCCGCGGCAACCTCGGAACCCGCCGCAACCTCGGCATCCAGCGACGAACCCGACGCGACCGCAACCTCCAAACCCAACGCGGCCGCAACCTCCAAACCCGACGCGGCCGCAACCTCCAAACCCGACGCGGCCGCAACCTCCAAACCCGCCATGGCCGCAACCCCCAAACCCGCCACCACCATGGCCGCAGCCGCAACCACCGCCGCCACCATGGCCGCAGCCGCCACCACAACCGCATCCACCGCGGGCTAGCTGTATTGCGCTGCCAACGTTTTCCCTATCGAAGAGATGGAACGTGGCGAGACTGACGTCTTGCATTTCCTCTTCGCCAAGGAGGAAGCGCTGATTAGGCGAGGTGTTGTCAGATTGCGGGATATCAGCGGCGGGCATCGTGGATCCCGATGCAATACCGAACAGCGAAAGACCCAATCCGGCCGCACCCAGCCGTGTCACGGCGGCCTTGGTTGTGCGTTTCTTCCTCGAAGCTTGCTTGACCCGTCGCATGGTCGCATCCTCTCTTCTTGTGAACGCGCTTGGCGTAGCAAGTTTGCGCTCGGCGAAAGGGGCACGCAAGATGTGTCATAAAATGAAATGCAATTTAGGAAAACGAGCAGAACCCAAGCGACTGCGCACCGCCCTCAGTAGCCTCGCGGTGCTCTGTGCGGCCTTGTAGCCGAAATGTCACTATCACTCTTGAGTATCTCTACACTCACACTCGGTAATCCCAAGCTCCACGTAGCCCGTAAGAACGCAGTGGAGGCCTTGAAGGTCGAGGCGGATCGCTAACGCGGCCAACGTGCTGCCCATCATCCGAGAGGCGCAGAAGGCTGGCGCGCGTACCCTCAGGGAGATTGCGGAGGCGCTGAACGCTCGTGGCATCGCAACGGCACGAGGAGGCCAGTGGTACGCCCAGAGTGTCGCGAACATCCTTGAGCGGGCATAGGAGCAAAACGAGGGCCTCATTAGATACCTGGTGGCAGAGCCCTCCCGCCGTCGCCTCTTGATTTTGGGGCCTCCTGTGGCCGACCTACGGTTCCACGCGGGCGGGCCCTCCCGCTTTCACTATTTCGGCTTAAAGGGGTCGGCCGCCACCGAGGTTCACAGGGACGCGTGTTCGCCACAGGGAAACGAGGGGATGCACCGGGATCATTCGGGCAACCCCGCTTCGCGAAATGCGGTTATCATCCTGTCGATCAAGTCCGCGTCCCGCGTAGGAAACATTTCGCCTACGTGTGAAATTCGAAAAGTGGGCCGAAGCCTCAAGAGCTGATCGACTGCCTCGCGCGCCTCTGCGTTTCGACCGGCGGGCACTGCGTTTATGATAAAGGCACCTAACGAATAAACTTCGGGCCGGCCCTGAATTGCTTTCATGGCTGACAAGCAACCCTCTTGATAGCGCCGCAGCCCGCAGTATGCGCATGCCATCCCGTACCACACGCGTGGCCTAAGTGGGTCCAGTGGACTAAGTCGTACCATGTGTTCGAAACTTTGAAGGGCGCGCTCGGGCTCTCCGCAGTTTATGGAAACCCAACCTCGACAAAACCAAACGACTGCGAGATTAGGATTGAGCACGAGGGCTTGCTCGATCATGGCCTCAGCTTGCTCATAGTCGTGCCCGACATAGGCGATCACTTGTGCCGACCTTGCCAAGGCAAATGCATCTTGCGAGCCCAATCTGAAGGCTAGTCGCGCAAACCGCATCGCCTCAGAGCGATGTTCAAGAGATAATCCGGTAATTGATGGGGGGACCATTATCGAAATAGCGGCCATAGCATGTGCAGCCGCAAATTCCGGATCGAGCACGACAGCTTTCTTGTAGAAGGCAAGGGCATCGGAATGCGTGCCCTTGTAGCTCAATGCCATACCTCGCAAAAAGCAATCGTAACTGTCGAGCTGATCAGTGGGCTTCTGCTTGGCGCGATCAATCTCGGCTTGCTCAAGCTTAGGGGCAATTGAGCCCACAACTCTCATCGTCACCTGGTCCTGAAGATCAAATATGTCCTCCAACGAGCCATCGAACTTATCCGCCCACAGATGATTGTTAGTAGCTGCCTCGATTAGTTGTCCGGTTATTCGGACGCTTCCGCCGAACCTTTGCGCACGCTTCCCTCAAGTACATAACGGACGCCAAGTTCACGGCCGACCTGCTTGATGTCGACTGCCTTGCCTTTGTAGACGAAGCTCGAATTGCGCGCGATGACGAACAGCGATTTGAACCGCGACAGCGCGGTGATGATGTCTTCGACCATCCCGTCCGCGAAGTACTCCTGCTCGGGATCACCGGACATATTTTGGAACGGCAGCACGGCGATCGAAGGCTTGTCGGGCAGCGGAGGCGGGTTCTCAGCCTCAGCAGTAGCGCAGGAGCAGCCTCTCGCGCTTCACTCGGCGTCGCCGACCTGATAGGCCCTGATTGGCTCTTCGATGTTCTTGACCTGCTGAGCACCAAGTCCGTGAAGGTCATCGGCAAGACCTTGCGTACCTGATCGTACGTCGACACCGGAGATACACACGCCCCCGGGCTGTCGCCAATGTTTGCAAGCGCGCCGCAATGTTCACACCGTCGCCGAACAGGTCACCTGCACGCACCATCACGTCACCAATGTGGATGCCGATGCGGAAATTGATGCGCTTGTCGGTGCGAGACGGAGTTCGCCTCGGCCAGAGCAGCCTGCGCCTCCACCGCGCACTGCACGGCGTCCACGGCGCTCCCGAACTCCGCAAGGACACTGTCGCCCGCCGTGTTCGCGATGCGGCCCCTGTGGTCCGCAATGGACTTGTCGAGGATCGCTCGCCGCTCGGTCAGCCCCTTGAGCGTGCCGACCTCGTCAGCGCCCATGAGGCGGCTGTAGCCCTCCACGTCTGCTGCGAAGACTGCGACTAGGCGTCGGCTGACTTTCGTAAGCTCTGACATGTGTGCCCCAATGCCAACTTATGGCGACCAGTGTGGGCGGGGGGTCTGTCACCGTCAAGCGAAGGGTGGCATCGGTTTCCCACGTTAGGTTGCACCGAGCCGGCCTTAGATCAGCTCTCGCAAATCCCGGCGACTGTCGGTCTCGCCGAAACCCCAGGGAGACGTACGGCTCGTTTCAGCTCGGCAAGCGCGCCCAGCGAAACGCCGACATCTTGAAGCCAAATCCAGCGCCGTAGGTCCGCGTCCGGAAGGACCCGTTGTCGCTGGCCAGCCCCACGACGCGCGACTGTGGGCTCACGGGCATCTTAGGGCCGCTTCGGCTAATCCTCGCTGGGCTTCCTGACCCAGCCTTTGCCGCCGCATGTTTTGCACGGGGCCGGGTAAATCCTCGTTCCAGGCGGCGTTACCTTCTTCACCTCAGGAGCGCCCGTCCCGTGACACGCTTCGCACCTAACCTCGTCAGCCGCCAATGCTACCTCCTATCCACAGCCCGACCCAGTGTAGCCTTGGGCCGCCCTATCGCAAACCGTAGCGGCTTCCCATTGACCGCCTTCGGCGCGACCATGTCGGATGACCACCAGTCCCGCCAGTCAATCTACGGCGCGTCCGTTCGTGCAGCCGCAGAGCGCGCCAAGGAGGCCCGCAAGGAAGCCGATAGGCTCGCGTGCGAGGCTTGGAACAAGCGCATGCTCGGCTTCCGTGGACCAGCGCAACCATCGCCTACACTGGGTGACGCGTTGAACGCGGGCTACCCCTGTCTCGAAGTGCGGTGCCTCGGGTGCGACACGCACCAGACCGTTGCGCTCGATGCGGTCCGCAGGCCAAAGACGACGCCCATCCACGAGCTTGAGCGGTACATGCGGTGCCGGGACTGTTCGCAGGTGAAGGGCTATGCGTACAAGAGGTCTCACTTGGTGGCCCTGAGGCACCGGAAGATTTCCGCGAATGACCCGCCGTCAACATGGTGGCCGGGAGAAAGATGATCTGGTCACGTCCAATGTTCGGAGAAGACTGGAAGTGACCGGCAAGCGGTCAAACCGTTGCGAATGACCCCAAGCGGACCCAGGACGAAGTGCATTCACTCGATCGTCTCGTCTGCGCGGACGAGCAGCGAAGCTGGCACCTGGATGCCTAGCGTCTTCGCAGTTTTCACATTTATGACCAATTCGAAACGCGTTGGCTGGTCGATTGGTAGTTCGCCCGGATCTGCTCCTCTTAGAATTTTGTCAACGTAGGGGGCAGCGCGACGCCACATCTCAGAATTGCTCGCACCGTAGGAGATGAGCCCTCCCATTTCGGTGAATTCTCGGAAGCCGAACATCGCAGAAGTCTGTACGTCGACGCGAGGTCGGCCAGCTTTTTTTGATGAGCGAAGGTGAGCACGTCGACGAAAATGATCAGGGCCTGCGTATGGTCATCTACTATGCGAGCGAACGCTTCATCAATCTCGATCGACGAGCGGGCCTCGTAGGCGCGCAATGTCAGCTTCAGCTCGTCGGCGGCTTTCTGACTTTGCTGGTACTCCCATTCCTTATTCCGGTCTTCCGGATTGTACAGGATCGCAACGCGGGTTAGCGGTGACAAAAGCTCCTTGAGCAACTGCAACCGTTTAGCCGCCAACTCCGAAGATATGCAAGTCAATCCGGTGGCCTTACCGCCGGGTCGCGCAATGCTCGCAACAAGACTATCGAGTGGATCGCACGCCAACACGATGATGGGAATTGTGCCGGTCGCTTCTTTGGCGGCGCGTAACCCTTGATCGCCTGCGACGACCATCACATTCACATTTGCACGAGCAAGCTCGCGCGCGAGCTCCGGGAAAAGATCGGTGTTTCCTTGCGCCGATCTTGGGATGAACGTGATATTCTTACCCTCCACATATCCCAAGTCACGTAGAGCATGCCGGAACGCCTCATAGTGTGCGGAGGTCAGAGGTGCATTTGAGAGCACGCCGATGCGCGGGAGCTTGTCCGCCTGCTGGGCGTAGGCGGCGAAGCTGAATACGAGGATGCCAGCAGCCACGATAGCCGCTAGTGGTCGTTTGACGCAGGCCTTCCCTGGCGCGGCCATTAGGTACCCCTCTCGGCCCAGCTACTATACACCAAAAGACAGTGGAGGGCTCATCAGGCCAATATCACCGCACGGCTACGGGGCGCGGACTTCCGCAACTGTGCTGGTTTTCGGACGCCGGGATCACGGGAGCCTCCACACGATGAGGTAGCCGGCGGCCGAAAAGCGCCAAGGCACGAAGTCGCGGGAAGTTGGGCACGGGCCAAGCAGCGAGCGCTATGAAGATTTGATGCGGGCGCTGAGCTCGATGATACACGTGATGCTGACGGGATTCGAACTGTGTTTCGCAGATGGAAGGTCAGCGGGGTGTGGAAGGCCGTTCGCCGAGTGTTCGGAGCGCATCAACGCGTGATCCGCGCACTGATGGATGCCATTGGGTTGAGCGAGATCGCCGCCGGCGCGGGGCCAGCGTATCGGAAGCGGCAAGCGGCATCGCTTGCAGGGCGTCTGGCTCATGACGTGTCGATCCTGTTCGGTGTCGGCCGCCACTTCGGCTCGCAGCCGGGCGCGAAGGTCTCGATGACGATCATGCGCGCGCCACAGCACGGGCATGGCCAGGGCAACACACGCAGCGTGTCCGGGGCAACATCGGGCTCTTGTTGGGGATCGGCTGCAGGCGGGGCGACGTTGAGGAGTGCGCGGGCCCTTGCGATGCCCTCGGCGCGGTTGGTTGAGGCAAAGAGCCCGTAGTGGCGGATGCGATGGAAGCCCTTGGGTAACACGTGCCGCAGGAAGCGCCTGATGAACTCGTGCGGGTGAAGCCGCATCGTCTTCCAGCGGTCGGGGCCGTTGACGCGATAGTCCTTCCAGCGGAACGCAATCGCCTCGTTGTCGGCCGCAACGAGACGGCGGTTGGAGATGGCGACACGATGGGTGTAACGGGAGAGATAGCGCAGCACCTGCTCAGGGCCCGCGAACGGCGCCTTGCAATAGACCACCCACTGGATGCGCCGCAGCGGGGCGATGAAGCACTTGAACGTTCGCTTGTCGGCGAACAGCACGTTGCGCCCGGACCAATATGCACAACCGGTTCTGGCCCTCATCGCGCTTCGGCAGATGGAGGCCAAGTTCGAGGTGGTCCACGCGGAACTCGCTCCGCAGTATAAGGGCCGCCTGAAGCCAGCCCCGGCCGACTATCAAGCCAAGGGGCGCCATATTTCTTCCCGAAAACTCTCGTTTCTCGCGTCTTCTTGCGCTGCCAGGCACGGCAGACCTTGGGGCCGAACTAAACGCGGCCATGAAGGGTATTGCAGACACGAACCCTGACCTCGCAGGAGCACTGCCGCAGGGCTACGCCGGGTTGCCGAATGATGTGCTGCAGGAGCTGTTGCGTCTCCTTGCGCCATTGAAGATCGAGGGCGACGCCTACGGCCTCATCTTCGAGTACTTCATGGGCCAGTTCGCCTCGTCTTTCATGCAGAAAGGCGGTGAGTATTTTACGCCAGCCTCCATCGTGAAGCTGATTGTCGAGGTCATCGAACCTTATCACGGGACAATTTTTGATCCGGCTTGCGGTTCAGGTGGCATGTTCGTGCACTCAGCGGAATTTGTTCGTCGTCATCATAAGTCTCCGTCGAAGGAGATTAGCATCTACGGCGTCGAGAAGATGTCCGATACCCTTCGCCTCTGCCGGATGAACCTTGCGGTACATGGTCTGTCGGGTGATCTGCGTGAGGCTAATAGCTACTACGATGATCCACACAAGCTCATCGGACGTTTCGATTTCGTCATGGCCAATCCGCCTTTCAATCAGTCGGAGGTCGATCGGGCGAAACTCGTAAGCGCCGCTGGAAAGGTCGATGCGCGGTTCGCGTTTGGATTGCCCGTCAGTCAACAATGCGAACTACATCTGGATCAGTCTCTTCTATGCTGCTCTGAACCCGACCGGCCGCGCCGGTTTCGTCATGGCCAACAGCGCCGCTGATGCAGGTGGCAGCGAGCGGGAAATACGACGGCAGCTTGTTGAGACCGGTGCGGTCGATTGCATCATTGCTGTCGGCCCCAACATGTTCTTCACGGTCACCCTTCCGGTAACCCTGTGGTTCCTCGACAAGAGCAAGGCGGGAAGTCCACGAGGAGACGAAGTGCTTTTCGTCGATGCGCGTAATCTCTTTAGACAGGTGACGCGAGCAAATCGCACGTTCGACGCAGATCACATCGAGTTTCTTGGCAACATTGTTAGGCTCTGGCGTGATGAAGAAATCGAGACCGAAGCTGGCAGTGGCCCCCGCATGGCTGAAGCGTTTCCCGATGGCAAATATCGGGACGTGCCCGGCTTGTGTAAGATAGTCACGCGTAACGTGATCAAGAAGTTGGACTGGAGCTTAAGCCCAGGCCGTTATGTGGGTGTCGTTCCGGGCCAAGTCGTCAGCGACTACGACTTCAAACAAGAATTTGAGGCGTTACATGAGGAACTCGAAAGCCTGAGCGCTCAAGCGCACAAGCTTGAGAAATCCATCGCTCGCAACGCCGCTGAGATTTTGCAAGCATGAGCAGAACTGCTGCTGGTACTTGGCCGCGCAGGTCATTGGGAGAAGTCGCCGACGTCGTCTCGGGTTACGCTTTCAAAAGCAGTGATTTTGTCCAGTTTGGCATCCCTGTCATTAAAATAAAAAATGTTCGAGTTGGCCTTGTCGACATTACGGATGCTGATTGCGTTGACGAGAGGTTTCTTTCCATCTCTGAACGATATCATGTAAGCGCGGGCGACGTCCTGATCTCGCTAACGGGCTCCCACATTTCACAACCAAATTCTGTTGTCGGGCGCGTAGCTCGTTATTCTGCCGGGGCTTCCCGAAGCTCTGCTTAATCAACGCGTCGGGAAGGTAATTGTTAAAGATCACGGCACTTGCGATTTGGCGTATCTATTCTACGTCCTTAGTGAGCGGGAAACTCTGCGATCGATTGCGCTTAAGGCGCACGGTGCAGCGAACCAAGCAAATGTCAGCCCATCGCAAGTTGAGAGTATTCAAATCCCGCTTCCGCGGCTTCCGGTACAGCGTCGTATCGCCGGTGTCCTGTCAGCGTACGACGAACTAATCGAGATAAACCGGCGGCGGATTACGTTGTTGGAGGAGATGGCGCGGCGCCTGTTCGAAGAATGGTTCATTCGCTTCTGCTTTCCGGAGCACGAAGGCCAGGCGTTGGTGGAGACCCCCGAGGGGTTACTACCGAAAGGCTGGGAACGCAAACCATTCGGAGATGTAGCATCGTTTGTGAATGGTTACGCGTTCAAACCCGCAGACTGGGGCGACAAAGGTTTGCCTATCATCAAAATTAAGGAGCTTAAGGGAGGCATTACATCGCAAACGCCGCGATACTCTAAAACTCTCGAAGAGAAGTATCGCCTGAGTGCAGGGGATATCCTGTTAAACAGCCGCGCGGATTGACCACCGGACTTGCGAACGTGATCCACGAAGTCGGAAAAACCAATGCGTATTAGCTCGGAGTGAATGGGTATAGCTCGCACCGAACTATCGGTCTTCACATTCCGCCCCGCTTCTTCATCTTCAATGACGGTCAGAAAGTGGACGCCAGAAGCGGCATCGGTTTTTATGTCCTCCACGCAGATTGGTGCCAGTTCATTCAATCGAGCACCGCTGAAGATAGCCAACAACGGCAGCCAGAACGAGGCTTCGCCTTTGCCGCCAAGTGGACGCTCCGCCTTAAGGTAAATCGGCGACGCGAACAGGAGCTGAAGTTCTTCTGGCTCCCATGGCTGCCGAGTTGACTTTGCCTCGGTCAGGCGCATGCCCTTGACCGGATCAGACCACGGAATGTCGTCAGGGATGATGCCGTTCTGTCGAGACCAGTTCAGCACCGCGCCGAGGCAGTTCAGCCATTTGTTGACGGTAGCAGCCTTGATCCGTGGTGCGCCAGGATGAGCGTGCGAGTACTCGACAAGCTGCGGGAGGGTAGCCTTCAACAGTTTGCCTGAGCGGCGAGCGGGAACGAGGATTGCGGTGTCCCGAAACTGACGAACGTGCCCTCGATTGATCTGAACCACTTCGAGGTCACCGTGAAGCTCGATAAACCGTTCGATACCGCGTTCAAACTCCATCCGCGTTGATCTTCCTACGCGGCTCGACTTCCACCCAGCCCTCGTATGCAGCTCGCAAGCCGCAACTCGATGGCGAAAGACCGTTGTGCCCCAGCGCAGGCAGTTTCGGGCTTTCAATGGGCTCGCCTCGGCTTCGTGCTTGGATGTCCTCCAAAGCGCGAACCTCCGCTCTCATCACCGCAAGAGCAAGCTTCCGGTAGTCGGCGACAGGTTTGGTCAAGGTTGATGCTGAAGGACCTGAAGCACCTCGTTCAACTCGTACCGGATGAACTCGACGTTCCCGCGCGCCAGCGCTTCCTTAAGCGCGGGCAGGACGATTGATGACCCTTCGTCGATCTTGTGCATCATACGGTCTGATAGGCCCGAGCCAACCTTCTCAATGGAGAGCGGGCTTTCAAACTCGACTTCGGATGCACTGAGCTGTTGGTGAACGCTCGCGAACAGCGGATCATCGCCCACGCCGTCCACACGCAGCTCTTCGTCCGCGTGGAAAGCCTGGAGCGCGTAAAAGTAGTGAGCGACTTGCTTGATTTCGGTTTCCGTCAGTGAAGTTCGATCCTTAGAGGATGCTGGACGAGCAAAGCCTCGGCATCGGCAATGACGCGGTCGAACTCCATCATCACGGGCTTCGAGAGGACTTTCGCGCGTTTCTCGTCTTTGGTGTGGAGTGAATCGCTTGAGCCATGGCTCTCGCGACTTCGACGCGCCCAGAACTGTAGCAACAGCCTCTTCGAGATGCTTGGGCACCTTGCGACGTACACGACCATACGTCGTGCTCGTTCTTGATCAGACCCATTCCAACGCGAACCATTGATCCCACCGCTTGATACCAGTGCGGCAGGACGAAGCCATTGAACTATCTGATTATTCCGAGAAAACAAGGGCTTCTTGAGTTGGTGGCGCGCCCGGAACGATTTCGAACGTCCGACCCTCAGATTCGTAGTCTGATGCTCTATCCAGCTGAGCTACGGGCGCGTGCTTCGCATGCTACCGCGGGCTGATCGCCCGCCCGCCTTCCGAATATATCGGAACGGCCGCGAAAGAGCGCACTAGCTACCCGCTCCGGCTCCAATTGGCAAGGTCCGGAACAGGGCATTTGGGTGTCGATTTGCGCTGCCAAGGCGAGAATTTACGCCCGTGCCCGTTCGTGGCGGATGGTCAGAAGTTCCACCGGCCGGTCCGGGATCACGATCCGGAACGTCGCTCCGAGCGTGCCCTCGACCAGATGGATTTCGCCGTCGTGGGCGCGCACGAGCTCGGCGGCGATGGCAAGCCCCAGTCCGCTGCCGCCGGGGCGGCCGGAGGTCTGGAACGCCTCGAACAGATGGTCGCGCGCCTTTTGCGGCACGCCGGGACCGGTGTCGGACACTTCCAGGATCGCGACCGCGCCCTCGCGCCGCCCGGTGACGCGGATCTGCATGCTGGCGGGATCGTTCCTTGGATGGCTTTCCAGCGCCTGCGCCGCGTTGCGCACGAGGTTGAGCAGCACGCGGAACAGCTGGTCGGGATCGGCATCGACGCTGAGCCCGCGCTCGATCGCCGTGATCCAGGTGATGGAGGCGTCGCTCGCCAGCCCCGCGGTCTCGCGCACCTCGGCCACCACGGCCTCGATCGGGATCATGCGGCGGTCCGGCGCGGCCTCCTGGGCGCGGCCGTAAGACAGCGTCGACTGGCAGAAGGCGATGGCGCGCTCCAGCGAGCGCATCAATTTTGGCGCAAAGCGCTGCACGCGCGGATCGGGCACGGTCGCCAGCTGGTCCGACAAGAGCTGCGAGGACGCGAGCAGGTTGCGCAGATCGTGGTTGATCTTGGAGACCGCAAGGCCGAGCGCAGCGAGCCGGCTCTTCTGGTTCAGCATCGAGACGAGATCGCGCTGCATGTCCGACAGCTCGCGCTCGGCCACACCGATCTCGTCGCCGCGCTGACTGGGGACGATGATCCGCGCCGCGCTTTCAGGGTTTTCGTGGAAGCCGACCATGCTTGCGGTCAGCCGCCGCATCGGCCGCACGAACAGGAAATGCAGGGAGACATAGACAAGGCCGGCGGTGAGGATTCCGATGGCCAACCCCACCAGCAGCAAATTGCGGGAAAATCGATACATCGCCTGCCGCAGCGGCTTTTCGTCGACCACAGTCTCGATGAATTGCGCGCCGCCGGGGGCGGGGCCGACCACGCGGATCGTCTGGTTGCCGGTCTCCAGCATTATCTGGAACGAGCCCGATATCGCGTCCCACACCGTCATGGTGCGCATGTCGATGTCATGGTCGATCGAGGTCGGCAGGTCGGCGCTCGCGAGCAGCCGGCGCTGCTGGCCGAGCTTGATCGCCACCGCGCGCGCGCCAATACTGGTCAGGATCTGACGCGCCAGCGAATCCGGCACCATGCCGGACGGCGCGGCGTCCAGCACCAGCGCAGCCGTATTCGCCGCAGCAAGGCGATCGTTGAGCCGGTTCATGCGGAAGTTCGCGATCGCGGGCACATAGATCAGCATGCAAGCGATCGCCACCAACGGGATGGTCAGCAGGAATAGCTTGCCGGAAAGGCCCAATCGCCGCAGCAGTTTTTCCCGCGGCGCCGTTTCCACGGTCGGCTGGTCGTCGGTCACTGACACTCTGTCTGCCTTCGCTGGCCCTGCTCCTTGAGGATGCGGTCCGTCGCCTCACCCGGTCAAATTACGGATCGCTAATGTCAGTCGTTCCGCTGATGTAGGGCGGCGGCACGGGAACTGCTATCCTCGCCCTCAAAAACACCGCAAAAATCGAACTATTCTGGGCAATTAAGACGTTTCGAAGAAAGCCGGCTAAATACGTCGCGAACATTGACGAAAACCGGTCGCTCCCTTATAAGCCGCGGCAATTGTCAGGGATGACCCGGTTATCCGGAGGCGGCCCGTTGGGGCCGGAAAACGGCCGATTCGGGCCGGTTGTCATTCCGACTTCCTCTCAACTCGTAACAGGCAGATTGCCCGGTCAGCGGAGAAAGACCCGTGAAGCGGACTTATCAACCCAGCAAACTGGTGCGCAAGCGCCGTCACGGCTTCCGCGCCCGCCTCGCCACCACCGGCGGCCGCAAGGTCCTCGCTGCGCGGCGCGCGCGTGGCCGCAAGCGCCTGAGTGCCTGAGGCCGGGCCTCTTCCGGAGACCTTTCATGGATCGGCTGAGGCAGCGGGCGGATTTCCTCGCCGTTGCCAATGGCGTGCGCGTAAGCGCTGCCGCCTTCACCCTGCAGGGCCGCGGCCGCGACGATTTAGGTCCGATCCGGGTCGGTTTCACCGTCACCAAGAAGAACGGCTCCGCGCCCGAGCGCAACCGCATCCGCCGCCGCCTGCGTGAAGCGGTGCGGCGGCTCGACGTCATGGCGATGCGACCGCATCATGATTATGTGCTGGTCGGACGCCGTGCCGCCCTGACCTGCGACTTCAATACAATGCTCGACGACCTCCGTTCGGCGCTACAACGCCTCGATCGGCAGGGTCGCAAGCTCGCCGCGCGTGAGCCGCAAACCGGACTGAACGACGGGACCTAAGAGATGCTCGAAAATCGCAACACCATCCTCGCCGTCATCCTGTCCGGCCTCGTCCTGATCGCCTGGCAATATTTCTACAACATCCCGGCGATGGAAAAGCAGCGCGCCGCCCAGCAGGCGGCCGAGCTGCAGAAGAAGACCGCGCCGCAGCCAAATGCACAGGCTTCGCCGACGAGCACACCGCCGCAGGCCGGCGGCGTCCCGGCTCCTGCGGCAGCGCCGGCCGCGGGCAATGCGCCGACGATCGACCGCAATGCGGCGATCGAATCTGCTCCCCGCGTCAAGATCGAGACTCCGAGCGTGATCGGCAGCATCTCGCTGAAGGGCGCGCGGATCGACGATGTGTCGCTGGTGAAGTTCCGCGAAACCGTCGACCCCAACTCGCCACCGATTGTGCTGTATTCGCCGTCCGGCACCGCCGAGCCCTATTATGCCGAGTTCGGCTGGGTCGGCGCCGCCGGCTCGACCGTCCGCCTGCCGGACCGCGATACGATGTGGCAGCAGGAGAGCATCGGTTCGCTGACGCCGTCGTCGCCGGCGGTGCTGAAATATGACAATGGCGAGGGCATGACCTTCCGCCGCACCATCTCGGTCGACGACCGCTACCTCTTCACCATCAAGGACGAGGTCACCAACACCGGCAACGCGCCGGTGACGCTCTATCCGTTCGCGCTGATCTCGCGGCACGGTACGCCGCAGGTCTCCGGCTACTACATCCTGCATGAAGGCCTGATCGGCTATCTCGGCGACCAGGGATTGCAGCAATACACCTACAAGAAGATCGACGAGGAGAAGACCGTCAACTTCAAGGTGACCGATGGCTGGCTCGGCATCACCGACAAATACTGGGCCTCGGCGCTGTTGCCCGACACCAATGCGCAGCTGCAGGCGCGCTATTCGTCGAACCTGGTCGGCACGGTGCGCACCTACCAGACCGATTACCTGCAGGACCCGCAGACGATTGCGATCGGCGGCACCGGCAGCGTGAGCACGCGGCTGTTCGCCGGCGCCAAGGAAGCGAGCGTGGTCGGCCTCAATTTCCCGATCTGGGGCTTTGGCGGCTACAACCGTGATCTCGGACTGAACCATTTCGATCTTCTGATCGACTGGGGCTGGTTCTACTTCATCACCAAGCCGATGTTCCTGGCGCTCGACTTCTTCTATCGCCTGTTCGGCAATTTCGGCATCGCGATCCTGCTCGTGACCGTGATCGTGAAGCTGCTGTTCTTCCCGCTCGCCAACAAGTCCTACGCCTCGATGGCGAAGATGAAGTCGGTGCAGCCGCAGCTGCAGGCGCTGAAGGAGCGCTATCCCGACGACCGGGTGAAGCAGCAGCAGGAGATGATGGAGATCTACAAGAAGGAGAAAATCAACCCGATCGCCGGCTGTCTTCCGGTCGCGATCCAGATTCCGGTGTTCTTCTCGCTCTACAAAGTCCTGTTCGTCACCATCGAAATGCGGCACGCGCCGTTCTATGGCTGGATCAAGGACCTTTCCGCACCCGATCCGACCAACCTCTTCACCCTGTTCGGGCTGTTGCATTACGACCCGACACAGCTGCCGCTGTTCGGTCATTACCTCGCGCTCGGCATCTGGCCGATCATCATGGGCATCACGATGTGGTTCCAGATGAAGCTCAACCCGACGCCGCCGGATCCGACGCAGCAGATGATCTTCGGCTGGATGCCGCTGATCTTCACCTTCATGCTCGCGGGCTTCCCGGCCGGCCTCGTGATCTACTGGGCCTGGAACAACACGCTGTCGGTGATGCAGCAGAGCTTCATCATGCGCCGCAATGGCGTGAAGGTCGAGCTGTTCGACAATCTCAAATCCACCTTCATGTGGAAGAAGGCCGAGTTGAAGACCTGACGCTTTCTCGTCATTGCGAACGAAGCAATCCATATCTCCCCGGGTGCGGTCGGATGGATTGCTTCGCTTCGCTCGCAATGACAGCCAGGCCGTCTGCGCTCGCTTGATGGAACGCTTCGCATGACCACCGACCCAGATGCGAAGCTGATCGAAGCGGGGCGAAAGCTGTTCGCCGGCGACTGGCAGTTCGTCTGGGCCTCGCCCTCGATCGAAACGCTGCCGCCCATGGCAGGTCTCGAAGTCGCCTTCGCCGGCCGCTCCAATGTCGGCAAATCCTCCCTCATCAATGCGCTGACCGGCCGCAACGCTCTGGCGCGGACCTCGCACACGCCAGGCCGCACCCAGGAGCTGATCTTCTTCGAAATCCCCGGCAAGACCAGCCTGCGCCTGGTCGACATGCCCGGTTACGGCTACGCCGCCGCGCCGAAGGCGCAGGTCGCGTCCTGGACGGCGCTGATCCATAAATTCCTGCAAGGCCGCGCATCGCTGGCGCGCGTCTATGTGCTGATCGACGCGCGGCATGGGCTGAAGGACGTCGATCTCGATGTGTTCAAGACGCTGGATAAGGCCGCGGTGAGCTATCAAGTCGTGCTCACCAAGGCCGATCAGGTGAAGGCGCGCGAACTCGAGGCCTGTCGCGCCGGAACCGCCGAGGTGCTGGCCAAACATCCCGCGGCCTTTCCCGAGGTCCTCGCCACCTCGTCGCGTTCGGGTGCGGGCATAGTGGAATTGCGGGCGGCGATGGTGCGGCTCATCGAGGAGCGCAGCTGATGAGCCCGTCACGCATCCTGGTCGTGCTCGCCGGCCTGATGGGCGCCTGCGGTGTCATCCTGGCCGCGGCGGCCGCGCATCTCGCGGACGCTTCGCGGCTGGGCGCAGCTTCCTCGATGCTGCTGTTCCATGCTTGCGCCGTGCTTGGCGCGGCCGCGCTTACCGAGCGCAGCCTGCTTCACGCAGGAATCGGCCTTGCGGCGGCTTTCGGCTTTGTCATCGCCGCAAGCCTGTTCGCGGGCGACCTGACCTTGCGGCAATATGCCGGCCACAGCCTCTTCCCGATGGCCGCGCCGACCGGCGGCACGCTCCTGATTGCGGGCTGGCTCTTGCTCGCGCTTTCGGCCGTTTGGCCGCGGCGCTCCTAACCTTCTCCCCTTGTGGGAGAGGGTAAGAGAGCTTTTGCGCGACGCCCGGCAATCGGATAGAAACCGGCCGACCCTCCGACAAAGAGATCAGCCCAATGACCGAAATCAGCCCGCTCGATCAGGCCCGCATCCTGTCCGAGGCGCTGCCGCACATGCAGCAATATGACGAGGAAACCATCGTCATCAAATATGGCGGCCATGCCATGGGCGCCGAGGACACCGCCAAGGCTTTTGCGCGGGACATCGTGCTTCTGGAGCAGACCGCGATCAATCCGGTGGTCGTGCACGGCGGCGGCCCGCAGATCGCCACCATGCTCAAGCGCCTCGGCATCCAGTCGGAATTTGCCGCTGGGCTCCGCATCACCGACGCCGCCACCATCGAGATCGTCGAGATGGTTCTGGCCGGCTCGGTCAACAAGCAGCTCGTCGGCTACATCAACGAGGCCGGCGGCAAGGCGGTCGGCCTCTCCGGCAAGGACGGCAACATGGTGAAGGCGTCGAAGACGACGCGCACCATGGTCGATCCGGATTCCCATATCGAGAAGGCGGTCGATCTCGGCTTTGTCGGCGATCCCGACAAAGTCGACCTTACGCTGCTCAACCAATTGATCGGCTATGAGCTGATTCCGGTGCTGGCGCCGCTGGCGACCTCGCTGAACGGCCAGACGCTGAACATCAATGCCGACACCTTTGCCGGCGCCGTCGCTGGCGCGCTGAAGGCCAAGCGCCTCTTGCTGCTCACCGACGTGCCCGGCGTGCTCGACAAGTCGAAGAAGCTGATCCCGGAATTGTCGATCAAGGACGCGCGGAAGCTGATCGCGGATGGCACCATTTCCGGCGGCATGATCCCCAAGGTCGAGACCTGCATCTATGCACTGGAACAGGGCGTGCAGGGCGTGGTCATCATCGACGGCAAGATGCAGCATGCGGTATTGCTAGAGTTGTTCACGAATCAGGGCACCGGCACGCTGATCCACAAGTGATGGGCAAAACGGCGACGCAAAAAGAGGCCGTCATGGCCGGATTCGTTCCGGCCATCCGCGTTTCTTCTCGTCGCCGGGCTTCTTCTCATATTCAGGCCGAAGCGCTTCCGACGAAGCCGGCCGGCTATTCCAACCTGACGCGCTTCCTGCTGGCGCTGCCGGCCGCAACCGTGTCCCTCCTGCTCTCCTCCGAGCCGGCGTTCGCCGACCTCAAGCTCTGCAACCGCATGAGCTATGTGGTCGAGGCCGCCATCGGCATCGACGACAAGGCCGCGACCGCGACGCGCGGCTGGTTCCGCATCGATCCCGCCGCCTGCCGCGTCGTCGTGCAGGGCACGCTCAATGCCGACCGTATCCTGCTCAATGCGCGCGCGCTGCCGGTCTATGGCGCCTCGCCCATTCCGCAGAACGGCAACGACACGCTGTGCGTGGCGCAGGGCAATTTCGTCATCGCTGCCGCACGCCAGTGCCGCAGCGGCCAGACCCAGGCCCAATTCACGCAGGTGACGCCGACGCAAGGCGACGACGGCAATCTCGTCACCTATCTCGCCGAGGACTCGGAATATGACGACGAGCAGGCGCGGCTCGCCGGCATCCAGCGGCTCCTGGTGATCGCAGGCTACGATGCCGCGCCGATCGACGGCGTCGATGGGCCGAAGACGCAAGGAGCGCTCGCCGCTTTCCTGAAGAGCCGCGGGCTGACACAGGATGTGGCGCAGTCGCCGAGCTTTTTCACCACCATGATCGACGCGGTGCAGTCGCCGTCTGCGGCAGGGCTGACCTGGTGCAACGACACGCCGCACAAAATCATGGCAGCGGTCGCGACCGATGACGGCAAGTCGGTGGTGAGCCGCGGCTGGTACCGCATCGAGCCCGGCAAATGCCTGCATCCCGATGTTAGCGGGACGCCAAAGCAGGTGTTCAGCTTTGCGGAGGCCGTCGATGCCGAGAACCGCACCATCAAGGTCAAGGACAAGCCGCTGAACTGGGGCGGCGCGACGCCGCTTTGCACCCGCGAGAGCAAGTTCGAGACCAACGAGCAGGGCGATTGCGGTAACCGCGGTTTTGCCGCCACCGGATTTACCGCAGTGGACCTGTCCGGCGGCGGCAAAACGCTGCGCTTCGCGATGCCATGATGGGACGGAACTCCACTCCCGGAAAGGGGTGATCCAGTTTCCAAAGACGTCAATGAGGATGAAGGCCGAGGAGATCGCCGGTAAGGGGCGATGACAGCGAGAAAAGAATGACGAACGCACCCCGCGCCTTCACCCATGTCGAGACCTGGGTGTTCGACCTCGACAACACGCTCTACCCGCATCACGTCAATCTGTGGCAGCAGGTCGATGCGCGGATCGAGCAGTTTGTCAGCGCGTGGCTGAAGGTCTCGCCGCAAGAAGCGCGGCGGATCCAGAAGGACTATTACCGCCGCTACGGCACCACCATGCGAGGCATGATGACCGAGCATGGCGTGCGCGCCGACGATTATCTTGCCTATGTCCATGAGATCGACCACTCGCCGCTCGAGCCCAATCCGGCGATGGGCGAGGCGATCGCAAAACTGCCGGGCCGCAAGCTGATCCTGACCAACGGCTCGGTCGATCACGCCGACGCCGTGCTCGGGCGTATCGGGCTCTCCTCGCATTTCGACGGCGTATTCGACATCATCGCCGCCGAGCTTGAGCCCAAGCCCGCGCCGCAGACCTACCAGAAGTTTCTGCGCGACCACGCCGTCGATCCCGCGAAATCCGCGATGTTCGAGGATCTCGCGCGCAACCTCGTGGTGCCGCATCAGCTCGGCATGACCACGGTGCTGGTCGTGCCCGATGGCTCCAAGGAAGTCGTGCGCGAGGACTGGGAGCTCGAAGGCCGCGACGACGCGCATGTCACCGAAGACCTGACCGGGTTCTTGCAGGGGCTGGTGAGGGACGCGTCAGCGAAGGGACGCCTTGACTTCCCGCCCCCTCAAATCCCGACGAAAAAGCCTCCCCCACCGCTCAAAACAGGCGTCCCAAGGAAATCCCGATGTCCGCAGCCCAGCTCGAATCCACCATCAACAGCGCGTTCGACGCGCGTGACGGCATCTCGACCTCGACCAAGGGCGAGGTCCGCGAGGCCGTGGATCACGCGCTCGAGCTGATGGACAAGGGCGAGGCGCGCGTCGCCGAGCGCGAGGCTGAGGGCAAATGGAAAGTGCATCAATGGTTGAAGAAGGCGGTGCTGCTGTCGTTCCGTCTCAACGACATGAGCGCGATTGCGGGCGGCCCCGGCAAGGCCACCTGGTGGGACAAGGTGCCGTCGAAATTCGAGGGCTGGGGCGAGAACCGTTTTCGCGATGCCGGCTTTCGCGCAGTGCCCGGCGCCATCGTACGCCGCTCGGCCTTCATCGCAAAAAACGTCGTGCTGATGCCCTCCTTCGTCAATCTCGGCGCCTATGTCGATGAAGCGACCATGATCGACACCTGGTCCACCGTCGGCTCCTGCGCCCAGATCGGCAAACGCGTGCACATCTCCGGCGGCGTCGGCATCGGCGGCGTGCTGGAGCCCTTGCAGGCCGAGCCTGTCATCGTCGAGGACGATTGCTTCATCGGCGCGCGCAGCGAGGTCGCGGAGGGCGTCATCGTGCGCAAGGGCGCGGTGCTGGCGATGGGCGTGTTCCTGGGCGCCTCGACAAAAATCGTCGATCGCGCGACCGGCGAGGTCTTTGTCGGCGAGGTGCCGGAATATTCAGTGGTGGTGCCAGGCGCGCTGCCCGGCAAGCCGTTGAAAAACGGCCAGCCCGGCCCCTCGACCGCCTGCGCCGTCATCATGAAACGCGTCGACGAGCGCACCCGCTCCAAAACCAGCATTAACGAACTGCTGCGGGATTAAACTCCTTTCAAGGGGAGGTTAAGAACGTGCAAACGTTGATTCCTCCAGCTCGAACCTCGAAGTCCACAAAAGCGACCAATCTGCGGACCGCGGACCTGCCGCCGTCCGGGGATTGCGATGGACTGGGTCTGGTATCTGTTCAGCTTTGAGGGCCGTATCGACCGCGCCAAGATGTGGCTAGCGGGGCTCGTCATCGGCTGCTGGATGATTTTCCTGGTCATGCTGCTTTTCCTGCCCATCGGCTACCTTTTCGGCTGGCCTGAGAAATTTCATTTCGGCATCGACGACATCTTCGCCGTCTTCGACCCCAGATCGTATCGCGGGCTGTCGCGGTCCGACATCGGCTCGATTATCGTCCACGCGGCCATCCTGCCGCTGCTCCTCTGGGTCTTCCTCGCCACGGCGGTGAAGCGGCTGCACGACCGCGACAGGAGCGGGTGGTGGATGGTTCCGTTCTTCTTCGCTCCCGAGCTCTACAGGCACTTTCAGGAGCTGCTCGGCGGCTCCTTTCCCGCGACCGTGTTCGGCACCGTCTCGCCATTCTTTATATCTGGGGCGTCTTCGAACTCTACTTCCTGCGCGGCACAAGATGGACCAACCGGTTCGGCCCGAACCCGCTGGGCAAGCAGCAAATGAGGCCGCGCAGCCCGGCGGAGAGGCTGCGCGCGACGACCGCGTGGGACCAGCAAAGCGAGATCGAAATGGCGCCGCATACTGGTAGCCCGCCGCCCGGCATGCATGTTAAGCGGGGGGCATGAATGACGCTCTCTCGATTGCCCAAGCCCTCATCCGCTGTCCTTCCGTAACGCCCGTCGACGCCGGCGCGCTCGGCGTGCTCGAAACGCTGCTGAAGCAGCACGGCTTTGAGACGCACCGCGTCACCTTCTCCGAAGCCGGTACCGCCGATGTCGACAATCTCTATGCGCGCATCGGCACCGGCGCGCCGCACATCACCTTTGCGGGCCACACAGATGTGGTGCCGGCGGGCGATGAGAGTACCTGGGCCCATGGCGCGTTTTCCGGCGAGGTGAAGGACGGCTTTCTCTATGGCCGCGGCGCGGTCGACATGAAGGGCGGCATCGCCTGCAGCGTCGCCGCCGTGCTGCAATATCTCGCTGACCATGGCGGAAAGCCGCAAGAAAACGGCAAGGGTTCGATCTCGTTCCTCATCACGGGCGATGAGGAAGCCGCTTCCGTCAACGGCACCGTCAAGCTGTTGAAATGGGTCGCCGATCGCGGCGAGAAATTCGATCACTGTGTGCTCGGCGAGCCATCCAACCAGCAGGAGATGGGCGACTGCATCAAGATCGGCCGCCGCGGCTCGCAGTCCGGCACACTCTATGTCGAGGGCATGCAAGGCCATGTCGCCTATCCGCAGCGCGCGTCCAACCCTGTGCCGGATATTTCGCGCCTGATCGTGGCCATCACCGACGAGCCGCTCGACCATGGCAGCGCGCAATTCCAGCCCTCGAACCTCGAGTTCGTCTCGGTCGATGTCGGCAACGGCGCCTTCAACGTCATTCCCGGACAAGCGCGCGCGAGCTTCAACATCCGCTACAACGATCTGCACACGCAGGCCGGCTTGCGGGAACTGGTCGAGACGCGGCTGGCGAAAGCCGCGGGCAATCGCATCAAGGCGCGGATCGTGTGGGAGCCTTCGAACTCGAACGTGTTCGTGACCAAGCCCGGTGCATTCACCGACCTCGCGGTGGCCGCGATCTCGGAGGTCACGGGCCGCAAGCCGGAGCTCTCCACCACCGGCGGCACCTCGGATGCGCGCTTCATTGCGAGTTATTGCCCGGTCATCGAGTTCGGGCTGCTTGGCCAGACCATGCACCAGGTCGACGAGCGCGCGTCGGTCAAGGACATGGAGCAGCTGACGCGGATCTATCGCGGGATACTGGACCGGTATTTTGGCTGACGCTCGACCGTGAGCAATGCTTTCGGAGGCTTTGCAGCGCGCGGGCTTGGGGGACGAATGTCAAATCCACCGCGCCGGCGCAAACTTTCAAAAATATGAATTGCATTCTGTAGGATCGCGGCCACCTCGTTCGTCCATGGATTAGAGCCGCATCGCCAAATTGATGGGAGCAATCCATGTTGACGAACCTGCCGGGCGAACCGGTCAAACTCGTAGTCCGCTGTTTTAGCGTGTCGGCCGACGGCTATGGCGCCGGCCCCAATCAGGACATCGACAACCCCCTGGGCGTCGGCGGGATGGCGTTGCATGATTGGGTGTTTCCGACGCGGACGTTTCAGAGGATACTGTTGGGCAAGGACGGCGGCACCACGGGTCCGGACGATGATTTTGCCGCGCGTGGTTTTGAGAATGTCGGCGCCTGGATTTTGGGCCGCAATATGTTCGGGCCGGTGCGCGGACCATGGCCGGATGAAATCTGGAAGGGCTGGTGGGGTGACGAGCCACCCTATCACTGCCAGGTCTTTGTATTGACACATCACGCCCGCGCCCCGACTCGAGATGAAGGGCGGTACGGTCTTTCACTTCGTGACTGACGGCATCGAGTCGGCGCTGCAGCGCGCGCGCCAGGCCGCGGGTGGCAAGGACATCCGCCTGGGCGGCGGCGTCGCGACCATCAAGCAATATCTGCGTGCGCGGCTGGTCGACGAACTGCACCTCGCGATGGCGCCGACCTTGCTCGGGTCGGGCGAGAGTCTTTTCGCTGACATCGATCTTGTGCATCTCGGCTACAAGCGTACGCAGCACGTGGCGACAGCAGGCGCAACGCACATCGTGCTGAGTAAGGAAGCTCAGTAATCCACCCGCACCAGATACAGCCCCTCCGGCGGCGCGACGGGGCCGCAGGCGGCGCGGTCGCGTGCGGCGAGGGCGGTGGCGAGATCGTCCGCGCTCCAGCGGCCCTCGCCGACCCAGACCAGCGAGCCCACCATCGAGCGCACCTGGCTGTGCAGGAACGAGCGCGCTGACGTCACGATGCGGATCGCGTCGCCCTCACGCGCGACGTCAAGCTGGTCGAGCGTCTTCTCCGGTGATTTCGCCTGGCACTCGGTGTCGCGAAAGGTCGTGAAATCATGCTTGCCGATGAGGCGCTGCGCGGCCACATGCATGGCATCGCTGTCAAGACGCCGCGGCACGCGCCAGACGCGGCCGACATCGAGCGCGAGGTTCGCGCGGGTATTGGCGATGCGATAGAGATAATGCCGCTTCACGGCCGAGAACCGCGCCTCAAAGGTTTCCGGCGCGATCTCCGCCGACCGCACCGCGATGGGATGCGGGCGCAGATGCGCATTCATCGCATCGCGCAGGCGCCCGGGCGCAAAATGCTTGGCGACGTCGCAATGCGCGACCTGGCCCAGCGCATGCACGCCGGCGTCGGTGCGGCCCGCGCCATGCACGCGCACGTCCTCGCCGCAGGTCGCCTTGACGGCTGCTTCCAGCGCACCCTGCACAGTGGGATGATCGGGCTGAAGCTGCCAACCCGCAAACGGAGCGCCGTCATATTCGATGATGAGCTTGTAGCGGGGCATCAGCCGAGCCGCGCCGGCGGCTTCAACGGCGTGCCGCGCAGGAACTCCGCGGCCTTCATCGGCGCCTTGCCAGCGCGCTGCAATTCGATGATGCGGACCGCGCCTTCTCCACAAGCAATGGCGAGCTGATCATCGACCACACTGCCCGGTTCTCCCGATCCCTTGGCAAACTCACAGCGCAGAATCTTGACCCGAGCCGCATCGCCGCCGCCTGCGATTTCGCTCCACGCGCCCGGAAACGGCGAGAGCCCGTGAATGTGGCGCAGCACTTCCCGCGCAGGCTTGCTCCAGTCGATCCGCGCTTCCGCCTTCTCGACCTTGGCGGCGTAGGTCACGCCCTGCTCGCTCTGCTTGACGAGCCGCAAGCTCCCGCGCTCCAGCGCGGCCATGGCGCGCACCATCAGATCGGCGCCGAGGCGCGACAGCGCATCATGGAGATCGGAGGCGGTCATGGCGTCCATGATCGGAAGCCGCTCGGCCATCGCCACGTCGCCCGTATCGAGGCCGACATCCATCTTCATCACCATGACGCCGGACTCAGTGTCGCCGGCCATGATGGCGCGGTTGATCGGCGCGGCGCCGCGCCAGCGTGGCAGGAGCGAGGCGTGCAGGTTGTAGCAGCCGAGCTTTGGCGCATCGAGAATGGCCTGCGGCAGGATCATGCCATACGCCACCACGACCGCGGCATCCGCTCCATGCGCGCGGAATTCCTCCAGCGCCTCCGGCGTCTTCAGCGTTTTCGGCGTCAGCACGGCAATGCCGAGCCGCCGCGCCTCCACCTCCACGGGGGTCGGTTGCAGCTTCATGCCGCGTCCGCCGGGCTTCGGCGCGCGGGTGTACACCGCGGCGATCTCATGGCCATGCGCGACCAGCTCGAGCAGCGTCGGCACCGAGAAATCCGGCGTGCCCATGAAGATCAGGCGGAGGGACATGAGACGCACTCGCTGCGTTCCCTCCCCCCTTGCGGGGGAGGGTTAGGGAGGGGGGTCAGCCGCAACGGCGACGCTCGTGGCTGCCCCCCTCTCCATAGAACGCGGGAAAGGGCCGAGCGAACCTGCGGCACCAGCGATGCTCATCACTACTCCACCGCGCGCTTGGCGGCCTTGGAAAACTTCTTGTTCACGCGGTCGCGCTTCAGCTTCGACAGATAGTCGATGAACAGCACGCCGTTGAGATGATCGATCTCGTGCTGGATGCAGGTGGCGTAGAGGCCTTCGGCGTCCTCCTCATGCACCTTGCCGTCGAGATCGGTGAAACGCACGCGCACCCGCGCCGGCCGCTCGACCTCCTCGTAATATTCGGGGATCGACAGGCAGCCTTCCTCGTAGACCGACAGCTCTTCCGACGAGGAGATGATCTCCGGGTTGATAAAGACCCGCGGCTGCGGCGTGGTCTCGCCTTCCTCGTTCTTTTTTGCGAGATCCATGGTGATGAGCCGCACGGGCTGCGCGACCTGGATCGCGGCCAGCCCAATTCCAGGCGCCTCGTACATGGTCTCGAACATGTCGTCGGCGAGCCTGCGGATCTCCGGCGTCACCTTCTCGATCGGCTTGGAGACAAGGCGCAGCTGCCTGTCCGGCAGGATGATGATTTCACGTAAAGCCATGGCGGGCGATTTAAGGCGCTGACAACGCTCGGTCAATGCAAACGGGAACGCGTTAACCCTCCGCTAACCATAAAAATTAAGGTGGCATTAACCATAAAAATTTTGCTTCTATTAACCATAAATGTTCCCTCTTCGTTCGCGCCGGCATGCGAATCGGCTACAGAGGGCAGCATGAACCCGATTCTTTTCATGATCGGCGGCTGGCCGGTCCACATCACCGACGTCGTCATCGGCTTTGCCGCGGCGACGCTGCTCCTGCTCCTCATCATCACCATCGTGGTGGCGCGGTCGGGCCGGCGCGAGGCCGAGCACGCAACCATCCAGGCCGAGCGCGCCGATGAGCTGGAGCAGCGCCTCAACGAGATGTTGCGCGCCCAGGCCGAGTCCTCTGGCCGCGTCGATGCGATGGCGCAGGCGCTGGCCGGCCGGCAGGCCGACATGGCCCGCGCCGTCAATGAGCGGCTCGATTCGGTCACCCATCGGGTCGGCCAGTCGATGGAAAGCTCCACGCGCAACACGATGGACTCTTTGCGCGTGCTGCACGAGCGGCTCGGCATCATCGACAATGCGCACAAGAACCTCACCGACCTCACCACGCAGGTCACCACTTTGCGCGACGTGCTCGCCAACAAGCAGGCGCGCGGCGCCTTCGGCCAGGCGCGGATGGAAGCCATCGTGCAGGACGGGATGCCGAAGGGGTCCTACGAGTTCCAGTTCACGCTCTCGACCGGCAAGCGGCCGGACTGCGTGGTGTTCCTGCCCGACCAGCGCCCGCTTTGCATCGACGCCAAATTTCCGCTGGAGGCGATGACCGCGCTGCACGACGCGCGCACCGACGAGGAGAAGAAATACGCCTGCCAACGGCTGCGCAATGACGTGATGAAGCATGTCAGCGACATCGCCGAAAAATACCTGATCCCCGGCGAGACCCAGGATACCGCGCTGATGTTCGTGCCGTCGGAATCGGTCTATGCCGAAATCCACGACGGCTTTGACGATCTGATCCAGAAGGCCTATCGCGCCCGCGTGGTGCTGGTGTCGCCGTCGCTGTTGATGCTGGCGATCCAGGTGATGCAGCAGATTCTGAAGGACGCGCGCATCCGAGACGCCGCCGACCAGATCCGCAACGAGGTGATGCATCTCGGCGACGACCTTGGACGTCTGCGTGACCGCGTGCTGAAATTGCAGAAACATTTTGGCGACGCCAACGAGGACGTGCGCCAGATCCTGATCTCCGCCGACAAGATCGAAAAGCGCGCCGGCCGCATCGAGGAGCTGGATTTCTCCAAGGAGCCTCCGCCCGAGCCGCCGCGCCTGGTCAAGCCGAGCGCAGGCGACCTGTTCCCCGTCCGCAAGCTGCAGGCGGGGGAGTAACGGAGCCGTAGGATAGGTTGAGCGCAGCGAAACCCATCGCGCTGAAACCGGTGGGTTTCGCTTCACTCAACCCACCCTACGTGGTGCATGCGGGGAAGCATTTTTCCCCGAAATTTGCTAACACCGCGGCATGACCGCTCCCGAAGCCACGTCCGAAACAGACCCACCCGCTGAGGCATCCGCCCTCTCCTGGCGCGACGGCCTTGCCGTGTACCTGCAGCCGCGCGTGCTGATCGTGCTGCTGCTCGGCTTTTCGTCCGGGCTGCCGCTGGCGCTGTCGGGCTCGACACTCCTGGTGTGGATGCGCGAGGCCGGGGTCGATCTCGGCACCATCGGGCTGTTTGCGCTGGTCGGCACGCCCTACACGCTGAAATTCCTGTGGGCGCCGCTGGTCGATGCGCTGCATGTGCCGTTCTTCACGCAAAAATTCGGACGCCGCCGCGGCTGGCTCCTGCTCTCGCAGCTGCTGTTGATCGCGGCGATCCTGCTGCTTGCGACCGCCGACCCCGCGCGCTCGCCGCTGTTCGTTGCGGTCGCAGCACTTCTCGTCGCCGCAACATCCTCGACCCAGGACATCGTGGTTGATGCCTTCCGCGTTGAAAGCCTGCCGGAGAGCGAGCAGGCCGCCGGCATGGCTTCCTATGTCGCGGCCTATCGCATCGGCATGCTGGTCTCGACCGCCGGCGCCCTGTTCATCGTGTCTGGCTTCGAAGGAACCGGCCTGCCGCGTACCGCCGCCTGGATGTGGGGCTATGTGGT
Organism: uncultured Alphaproteobacteria bacterium; assembly: GCA_963739755.1. Taxonomy (GTDB): domain Bacteria; phylum Pseudomonadota; class Alphaproteobacteria; order Rhizobiales; family Xanthobacteraceae; genus Bradyrhizobium. The sequence continues at coordinate 33,227 of CAVUCB010000071.1, read as the reverse complement.
GATGGCGGCCTTCGTGCTGATCGGCTGCGTCACCGCGCTCGCTGCGACCGAACCTGAACCCTCCGTTCGCGCGGAAGCCGCGACGCATAACGAAAGCGCCTTCACCCGTGTGCTCCATGCCGCGGTCGGCGCGTTCTCGGAATTTTTGACCCGCAAGAATGCGATCGCGGCGCTCGCCTTCGTCGTGCTGTTCAAATTCACCGATGCGTTTTCCGGCAGCATGACGGCGCCGTTCGTGATCGACCTCGGCTTTTCCCGCAACGACTATGCGGCGATCGTCAAAGGCGTCGGGCTTGCCGCAACGTTGATCGGCGGCTTCGCCGGCGGCTTTGTCGCGCGGCGCTATTCGCTCGCTGCAAGCTTATGGATCGGCGGCGTGCTGCAGGCGGTCGCCAATCTCTCCTTTTCCTGGCTCGCGCTGGTCGGGATCAACGAATGGGCGCTGGCGTTCGCGATCACCTGCGAGAACTTCACCAGCGCGATCGGCACCGTGATCTTTGTCGCCTATCTCTCGGCGCTGTGCCGGAATCCGCTGCACACCGCGACCCAGTATGCGCTGCTCACCGCGCTCGCAGCAGTCGGGCGCACCTATCTCTCATCGGGCGCGGGCTATGTCGCGAAGGCCACGGGCTGGCCGTTGTTCTTCGTGATCTGCGTGCTGGTCGCGATCCCGGGCCTGATCCTGCTGATCTGGCTGCAGCGGCGCGGACATTTTGACGAGCTGGGGCCGGTGAAGGTCTAGCGGCGGCGCCGATCAGGCATTTTGCGAAGCATCCGCCTCGACCACACCGCCCTCGTCGTGTTGCGGACGAAACGGCGTGCGCCCCATCCAGGGCTGGACCTGAATGTGCTGCAACCAATCCTTGACCGACGGAATCCAGCCCAGATCATCCTTGACGTGCTGCTCGCCGAGCGTTCGAACCGGAACGATCTTACCAACGCTGTTCGTCAGTGTCGCACCGAAGATCGCTTCACAAAGAAAAATGCCTTCGCTGTGATGGCGAAGTGCCCGGTGGCGAACGTCGGCAATATGGGCCTTGCTCTCGTCGAACCAGTTATGGATGACCAAATAGTCGGCTGGTTCGCCGCCAAACAAACGCGCCGAGCGAACCGCATGATGATAAGGGTGAGCCATGCGCGGCCTATTGTGCGATCGCAATGTTCTCGACGACCGGGTCCGCGTGGGGATCGTCGACGATGGTGCACGCGTCGAGATCGACCGTGAAAGCCCCGTACATGGTATATTCGCCGGCGCCGAAGCTCCCGCCCAACAAGACCGCTGCCCATTCCTGGACCAGCCAACCGGATGCAAAACCCTTCAATTCAACAATCTTCTGGTCGTTTGAAGCGCCTTTCAGATGGGCATGAAACCCCGCGGCACGGAGCTGGTCATGAATATTCATTTCGCAGAGTTGCTTTGCCAAAACATCGAGATCAATTCGATTGTCCCCCTGGTAATGATCCAACCAGGCCCATCCTTCGTCATTGCCTCCGTCGTAGCGGCAGTAGGCGCGTCGCACGCCGGCTGCCTGTAACGCAGGCACCATGATTGCGAACAGCTGCTGCACCTGCTGCTCCCACCGCAAGTTCGCTCGGCGCCCCTCCTCTTCAAACGAAATTCGCCGTTGTTGCTGGCGGATGGCCGGGCTAACGAGACCGCGAAAAAATCCAGAATGCCGCGGGGCGGCGCCTGGACAGTTGGGAGAGGCTCCGCCGGCTTTGGTGGCTCCGTCGGCTCGACCGAAGCGGCAGGTGGCAAGATTGAAAATCTAGCGGGTTCGGGTGGGCCGCCGTACTCGGGAGCCGGCAAATAGACGAACTGGTCGGGACGCGGCGGTGGCAGGTCGTAGCCGTCCTTCGGCCACTCGATCTCCGTCTCGTCATGCACGAACGGCATTTCATCTCCTTTCGCTCTACGTGTGGGAGCCTCACAGTACACGTCAGAAGCACCCGCAATTTTACGGAGATGGCCGAGAGGATGCAACCTTCGATCGGACTTTCGATCTGAGCCGCTTGGCCCTTTAGCTAGTGCTTGGTCACCACGCTCCACTTGGTGACGACGGCTTCGGTCATCTGGCCGGCGTTCTGTGCGCAGGAAACTTCATCGACCTTCACCGAGATTTCCTTGCCGACAAAGCCCTTCAGCTGCGCGGCCTGCGCGTCGCTGCTGGTGACGAGCTGGAACGTCTCCGGCCCGGTCTCGAGGTTGCAGAGCCCGCTCGGCGGCGGCAGCCGGCGCGGCTCGCTGGTGATCTGATAGGTCGCAACCCGCTTGCCCGTGTTGCCGCCCTTGACGCGCATCGCCGTGAGTTCGCCAGACAAGACATCGCCGGCATTGATCGGCTTGCCCGGCTTCGACGGCGCGGGTTCCGCATCCTGCGCCAGCGCAGGCGAGCCGGCGAACGCAGCCGCCACGATGCATGCACAAGCCCAGCGTTTGGCGAATCGGGATTTCGTCATGTGAGGAAGTTCCGTTTTTGGCTAGAACAGCGTGCGCTGGCGCATCGCAGCAGATAGCGTACCTTCATCGAGATAATCAAGCTCGCCGCCGACGGGAACGCCATGGGCGAGCCGCGTCACCTTGACGTTGGCTTCCTGCAGCAAGTCCGTGATGTAATGTGCCGTGGTCTGCCCATCCACGGTTGCATTCAGCGCAAGGATGATCTCGGTCACTTCCTGCTCATGGGCGCGCTTGACCAGCGCATCGATCGTGAGGTCCTGCGGGCCGACGCCGTCGAGCGGCGACAGCGTCGCGCCCAGCACATGATAGCGGCCATTGGTCGCGTTCGCGCGTTCCAGCGCCCAGAGATCGGCGACATCGGCCACCACCACGATGATGGAAGGATCACGCCGTGGATCGGTGCAGACCGTGCAGGGATTTTGCGTATCGATGTTCCCGCAGGTCTTGCAGACCTGGATCTTGTCGATCGCCACCTGCAGCGCGGAGGAGAGCGGCGTCATCAGCGCTTCGCGCTTCTTGATCAAATGCAGCGCCGCGCGCCGCGCCGAGCGGGGCCCTAGCCCTGGCAGGCGCGCCAGCAACTGGATCAGACGTTCGATTTCAGGACCGGCAACCGCGGGCATCTTCTACGAACCAGGTCCTCCGAGCATTCCGGGCGGCAGGCCGAGCCCGCCGGCGAGCGACTGCATCTTTTCCTGCATCGCCGCTTCCGCCTTGCGCCGCGCGTCGCCAAACGCGGTGACGAGCAGGTCCTCGACGATCTCGCACTCTTCGGGCTTCAGCAGCGAAGGGTCGATCTTCACGCCCTTCACTTCCATCTTCGCATTCATGCGCACGGAAACCAGGCCGCCGCCGGAAATGCCCTCGACCTCGACGTGGCCGAGTTCATCCTGCATCGCCTGCATCTTCGACTGCAGCTGCGCCGCCTGCTTCATCATGCCGAGAAAATCGGGCATCGGTTTTTCCTTTGAAACTCAGAAATCATCGTCGGATTCGTCAGGCCCTTCGCCGACAAAACCGTCATCACTCAAGCCTGCATCGCTAACACCGGATTCCGGCGGCTCGGCGGCAAGCCTGCGTACTTCCACCAGCTTGGCGCCGGGAAAACGGGCGAGCACCTCCTTGACCCGCGGGTCGGCTTCGGCGGCGCGCTCGCGTTCGTTCTTGGCGACGAGATTCTGCTCGCGCAGCGTCGGCTGGCCGGCTTCGTTGGAGACGACCACGGTCCAGCGCCGGTTGGTCCATTGCTCGAGCTTGCGCGAGAGATCGTTGACCAGCGTGCGCTGCGCGTTGCGCTCGAGCGCGATCTCCAGCCGTCCGTCCTCGAAGCGCACCAGGCGCACGTCGGTCTCGAGCGCCGACTTCGTCATGAGATCGCGCTTCTCGCCGGCGAGCGCGACCAGCTCCGGAAAGCTCGAAATCTTTCGCGCGGGCGCCGATTGCGCTTCCGGCGCGGGCGCCATCATCTGCGGGCGCGGATCGGGCGCAGGGCGCGGCGCGGCGGAAGCGCGAGCGGGCGCCGATCCGATCGCCGACGTGGTCGGCGCGGGCTGGCTTCGCGATGGCGCGCTTGATGCCGCCACCGGCGCGGCGCCGCCATTCTGCTCGATCATCCGGATCGCTTCATCCGGCGTCGGCAGGTCCGCGACATAGGCGATCCGCACCAGCACCATTTCCGCCGCCGCTGCCGGCCGCGTCGCGGCCTGCGCTTCGGCGATGCCCTTGAGCAGCATCTGCCACATCCGCGACAGCACCCGCATCGAAAGCTTTGACGCGAAATCACGCGCGCGCAGCCGCTCGGTCTCGCTGAAGGCGACATTGTCCGCCGTCGCCGGCACGATCTTCACACGGGTGACGAAATTGACGAACTCGGCGAGATCGGACAGCACCACGATCGGATCGGCACCGACGTCATATTGCGCGCGGAACTCCTTGAAGGCGCTGGCGATGTCGCCGCGCACGAGGGATTCGAAGAGATCGATCACGCGCGTGCGGTCGGCGAGCCCCAGCATCTGCCGCACTTCCTCGGCGCGCACGCTGCCCGAGGCATGCGCGATGGCCTGGTCGAGCAGCGACAGCGAATTGCGCACCGAGCCTTCCGCGGCGCGCGCGATGATGCCGAGCGCTTCCGGCTCGATCTCGACGCTTTCCTTTTTCGCGATGTTCGAAAGGTGCTTCATCAAGACATCGGCTTCGACCCGGCGCAAATCGAAGCGCTGGCAGCGGGACAGCACCGTCACCGGAACCTTGCGGATTTCGGTGGTCGCGAACACGAATTTGGCGTGCTCCGGCGGCTCTTCTAGCGTCTTTAGAAACGCGTTGAACGCAGCGGTCGAGAGCATATGGACTTCGTCGATGATATAGACCTTGTAGCGCGCGCTCGCCGGCGCATATCGCACGCTGTCATTGATCTGGCGGACATCGTCGACGCCGGTGTGGGAGGCCGCGTCCATCTCCAGCACGTCCATATGCCGGCTTTCCATGATCGCCTGGCAATGCACGCCGAGCTGCGGCATGTGGATGGTCGGTCCCTTCACCGAACCGTCCGGCAGCTCGTAGTTCAGCGCACGGGCAAGGATGCGCGCGGTCGTGGTCTTGCCGACCCCGCGCACGCCGGTCAGGATCCAGGCCTGCGGAATCCGTCCGGTCTCGAACGCGTTCGAGACCGTGCGCACCACGGCGTCCTGGCCGATCAGATCCTCAAAGCTCGAGGGACGGTATTTGCGCGCCAGCACGCGATAGGGTTTCGCGGCGCCTCCGCCGAGGTCGAAGCCGCCCTCATCGGCGCTGTCTGGCTTGTGGTCGGGAGCGCCAGCGTCGGTCATCGGTCGATCCGCAATGTGAATTCTCTCGGCCGGCTTTTGCGGAACGGAGCGAAGGGCCGGCGCGAACTTCGCTGCCGGCGCAATTCGCTCGAAAAAACAGGTAGGAGACTGACGAGCGACCCGATCCGGACCTCGTTAGGGCTGCTTCCTTCCGGACCTGACCCGGTTGGCGAGTGGCTCGTCCACCGCCAATCTCCCGGTCCCTATTTGGGGCCAAAAGGGCCGGAAAGCAAGCGGGCAGGCAGGCATTTGCGGGGCTTGTAAGGAAAGGCGGAAAAGCATTAGTTGCCGTCCCGACCGCTCTTGCCGGCCATAACAATTGCAATATTCCGGGAGACCGATGCCCGAATCCGCCTGGTCGCTGCATCCCCAGCTCAAGCAAGACACCATCGATATCGGCGACCTGCCGCTGTCAAAAGTGCTCGTCATCAAGGACGCCAATTACCCATGGCTGATGCTCGTGCCGCGCCGACCGGAAAAGGTGGAGATTATCGACCTCGACGAGGTCGAGCAGGCCCAGCTCATGACCGAGGTCTCCCGCGCCGCCAAGGCGCTGAAGGAGATCACCAAATGCGACAAGCTCAATATCGCCGCACTCGGCAATGTCGTGCCGCAGCTTCATGTGCATGTGATTGCGCGCCGCACCGGCGACGCCGCCTGGCCGCGCCCGGTCTGGGGCGTGGTGCCGCCGCTCGCCCATGACGCCGCCGAAGTTCAGCATTTCATCAGCGCGCTGCGCCGCAAAATCTGGTTGGGTTGAAACAGGAAAATGTCAGCAAACGAATCCTTTCCGCTCGGGCAGCCGGGCTTCGTCAACAACATCCTCGACCGCGCCGCGCATCTGCGTACCAAGGATGAGAAATTGATGGCGCTGGAGAGCGATCCCCGTTCGCGCGCCTATGTGGTGCACCGCGATTCCCTGGTCGTGAAGAAGGAGGGCGAGGCCGCGCGCGCCCTGCTCCCGATCGATGAAGCGCTGAAGTTCGGCGCCAATCCGGGCACGATCTTCCTGGGGCTGCGCGATGGCGCCGCGATCTTCGGCATGGGCATTTCGGCCGCGGCCGTGGAAAATCTCATCACCCGCAACGACGTGGCCGTCAGCGAATTGCGCGGCATGGCGATGCAGGGCGTGGTGCCGCCCGGCGAGCTCTCGGCGATCGCGATGGCGAAGTCGATGGTGAACTGGCATCAGCGCCACGGCTATTGCGCCAATTGCGGCCAGCGCACCGCGATGAAGGAAGGCGGCTGGAAGCGCGAATGCCCGAGCTGCAAGGCCGAGCATTTCCCGCGCACCGATCCGGTCGTGATCATGCTGGTGACGCATGGCGACAAATGCCTGCTCGGCCGTGCGCAGCGCTTTCTCCCCGGCATGTATTCCTGCCTCGCCGGCTTTGTGGAAGCCGCCGAAACAATAGAAGACGCCGTCCGGCGGGAGGTATTCGAGGAAGCCGGCATCCGCTGTACCGATGTCAATTATTACATGACCCAGCCCTGGCCCTATCCGTCGTCGCTGATGATCGGCTGCACCGCGCGCGCCACCAACGAGGACATCGTGGTAGACCGCACCGAACTCGAGGACGCGCGCTGGTTCGATCGCGACGAGGCGCGGCTGATGATCACGCGAAAACATCCCGACGGCCTCGCGGGCCCCCATCCCTTTGCCATTGCCCATCATCTGCTCGGCCGCTGGGTGCATGGCGGAGGAAACGAAGGCGCATAGCGAGGAACTGACGCCTGTCCGTGTCGATTAGCCCAGGACTTGAACCGGCATGACGGGCGCGAGCATGAACTTTCAGGAGCGGGCGCCGAAAATTCCGCCGCACATTCTCTGCATCGGCCAGCCGGTTCGCGATCTCACCTTTCGCGTGCTGGGCGTTCCGGCGCGCGGCTCGAAAGCGAATGCCGATCATTTCGAACAGATCTGCGGCGGCAACTCGCTCAATGCCGCGATCGGCGTCGTGCGGCTCGGCGGGCGCGCCTCGCTCTGCGGTCCGATCGGCGATGCACGCGAGACCGAGAGCCGCTACATCTTCGAACGGCTTGGGCACGAGGGCATCGAGACCAAACACCTCGTGCACATGCCGGGGGCGGTGACGCCGCTGTCGGCGATCATGATCGACCCGACCGGCGAACGCACCATCGTGACCTTCCGCGATCCCGAACTCTGGAAAGTGAAACTTCCTCCGGCTGACACGCTGCTAAGGGATTGCGATGCGGTCCTGACCGAAAGCCGCTGCGCGGAATTTTGTACCGATCTCTGTGCCGAGGCGGTGCGGCGCGGCATTCCCGTGATCGTCGACGTCGACCGCGCAATGTCGCTGCGCGAAGGCCTGCTCACGGCCTCCACGCATCTGGTGTTTTCCTCCGAGCCGCTGCAGGAGACGGCCGGCGAGAGCGACGAAGGCGAGGCGCTGAAGAAGATCGCCAGGCTGACGCCCTCTTTCCTTGCGGGCACCCGCGGGCCGCGCGGCACGATCTGGCTGGACGAGCACGGCGAGTTGCAGGAGACGCCAGCTTTCCCGGTCCATAGCGTCGATACGCTCGGCGCCGGCGACGTCTTCCATGGCGCCTTTGCGCTTGCCATCACCGAAAAGCAGGGCCTGCGGGAGGCGCTGCGGTTCGCTTCGGCCGCGGCAGCGCTGAAATGCACCCGGTTCGGCGGTGCCTTTGCCGCCCCGCAACGTGCTGAAGTTGAAGCGCTTTTGCACCAAGGCCATGCCGCGTCGACGGCCAGGATGACCTAAAGATGGGCTTGCGATAGAAGATTTTTCTCTATATGAGGTAGATCAACCTCATATATGGAACTTTCTTCTCATGACCGACCTCGCCGTTCAGCTTCATGAAAACAACCGCCGCCTCGATGCCATCGACCGCAAGATCCTGATGGTGCTGCAGGAGGACGCCTCCCTCTCCGTGGCCGAGATCGGCGACCGGGTCGGGCTGTCCTCGACACCGTGCTGGAAGCGCATCCAGCGCCTGGAGGCCGACGGCGTCATCCTGCGCCGCGTCGCCCTCGTTGACCAGAACAAGATCGGGCTCGGCATTTCCGTGTTCGTCTCGGTCGAGAGCGCCGACCACTCCGAAGACTGGCTGAAGAAATTCGCCGACGCTGTCAGCGCGATGCCCGAGGTGATGGAATTCTATCGCATGGCCGGCGACGTCGACTACATGCTGCGCGTCGTGGTCGCGGACATGCAGAGCTACGACGTGTTCTACAAGAAGCTGATCGCCACCGTGCCGCTGAAGAACGTCACCTCGCGCTTTGCGATGGAGAAGATCAAGTCGGTGACGGCGCTGCCGGTGCCGGCGGCATAAAGCGAAGCCGGCTCGCCATCTTCGATTGAAGCTGTGCGCGGCCTCACGCACAGCGGTGCAAGCTTTCGTCGGCGCCGGAAAAACTAACCGATCATTTACCGGTCATTAGCTCCGCGTGCGTATTTCGCGGGCAATGGTGCGGGGCACAACCATCTCATCACTGCGATGGCCCGTTTGGCTTAACGCTGCGGCGTTGCTGATCGCGAGCTTTGTCGCGGTCGCGGCGCTGTCATTGCAGGTCCGTCCCGGGACAGAAATCGTGGCCGTGGCTTTTCCGCCATGGTGGAATTCGGAGCGAGCATTTCTCGCCGCGGCTTCCGCTGATGCCGCGATCGTGAGGATGACGGCGGTTCCGTCGCTTCTGGTGGTTCGGCCGGACCAACATGATGGTCTGCCTCGGCTCCGCAAGGCCGGCGCCTGGCTGGTCATGGATCCGCAGGCAATCGCCGCCTGCATTTCGGATTAGCTCATTGAGGAACCGGGAATGACCATCGAGAGCGATGATCTCGCGAATTTGCGCGATACCACCAGCAAGCTTCTGACGGCGATGCTTTGGATCCATGTTCCGATCGCAGTCGTGGTCGGCATGATGCGCGGCGCGGACTGGCTGATGCCTGCCGGGCTGATGGCCATGATGGCGATCGCCGCAACGGCGTCGTGGCGGCTCGCGGGCAACGGCCTTTCGACGCGGCTGATCTTCGGCGTCGCGGTCATGGGCGACGTGTCGGTGCTGGTGTACCAGATGTCGGGCAATCCCTGGCAGATCGACATGCACATGTATTTCTTCGCGGCCCTCGCCTGCCTGATGTCCTATTGCGACTATCGGCCGATCCTGGCCGGCACGGTGGCGGTCGCGGTGCATCATCTCTTGCTGAACTTCGTCCTTCCGGCCGCGCTCTATCCGGGCGGCGGAGACTTTGCCCGCGTCGTGCTGCACGCTGTGATCCTGCTGATTGAAGCCGGCGTGCTGATCGCGCTCGCCCACAAGCTGGCGCAGCTGTTCGAGACCACCGCGCGCAAGACCGCCGAAGCCGAAGCGGCGCAGGCGGCTGAGATCGCGCGCCACCAGCGAACGCTCGGATGCCGAGCGGCGCGCCAAGCAGGACCGCGACGCCGCACGGCGCGAGCTCGCCGCCGGCTTCGAGCGCAAGATCGGCGGCATTGTCGAAGCGGTCGCAGTCGCCGCGTCCGAAATGCAGGGCATGTCGGCTTCGATGTCGGGCAGCAACGCCGAAACCGCGCGCCAGACCGCGGCGGTGGCGGCTGCTTCGATGCAGGCCTCGACCAATGTCGAGACGGTGGCGGCCGCGACCGAAGAACTGACCGCTTCAATCAACAATATCGCCCAGCAGGTGACACGCTCCGCCGAGATCGCCGGCAAGGCCGCCGAAGAGGCGCGCCGTACCAACGCGGTGGTCGAAGGGCTAGCCGCCGGCACGCAGAAGATCGGCGAGGTGGTGACGCTGATCCAGAACATCGCGAGCCAGACCAATCTGCTCGCGCTCAACGCCACCATCGAGGCGGCGCGCGCCGGCGAGCATGGCAAGGGCTTTGCCGTGGTCGCGAGCGAAGTGAAGGCGCTGGCCAACCAGACCGCGAAGGCGACCGAAGAGATTTCAGCGCAGGTGCAGGGCATCCAGGCCGCGACCGGCGACGCCGTCACTGCGATCCAGGCCATCGGCGGCACCATCTCCGAGATCGACAAGATCTCCAGCGAAATCGCGGGCGCCGTGGACCAGCAGGGCCTGGCCACGCGCGAGATCGCCGGCAATGTGCAGCAGGCCGCCAACGGCACGCGTGAGGTCAGCAGCAACATCCAGAACGTCACCCGCGCTTCCGACGAAGCCGGCGTCGCCGCCTCGCGCCTGCTCGACGCCGCCAACGGATTGTCGTCGCAGTCCGACCGGCTGAAGGCCGAAGTCGGCGGCTTCATTGCGTCGCTGAACGCGGCGTAACGCCGCCATCGCGTCACGGACGCGGCGCAGCTCCCGATTCTCGAAAACTGTCATCACCCGCGAAAGCGGGTGATCCAGCATTCCAGAGCCGTCAGTGCTTGAACCGATAGGCTGCGGCGTACTGGATGCCCCGCTTTCGCGGGGCATGACGACGGCAATTGGGATGGCGCTCTGCCTCTTCCCTCAAATCTTCTGATTGTATTCGCCCACCTCGGGATGCGTGCGCAGCACGCCATCGACCAGCTCGAACATGTCGCGCATGCGCTGCTCCGATACCGGGCTCTCGACCACCACGACCAGCTCCGGCTTGTTTGAGGAAGCGCGCACCAGGCCCCAGCTGCCGTCCTCCACCGTCACGCGCACGCCATTGACGGTGACCAAATCGCGGATCGGCTGGCCGGCGAGCTTCTCGCCCTTCTTCTGCGCGGCCTCGAAATGCTTCACCACGGCGTCGACGACACCGTATTTCACTTCGTCGGCGCAATGCGGGGACATGGTCGGCGACGACCAGGTCTTTGGCAGCGCGTCCTTCAGGTCGGCCATTGATTTGCCGCCCGCGCGGTCGAGCATGTCGCAGATCGAGATCGCCGACACCAGGCCGTCGTCATAGCCGCGGCCGAACGGCTTGTTGAAGAAGAAGTGGCCGGACTTCTCGAAGCCAGCGAGCGCGCCGAGCTCGTTGGTGCGGCGCTTCATGTAGGAATGGCCGGTCTTCCAATACACCGTCTTCGCGCCCTGCTTCTGCAGCACTGGATCGGTGATGAAGAGGCCAGTCGATTTCACGTCGACCACGAACTGCGCATTCTTGTGGATCGCCGACATGTCGCGCGCCAGCATGACGCCGACCTTGTCGGCAAAGATCTCCTCGCCGGTGTTGTCGACGACGCCGCAGCGGTCGCCGTCGCCGTCGAAGCCCAAGCCCACATCGGCCTTGCTTGCCAGCACCGCATCGCGGATCGCGTGCAGCATTTCCATGTCTTCCGGGTTCGGATTGTATTTCGGGAAGGTGTGATCGAGCTCGGTGTCGAGCGGGACCACCTCGCAGCCGATCTTCTCCAGCACTTGCGGCGCGAACGCGCCCGCGGTGCCGTTGCCGCAGGCAGCCACCACTTTCAGCTTGCGCTTCAGTTTTGGCCGGCTGGTGAGATCGGCGATGTAGCGCGCCGGGAAATTCTCGTGGAACACATAGGAGCCGCCGGCCTTGTTCCTGAACTCGGCGTTGAGCACGATCTGTTTCAGCCGCGTCATCTCGTCCGGACCAAAGGTGAGCGGCCGGTTGGCGCCCATTTTTACGCCAGTCCAGCCGTTGTCGTTGTGCGAGGCGGTGACCATGGCGACGCAGGGCACGTCCAGATCGAACTGCGCGAAATAAGCCATCGGCGTTACCGCGAGCCCGATGTCATGCACCTTGCAGCCTGCGGCCATCAGCCCCGAAATCAGCGCGTATTTGATCGAGGCCGAATAGCCCCGGAAATCATGGCCGGTGACGATCTCCTGTTTGACACCGAGCTCTGCGATCAGCGCGCCCAGCCCCATGCCGAGCGCCTGTACCCCCATCAGGTTGATTTCCTTGTTGAACAGCCAGCGCGCGTCGTATTCGCGAAAGCCGGTCGCCTTCACCATCGGCTCGGATTCAAAGGCGTAGGTATTGGGCAGGAGCGCGGGTTTCGGCTTCGGAAACATCGGGGGCCTCGAGCGGTCATCTTGGTCAGACAGCCAATAGCGAATGCACGCGCGAAGCGGAAGGGGGCTTCGACGCCGTCGGTCAGTCGTCGAGCGCCGCGATCATCCGGCGCACGACCGGTTCAAGGGTTGGCAAGTGGATGGTCGCGATTTCCCACATGCGCCGGTCGTCGAGCCGCTGGTATTCATGTCGCAGAACATTGCCAATTCCGATGATCGAGGCCCATGGGGCTTCGCCATGCTTCGCAAGTAAGTCCTGCGGCAGTGCTTTCGCGGCCTCGGAAATGATCTGCGCGGCGCGTTCGACCGCTCGGCGATGAATATAGCTATCTTGATATTGGTCAAAGGCCAGCCCCTTGACCGTGGCTGCGACACCCGCGACTTCGTCGCTAATATGAAGCAGCCGCGCTCGCGGGCTTCTGCTCGCAGCCATCAAAATATCCGCAGCGCCTCGCGCTCGACATCCTTGCGGATGTAAGGTGACAGTCCTGTACGGGTCGAGTAGCCGATATCGACCTGATGGTCGAAGGCCTTTTGAAGGGCCTGGTAGGCATCCATGAAGGGAAGAAAGCCAAATCCCTCCTCCGATACGGGGTCGACAAAGACGTCAACGTCGGAATTTAGCGCAGCCTCATCGCGCGCGTGTGAGCCGAACAGATAGAGGCGTGCTACGCCGAGCGAGCGCAAAGCAGGCTCGGTGTGCTTCAATCGGGCTATGACATCAGCGCGGCGCATGGCTCCAATATAGTCCGGAAGACCATATTTTCCAACGTGCTTACTGCTCCAGCACCATCTGGCCGTTGGAGTACTCGAAGCGTTTCAGCTTCGACAGGAAGGACAGGCCGAGCAGGTTTTCCGACAGCGCCGTGTCGGGCAGCACCATGGCGTCCACGTCGCGCACGATCAGGCCGCCGACATCGAGCATCGCGATCTGCGCACGCGCCGCTTTCACCTTGCCGTTGGCGGTGGTGACAATCGCGGTGTACTGGCCGGGCGTCGGGTGCAGGCCGAAGCGCGCTGCCGAAGATTCGTTCAGGGCCACCACGGAGGCGCCGGTATCGACCATGAAGCCGATGCGCTGGCCGTCGATGCGGCCTTCGGTGGCAAAATGATCGCGGGCGTCGCGGAGAATGTTGAGGCTGCGCAGGCCCGTCGGCACTGCCGGCGCGACCGGAGCGGTTTGCGAAGCGGTCGTCGGAGCGGCCGACGCCGGCGTCATCTTCTCCGCCATTTGCGCCATGAAGACGCCAAGGCCGGCCATGATGGCCGCGGTGATCACAATGTTACGCATCACGCCACACTCGCTCTCACGCCCCCTGCCGATTTCACCACGCCGCCCGCAACAGCACGACTAAGGGCGGCAGGTCAGGGCTGCCATTTTGGCGAAAAGGATGAGTGAAGCGTTAATGCGACACGCCGATCAGGCGCGCGGGGCGCCGGCTGGTTGACTATCTCCGGGCCTTCGGGCCCGGACGAACCACTCCGGGCCATTTCGTTCAACGATCAGGCCGCCTCCGCGACGGGGCTCGGCATCGCCACCCGCAGGCCATAATAGACCACGCCCGCGATCGCTACGCCGAAGAACCAGCCATACACCGCCCACCAGTCCGGCAGGATCGAGGTGAAGTTCGGCAGGATGGACGAAAACAGCGCGCCGACCGCGGCTGCAATGAGCGCGCTGACGTTCCAGCCGTTCTGATAGCGGTATTCGCCGTCCTCCTGGTACAGGGCCGGCACGTTCACCCTGCCCCTGGCGATCAAATAGTAGTCGACCATCATGATACCGAAGATCGGTCCCATGGTGGCGCCGATAAGTCCGACGAACGAAGCAGCACTGCCTTCCCAGGGCGCGAAGGGATACAGCACCAGCGCGATCAGCGCGGCGATATAGCCGCCCTTCTTGAAGTCGATATGTCTTGGAAAGACGTTGGAGAAATCGAACGCAGGCGAGACGAAATTGGCGACCACATTGATGCCGAGCGTCGCCACCGCAAAGGTGACCGCCGCGAGCAGCGCCAGGAACCAGCTGTCGAACTTCGCCGAGATCTGCTCGGGATGCAGCAGCACCTCCCGATAGACGTGGAAGGCGGCAATGGTGGTGATGCCTGCCACCAGCGAGAACAGGATCAGGTTGACGGGCAGACCCCAGATGTTGCCCTTGCGCAGCGCAGCCGTGTCCGGCGCATAGCGCGAGAAGTCGCAGAAATTGAGATAGAGCGCGGCAAAATAGGTGACCCAGGTCGCGGCGACCGCGCCGAGCGCTGCGGGCGACCCGGGAACGCCGGGCACGCCGGCCTCCCTGGTCTTTTCCAGCAGCACGTCCTGCGGGATCGGCGCGATCAGCGAGATGCCGCCTGCCTTGATGCAGAGATAGACCGCGAGCACCAGCATCATCAGCCATACCGCGGGTCCCGCCCAGTCCTGGAAGCGCCGCACCGTCTCCATGCCGCGCTGGATGATCAGGAGCTGCAGCGCCCAGATCACCACGAAGCAGATCACTTCGAGGCCGGAATGGCCGAGCACATGCGTGGTCTCGTGGAAGGACTTGAAAGTGTCCATGCGCGTCAGCAGCGCGACGATCGCGCCTGAGGCGGCCGCGGTCTGCGCGCCGTACCAGAAGCAGGCGACGATTGCCCGCGCCAATGCCGGAATGTTGGCGCCCCAGACGCCGAAGGATGCGCGCGCAAGCACAGGATAGGGCACACCGGTCCTGACCCCGGCATTGCCGATCAGGCTCATCAGGACAAAGATGACCAGCGAGCCCATTCCGATCGCCAGGATGAAATTGACGAAGCTGCCGCAGAGCAGAAACAGGCTGGCGGCCAGATAGTAGCCCCAGAGAGAGTGCACGTCTGATGTCCAGACGTTGAATATGCTGAAAGCGCCCCAATTGCGCACCTTTGCCGGTGCCAGATCCTCGTTGTAAAGCGACGGCGATGCGTTCTTGATCTCCAAGGCTGCCTCCCCAAGTGCAGTGACGCTCGTGATCCCGGCGCGCAAATCTAATCACCCTTTGAAGGTTGTCGCCAGCGCGGAACGCAATGCCGCTTGATTCAGGTTCCGCGCGGCTTCACGCGGCGTGTCGGCAGCGCGGTGGCCGGATCTTCGGGCCAGGGATGCCGGGGATAGCGGCCGCGCAGGTCGGAGCGCACCGCCGTGTAGCTGCCGCGCCAAAAACCCGGCAGGTCGCGCGTCACCTGCACCGGCCGCTGCGCCGGCGACAGCAGTTCCAGCACCAGGGGCACTTTTCCCTTGGCGATGGAGGGATGGGTGTTGAGCCCAAACAACTCCTGGAGCCGCACCGCAATGGTCGGCCCCTGCTCGGCCTCGTAATCGATCGCGAGCATGGTGCCGGTCGGCGCCTCGAAATGGGTCGGCGCCTCGCGCTCCAGCCGCGCGCGCAATTCCCAGGGCAACAGCGCGAGCAGCGCCTCCGACAGATCCCCGGCGGAAAAATCCTTCAGCGAAGTCTTGTCGTAGAGCGCCGGCACCAGCCAGTCCGCGGCCGCCGCGATCAGCCCGTCATCCGACAGATCGGGCCAGCTCTCGCCCTCCGCCTTGCGCAAGAACATCACGCGATCGCGCCATTGTTTGGCGGCTTTCGACCAGGGCAGCCTGTCGAGGCCGACTGCGATCAGTCCGGCGGCGAAGATGCGCGCGGTTTCCGCCGAGGGCGACAGCGCGAGCGGCGCTTCCGATAGCGTGATGGCGTGCAAGGTCTTCTTGCGGCGGGCGCGCAGCGCGAGCGCACTGCGGTCGAAGGTGACTTCGTCCGAGGTTTCGATGTGGTCGGCGAAGTTGTGTTCGATTTCGTCCTGCGAGATCGGCGCCGCCAACAGGATACGTCCGGCCGCTGCCGTGCCGGTGAGCTCGCCGACCGCGATATAGGGCGCGCGCGCAATTGCGGACGTTTGCTCGACCGCGGCGCCGCGGCCATTGGCGAGCACAAAGCTGCCATTGCCGCGGTTCTTCGCTACGCGATCCGGAAAGGCAAAGGCGAGCATCACCCCGGTGCTGAGTTCCTCGCTTTCCGGCGGCGAGGAAGAGGCCACCTGCGACGCCCACCGCCGGGCGAGATCGCGTGCACTGGAGGCACGCTGCGAGCGGTCGCGGCGGAACTGGTCGAGCCGATGTTCGAGATCGACGCTGTCGCCGCCGAGCCCGCGTTCGGTGAGGATGGCCGCGATCTCCGCTGCGCTCTCACCAGCGCCGAAGCGATCGGAATCCACGATCATGCGCGCCAGCCGCGGCGGCAGCGCCAGCGCACGCAGCCGCTTGCCCTCGGCGGTGATGCGGCCGTCGGGGTCGAGCGCGCCGAGTTCTTCCAAGAGGCTCGTCGCTTCTTTCAGCGCCGGCGCCGGCGGCGGATCGAGGAACGACAGCGTACCCGGATCGCTCACGCCCCATTGCGCGAGATCGAGCACGAGCGAGGACAGGTCGGCGGAGAGGATTTCAGGCTGGGTATAGGCGGCAAGCGACGCCGTCTGCGGCTCGTCCCAGAGCCGGTAGCAGATGCCGGGTGAGGTGCGGCCGGCGCGGCCGCGGCGCTGGTCGACCGCGGCGCGCGAGGCGCGCACGGTCTCCAGCCGCGTGAGACCGATGTCCGGCTCATAGCGCGGCACGCGTGCCAGGCCGGAATCGACCACGATGCGCACGCCCTCGATCGTGAGCGAGGTCTCGGCGATCGAGGTCGCGAGCACGACTTTGCGCTGCCCCTTTGGCGCGGGCGCGATGGCGCGGTCCTGCACGGCGGCATCGAGCGCGCCGAACAGCGGCACGATTTCGGTGGTCGCATCCTTGACGCGCTCTTCCAGGAAATTCTGGGTGCGGCGGATTTCGGCCGCACCGGGCAGGAACGCCAGCACCGAGCCGGGGTCGGCGCGCAGCGCCTGCGCGATGCTGTCCGCCATCTGCCGCTCCAGCGGCATGTCGGGCTTGCGCGAGAGATAGCGCGTCTCCACCGGGAAGGCGCGGCCTTCGCTCTCGACCACCGGCGCATCGCCCAGCAGTTTTGCGACGCGCGCACCGTCCAGCGTCGCCGACATCACGAGCAGCCGCAAATCCTCGCGCAAGCCGGTTTGCGCATCGCGCGCCAGCGCGAGGCCCAGATCGGCATCGAGCGAGCGCTCGTGAAATTCGTCGAACAGCACCGCGGCGACGCCATTCAATTCGGGATCGTCGAGGATCTGGCGGGAGAAAATCCCCTCGGTCACCACCTCGATCCGGGTCGCACGCGACACCTTTGAGCCGAAGCGAACGCGGTATCCGACGCTCTCGCCGGCGCGCTCGCCCAGCGTCTTCGCCATCCGCTCGGCGCTGGCACGCGCCGCGATCCGCCGCGGCTCCAGCACGATGATCTTCTTCCCCCTGGCCCAGGGTTCATCGAGCAGCGCGAGCGGCACCCGCGTGGTCTTGCCGGCACCGGGCGGCGCCACCAGCACCGCCGCGTTGCGGCTCTGCAGCGTGCGCGCGAGATCGTCGAGCACCGCGTCGATTGGAAGGGGCGTGTCGAAACTGCGCAATATCTCACCACTCGTCATGCCCGGCCATAAGCGCGAAGCGCGTCTTCGCACGCAAGGCCCGGGCATCCACGTCTTTCACTGCAAGAGAACAAGACGTGGATGACCGGGACAAGCCCGGCCATGACGAAATTCGTAGCGACCTCAGTTCCGCAGCAGCGGCGGGCGGCCGACGCTTTCGTAGACAAAGCCATGGGCGGCCATGTCCTCGGGCCGGTAGATATTGCGCAGGTCGATCACGATCGGCTGCTTCAATTCCTGCTTCAGCCGCTCCAGGTCGAGCGTGCGGTACTGCACCCATTCGGTGACCACCACCATCGCGTCGGCGCCCTTCACGCAGGCATAAGCGTCGTCGGCATATTCGATCTCGGGCAATTCCTTGCGCGCCTGCTCCATGCCGATCGGGTCATGCGCGCGCACTTTCGCGCCCATATCCAGCAGACCGGTCACAAGCGGGATCGACGGGGCCTCGCGCATATCGTCGGTGTCGGGCTTGAAGGTGAGACCGAGCACGGCCACGGTCTTGCCGCGCAGCGAGCTGCCGACCGCCGTCGAGACCTTGCGCGCCATCGCGCGCTTGCGGTTGTCGTTGACGCTGAGCACAGCTTCGACAATGCGCAGCTGCACGTCATAGTCCTGCGCGATCTTGACCAGCGCGCGGGTGTCCTTTGGAAAGCACGAGCCGCCGAAGCCCGGGCCGGCATGCAGGAACTTTGAGCCGATGCGGTTGTCGAGCCCGATGCCGCGCGCGACCTCCTGCACGTCGGCGCCGACCTTTTCCGAGAGATCGGCCATCTCGTTGATGAAGGTGATCTTGGTCGCCAGAAACGCGTTCGCCGCGTATTTGATCAGCTCGGCCGTACGGCGCTTGGTGAACATGAGGGGCGCCTGGTTCAGCGACAGCGGCCGGTAGACGTCGCCCAGCACCTTGCGGCCGCGCTCGTCGTCGGTTCCGACCACGATGCGGTCGGGGAATTTGAAATCGCGGATCGCAGCCCCTTCGCGCAGAAATTCCGGATTGGAGGCAACCACGACGTCGGCGGAGGGATTGGCCTCGCGGATGATGCGCTCGACCTCGTCGCCGGTGCCGACCGGCACGGTCGATTTGGTCACGACCACGGTGAAGCCGCTCAATGCGGCCGCGATCTCGCGCGCGGCGGCGTAGACATACGATAGGTCGGCGTGGCCATCGCCGCGCCGCGACGGCGTGCCGACCGCGATGAACACCGCATCGGCTTGCGCCACCGGCGCCTTGAGATCGGTGGTGAAGTCGAGCCGCTTGGCCTTGACGTTCGAGGCCACCAGCACATCGAGCCCGGGCTCGAAGATCGGAATCTCGCCGCGATGAAGGGCGGCGATCTTGCCGGCATCCTTGTCCACGCAGGTGACCTCGTGGCCGAAATCCGCAAAACAGGCGCCGGAAACCAGCCCCACGTAGCCCGTGCCAATCATGGCAATCCGCATGAATCAGTCCGCCCTTAATGGTTAACGCGACCGCCTCTTAAAACATTTGGACCGCAGGGGGAAAGCGCAAAAACGGCATATCCCTTGAATGAATAAAGGAGACAGCAACCGCTTGCCGCCATGATGCCGCGCTAACGCGCCGAAATGAGACAGCCAGGACTTCAAACATGACTACAAACGGCACATCCGAGATATCTGGGCGTTCTGCCGCCGACGCGGCGGGCCGCCTCGACTGGGTGGACTACGCCAAGGGCATCTGCATCGTCATGGTGGTGATGATGCATTCGGTGCTGGGCGTGGAATTGGCCGCGGGCGAAAACGGCTTCATGCATGCGGTCGTGATGTTCGCAAAACCGTTCCGGATGCCCGACTTCTTCCTGATTTCCGGGCTTTTCTTGCCCCTCGTCATCGATCGCGACTGGCGCACCTATCTCGACCGCAAGGTCGTGCACTTCGCCTATTTCTATGTGCTGTGGGTGACGATCCAGTTCGGCTTCAAGGCGCCTTCCTTCGCTGCCGAGCAGGGCTGGGGCCACGTCGGATTCCTGTATCTGGAATCCTTCATCGAGCCGTTCGGCACGCTCTGGTTCATCTACCTGCTGCCGATCTTCTTCGTTGTCATAAAACTGACACGCAATGCGCCGGCGCCTCTGGTCTGGGGCGTGGCGGCGCTGCTCGAGAGCATGCATGTCGCGACGGGCTGGACCGTGATCGACGAGTTCTGCGCGCGGTTCGTCTACATCTATTCCGGCTACCTCCTCGCCGATTATGTCTTCGCGCTGTCGGATCGCGCGCGGGCACGCCCGTGGTTGGCGCTTGCGGGGCTGGCGCTGTGGGCGGTCGTCAATGGCGGCCTCGTGGCGCTGGGCGTCAGCGAATGGCCGATCATCTCGCTCGCACTCGGACTTTGCGGCGCCTGCGCCATCATCACCTCGGGCACGCTGCTCGCGCGGAGGCACTGGCTCAATTTCCTGCGCTTCTGCGGCGAGCATTCGATCGTGATCTATCTCGCCTTCTTCCTGCCGATGGCCTCGACGCGGACGCTGCTGCTCAAGACCGGCATCATCCCCGACATCGGCCTGGTCTCGCTGATCGTGACCGTTGTCGGCGTCGTCGGTTCGCTGCTGATCTGGCGCTTGGCACTCTGGGCACACGCGTACTTCCTGTTCGAGCGACCTGATGCGTTCTGGATCGCGCCGAGGAAGGCCGGTACCGCGCTGCAGGCGGCGGAATAACCTCGCTAACAGCGTGGATAGAGCTGGCAGCAGGGCAAAAATCGCCCTCCCAAGGCTGTCAATCGCCGCAAAAATTCTTAAATTGCGGCCATGCCGAAATCCCCGCAAAAAGCCGCCAGCAAGCCCGCCGCCGCCCCCAAGCCGGTTCCCGCCAATGCGCCCGCGAAGCCAGCCGCGAAAGCCCAAGAGAAAACCTCAGGCAAGGGCGACCATGTCTTCCTGGTCGACGGCTCCTCCTACATTTTCCGCGCCTATCACGCGCTGCCGCCGCTCAACCGCAAGTCCGACGGGCTGCAGGTCAATGCCGTGCTCGGCTTCTGCAACATGCTGTGGAAGCTGTTGCGCGAGATGCCCGAGAACAACCGGCCGACGCACCTCGCCATCATCTTTGACAAGTCGGAAATCACTTTCCGCAACAAGCTCTATCCCGATTACAAGGCGCACCGGCCGCCGGCACCCGACGATCTGATCCCGCAATTTTCGTTGATCCGCGACGCGGTCCGCGCCTTCGACCTGCCCTGCCTGGAGCAGATCGGTTTTGAGGCCGACGATCTCATCGCGACCTATGCGCGACTGGCGACCGAGCGCGGCGCCACCACGACCATCGTGTCCTCCGACAAGGACCTGATGCAACTCGTGACCGACAGGGTCGTGATGTACGACACCATGAAGGACCGCCGCATCGGCATATCAGAAGTGATCGAGAAATTCGGCGTGCCGCCGGAGAAGGTTGTCGAGGTGCAGGCGCTGGCCGGCGACTCCACCGACAACGTACCCGGCGTGCCCGGCATCGGCGTCAAGACCGCGGCGCAGCTGATCGTCGAATATGGCGACCTGGAGCAGCTGTTGTTCCGTGCCGGCGAGATCAAGCAGCCGAAGCGGCGCGAGGCCTTGCTCGAGAATGCCGAGAAGGCGCGGATCTCGCGCCAGCTCGTGCTGCTCGACGACAAGGTCGATCTCGAAGTGCCGCTCGACGATCTTGCCGTGCACGAGCCGGATGCGCGCAAGCTGATCTCATTCCTGAAGGCGATGGAGTTTTCAGGGCTGACCAAACGCGTCGCGGAATATTCGCAGATCGATCCGTCTGATGTCACTGCGGCTGCCGGCAACAAGAGCGATGCTGCCGCTGCGCCCGCACAAGCAAAATCTGCGGGCGCTTCCAGCGATCTGTTTGCGGCCGCAGCGCCCGCCCCCGCCAAGACCGGCGGCAAGGAAGACAAAGCCTCCAGCCTCAAGGGCACGCCGATTTCGCTTGCCGAAGCGCGTAAAGAGGCTGCGCGGAAACTGCCGTTCGAGCGCGCCAAATATCAGATCATCCGCACGCCCGATGAGCTCAACGCCTGGATCGCGCGGGCGCGCGACGCCGGCCGTTTCGTGATCGACGCCAAGGCGAACTCGATCGATCCAATGCAGGCCGATATCTGCGGCATTGCACTGGCGCTGGCGCCGAACGATGCCGCCTATGTGCCGTTGGCGCACAAGCGCTCCGGCGATGGCGTTGGCCTGTTCGATGCCGGGCTGGCGCCGGACCAGGTCGAGGAGAGCGAGGCGCTGGAGGCGCTGAAGCCGCTGCTGGAATCGGCAGGCGTCTTAAAGATCGGCTTCAACATCAAGTTCAATGCGGGCATGCTTCGCGCAGGCCGGCATCACCATGCGCAACACCGATGACGCGCAGCTTATGAGCTACGCGCTTGATGCCGGCCGCAACGGCCACTCCCTCGATACGCTGGCCGAACTGTGGCTCGGCCACTCCACCATCGCGCATGGCGATCTCATCGGCAGCGGCAAGGGCAAGCTGACCTTCGACCAGGTCGCGATCGACAGGGCGAGCGAATTTTCCGCCGAGAGCGCCGACGTCATCATGCGGCTGTGGCGCGTGCTGAAGCCGCGCCTCGTCGCCGACCGCATGACCGCGGTATACGAGACGCTGGAACGGCCGCTGGTCTCCGTGCTGGCGCGGATGGAGCGGCGCGGCATCTCGATCGATCGTCAGGTGCTGTCGCGCCTCTCCGGCGACTTCGCGCAGACCGCGGCGCGGGTCGAAGCCGAAATCCAGGAGATCGCGGGCGAGCCGGTCAATGTCGGCAGCCCCAAGCAGATCGGCGACATCATCTTCGGCAAGATGGGATTGCCTGGCGGCACCAAGACCAAGACCGGCGCGTGGTCGACCACCGCGCAGGTGCTCGACGATCTCGCCGAGCAGGGCCACGACTTCCCGAAGAAAATTCTGGAGTGGCGGCAGGTTTCGAAACTGAAATCGACCTATACCGACGCACTGCCGACCTATGTCAATCCGCAGACCCATCGCGTCCACACGACCTATGCGCTGGCGGCGACCACCACGGGACGGCTGTCGTCGAACGAACCGAACCTGCAGAACATCCCGGTGCGCACCGAGGACGGCCGCAAGATCCGCCGGGCTTTCATCGCAACGCCCGGCCACAAGCTGGTGTCCGCCGATTACTCTCAAATCGAATTGCGCTTGCTCGCCGAGATCGCCGACGTGCCGGTGCTGCGGCAGGCGTTCCGCGACGGCCTCGACATTCACGCCATGACGGCGTCCGAAATGTTTGGCGTGCCGATCAAGGACATGCCGAGCGAAGTGCGGCGCCGCGCGAAGGCGATCAATTTCGGCATCATCTACGGCATCTCGGCCTTCGGTCTCGCCAACCAGCTCGGCATCGCGCGCGAGGAAGCGTCCGCCTACATCAAGAAGTATTTCGAGCGTTTCCCGGGCATTCGCGCCTACATGGACGAGACACGCGAGTTCTGCCGCAAGAACGGCTATGTCAGCACGCTGTTCGGGCGGAAGTGCTACTACCCCGACATCAAGGCTTCCAACGCCTCGATCCGCTCCTTCAACGAGCGCGCCGCGATCAACGCGCGGCTGCAGGGTTCGGCCGCCGACATCATCCGCCGCGCCATGATCCGCATGGAGGACGCGCTCGCGGAGAAGAAACTCTCGGCGCAGATGCTGCTGCAGGTGCATGACGAATTGATCTTCGAGGTGCCTGACAACGAGGTCGCGGCCACGCTGCCGGTCGTGCAGCGCGTGATGCAGGACGCGCCCTTCCCCGCCGTCGTGCTGTCGCTGCCGCTGCAGGTCGACGCCCGCGCGGCGAATAATTGGGACGAGGCGCATTAGGCTGGGAGCAAGGTGACCGAGATCAGCCCGCTGCTCGCCTTTGTGCTGACGGCGCTGGTCATCGAGATCACGCCAGGGCCGAACATGACCTATCTTGCCGCGCTGTCGTTATCGAGTGGCGCGCGCACGGGCTTTGCGGCGGTCGCGGGCATCGCGCTGGGGCTCATGACCTATGGCCTCATCGCGACATTCGGCCTGACGGCGATCATCGACGAACAGCCCTTCCTGTACGGCCTGCTGCGCTGGGGCGGCGTGCTCTATCTGCTGTGGCTGGCGTGGGACAGCTGGAGCAGCGGCGATCCGACCGCGGCGGAAGAAATCGACGAGCGGCCGTGGCCCGCGTTTCGTCGCGGCCTGATCACCAATCTGCTGAACCCAAAGGCCGCGGTGTTCTACATCGCCGTGCTGCCGGAATTCATCCGGCCCGATAACGGCTCCGTGATGCGGCAAACCTTGATCCTCAGTGCCATCTATGTCGCGATCGCGACCGCAATCCACGCGACCATTGTGGCGCTCGCGGGCTCGCTGCAGTCGGTCATCGTCACCGCCGGCAATCGCCTGATCATTCGGCGCGGCTTTGCGATCGCGCTGGTCGGCATCGCCATCTGGTTCGCACTGACCACCAGCCGATCCGGTGTGGCCTGAGATATTCGTCCATCTCCCATGCGATCTTCGAAATGGCGTCGCGGCGCCGCGCGCGCTAGAAAACGCGCAATTCTTCCCGCGAGTGCCACAATGCCCGCCACTTCATCCCTGCTCGGTTTCGCCCTGATCTCGCTTGGCCTGGTGCTGACGCCGGGCCCGAACATGATCTATTTGATCTCGCGCTCGATCACGCAAGGACCCGCCGCCGGCATCGTCTCGCTCGGCGGCGTGGCGCTTGGCTTTGTGTTCTACATGCTGTGCGCCGCGTTCGGCATCACCGCGCTGCTGTTCGCCGTGCCCTTCGCCTATGACGCGCTGCGCTTTGCCGGCGCCGCCTACCTGCTCTGGATGGCGTGGCAGGCGATCAAGCCCGGCGGGCGCTCGCCGTTCCAGGTGAAGAAGCTCGCGGTCGACAGCCCGCGCAAATTGTTCGCGATGGGCTTTGTCACCAACCTGCTCAATCCCAAGATCGCGATGCTGTATCTGGCGCTGTTGCCGCAGTTCATCGACCCTGCCGCCGGCAGCGTGCTGTGGCAGTCGGTCGTGCTGGGATCGATCCAGATCGTCATCAGCGTCAGCGTGAATGCCATGATCGCGCTCGCCGCCGGATCGATCGCGCTGTTCCTCGCGCAGCGCCCGACCTGGATGCTGCTGCAACGCTACCTGATGGGCACGGTGCTGGCGGGACTTGCGGTGCGGATTGCGTTCGAGGCGCGGAAGGCGTGATCTGTCTTCCTTCTCCCCTTGTGGGAGACTATCGACGCAAAATCATTCGTAATATCAACCGTTTAGCTTCGCGGTGTCCGCCGAGTGTCGGGAAGCGATTTGCGCGGCTCGAGCGGTGAATTTTTTGCGTCGAGGGTCCGGGGATCGAGGGCGGGCACGGATTTTGGGGCGCGAATTCGCAGCGCGAGCCGCTGATGCGTTGGATTGGATCGGCCGGCCTGAGAGCAGGGCGGGGGCAAAACGCATAGGCGGACTTCCCTAGGGGCTCGGCAGATTTCGCCAGAGCGCGGACAGACAGTCGAGGCGGTTTAGCTGTGCCTGCTGTGCTCGGCGGGGCTGGGCTGCACTGGGCCAAGTCTAGCCACGCCCTAGCTTTGCCCGCTCCGATGTCCATCCGCACTCACCACTTTTAGCACGCTGGGCGGGGCATTTTTGCACTTTTTAATATGTAGATTTTGGCGCGCCGCCGCGCTGGAAAATATGGAACTTCTTTTTTTCAGCAGTAGCCCCCGGCCCCGATTTCAATTTCCGCCGGTCTTTGCGGCTCGCACGTTCGTGGGGTGAGCCGGATCGGTGGGCCAACCGTCCTCACCGCACGAGGAGGAGAAGCCCTTTAGATCGACCAGTCGCTTGCCGCGGTTGTGGCAGTTGAAGCAGAGCGATTGCAATTCGCCGATGTAGAAGCCGTTACCACCGTCGTGAGGCGTGATGTGATCCGCTACCCGCGCCGCAACGACCTTACCGGCGGCAGCGCAGCGACGACACAGCGGCTCATGCCTAAGCTGCAACTTCCTGCGCCTGTGCCAGAACGCGGAGTGATACAGGTCATCGGGCGCGCCCCTGCTGATTGCTTGCACCCGCAGATGAAACCCCTCAATTCCATCAGGTCCGTGATTGAGCACCCGTTGAACGCAGCCGACACCAGAAACTCGTGCGCCTCGCTGCACAGCCTGGATAGACCGCGACGCTGCACTTGTCCTGAAGAATGTCGGCGATCGCGCTCGCGGCCTCTTCCGACAACTCGTATTGCGCGGCAGTCAGTTTGATCAAGTCGTCGTGCTCATCATCGACGAAATCGCGTGCGCTCTTGGCCATAGGGTCAACCTGATCGGCAGTCGATGAAGGCGATGAACGCGGCGAGCGCGGATGGTTCGAGATAGACCTCGTGCACGTCTTGACCGTTCTCGCGGCGCGTCTGATCGCGGTGCGCGTAGAGACGAAATTGCCAGCCATCGTATTCGGCGTAAAGACCGTCGCCGAGATATTCCCGCTGCTTGGTGTTGATGTCCGCCATCTCATCGGCTCCGTCGCCGCTCAAACTCCATCGCGATCTCGAAGATTTCTCGGCCGCTGACCCCGACCGGCCTATTCGGCCAGAACTTTCGAAGCAGGGCCGCGCTCGACCATTTGGGATAGCTCAGCCTCAGTCTCGCGAACCGCTTCCGAACCGTCTCCTGCTCTGATGTCATCTGACCGCTTCATCTCACCCTCTCGCAGCCCTCGCATCTACAGATTTCTTGCCTCGTCGAGACGCGCTAGCAAACGCATCGCGACCTCGTGACGCCAAGCCTTCGGCGCGATGTTCGCCGGCCTGACCATCAGCTCGCCAAGCGTGACTGCGTGCAAAGGGTGATCTACGCAGTCGACGACACTCAGCAGCGTGCTCTCGGCCGCATCGCAAGCCGCCGCGTCTGCGCTAGTGCCTGCCTCGTGCTCGTGCATGTCTCCTCCTCAAAACGGGGGGCGCTGTAGAGCCGTATAGGCAGACCTCAATCAGGGCCGCGTTGTGGCGTTGCGAGCGGCGGGCTAGTATGCGCGAGCGAAGCAAAGCCGTGACGTGATTGCCGCCCCTAGCGAAGCACAGCCGAGCTGGCATGGGACGAGCGGCCGGGATTATCCCCGGCCGCTCGCTTTCAGGGCCGCGCCGACTTTGCACCGGATTCCTCGATCAGCTCGCTCAGCCGCTAAGACATCCAGCAAAAAATGGCCGGCGCGGTGCTCTGTATCTGCGCCGCTGCCGCGGAGGGCTGTGGGATGACACGCGACGAGCTGATCCGGCGTGAGGTCATCGAGCTGGAGATTCTGTGCAGATGCGGCGGCTGCATCGATTGGCCATTGAGACCGCGCTTGCGACGCGAGTTTCGAGCTGCGCGCGCGCGGCTCTTTCCTCGGCGAGTTCAGCCGCATGTCGCTGTTGGCCTTTTCCAGCCGATCCAAATTCTCTTCGAAGCCTTCCGCGATTTGATCGAGCGCACCCAACGCCAAGCCGAGTTGCTCGCGATCGGATGCGACCGTCGCGGCGAGCGCGGCGAGCTGCTGAACGTGCGCGGCCTGCACGGCATTGCGGCTCGCTTGGACACGTGCGGTCCTCGCCCCGCGTCGCTGCGCCTCGCGCTGTGCGGCTTCGGCCTCTGCGGCCTCGCGACGCCAGCGCGTGTTGCGGTCCTCGATGTACGGCACCGGCTCCGCGTATGCCTTGGTCAACACATCGGCCGCAGCCTCTGAGGGGGCAACCTCGAAAACTGCGGCCGCCTTCGCGTCGAGGCGGGCAAGCGTCGCGCGAGATTTGGCAATGATGCGGTCGCGGTCCTCATCGGAAAATTGGTTCATGTCGCGCTCCTCACCACGCGGTGCCCGTGACCCATGCAACGCCAGTCCCACTGCGCCGCGCCCAACTCGCCGGCAGGATGAAGCGCAGCGCGACGGAATTCCTGATGCTCCGGCCGCAGGCGGGGCACCCAGCCGTAGGAGCAGAACACGCAGCAGTCGCCGGCCTTCGGCTCTAACCGCCGCCGCACGCGCGGCAGCGGATGATGACCCTAGCCGTCCCACGAAGATCAAACCGACAATCGAAATGACTGCCAGTTGGCCGAACCCGAAGCCCAGCCGAGCACAAGATTTTTCCGGCTACGTCGAGCGCAAATCCAACTCCGAGCGGGCCGATGAACCCGCCGGCATAGCCGCACATGCTGTGCAGCCCCATGGTGGCGCCGCGCATTGCGGGATCGGCGGCCTGCACGGTGCCTGCCGTGAGCGCAGAGCTGTCGAGGAAGATGAAGGCGAGCCATGCAATGACCAAGGCTACCGCCAGGAGCGCGGACGATCCAACCGCCCATCCTGTACAAATTGCGAGCGCTGCGGATGTTGTCATGGCAACGGTGACGATGCGTTTACGGCCGAAACGCTGTGACATCTCGTTGCCGAAGATCGAAACCACGATGCCTACAAAGCCGGCCAGCGTGAAAAGAACCGTTGGTGTTGGAAGCCAAGTCGGTGCGCCGGCTTTTGCTATTGCGAGAGTGAGGAAGGTAACCCCCCACGCTCTCAGCCCAGCCATCTCCCAGGTGTGGAACGTATATCCGGCAATCCAGGCCATTGCGGCGCGATTGCGAAACACGGGCCGGAAGTCGAGCAGCGCGCGCGGGCTCGCGCTCTTCGAATGCTCGGGCGGCTTGTTCGGCATGACGGACAGCGCGATCGCAATGGCAATCAGGGCACAGATCCCTCCGAACAGGAACGCCGCCTGCGGACCAAATAAGCTGGCAATCAAGCCGGCGACGGCGTAGGAGCTTGCGCTCGCGACGCCCACACCCGCCGCATGTGCTGCAACGGCACGCGACTGTGCGCTGCCTTCTAGCGTCTCTGCCATGACCTTAAGTCCAGGATGTAGGCACCTGCCCAGCCGATACCGGCGGCGGCACGCAGGATCAGTCCCCACCAAAAGCCATCCGCAAAGAACGCAAAACCAAGGTGCGAGAGCGCGGTCAGGCCGGCGCCGACCACATAGACATTGCGCGCGGGAACACGGTCGGTCAGGGCGACAAGCACAGGAACCGCAACGACGTAGGCCGCGAAGAAGATGCCGACGAGCGAGCCCGCCTCGGTCTTGGTCAGATGCCACTGGTCGATGTAGCCCGGCAGGAGTGCCGGAAGGCTGAATGCTCCGATCTGCACCAGCACCTGGGCCGTGACAATCGACCAGACGAACCGGCTTGCGCGAGATGAGCCAGGCGCACTCATGACAAGATCGCTGACCAATCGTCTCGTCGGACATCGATCTGTGCAGCGCCAGCAACGCGATCAATGCCGCGAGAGCGAGTTGAACCGGCACCGCAATTTCGGCGGTTGATTTGCATCAACATCATGGTTCGCAGACTGCGACAGACTTTTCAACCAATGTCAGCACACGGAGAAATCCTATGTGGTGGTACGGGTGTTCGAATTTGCCCTGGATGCTTTTTGGTCCCGTCATGATGGTTGTTTTCATCGCGGCATGCATCGCCATGATGTTTTTCATGATGCGGCATTGGCAGCCGAGCGCACACGGCCCAATTGAGTTTTTCGGTACGCGTCTCGGTCCTTGGCGGAATATTGGAAGCAAGGACGCCACCAAGGAGCAAACGAGCGCCGCCTTTGAAGAGTATCGTGAGCAAGCGCTTAGGCGGCTCGAGGAGGAGCAAATCGCGTTCAAGAGCTTCCTCGACCAGCTACGCTTGGCCAAGGACAGGGCGGAGTTTGACCAGTTCATGACGCAGCGGAAATCCGCTTAAGCCCCTTCGTGTCCGTAGACTTCGATCGGTGCAGCCCCAGCAATGCGATCAATGCAGCGAGACAAAGGCTCCGCCGACACCAAGACCACAAGGCGCCCCATCGGATCGATCAAACAGGCCAAATGCCCAGCGGCGCCAGTGCCTGACAGATCGCGGAATGCTGCCCCGATCAACCCGAGCCGGTAGGCGTAGTTTTCTGGGCCAAAGATCGCAAGCGGAAGGGTGCCGCGTGCAATCGTCAGGATGCCGTTTCCCGCGCCGTGAAGGAGCGCGAAGGCGGCCGCGGCCCCTCCTCCGAAATATCCCATAACGCACGCGCCGATCGGATGAGTGATGCAGGCGAGGCGCGTATAGACCATGGGATGAAAACGGTTGAGAAGAGCTCGCCTCCATGATTTGGGCGCCCCACCTGGGCGGGACCGATGATCATGCCGGCAAACACGGCCTGCGCGGGGGAGGCCGAAAGCCTCGACGATCCGCGGCAAATGTGCGGCCATCGCCGAGGTCACTGTCCAGGCGGCGGCGAAGGCGAAGGACAACAGCACCATCGTCCGGTCGATCGGAATATACGGCTTAACGATCGGCCCCTCGGTCACCGGTGCGGGTCTCGGCGCTCGGCAGCGACAAATTGAGCGGCAAGCCGATGACGATGTGCGCGAGCGCCCAGGCGTAGCAGGTTTCGCGCCAACCGATCGTCTCGAGACCGAGCGAACTCAACGGCGAACCGATTGTGCTGGCAAAACCTGCGATCAGCTGATGCCCGCGATCGCGCTCCTCGCGTCACTGCCATAGATGCGTCCGAAGGCGCCGAAAGCGGCGTCGTATAGGCCGGCCCATGCCGATACCGAGCAGCAGCCAGGCCGTCGCCATCATCCACAGCGAGGTCGATGCTCCGAGCAGGGCGAGGCCGCCGGCGAGAAGAAGTTGGAAATGCACAGGACCTGGCCTCCGCCCACGCGATCGATTTGCCGGCCGACGCGCGGCCCGAGCAATCCGGAGATCACCAGCGACGCCGAAAACGCCGCGAAAAACCAGTTGCTGGAAATCCCGAGGTCGCGTGCGATCGGGTCGGCGAGGATGGCCGGCAGATAATAGCTCGTTCCCCACGCCAGCGTTTGGGCGGTTCCCAACGCCGCGATTACTTGAATTGTCGGCGATCCACTCCGGCAGCCTCCACCGTTCCCTCAACCGCAGCATGACGGCGCGCAGCAGGACACGTTTCTCCGCAGGGTTCTCCGCGCGGAACAAGGCGCCCATGATTACCGTCGACCTCCTTCGCTACTGAGTTGACGTCGATCCCTTTGCCAGCCAGAAATTTGCGCGCGTCTCCCACGCGAGAGATGCGCGTCGGCTCGACGCTGGCTTGCGCGAAGCCGGCAGCCGTGAACCTGGCCTTGTATTCATTCTCTTCCAGCGCGCCGGCGACGCAGCCCACCCAAAGCAGCATGTCGCGCCGCAATTCTTCGGCACCTTTCCGCGGGTTACGACATCGATACGGGAAATCGTCCGCCGGGTTTCAACACGCGAAACGCCTCACGAAGCACTCGATCCTTGTCAGCCGAGAGATTGATCACGCAATTCGAAATGATCACGTCGACGGAATTATCGGGCAACGGAATGTGTTCGATTTCACCCTTGAGGAATTCGACGTTTTGCGCGCCGGCCTGCTTCTGGTTCTCACGGGCGAGCGCCAGCATCTCGTCAGTCATATCGAGCCCATAGGCCTTGCCCGTTGGGCCGACGCGCGTGCCGACAACAGGACGTCGATCCCCCCGCCCGATCCAAGATCCAGCACCGTTTCGCCCGGCTTAAGTTCCGCCAGTGCGGTCGGATTGCCGCATCCGAGCGACGCGAGAACGGCGGCTTGAGGCAGTTCGCCGGTTTCCAGCTCGGAGTAGAGCCTCGAGGTGATCGGGCTTGCCGATGCCGGTCCGCAGCAGGAGCCCGCACGCAATGCGGCCTGGCTGTACTTCTCGCGAACGGCTTCCTTGATGTCCGCATTCGAACTCCTCTACGACCTGATTTTGATCCAACGCAACACAGCGCGCGATTCTTCGAGAAAGATAGAAATACATTTCAAACTCAGCCACTTTCGCGGGCTTCCCGCTCTCCGTGCAGGCGGCGTCAGCACAGCATTCGGCCACTAGGAAATCCACGATCCCTCGCATCACGTCATAGTTGGCGTGGCAAGATCAGCGTCGTCGCTTCCCGTACCTGGCCGATGAGCCCGGCTGTCAACAGCGTCTTGACATGATGGGACAAGGTCGAAGGCGCGATCTTCAACTTGTCCTGCAGACGTCCAACCGGTAACCCTGGCGTCTGCGGCACGAACCAGAGTGCGATAGATTTTCAGCCGGGTCGGATTGCCCAAAGCTTCAAGGTGTGCTGCGGCGTCGTCAAGTTTCATGCCGCATTGATGACACTGTCACGGCCGCCTGTCAAACGGTATTTCTAGTATGATGGAATTACGGATTGACTTACACGTTCCGTTCGGTAATTCTGACTTATGGAAACAGTTGCGGCACTCGATGCGTTCGGCGCTCTTTCACAGGGCACGCGGCTGCAGGCGTTCCGCTTGCTGGTCAAACATGAGCCGGAAGGGCTCGCCGCCGGCGATCTCGCGCGCCTGCTATCCGTTCCCGCGAACACGCTGTCCGCCCACCTCAACGTGCTCACGCAAGCTCATCTCGTGACTTCGGTGCGAGTGAGCCGTTCGATCATTTATCGCGCTCAACTAAGCAGGATAGAAGAGCTTGTGCTGTTTTTGCTGGAGGACTGCCGCAGCGGCCCCGACCTACGCAGTCAGGTTGTGAAGAATGTAATGCGGCAATTGTCCGTCAGGCCGAGGGGATCTTCTTAATGCCAACATTCGATCTACCCCGCGCCTGGTCGCGGAAATACTCGGGACCGCGCTGCTCGTGGCAACCGTTGTAGGGTCCGGGATCATGGCCGAGACCCTGACGAAGGATGTCGCGCTCGCCTTGCTTGGCAACACCCTTCCTACTGGCGCAATCCTTGTTGTGCTTATCACCATTCTGGGGCCGATTTCGGGGGCTCACTTTAACCCCGCCGTCTCGCTCGTGTTCGCGTTGAGGCGCGAGCTGAGCGCGAAGGATACTGCGCTTTACATCGCCGCGCAGATTGTTGGCGGCATCCTGGGCACGATGATCGCCCATGGCATGTTCGCGCTTCGCTACTGGACGCCTCGATCAAGATCCGTACCGGAGGCCCGCAATGGTTCGCCGAGGCCGTCGCGGCCTTTGGGTTGGTCACGACCATTCTCCTGGGCATTCGATTTCAAAGAAGCGCGGTACCGTGGCTTGTAGGCCTCTATATCACCGCGGCTTACTGGTTCACCGCATCGACTTCGTTCGCCAATCCTGCCGTCGCGATTGCCGGCACGCTCGTTCACCAACACTTTTTCCGGAATTTGTCCAATCGACCTGCCGGGATTTATTATCGCCGCAGCGCTTGCGGTGCCGTCGCCGGCATGCTCTTGATGACTTGGCTTTTGCGCCCAAATGGAGCTGACGAACCGCTCGATCCGGGGGCGAAGCTATGAGCGTAACCATCTACCACAATCCCGACTGCGGAACCTCCCGCAACGTGCTGGCCATGGTCCGGCAGAGCGGCGTTGAGCCTCAGATTATTGAACATCTGAAGATGCTGCCGTCGCGCGAGAAGCTGCTTGAGCTGATCAAGGC
>CAVUCB010000070.1:0-43209 GCA_963739755.1 uncultured Alphaproteobacteria bacterium | reverse complement strand
GCGTGAGCTGGGCCCATGCGCGATCAGGTCTGAGGTCAGAAAATGTATCAGCGTCAAGCCGGCAAAAAGCCCTGCGATCGACAGGACGACCGATCAAGCGAAAAGGGGCGGCAGCTTTCGCCACCGCCCCCTGTATTTTTTCGTCATTGCGAGGAGCGTCAGCGATGAAGCAATCCAGCTTTTTTCCGCGGCTTTGGATTGCTTCGACTTTAGCTTAGAGCTATGACAGTTATGCGGGATTATCAGCCGGCCTTGCCGAACAGCTCGTCGACATAATCCCAGTTGATCAGATCTCGACAAACGCTTTCAGGTAATCCGGACGGCGGTTGCGATAGTCGATGTAGTAGGAGTGCTGCCAGACGTCGCAGCCGAGGATTGGCGTGGCGCCATGCACCACGGATCTCGCCGTTGGGGGTCTTGGAGATTTCGAGCTTGCCGTTCTTGACCTGGAGCCAGCACCAGCCGGAGCCGAACTGGCCGACGCCCGCGGCGGCGAAATCGGTCTTGAACTTTTCGAACCCGCCGAGGTCCTCGTTGATCTTCTTCTCCAGCCGGCCCGGCAGCTTGCTGCCGCCGCCGTTCGGCTTCATCCAGCTCCAGAAGTGGATGTGGTTGTAGTGCTGCCCGGCGTTGTTGAACACCGCGGCGTTCTTGTTGTAGGAGCCCTTCACGATCTCCTCGAGGGACTTGCCTTCGAATTCGGTCCCCTTGATCGCGTTGTTGCCGTTGGTGACATAGGCCTGATGGTGCTTGTCGTGGTGGAATTCCAGCGTTTCCTTCGACATATAGGGCCCGAGGGCGTCATAGGCGTAAGGCAGGGGGGGAAGCGTAAAGGTCATGGGATGATGTCCGCAACTGAGGGAGACGTGACTTAACGGGACCCCCTTATAGAAGGTTCCAGCGGTCTCCGACACCCGCATTTTCTGCCAAAAGACCGGCCTGCAGGGCACGTGGGACGTTTGCAAACCGTCATCGGCTGGAATTAAATCGGGCGATACGACAATTCGTTTCTTGAAGCACATTTGAGGGGGAAATCATGGCAATCCGCACCGTCCGTGCCCTTGCAGCGTTTGCAATGCTGGTCTCGACACTGCCGGTTTCCGGCAACGCCGCCGGCACCATTGTCCGCGCGCGCTTCTCGTTCGACGCGCTCGCCACCTGCACCAAGCCTGCTGTCCAGAACTATCCCGCTTCACGCCGAAGGAACGGGTACCCTTTCCACCGATCGCACCGCGACCCTCGATATGAAGTCCAATATCCAGAGCCGGGAGACTTACACCGCGAAGCTCGGTGCCAAGCCAACCGAAGCGCTCGGGGGCTCGGCCTCGCTCCGCGTCGTGAGCCAGCACACGCTTCGCGCAGTGCGCGAATATCCCAACAACCTGATTATTGTCACCATGACCGTCGTCGGCAAATCCTGCACGATGCGGATTGATAACAGGCTGAAGCCGGGCAAGCGGGAATATACCTTTTTAGGCAACGGCGGCGTCGCGTTGTGTTCCAAGCCGCGCATGACCCACGCCGAATGCACCGCCTATTGAGCGGTTCGGCCAACCCTCGGAAATTACGCGCCGATCACTCGCAGAACGACGTGCCGTTATAGACGAAGCATTTGCGCCCGCCGCCCGAGCCTGGTGCTATCCGCTGCCGCGCAACCGCCTTCGGCGCGCGTTCGGGCTTCGGCCGGCAGCTGCCGTTCGGCGCCAGCACCTGGTCGGCATCGCAGGTGATCTTCACGCAACGGTCGCCGCTCGCACGAAAGCCGCGATCGCATTCGAGCGGGCACACCCGCTCCGGCTTCGCCCTGACCGCATCCAGCGCATCGAGGCTTGCGAGCTTGACGTCGAATTTGGTGCCGGCGTTCTCGTTGAACAGCGACAGCGCCTTGCGGGCGGAAGCGCTCCATTCGTCGTCGATGTCGCCGGACTTGCAGCCGACCCGGCGCAGCTCGCTCTGCAGCGAGCGCGATATTTCCTGCGGCGTCGGCCCGGCGGCTTTGGCGGCTCGGGGGTCGCGACAGGCGCCGGCGGAAGCGCAGCGACCACGGCCTGATCCGGCTTGTCCGAGCCGGTCCGCGTCTCCGTCGGCTTGGCCGGTTCGGTGGTGACGATTTTCGAATCGTCGGACGGCTTGGTTTTCTGGGCCTCGTTGAGCTTGTTGCGCTGGGCCTTGGCGAGGTCGGTGTAGAAGCCGGACGGATGCGCCTGGATGAAGGAATCCCAAACTTCCATGGTGCCGACGCGTTCAGCGAGCTCATAGTCGCGGCGGATATCGGCATTGCTGTTGGGAACGGGTGCCGGCGGCGGTGGCGGAGATTCGGGTGCCGCGACCAGCGCCACGTCATTGCCGCCGAGCGAATTGGTCGTGTACGGCTCCTGCTGATTGCCGGTCGCGCTCATCACATCGTCGCGGACGTAGCCGAAGGCTTTGCGGATATCGAGGCCCGGCCGCGTCAAATGTTTCAGCAGCGCCGTCGTGAACGGGCTGTGCTCGCCATCGCCGTCGGCGGCGGTCGAGCCCTCCCTGGCGGCAAAGGCGATAAAGGTGTTCGGCCGGTTCGCTTCCACGCCGACCAGCCCGCGGCTGACGGCGCGCGAGGCCAGCGTCCGCTTCATGCGTTTCGCAAACGGATTGTCGCGGCAGGCATCGAGAATGACCAGCCGCAATTTTGACGCGGGCTCGGCCGCGAGCAGCATACGGTTGAGCGACACCGCCTCGTCGTCGACATCGGCATCGCGCTCGAGCACCGCGTCAACGGGCACGACATAGTTACTGCCGTCGACCTCGAGGCCGTGGCCGGCGAAATAGATCATGGCGATGTCGGCGCCGCGGGCCTGGTCGGTGAATTCGCGGAGCACCCGGCGCATGTCCTGCGATTTCAGGTCGCGCCGCGACACGACCACGTCGAAGGCGACGTTCTTGAGCATGTCGGCCATGGCGGCCGCGTCATTGACGGGATTGGCGAGCGCCGCGACGCTCTGATAGCTCGAATTGCCGATGACCAGCGCCACGCGCTTGCCGGCCAGCGCCGGCTGGTTGGCAAGACAGCAAGCCCATGCAATAGCAAGGAAGGCGGCAAGCCGGCGCATCGCGTTTTCCCGGATTTTGTCGCGAAATCATACCATCTGGCGATATGACAGCAAGGCAAGCGCGCCCACTGTGGGATCGATCACAACCCGCCGCAGAAAATCGGGAAGAAGGCGATGAGCATCGAGATCGACGTCCTCAACGGCGACGCCTCCTGGAAGCGGGTCGAGGCCCTGAATAACGCGGTGTTCGGGCCGCACATCATCGAGAAATTGCCCTGGGGCCATGTCGAATGGGCGCATGCCGATCTGCGCGCGCTGATCGATGCGCCCGAGGGCTCGCTCGCCTGCCACGTCGGCATCTATTTCCGCACCATCACCTGGAACAGCCACCGGATCCATGTCGGCGGCATCGGCGGCGTCATGACCCGCGAGGACTGCCGCCGCCGCGGCTATGCCAGCCTGGCGCTGGACGCGGCGATCGAAACCATGCGCGCCAACGAGGCCGTACGCTTTGCAGTGCTGTTCTGCGAGGAGCACAATTTCGCATTTTATCAAGCGCGCGGCTGGCATCCCTTCACCGGCGAGGTCTATTGCGAGCAAAGCAGCGGACGCATCCGCTTCGACCTGATGGCGCCCTTCGTCTTCGATATCCGCCGCGCGCCGCGCGACGGCGTGCTCGATCTCAACGGCCTGCCCTGGTGATCGCGCCAGATTCGCCCGTTACGCAGCCATGGCCTTCAGCGCGGTCGCGGCCGACGCATAGCCGCCGCGGGCGCCGTCGATGAAATGCACGTGGTCGGCGCGCATCACCGACGGCGTGAAGCAGGTCATCATCGCCGCGTCCTGCCGGTGCAGGCCATAGCGCACGACGCCATTCTCGGCCGCTTTGGCGAGGCGCTCGGTGAGCGCGCTTGCCAGTTCCTCGGTGCAATCCAGGATCATGCGCAAGCCGTCATCATATTTGCGGAAGTCGGAATTTTCGACCACCTGCTGCACGTAGTTCTTCGGCACGAAGGCGCCTACCTTGATGCCGAAGCGCATCACCACATAGGCCCACAGCGTCAGCGCCAGCACCGCGCCCTTGCGCGCAAACAGCGGGCCGCCGCGCGCCGCGCGCGCCTCGTAGCCGAGGCCTTGCGGCGGCCATTTCAACGGCGGACCGCCCGGCGGCACCGGTCGTCCCGCATCCGGCGTGCGCTCGACGAGCTGGATGACATCCTCGATCACCTTGCGGAACGCGAGCGGATCGGCGTTGGGCGCCGGCACCACCAGCACCGAGAGGATCAGCCCGCGCGCGGCCGGGATTTCCTCGAACCGGCAGGAGAGCCCCGACAGATCGGGCTGCGTGCCTGATGGCGCCGCGTCAACCGCGAACTCGCCGCGCTTCATCGCGGCTTCCGCCCACCCCAACCCCCCGCCGGAAAACATCGCATAGGACAGATTGGCCGACGGCCCGAACCGCGCGACGCGCACGTCTAACCCATGCGCGCGGATCGCGCTGACGGGCACCAGCGCCACCCGCATGACGAGGTCGAGGTCCTCCTTGACCCAGGTCGCGGTCGCCGCCAGCGCCTCGCGGGCGGCGGCGAGATCGTCGGGCGAGACCGCAAAGCTCGCGCCATCGCCGCCGAACACGAAGGGAAATTCGCGTCCCCCCAACGCATTGGTCACGGAGGCGATCACCGCCGCCCCCGCCATGTTGACCGCCTTGTAGCGCTGCGCCGCAATCGCCTTAGTCGATTCCACGATATCGGCGACGCCGACCGTCCAGTCGTCCGGCAACGGCGCATAGAGCTGTGGCTCCATCAGGCTGGTAAAGCCGCGGAACACCGGAATGGCGCCATAGAAGGTGTCGCTGCCGCCGGGGATGGTCATCGGTGGGATCGTCCGATCCAGATTTTCGTGGAGATACGGTCGATTTGAATAAACGGGTTCATTTAAAAATACCGGAGCCGAACGTCGAATGCAAAAGCGGGCCGACAGCCCCGTGCTTTCAGCGCCTCCCCGACGGCGACCGGATGACGCAGCGCAAGGCTGCCCTCCCCGTCATCGAAAAATAGCGCGTCCTCTGTTACTCCTCAGTCCATGACCGACCAGGCCCCTACGCAGATCAACGTGCACGCGCTCCAGATCGGGGACCGCATCAATACGGCCGGCTTCGAGGGCGAGATCCTGTCGAGCACGCCACTTGCCGTGCGCGTCGGCACCTATGGCCTCGCCGTGGTGTTTCGCTATGGCGTCGCCGTCCTCCTCGGGCTCACGGCGGACCAGGAGGCCGAGTTCCTCGAGCGGTTGAGCGGGCGCACCTCCGGCAAGATCACCCCGCGCGAGGAGGAATGGGCGAAGGTCCAGGTCGCGAGAGAAGCCGAGGAGCCGATCCCGGTCGGCGGGCCGATCCAGGTCCGCGAAATGTCGCTGGAGCGGCTCCTGGTCGTAGCCGATGCGCTGGCAAAGAGCGTGGTGCTCGGGCGCGATGAGCGCGAGGTCGCCAATGTCTTCGACACCATCGAGCCGCTCGCGCGCGAGCTTGCCACGTCCGGCCAGACCTCGAAGAGCCGGACCGA
This sequence comes from uncultured Alphaproteobacteria bacterium, assembly GCA_963739755.1. Classification (GTDB taxonomy): domain Bacteria; phylum Pseudomonadota; class Alphaproteobacteria; order Rhizobiales; family Xanthobacteraceae; genus Bradyrhizobium. The sequence goes on along the minus strand of CAVUCB010000070.1, from coordinate 37,616 downwards.
CCTGTTGAAACTGCTCGGCAACTCGCTGCTGGTGCAGCACCGCGTGTCGGGCCGCGTCGCCGTCGACGAGAAGCCCGACGTGCTCTGGGACCGTCCCGATCTCGAACGGCTCTACGCCCGGCTCGAGGACGAATATGAGCTCTCCGAGCGCGTCGAAATCCTGAACCGCAAGCTCGAAGTGATCTCCGACACCGCCACCACGCTCGCCGATATCATCGACGCCAAGCGTACACTGCGGCTGGAACTGATCGTGATCTTCCTGATCGCGTTCGAAATCCTGGTGACGGCTTACGAAATCTACGCGCGCGGCCGGCATTGACGCCTCGCCAAGCGCCCAGCAATCTAAGATTGTCTTTCCATAGAAGAAACATATGGCGGTCCGCCTGCCGGATCACATGACCGAGACCGGCCGACGCAAAATCCCGGGAGGCCGCCGATGGCGCCGAGCCGCATCCTGTTCGTTCGTCACGCCGAGAAGCCGGGCGAGCCGCCTTGCACGAACGATAAGGGCGTGAAGCGGAGCGGCGAAAAGGACGACGAGAGCCTCGCGGTGCGCGGCTGGCAGCGAGCAGGTGCGCTGGTGCATTTCTTCGCCTCGCAACAAGACCGATGCCCGGATGTGATCTTTGCCGCCGGCATCGGAGAAGAGAGCCCCAGTCACCGGCCGAAGCAGACGGTGATGCCGCTGGCAGAATGTCTCGGCATCAAGATCAACGAGAGCCATATGAAGAACGACATCAAGCCTTTGATGAAGGACGTCCTGGGCCGCGACGGCAAGGTGCTGGTCTCATGGGAACACACGCTTATCCCTAAACTCATCAAACAAATTCCTGATGCACCCGCCGTTCCCACGGAATGGCGGAAGGAGCGCTTTGATATCGTCTGGATTCTCGACCGCGTCGGCGAAAACTGGAAGTTCTCGCAAATCGCGCAAATGCTGCTGGCCGGCGACAGCGATCAGTTCATCACCTGAAGCGTGGGCGCAGCTTACGGCCGCTTCAGCTCCGTCACGCGGAACGGCTCCAGCGTGTCGATCGCGTCAGCCGACTGCGTGTGATAGCTGAAGCGGAAGTAGCGCACGGTGACGTCGTCTTTGGTGAAATCGGCAAGGATGAAGCCGTTCTCCTCGATCGGCTTCAAGTCCTCCACCATGGTCAGATGCGTGGAGGGCGTGGCGCCTATGCCGCGGAAGGCGGAGGGCCAGCCGCGGTCGCCGGTGCCAAGCGGTCCGGACAGGATCACGGCCACCGGGTTCTTCCCGAAATCCAGCGCGCCGCTGCGCTGCATGCGGCCCTCCGCGATCGCATGCAGATCGCCGGAGACAACCAGCGGAATGCGTCCCGGCATGGCCGCGACCTCGGCCATCAGCCGGTCGTGCTGCTTGAGCCAGCCGCTCTGCCAATAAGGCTTTGGCACATCCGTCGTCAGCTTGCCGTCCTTGGATAGAATGTCCGGATACCATTCGCCCCATTTGCCCGCGCTCCAGCCCGGCGGGTTGGAGGGGATGTTGACGAGATGGATCATCTCGCGATCGGTCATCCGCGATCTCAGCCAGTTCTCCACCGTGCCGTCGAGGAATACCGCGCTCGGTCCCGCCAGCGTCACCGTGCGACGGACGTCGTAGAGCAGGATTTCCGCGAGCTTGCCGTAGCGCAGCGTCCCAAAGGCTTCGCCGACGCCGGGCGGTCGATCGGCTGCGGACGCGCCGGGCAAGCCCAGCGGGCAATTCCGGTCGGGCAGATATTCCGGATAATAAAGCTGGCGCGTGGCGCGGGCGAGCGCCAGCATGAAGGCATCCGGCGGAAAGGTGATGATGTCGTCGGTCGCCTCGTCATTGTCGAAATAATCGTGATCGTCCTGCATGAAGAAGACCGGCGTCGAACGCAGCAGCGCGCCGTATTGCGGAATGATTTGCGCCGCTGTCGCGCGGCGGAACACGGTTTCGTTCGCCGTACCGAACACGGGCTGCGCACGGTCGAACGTGCCGGCGAGCTGCTTGCCGAGCGGCGAGGCACCGCTGCCCTTGGAGGCCTGCGGCGCACGCAAATCCCAATAGATCTGGTCGCCATTGGCGATCAGCGCATCCGGCTTGAACGACAGCCCGCGCGCCAAAAGGCGCCGGCGCAGCGCCGACGGCAGCCAGTTGATCTTGCCCTCGGGCAGGCCCTGGTTGAGTCCGTCATGCCCGCCGCCGCAGGTGTAGATCATCAAGCGCAGCCGCTCCGGCATCGCGTCCGGCGCGGGGAACGTCGCAAGCTGCCACGGCTCGCACAGCGGTTTCCCGCTCGCGCCGTTCAATGAGAGCTTGTAGGGCGTGGCCGGCGACAGCCCAGTGACGTCGAACTGCCAGAAATCGCCCGCCGCCGCGTTGGACTGCCCGCGCACTTTTGCGTTGCCGACTTCAAGCGTGGGCGGCGCGACCTGGGCCTCTCTGAACGACGCCTTGATCAGGAAACGGTCGTGGCTCGCGGTCGGAATCAGGTGCTGGACCGCGCCCTGATCCCAATCTATTTCGGCCGACTTGGGAGTTTCAGCGGCGGCGGCCGGCCCGCCAATACCCGTGGTGATCAATCGCGGCAATGTCGCCGCGGCTGCGCCAAGCACGAAATCCCGTCGCGTCGCCATGTGGTCCTCCCTCGGTTTGCTTTTCGCTCGCGCTTTACTCCAGTGCGCTCACATTCCAGGTCGCGTGGCTGACCCCGGGCAACTTTGCGAGATCGGCCACCACGCCGTCGAGGTCGCCGGGCTCGACCGCGAGCGGCACCAGCACGGCTGACACCTCGACATTGTCACCTGAGTGAAACACGATCTTGGTCTCGCGCACGGGATAGCTTGCGGCATCGAGCCGCTCGTTCATGAATTCGCGTATCTCTGCCGAACGCTTCGCGTCGGTGGTGATGCTGATTTCATAGGTGGCTTCCGACGAGCGCTCGCTCAGCGGAATGCGGTCGATGGCATTGACCAGCGGCCGCAGCAGCGTATTGCCGGCCAGCACGAAGATCGTCAGCGCCACCGACTGCGCCGCCATGTCTGCGCCCGCACAGGAACCGACCGCCGCCGAAGCCCACAGCGTCGCCGCGGTGTTGAGTCCGCGGACGTTGAGGCCTTCCTTCATAATCGCGCCGGCGCCGAGAAAGCCGATGCCGGACACGACATAGGCGATCACGCGCACGGCGCCTTCGGCGCCGCCCAGGCGATTGGCGAGATCGACAAAGGCCGCGGCGCCGACGCAGACCAGCACATTGGTGCGCAGGCCCGCGCTGCGCTGCCGGTACTGCCGCTCGGCACCGATCAGCGTTCCCAGCACAAAGGCGGCGAACAGGCTGACGAGCGTGTCGAGGAAATCGTGGAGCTGGAACGTATGGATAAATTGCACGGCTGACCTCGAGCGGACGGCGCGGGATACTGCCCCCAATGTCGCCGTCGAACAAGTCCGGCTGCCGTCATTGATCCTTGTCAAAACACTGATTGTAAAAACGATTTAGCGTATAGACATCATAAGGGACGGATTGGGTCGTGTCGGACATCGGCAAGCAAAGCGATGTGGTTCGCGCCGGTCGCAGCGCTGTCGGCGCCGTGCAGTTTTCCGAAAGCCTGACCGCGGCGATTGACGCCTGGGCCGAAGCGCATCATGTCAGCCGCGCCGACGCGATCCGCCTGCTGGTGGAACTCGGCTTGAAGATCGCGCCGGCGACGGGTTCGCATCGTTCTGTACGGCAGCATTCCGCCGAAATTGAAGGCGAGGCGGTCAGCCGGATCACGGAGTTGCTCGACCCCTCGCTGTCGCCGGAAGAGCGAGAGCGGCGAATTCGAAGACTGATCGAAGGACCGCCGGAGTTTGCCGAGGAGCGCCACGACCTTCCAAAACATCCGAAGTGACCGGCCTGCGAAAGATCGACCAGAGATAACGGGTAAAGCCCGCCGGCTACGCGACCCGCGCGGCCACGGCCTCATAGATATCGTTTTCCTGCGCCGTGTGCATTCGCACCAAGGTCTCGATCGCTTCGATGATGCGCTGCGCGTCGCGGATGAAATAGCGATCGGCCGCTTCCGACGGCAAGTCCTCTGCCACGCGCGCCAGCAGACGGGCGAGATGCAAAATCTCGAGGTGAGCGCGGCTCATCGCCGAAAGGCTGTGGCTCTCGCGCAGAAGCCCGGCAATCCTGGGATAGATCGAGCCTTCGTCGTCCCGTTCATGCACCACCACCTGCTCCTGAACGATGCGGTTCGCCTCGGCGACCAGCGCCGCACCGCACCGCGGCGCGGCATCATCGAGCGCGTCGGCGATCGATCGTAGCCGATCAAGATGAGCGACCAGCGTCTTGTGACTGCGACGCAATTCGTCACCGTCCTCCACTGTGATACTCCGCCCGGCATGGCGGTAAGCCGGCGCGAGCGCACGGAGCGCGTTGATAATGACGGCTACGTCGATCACCTCCTGCACGATCGCCGCCGGCACCGGCGCCAGCCAGCCCACCGTCGCAGCCGCCATGGCGGCCACCGACAAGGCCATCCCGGCAACGATGCTTTCCACCGCAATGCGGCGCGCTCGCTGCGCGATCAGGATGGCCTCCCCGACCCGGTCGAGCCGGTCGGCCAGGATCACCACGTCGGCTGCCTCCGACGTGGCGCTGGCGCCCCGCGCGCCCAACGCAATTCCGACATCGGCTGACGCGAGCGCTGGCGCGTCGTTGATGCCGTCGCCAATCATGATGGTGGGATGCAGCTGTTGCTCGGCGCGCACGGCGTCGACCTTGTCGGACGGAACGCGGTCGGCGAGCACCGCATCGAGGTCGAGCGCTGCGCCGATCGCCTGCGCTGCAACGGCGCGGTCACCGGTGACCATCACCATGCGCGCGATACCGGCTTCACGAAGCAGGCGGATCGCGCGCGGCGTGTCTGGCCGAAGCTCGTCGGCAAGCAACAACGCGCCGATCGGCTTGCCTTCGACGGCGACGAACACGACCAGCGCCGAACGCCATGAGGCACGCCGGATCGCCCGCAGCGCCCAGGGCGGAACATGGCCCGGCGCGAGGATCATGTCGCCGGAGCCTGCGGCGACGCGCTGTCCGTCGATGACGCCCACGAGCCCTGTACCCACCGTCTCCCTGACTTGTTCCGGCACCTTGAGCTTGAGGCCACGCGAGACGCTTGCCTCGACGATGGCGCCGGCCAGCACGTGATGGGAGGCTTGCTCGAGCGACGCGCCGAGCGCCAACACCCGCTCGACCGTTTCGCCCGGACCGACCTCGACCGACAAGAGCCTCGCACCGCCGACCGTCAGCGTTCCGGTCTTGTCGAACAGTACTGTATGGGCGTGCGACAGCGCTTCCAGCGCCCCGCCACCCTTGACCAGAATGCCTCGCCGCGCGGCCTGCGCGACGCCGGCGATGAAGGCAACGGGGGCTGCCAGGATCAGCGGACATGGCGTCGCGGCGACCAGCACGGCCAAGCTGCGGATCACATCATGCGAGATCAGCCATGCCACCAGGGCAATGCCGAGCGTCAGCGGCAGGAACAACAGCGCGTAACGGTCGGCGAGCCGGACGAACGGCGCCTTCGCGGTCTGTGCCGCCGTCACCAGCCGCACGATCCCGGCATAGGTGCTGGCCCCAGCCTCCGCCGTCACCGACAATTCAAAGGCCTCGCCGGCATTGAGCGCGCCGGAGAGCACGGCCATGCCGCGCGTCTTGACCACCGGGATAGGCTCGCCGGTCAGCGCGGATTCATCGATCGTCGCGGCAGGCCAGGTGATGATGCCGTCCACCGGGACGATCTCCCCGGCCCGGACCATCAGCTGGTCGCCGATCGCCACTGCCGTTATCGGCACGTCCTCAATGTGATCATCGACCCGGCGGTGAGCCTCGCGCGGCGCGCGGTCGACCAGCGAGCGCAGATCGTGTTCGGCGCGTGCCACCGCAATATCCTCGAGCACATTGCCGCCCGAATACATCAGCGCGACGACGGCCCCGGCCAGCGGCTGGCCGAGCGCGACCGCCGCGCTCATCGAGACCAGCGCGATCGCGTCGACACCAAGCCGCCCTGCCAGGAGGTCGCGTAGCATCGAAATCGCGAGACCCGCGATCACCGGAATCGTCGCCAGCGTGAAGCAGATGTCGGCGACATCGTTGCGCTTCACAAGCCAGGCGGCGCCGCCCGCGGCCAGGCCCAATACCGCCACCGAGACGAGAATCCATCGCAGTGTGCGATCAAACGACATCGGCACATTCCGCGCTTGTTTCCGATGCGGGGAACCTTCGTCCAAAAGCTGCGCGCGATGTTTGAGAAAGATCAACCGCAAAGGCGACGCCGCGAGCCGGCAGCCGGCAAATGCAGACGTCTCAGGCGGTGTTGCCGGCGTCGATGGTCAGCACGCTGCCGGTGATGTTGCGGCCGCCATCGCTGAACAGGTATTCGACCATGCGCGCGACATCGTCGGCTTCGGGCAGCCGGCGCAACGCGCTGCGCTTGGCGATTTTCTCGCGACCCTCGCCGCCGAGGTTTTGCGTCAGCTCAGTGTCGATGAAACCCGGCGCAATCGCATTCACGGTGATGCCGACCTTGCCGACCTCGCGCGCCAGCGAGCGGGTGAAGCCGGTCGCGGCTGCTTTCGTCGCGCCATAGACGGAAAGGCCGTTATAGCCGGTGGAGGCGATGATCGAGGAGATGTTGACGATGCGGCCCTCGCCGTCGGCCATCATGTGCCGCACAACATATTTGGTGAGGATCAATGGCGACAGCACGTTGAGACGCACCAGCGCCTCGATGTCGGAATTGTGCATGGTCGCGAGCAGGCCCTCGGTGCCGATGCCGGCATTGTTGACCAGGCCGTAGATCGCGCCGAACTCGTCGCGTAATGCCTTGACAAAAGCAGGTAGCGCATCGATCTCGCCGAGATCGCAGGCGCGGAAGTGGAGATTGCCCTGTTTGGCTTCGCCGATCGCGGCACGCAATTCGTCGCTTTCGCGCCGCGCCACCGCGATCACGTTGAAACCCGCCTCCGCGAGCCTTTGCGCGATCGCAAGCCCGATGCCGCGGCTGCCGCCGGTGACGAGGACACTACGCATCGGAGCGTGCAAGCTTTCCGGCCGGCGTCACGTCCAGCGCTTCGACAAAGCGGATCACCGCGGGGACCTTGTGCGAGGCAAGCGCGGCGCGACACTGGCCAAGGATTTCCTCGCGGATCTCCCTCTCCCGGCCCGAGCCGTCGGCGGTGAGGACGACATCTGCGACCACGATCGAGCCGGTGATGGGGCTCCGGCGCGACTTGGCGCGCGACATCCGCACCTCGGCATGGGCGTTGATGACGGCCTCGATCTCCTCGGGATGCACCTTCAGGCCGCCGATATTGATGATGCCGCCGCGGCGGCCGACAAAATGATAGCGGTCGCCGCGCAGCTCCACCATGTCGCCGGTGTCGACGAAGCCATCTCCGTCCGTCAGCGCCGCGGCGTGCTTGCCGACATAGGCATGCGCGGCACGCTTGGAGCGGATGCGGAGCGAACCGTCGACGACTTTCATCTCGACGCCATCGCGCCCCTGCCCGATCAGGCTTGCCGGAAAGCCTTCGCGGCCGTCATTGACGGCAAAGCCGACGCCGGCTTCCGTCGAGGCATAGGCATGGCCGACCGAGGCGTTCGGGAATGCCTGCGCGAGCCCGTCGAGCACCGCCTGGTCGGCGATCTCGCCGGACAGACGGACATAGCGCGGCGAAAAAGTCGGCGGCCGCGCCGCTCATCAAGAGCTTGCGCCAATGCGACGGCGTGCCGGAAATATGGGTGACGCCGCGTCCGCGCAGCCGCGCGACGTGATCGGCGAGCGGCTCGCCAACTTCGGACAACACCATCGAGCCGCCGCCGACGATGGCGCGCAGGAATATCTGCAAGCCGCCATAACGGCGGATGTCGTAGAACGTCGCCCACACCGGCGGCGCGCCGCGCGCCGGCCCGTCGGCAACGATTGCACCGCAGAGCCCTTCCAGCGTATGGCCGACGATCTTCGGAACGCCCGAAGTTCCCGAGGTCAGCATCAGCCATTCGGTGGCGCGCTCGGTCTTCACCGCGACCTTGGCCGGCTCCTCGGGCAGATGCGCGCCGACAATCAGGTAAACGCCGGCATCGGTCCAGCGCCGCGGCTCATCGGTGACGATGGCCTCGATGTCGGCATCCTCGATCAGCGGCGCCTGGATATGATCGGGATTGAGATCGGGCGGAGACAGCAGCATGCGGCGGACGACGCCGTCGAGCTCGATCATCGCAAGCGCGGCGAGCAATTGCCCGGAGACCGAAAGCAGCACCGAGCGTCCCGCCAGCTCGCGCACGCGGTCGGAAAGGCAGGTCTGCGACAGGATGTCGGTCAGCGACACCAGATGCCGCACGTCGGAAAGGGTTCGGCCCTTCAGCTCCGGACCGAGATAGTCGCGAAGTGCGAATACCTCACGCGGGGACATTTTCGTAGGCCTGGACGAAATCGCCGACCGTCAGCGGGAACGCCGCGTCTTCCGAGATGGTAAACGGATCGATACCGAGGTCGTCTTCCAGGCGCGCAACCAAGATCGCGAATGCCAGCGAGTCGAAGCCGGTTTCATGGAGCGAGAGCTCGTCGTTAAGCGGCGGCAATTTCACCTGCTGCTCCTCGGCGATCTGTTTCATCGCCGCAATGATCCTTAACCTGACCGACATGGAATGAACTCGCCTTTTCAATAAATCGTTGGCCATCATCATAGCGCGGAAGTGTGAATTAACGGAGCCGCAGGCGCGACCTTTCGGCTTGGTTGGTAAACATCAGCCTCGGCGAACTCGGAAGATTCGAACGATGCGGAAATTTTCGTAAAACTTTAGAAACGGATTTTACCGTCGACGATGCGCGCAAAGACCTCCGCATCGAGCGGGCGATAGTCGCCAGACTTCGGGTCGCTGAAGAACAGGGGATCACCGACGACGGCAGGATCGAAGCCCTCGCGCATCAAGAGATGCTTCTTCTGCTTGAAGGTTTCGGTGGAATCGAGCGAAGTGCTGACGCGGACGAACAGCGGATGCGCATACGCCGGCAGCCGGTGCGCGAGATGCGCGGCGAAATCCGCAAAATCGAAGCGGTCGACCGTGACGATCGCGGCCATGCCGGCGCGGCCGTCGCGGCCCGCGACCTCGACGCCATAGGTCGTGGCGTCGAGCACGCCCTCGCATTCACGGATCGCGTCGTTGACTTCGCTGGTCGCGACATTCTCGCCCTTCCAGCGAAAGGTGTCGCCGACCCGGTCGACGAAATGAAAGAAGCCCTGCTCGTCCAGCCGCATCAGATCGCCGGTGCGAAACCAGGCGTCGCCCTTGGCAAAGACGTCGCGCAGGATTTTCTTTTCGGTCTCGGTCGTGTCGGTATAGCCCTCGAAGCGGCCGCCGCCTTCGTCGGCGGTGCCGATGCGGCCGATGGCCTCGCCGATCTCGCCGCGCGCGCAGGCGACGCAGAGCCCGTTGCCGTCGCGCAGCGGCGCGCCGTGCTCGGCGTCCACCTTGACGATCGCGGCGGGAAAGCGATGCGCGAGCAGCGGCGGAATGCGGCCGATCGCGCCGAGCTTGCCCTCGACATTGTAGAGCGAGAAATTGCCTTCGGTCGCGGCATAGAATTCGAGGATGCGCGGGATCGCGAACCGCGCCTGGAACGGCTCCCAGATGTCGCCGCGCAGGCCGTTGCCGCAGGCGAGCCGCAGCCGGTGCTGGCTTTCGAATTCGGATACGCGGCGCCTTCAAGAGATAGCGGCAGAGCTCGCCGATATATTGGAACAGCGTGCAATCGCAGCGGACGATATCGCTCCAGAAATTCTTCGCGGAAAACTTCTCGGCCAGCGCGACCGATGCGCCGGCAAACAGCATGCTGCAGGGCGCGACGATGCCGCCGACGGAATGATAGACCGGCAGGCAATTATAGAGGCGATCATCGGGCTAGCGTCGGTCAGCCCGGCGAACCAGCCGCCCCAGTTCAGGATGCGGCGATGGCTGATGCTGGCGGCCTTGGGCAGGCCGGTCGTGCCGGAGGTATAGATCAACAGCGCGCGGTCGTTGATCGTGACGTCGCGCCGCTCGGCCGGCGACAGCGGGCCGCCGTCGAGTGCCGCAGCGCCGCATCAAGGCTCGCGTCCATCCAGACCTTTGGCGCGCGGGCAAGATGCGGACGCGCGGTCTCAAAGACGTCCGCAAGCTCCTCCGCGAGAATAATGTGGTCGGCTTTCGCGACATTGATGCAATGCGCAAGCGATGGTCCCACGAGCCTGGTGTTGATCAGCGCCACCACGCCGCCGACCCGGCTGATGCCGAGCCAGGCAGCGACATAGTCCGGCCGGGTCGGCATGATCAGGCAAACGGTATCGCCGGGCTTGATGCCGGCCGCGAGCGCCCAGCGGGCATAGCGGTTGATGCGCTCGCCGAGCGCGCGGTAGGTGAGGCTCTCGGCGTCCGAGACCAGCGCAGGCCGGTCGCCCTGGCTGCCGCACAATCTTCGACGACATCGGCGAACAGCCGCGCGGATCGGCCTCGATGCGCGAGGTCAGCTCGATCGCCTTCAGCCACGCCTTCGCGGCCGACGGTTTTGCGCGCGATGTTTCGCTCTGTCGATCGATGAGCCGGTGGTCATGGCCCCTGTATAGGCGCCTCGCCTGATCAGGTGTTAAGCGGCACAGTTAAACCGCGATTTGCTGCCCGCGACCCGCTACCGAGCGGCCGGCCCGAGCGTCGATAGGACGAAGGTCGAATGAATTCATTGATGTTTCCGTTCGCGAAGCAGCTCCCGGACGGATTATCCTGCCATCCAACGGACGGCTTCGGGATTCGCTCCGCGGACCGCCCGAGCAAGGGCGAGGAAACGCACATTCGTGCCCGCGGGTCGCCCGCGCGCGGCTCCCGGCTTTCGGGAAAAGATGCGCCAGCCGTCACTGGACTCTGGGCATGAACGAAAGCATTTCGTCTCCGTTTATCCGCTTCCCGATCGGCACGTCGCTGCTGATGGCGGGCATCCTGTTCGTTGGCCTCGTCTCCTACCCGCTGCTGCCGGTCGCACCGCTGCCACAGGTCGACTTCCCGACTATCCAGGTCAACGCGACCCTGCCGGGCGCCAGCCCCGAAACCATGGCCTCGTCGGTGGCGCAGCCGCTGGAGCGGCAAATGGCGCAGATTCCCGGCATCGCGCAGATGACTTCGACGAGCTCGCTCGGCTCGACCGCAATCACGCATCCAGTTCGACCTCAACCGCAACATCGACGGCGCCGCCAACGACATCCAGGGCGCGATCAACGCGGCGAGCGGCCAATTGCCGAAGAACCTTCCCTCGCCGCCGACCTATCGCAAGGTCAACCCGGCGGACTCGCCAATCATGCTGCTGTCGGCGACCTCGGACACGGTGCCGCTGATCCGGCTCAGCGACGCGATCGACGTGCAGCTCGGCCAGCAGATCAGCCAGATTTCGGGCGTGGCGCAGGTGTTCATCGGCGGCCAGCAGAAACCGTCGATCCGGGTGCAGATCGATCCCGCCAAGCTCGTGGCCAAGGGCCTGTCGCTGGAGGACGTCCGCAGCCAGATCGCCATCACCACCGTCGACAGCCCGAAAGGCAATATCGACGGCCCGAAGCGGGCGTACACGATCTACGCCAACGACCAGCTGGTCGACGCCGACAAGTGGAACGACGTCATCATCGCCTATCGCAATGGCGGACCCTTAAGGATCCGCGACATCGGCCAGGCCGTGGCGGGGCCGGAGGACATGAAGCAGGCCGCCTGGGCCGACGGCCAGCGCGGCGTGTTTCTCGTCATCTTCAAGCAGCCCGGCGCCAACGTCATCGACACCGTCGACAAGATCAAGGCGCAGCTGCCGCGATTGATCGCGACGATCCCGCCTGCCGTCAAGATCAAGATCATCTCTGACCGTACGCTGACCATCCGCGCCGCGGTGGAAGACGTCCAGATCACGCTGTTGATCACCATCTTCCTGGTGGTGATGGTGATCTTCGTTTTCCTGCGCAGCTTCTGGGCGACTGTAATCCCGGCGATCACCGTACCACTGGCGCTACTCGGCGCCTGCGCGCTGATGTGGGCATTCGGCTACACGCTCGACAATCTCTCGCTGATGGCGCTCACCATCGCGGTCGGCTTCGTGGTCGACGACGCCATCGTGATGCTGGAAAACATCACGCGCTATGTCGAGGCCGGCGAAAGGCCGCTTGCGGCTGCCTTCAAGGGTGCGGCCGAAATCGGCTTCACCATCGTGTCGATCAGCGTGTCGCTGGTCGCAGTGCTGATCCCGCTCTTGCTGATGGGCGGGGTCATCGGCCGCCTGTTCCGCGAATTCGCGGTCGTGCTCGCCATGACGATCTTCGTCTCGATGGCGGTATCTTTGACGCTGACGCCGATGATGGCCTCGCGCTTCCTGCGCGCGCATTACGAAACCAAACACGGGCGCTTCTATCAGTGGAGCGAGCGCCTGTTCGAGCGCATGCTGCATTCCTACGAGCGCGGCCTCGACCTCGCGCTGAGCTGGAAGCGGACGACGCTCCTGATCTTCTTCGCGACGATCGCCATTTCCGTGCACCTCTTCATGGTCATCCCGAAGGGTTTTTTCCCGCAGCAGGACAATGGCTTCCTGACCGGAGTATCGGAGGCGTCGCAGGACATCTCGTTTGCGGAGATGAAGCGGCATCAGGAGGAATTGAGCAACATCGTCCAGGCCGATCCGGCCGTCGAGAGCATCGCGATGTTCATCGGCGGCGGCGGCACCGCGCTCAATTCGGGACGCATGTACATCACGCTGAAGCCGCACGGCGAGCGCGACGCCGACGCGCAGCAGATCATCGCCCGGCTGCGCCCGAAGGTCGCAAGGGTCGAGGGTGCCCGGCTCTACCTCCAGGCCTCGCAGGACGTCCGGCTCGGCGGCCGCGCCACCCGGACACAATTCGAATTCACGCTGCAGGACGCCAATCTCGCCGAGCTGAACGAATGGGCGCCGAGAATTCTGGCCAGGATGCAGACGCTGCCGGAATTGCGCGACGTCGCCACCGACCAGCAGACCGAGGGAACGACGCTGCAGCTGACCATCGACCGCGATACGGCGGCGCGTTATGGCATCCAGGCCCAGCTGATCGACGACACGCTCTACGATGCCTTCGGCCAGCGCCAGGTCACGCAATATTTCACGCAGCTCAATTCCTATCATGTGATCCTTGAGATCCTGCCGGAACAGCAGGGCACGCTCGACACGCTGCACAAACTCTATATCCGCTCGCCGACCACGGGCGAGCAGGTGCCGCTCTCGGTGTTCTGCAAATGGACGAATGTGCCGGTGCGGCCGCTCGCGATCGCCCATCAGGGCCAGTTTCCCGCGGTCACCATCAGCTTCAATCTCGGCCAGGGCGTCGCACTTGGACAGGCGACCGGCGCCGTCGTGCAGGCGATGGCCACCATGGGCGCGCCGGCGACGCTGAGCTCCAGCTTTCAGGGCACCGCGCAGGCATTCCAGCAATCGCTCGGCACCGTGCCGCTTCTGATCCTCGCCGCGCTGGTCGTGGTCTATCTGATCCTCGGCGTGCTCTATGAGAGCTATATCCATCCGCTGACCATTCTCTCGACGCTGCCGTCGGCCGGCGTCGGAGCGCTCGCGATCCTGATGGCGTTCGGATTCGATTTCAGCCTTATCGCCTTGATCGGGATCATTCTCCTGATCGGCATCGTCAAGAAGAACGGCATCATGATGGTCGACTTCGCCATCGCGGCCGAGCGCGACGAGCACATGACGCCGGAGCAATCGATTCGGAAGGCGGCGATCCTGCGCTTCCGCCCGATCATGATGACGACGATGGCGGCGCTGCTCGGCGGCGTGCCGCTGATGCTCGGCACCGGCACCGGATCGGAGATCCGCCAGCCGCTCGGCTACGCCATGGTCGGCGGCCTCGTCGTCAGCCAGGCGTTGACGCTGTTCACGACGCCGGTGGTTTATCTCTATCTCGACAATTTCTCCAACGCGCTGTCACGCTGGACGCGGTCGAGGAAGAAGCCGGATTCCGGGGTGAAACCCGAAGACATCAAGCACGCCGCCGAATAGCCGCTCGTACAGCCAACCTCGAATTCACCGGGATGGAGCGGCATTTCAGCGCATGAGAGCCCTTTCACATTTGCCGCCCGCAATCCGGATGTATCTTCAGGGCTACTCCTGAAGGAGGGCGGGAATATTTCCGTCGTTCGCCGATCCCGCTGAAGGGACGCCTGGCAGCGTCCACGTCGAAAACGCACCCTTCGCCGGAGATACGTCATGCATTCATTATCCGCAGAATGGTTACCCGCTTCAGTTCCGCCGCCTGACGGAGATCTCGAAATCTGCGTCCTGGCCTATGACGGAACCGTTCATGCGCTCACATTCCCTTGTCACAAGGACGGCGCCGAATGGGTCGATGCGTCAGGCAGGAAGCAATTTGGCGTCCAGCTGACGCATTGGCGCAGGTGGGCCTGACGCTGCTTGCGCCGCGCCTAGCTGCTCCCGATGCCTTGCAGCACCAGGCGATTGAGCCGCGCGGCGAAGGCGGCGGGATCCTCCGGCAATTCGCCGTCGAGGATTTGTGCCTGCTCCAGCAATAGCAGCGAGAGGTCGTCGGCAATGGCCTTGTCGCTGCCCTTGTTCGCGATCGCCGACACCAGCGGATGGCGCAAATTGACCTCGAGGATCGGCTTGGTGCGCATGCCGCGGTTCTGCTGCGACAACAGCCGCTCCAGTTCGCGATCCGGTCCGTGGCTGCCGGCGACCAGGCAGGAAGCGCTGGTGGTAAGCCGTGTGGAGGCCTTCACATCGGTAACGCGGTCGCCGAGGCTTGCCTTGATGATCGCGATGGTCGCGGCTTCGTCCGCGGCGGGCTCGGCCTTGTCCTGGTTCTCGTCAAGCAACGGGATCAGGTCGAAATTGAGATCGCCCTGGCTCAGCGACTTCAGCGGCTTGCCCTCGAACTCGAGCCGCGCCGAGGTCCAGAACGCATCGACGGGATCGGTGAGCAGCAGCACTTCGATACCGCGCGCGCTGGCTGCTTCCAGCCGCGGGTTCGATTTCAGCCGCTCGATGCTGTCGCCGACCAGGAAATAGATTTCGGTCTGGTTGGGCTTCAAGTCCGCGACATATTGCTTGACCGTGCGCTTCTCGCCGGCGGTCGACGCAAACCGCGACAGCGCCAATAATTTCTCGCGCCGCTCAAAGTCCTCGTAAATGCCTTCCTTGATCACAGAGCCGAAGGCGGCCCAGATCTTGTCAAAGCTCTCGGGCTCCTTCTCGCCCATTGTTTCCAGCTCGCTGATAACACGGGTGGTCACGGCCTTCCTGATCTGCGCGAGCTGCGGATTGTTCTGCAGCATCTCGCGGGAGATGTTGAGCGGCAGATCCTCGCTGTCGATCACGCCGCGGATGAAGCGCAGATAGGCCGGCAGCAGATCGGCGTCGTCGGTGATGAAGACGCGCCGCACATAAAGCTTTACCTTGCCCTTGCGCGCCGGCTCGAACAGGTCGAACGGCTTTGTCGAGGGCGCAAACAGCAGCACCGCGTAGGAGTAGCGTCCCTCGGCGCGGTAGTGCAGCGTCATCGCCGGCTCGTCGAAGGCGTTCGCGATCTGTTTGTAGGCCTGCGTGTAATCCTCCGGCTTCAATTCGGATTTCGAACGCTGCCACAGCGCGCTCGCCGAATTGATCTGCCGCGGCTCGCCCTCTTCGCCCACCAGCACAATCGGGAACTGGATATTGTCTGAATAGGCGCCGACGACACGCTCGATCTCGTAGGTCTCGAGATATTTTTTGGCGTCCTCTTTCAGATGCAGCACGATCTCGGTACCGCGCGTCACGCGCTTGGCATCCTCTTCGCTCGCAGACGCAACCTCAAAACCGGCGCCGCCGGAGGACGACCAGGTCCAGACCTCGCTCGCGCCGGCGCGGCGGCTGGTGACGACGATGCGATCGGCGACCATGAAGGCGGAATAGAAACCGACACCGAACTGGCCGATCAGGCCTGCGCCGTCCTTGGCTTCCGCGAGCTTCGCCACAAAGGCCTTGGTGCCGGATCGGGCGATGGTGCCGAGATTGTCGATCAGCTCCTGCCGTTCCATGCCGATGCCGGTATCGGCCACCGTCAGCGTGCCCGCCTTCTTGTCCGGGATGATGCGGATGTTCGGCGCCTCGCCCTCGCCGATCAGCTCGGGCTGGGAAATCGCCTCGTAGCGCAGCTTATCGCAGGCATCGGACGCATTCGAGATCAACTCGCGCAGGAAAATATCGGTCTCCGAATAGACCGAATGCACCATCAGATGCAGGAGCTCGGAGACCTCGGCCTGGAACGGCTGGGTCATGGGGGCGGTGGCAGTGGTCATTTAAGGGCTCATTGCTGCAAAGCGGGAGGTAGAAAGCCCCGATATAGCAATGTTGACGCGACGAGCAAGACTGTCGTTGCTCGCGGCCGCGCCCCCGGCGAAGGCGATCGCAGAACTCGTCCTCGATCCCGCGATGCTTAAGTCGTCCCACCCCTATGTGGGGTCCTTGCCGAAAATCTCCGCAGCGATCTGATTGGGCTCGATCGCGGCCGGGATCCCGCAATACATCGTGATCAGCAGCAGCAGGTCCTGTACCTGCGCGCGCGTACAGCCGTTCGTCAGCGCGCCCTTGGCATGGACACGGAACTCGGCCGGCCGATTGCTGGCCGCGGTGATCGCGAGCATCACCAGGCTGCGCTCGGCTCCGGACAGGCCGGCCCGCTCCCAGACGTCACCATAGACATAGGCGTTGATGACGTTCTGCAGCGGCGCGCCAAATTCGCCGGACGCCGCCATCCGCTTTTCGACATCGGCTTCTCCGAACATCGCTTTGCGCCGCTTCAGCCCCCGTGCATATAATTCGCCGGTATCCGCCATGATCGCCTCGCCTTTTGCTTCCCTGTTCGATTTATACGGATAAATACTACCGGCCTCAATGCTCCAAAGCCGCTCTTGACGGACCATCTCTTGCCATCCTCACAACTTTATCCGTATAAATCAGAAAAGACGTTGGGAGGATGCGGATGCGGTTGCGATCGGGATTTCTCGCCTGCCTGTTGGTTCTCGTCTGTACGTCAGCGCCTGCGTCCGCGGCCGATGACGATTATCCCAAACGGCAGATCAAGATCATCGTGCCATTCCCCGGCGGTGCCGGTCCCGACCAGGTCGCTCGCCTCCTCGGCAAACATCTGCAGGACGCCTTCGGCCAGCCGATCGTGATCGAGAACCGCGCGGGCGCGCTCGGCAGCATCGGCGCGCAGGAAGTCGCCCACGCCGCACCCGACGGCTACACGCTGTTGATGGGCACCAACACCACGCAGGCGAGCAATATGGCGACGCTGAAAAACCCCGGCTATGATCCGGCAAAGGATTTTGCGCCGATCATCCGCACCACGACCACGGCGATGGTGTTGCTGGTCAAGCCGGATTTCCCGGCAAAAGACCTGCCGCAGTTCCTCGACTATACCCGCGCGCACAAGAGCCTGACCGGCGGCTATGGCTCCGGCGCCTCGCAGATTTCGGTCGCGCAATTGCAGTCGCGCGGCGGGGTGTCGCTGGTCGCGGCGTCCTATCGCGGCGTGCCGCAGGCCATGACCGACGTGATCGCCGGCGTGATCGACCTCACCTTTGGTGATTTTTCCGTCGCGATCCCGCAGATGCAGGGCGGGACGCTGCGCGGCATCGGCGTCACCTCGCCGAAGCGCAACGAGCTGCTGCCCGACTTGCCGGCGCTCGCCGAAGCGATGCCCGGCTTCGAGTCGACGATCTGGTACGGGCTGTTTGCGCCCGCGAGTACGCCGGACGCGATCGTCAACAAGATCTATGCCGAGAGCGAGAAGTTCCTGACCATGCCCGAGACGAAGAAGCGGCTCGCCGATGTCGGCGTCATCGTCGCGACGCTGAAGCCGGCCGAGTTCGGCGATTTCGTCCGCAGCGAAATCGTGCGCTGGGGCGAAGCCTGCAAGGCAGCCGGCATCGAGCCGCAATAGATGATGGCCACTCACACTCCCGTTGGCATGATCGGGCTCGGCCTGATGGGCACGGCGCTTTCCGCGCGCCTGATCGATGCCGGCATGCCGGTGATCGGGTACGATATCGATCCCGTGAAATGCAAGACGTTCGGCGGCGAGGCGGCGGCCTCGCCCGCGCAGGTGGCGGCGCGGTGCCGGACCATCGTCATTGCGGTATTCAACGCCAAACAGGTCGAAGCCGTGCTCGACGAACTGCGCGGTGCAGGCATCGCGTACGTCCTGATCTGCACCACGACCTGCGCGCCGGATGAAATCGCCGATATTGCCGAGCGCGCGGGCGCGCTTCGTTTGCGCCTCGTGGAAGCGCCGATCTCCGGCACCAGCGCGGAAGTGCGCGAGGGATCGGCGATGGCGCTGATCGCGGGCCGTGAGGATGCGATCGATGCGGCCGGCGCCGTCCTCGATATTCTGTGCCCGCGGCAGACGCGCCTCGGCAAGGTCGGCGATGCCGCCCGCACCAAGCTAGCGATCAACCTGATCCTGCAGAACAACCGCGCCGCGCTCGCCGAAGGCATCGCATTCGCGGAAAGCATGGGGCTCGATGTGGCGGCCTTTCTCGGCACCGCGCGGGACTCCGCAGCCTATTCCCGGGTGATGGACGCCAAGGGCGAAAAGATGCTGAAGCGCGATTTCGCAGCCCAATCGCATATTGCCCAGACGCTGAAGGACGCCGAATTGATCCTTGAGGAAGCGCGTCTGCACAAGCAGCATCTGCCGATGACCCTGGTTCAAACCGCGCTGCTTCGCGCGGCGATCACGCTCGCCGGACCCGACGCAGACAGCGCCGCGGTGATCGAAGCGATCCGGCCGTCGCCTGCGGCAAACGGAGTTTCGACATGATCAATTGCGCGATCGCAGGCCTCGGCCGCTGGGGCCGCGCCCTCGTCGAGGCCGCCAAGGCCAGCCCTCGCCTGAAGATCACGCGCGCGGTCGAGGCCGATCTCGAGCGCGCGCGTTCGTTCTGCGAGGAGCGCAGCATCGCACTGACCGGCGATTTCGAGGCCATCCTCGCCGATCCCGCCGTCGACGCCATCCTGCTGGCGACGCCGCATTCGCTGCATCGCGTCCAGGTGATCGCGGCGGCGGCTGCGCGAAAGCAGGTGTTCTGCGAAAAGCCGCTGGCGCTTCGACGCGCCGACGCGAAGCGAGATGTTCGAAGCCTGCCGCACGGCAAATGTCCTGCTCGCGGTCGGGCATAACCGCCGCTTCTGGCCCTCGATGCGTGCGCTGCGCGAGATCGTGGCGAGCGGTGAGCTCGGCACGATCCTCCATGTCGAGGGCCATAACAGCAACGAGAACTCCAATACCGTCCTCGCAGGCTGGCGGCTGTCGCCGGAGGAATCGCCCGGCGGCGGATTGACCGGCGCAGGGCTCCACGTGCTCGACGCCTTCACCAGCCTGGTCGGCCCGGCCCGCCTGGTCTATGCACGCTTCAATCCGCGCGAGGCGGGTCCGCCGCAGCTCGATACGGCGATGCTGGCGATCGACTTCGAGAGTGGTGTCACCGGCACGCTCGCGACCGTGCGGGCGACGCCGTTCTACTGGCGCGTCCATGTCTTCGGCACCAGGGGATCCGCCGAAGTGCTCGACGAAGTCACCATGGTGCTGCGCAAATCCGGAACGGCGCCACATCAGATCAAATATCCCGCCGTCGACTCGCTTGCCGCCGAGCTCGACGCCTTTGCTGACGCCATCGAAGGCAAGCATCCCTTTCCGGTGCCGGAGGCCGACGTGCTGGCGACGCTGTCGGCCTTCGAGGCGGCGCTGCGCTCGATGCAATCGGGACAGCCGGTGGCCTGCGATGTCCGGCTGAACCGCGCAAACGCAAATCGACGCGCTATCGCGACATCGCGGCCAGGCTGCAGAAGGAGATCCGGCTCGGCCGCACCGATGTCGGCGGCCTGCTGCCGACCGAAACCGAATTGATGGCGCGCTATGGCGCAAGCCGGCAGACCGTGCGCGAGGCGCTGCGCATCCTGATGGACCAGGGACTGATCGTGCGGCGCGCGGGCCTCGGCTCCGTCGTGATCGCCTCCGAGCCGCCGGTGCTGTTCAGCCACAGCGTCAAGTCGCTGTCGGAATGGCTGCGCTATTCCAACGAAACCTATCGCGACGTGGTCGCCAGCCGCGACATCGTCGCCGACCGCAAGACTGCCGGGCTCCTGAAATGCGAACCCGGCAAGCACTGGTTCCTGATCGAGTCGATCAGGCGCTCCGACCAGTTCGCGGCGCCCCTCGGCTGGGTCGAGATCTATGTGCTGCGCAAATTCGCCGACGTCGTGAAGCGCAGCGATCACGGCCGCACGCCGGTGCATGAGCAGGTCGCAAAAATGTTCGGGCAGACCACCGAATATGCGCAGATGGAAATCTTCGCGCGCGCCATGCCGGCGGCGCTGGCCAAGCCGCTGCAGGTCAAGGCGGGCTCGCCCGCGCTCACCGTGGTGCGCCGCTATTACGGTGCAAGGGAAGAGCTGTTCGAGGTCACCGTCACCACGCACCCGGAAGGCCGCTACACCTACACCATGGACATGCAGCGCTCGCTCCGGCCGCGCGTCTGAGCCGCCCGGCAATGCAATCGCGCGGCTCACGCGGGTTTGAATCCCGCGCGCCAGGCTTGTAAAGGTTAACTTAACCGATTCGCCTGCTGTTCATCGTCCAGGCCGTCTCGCGCTGGCTCTCATCACGTAAACTCTATTCAGAGTTGATCGGACGCCGCGACTAGATTTGCTGCGTTGCGAATATAGATATTGTGCGTACTCATCTCTTCCGTTCGCAATGAACCTCTCGGCGAAGAAAATTCTTGCTGCGCGCAGCCTCGATCTGCGGGTGGATCTGCTGCGCGGGTTCGCCAATTGGTTTCTTTTTCTCGACCACATCCCCCACAATGTGGTGAACCTGCTCACGCTGCGCAATTTCGGCTTCAGCGGCGCCACCGACGTCTTCGTGTTCGTCGCGGGCTATGCCGCCGCCATCTTCTTCGGCAAGATGGCGCAGGAGCGCGGCTTCGTGGTGACGGCGACGCGGATGCTCCGGCGGATGTGGCAGCTCTATGCAGCCTATGTCGTGCTGTTCGTGATCTACATCGACATCATCAGCAACGTTGCCGCACAATACGTCACCACCGAAATCATCGACGAATATAATGTCATCGGCCTCGTCGACCATCCGATCCGGACGCTGATGCACGGGCGTCATGCTGCAGGCCAAGCCGCTGAACCTCGACACGCTGCAACTCTTCGTCGCGCTGATGGCGTTCTTCCCGCTCATCCTGTGGTCGGTGCTGCGCCGGCCGAACCTCACGCTTGCGGCTTCCTTTGTGCTCTATGTCGCCGCGCGCGTGTTCGACTGGAGCCTGCCGTCGTTCCCGTCGGGAAGCTGGTATTTCAATCCGTTCTGCTGGCAGCTGCTGTTCGTGCTCGGCACCTGGTTCGCGCTGAACGGCGCAAAGCTGACGGCTCTGGCGCATCGTCTGCCCTGGCTGCGCTTCGCCGCGGTGGCCTACCTCCTGTTCGCGTTCGTCGTGACCGTTGCGGCCCATGCGCCGGCGGTCGCGGGCATGCTGCCGGATTTCGGCCTCGACCCGTTCACGCCGACGACAAGGAAAACCTCGCCTTCTATCGGGTGCTGCATCTGCTCGCGCTCGCGCTGCTCTTCACCTATCTCGTGCCGCGCTACTGGCCTGCGCTGCGCTCGCGGCTTCTGCAACCGGTGATGAAATGCGGCGAGGAGTGGCTCTCCTGCTTCTGCGTCGGTGTGTTCCTGTCCTTTGCCGCACATTTCATCCTGATCACCGGGCCGGACTCGGTCGCGATGCAGGTCCTGGTCAGCGCCACCGGCATCGCGATGATGACCGCGATCGCCTATTATTTTTCCTGGTCGCGGCGGCAGGATGGGGCCTCGGTGCGCAGCGCCGAGGCATAAAAAAGACCGCGATGGCGTCGCCATCGCGGTCCGTTTTTTGATCTTGCTCGCGGATCAGAAGTTTCGCTGCACGCGAAGCTGGAGCAGCACGGTGTTCTGATCCTTGAACTGGTATCTCGCTGTCGGCTTCGGGGCCGAAGGCGTCAGCACCGCGGTGCCCGTGAAGTTCTGGTCGAGGCGGACATACTGCACTTCACCCGTGAAGGTCAGGCCCTTGACCGGCGTCCAGCGGGTGTTGAAGCCGATCTGATAGACAGCGAAGTCAGGGTTGCAGCTGAAGTCCCCGGAGATGGTCCCGGCCGCGACCGACAGCTTGTTGCTGGCGATGTACTGGAAGCAGTACTGCCCCTTGGCCGAGGTGATGTCGGTGGATGAGCCGTTGTAATGCAGCCACGACGCGGCCCCGAAGATGGCGGAGTTCCAGTAGGGATCCCAGTTGTGGGTGTAGGCGCCGCTGTGCCCCAGGATTCGGTCAGCTTCAGGTCGCCGGTGCCCCCGTTCGCGATCGGCAGGAAAATCGCGTCCGTGGTCGCACCGAAGCCTACGCTCTGATAGGCCCGGCCGCTGCCACCGAACATCGCGAAGTTCGGCGTGCTGCCGGCCGTCGAGAACACGCTCTTGGTGTCACCCAAGGCATAGCTGGCTTCGATCTTGAAATCGTCGCCGGCGCCGGTCGGGAGGTTCTTGATATTCAACGCCGCCTGCACCGCTCCACCCCACTTGGTGCTCGGGGTGACCGGAGATTTCCGACAGGTTGGTCGGCGCGGCGCCCGCGCCCAGGATGTTGTGGACGCATCGACCTCTGCGCCGCGGCCGAGAACTGGAACAAGCCCCAGGCCTGGTCGACCCTGATGTTGCCGATGATGTCGGGCGAGTGCGTGCCGCCATAGGCAAAGCTGGAGGTGCCGACGGCATTGAGGCCGACCGACAGGTTGTAGAGGGAGGTACGATCCCAGACGGAAGGATCATCAAGACCGATGGAGCCCGACACGCCGTTGCCGAATTGCGCGGTGTACTGGATGTTGTTGACGCCGGTGTCGCTGTCCTCGCCGCCCATCAGGAACGACGAGATGTTGCCTGGGAAGCCCTGCCAGGGTGTGGCATAGGCCGAGGCGGACTTGCCGAAGGTGAAGCCGGCGAACTGGATGAAGACGTATTCGACCGCGACATAGCCGCCGCCGACGCCGTTGAGGAAGCTGCCGCTGAGGCCGCCGGGAAGCGATGGGGCCGCGCCGACCGACGGCGCCGTTGGACGTGCCAAAATTGTTGAACTGGATGTCGCCCTGCCCGAAGGTGCGCACCACACCATATTCGGTCGCGGTGCGGGTATCGATCTGCAGCGCCAAGCGCGAGCGCGAGATGAAGTCGTCGTAGAACCGGTTGCGCTGGCCGGAATCGCCACTCCATGCGGGTCCACCATGGGCGGAACCGCCATTGAAGGTGGTGTCGGCACGCAGGTAACCGCCGATCTTGATGCAGGTGTCGGTTCCCGGGATGTACCAGAAGCCTGCGCCATAGAGCGAGCAGATCCTCACATACTCAACGGCCTTGGCCTTGACCGGCAGGTCGGCCGCCTGAGCGTCGGCAAACGCGCACAGGCTCGCCGCCGAGGAAAGAAGAACAAGAGTTCGGATCGCCTTCATTTCAATCTCCCCCGCTTGATTGCGGATTTCATGCGGACGACATAAGCGCCGAAACACGAGTTGACGATGACAAGATGAACATAATCCAACAATCCGTTTCCGAGTGTGATGTCGGGGCCACACCTGCGTAGGAAACCTGTCTCAACCGGGAATTTTCTTCTCCCGAGGGATCGAACGGCGGGCGGAAATAGCACGTCCCGAAACCCGTCTTCACGCGGGCTTCACGCCGACTTGATCGCCGCAAGATAGCGCCGCACCGATGCCTCGAAGGCCGCCTTCGCGCCTTCGGCGATATTGCGGCCCCACCAGGCGCCATAAATGCGACCGAATGCCAGCGGCGCGACGACATCGGCGATGCGGCGGACGGCAGTTTCGTTCAGCGGAATGTAATTCGGAAAGCTGTACATGAAGCTGACCGAGCGGCGGTCCATCGCAACCATGGCGACGTCGCCGGTGAAAAGAGCGCCCTTGCCGTCCGCAGCCTTGCGCGAGTGCAGGATCGTGCCGCCGGCAAAATGCCCGCCGGTGCGCCACAGCCGGACGTCCTCGGAGATCTCAACGCTTTCTCCCGTCCAGCTCACGATGGCGTGATGCGGACGCGTGACCCATTGCCGATCGTTGGCATGCAGATAGACGGGCACGCCGCCGAATGCCTCGCTCCAGTCGGCCACCGCGCCATAATAATGCGGGTGGGATACCGCGATCGCCTTCAGCCCGCCAAGCGAGCGCACATACTGCGCGCCCTCGACTGTCGCGAGCGGAATACAATCCCACATCACGCAGCCATCCGGCTCGGCGAGCAGCAGCGTGCGCTGGCCGATAGCGAAGGAGGGCTCGAGCGCGAGGCCGGCAATGCCGAGATCATCGCGCCAGACCAGTCTGTGCGTGCTCGCCAGTTCCTCGCGCGCAAGCCAGCGCTGCCCTTTCCAGTTCACATATTGCCGCTCGTCCTCGCAGATCGGACAGGAAGAAGGCGGCTTGTCCGTCTCGGGAAACTGGGCGCCGCATTGTTCGCAGGTCCAAAGAGGCATGCGCGCCACTCAGCCTGCGACCTTGGTGAAGTCCGGCGGCCGCTTCTCGGCGAAGGCGGTGAAGGCCTCGCGTGCTTCGGCGGTCTTCAGCCGCTCGGCGAAGATCCGGCTTTCAGCGTCGATCTGCGCGCTCAGCAGTTCCGCATTGCGCATCAGCCGCTTGGTCGCGGCAAGCGAACCGGCGGGCAATTTCGCGAGCCGTGCGGCGACGGTTGCGGCTTCCGCATGCAGCTTCCCAAGCGGCACCACGCGGTTGGCGACGCCAAGCTGCAGCGCGGTCGGAGCACTCATGGTTTCGCCGAGCGCAAACATCTCGTAGGCGCGGGCATAGCCGACGCGTAGCGGCATTAGCAGCGTGGAGGCGGCCTCCGGCACCAGCGCGAGATTGACAAAAGGCGTCGACAACTGGGCGTCTTCCGCGAGCACGACGAAGTCGCAATGCAGCAGCATGGTGGTGCCGATGCCGACCGCGCGGCCCTGCACGGCCGCGACCAGCGGCTTGGTCGAGCGCGCGATCGCGTCGACGAAGCGCGAGACATGACGTTCGCTGTTGAAGGCGCCGGTCGCCATCATGGCGAACTCGCCGACGTCGTTGCCGGCGGTGAACATGTCGCCCTCGCCGCGCAGCACGATCACGCGGACCGCCTCATCGGTCTCGGCGGCGACGATGGCATCGGCCAGCGCGCCATACATGGCATTGGTGATGGCGTTCTTCTTGTCGGGGCGCGCGAAGGTGAGGGTGAGAATATGGTCGTTGTGCTCTATCCTGATGTGCTCGGTCATTCCTCGTCTCCTTTGGGAAATTTGCTCTGCACGCTGGTGAGCCAGCGCGAGACAATGTCGATTTCGGCGTCGCTGAAACCTTCGGTCAGCCGCGCGTTGAGCCCGGCGACGCCGGCCTTGGTTCGTGCCAGCGCCGTCTTGCCGGCAGGTGTCAGCCAGAGCCGCCAGGCGCGGCCATCCTCGGGATCGGCGCGCTTTTCGATCAGCCCGGCTTCCACCATCCGCTCCGCCAGCCCGCTGATGCCGGGCATGCCGAGATCGAGCGCGGCGCCTGCCTCGCCCATCAAGACGCCATCGCGCTTGCCCAGCACGAACAGCAGCCCGCTCTGCGCCGAGGTCACCCCGCCCTCCTTGGTCTGCGACGCGACGAAACGCTGCAGGCGACGCTGCGCGACGCTGAGCAGGAAGATCAGGCGGCGGTCCGGCTTCGGGTCCGAGTTAGTTCGCATGCGAAGTATGTAGGCAGGACACGGAGACATGTCAAATTCTCCGTCGTTGCGAGCAGAAGGGCCGCGCGATGAAGCACCTGGGCCGCGCGCCCCACGATTCTGCGAACCAAAACACCCACAGCCAGGCGGCCTTGCCACAATTCGATCAACTGATTAGCCTGTTGAGGTAAGGCAATGCCTGCGCGCATTTCGCGGATCATCGAATTATTTCAACTCCCAATCGAGCTATTTCGAGAATTGATTGCTCCATCCCGATGAAAGGAGAATGAATCCTCCCGGCTTTCATTGTGACAACGGCATGATACTGTCCGCGCGCCCGCCTTAAACTCAAATCCTTACGAGGCCTGACTGCATGACAGAGCCGACCAAGCTTCACGGACGCTCCAAGCGCCATATCGAGGAGCTGAAGAAACAGATCGCGCACTGCCTCGAGAAGGAACTGAGCCTGCTCGCCGAAGAACGAACCGAGCGCGCCCAGCGTCTCGGGATTGACCGCAAGCGCGAACTTTCCGCGTAGAACTCGCGGACTGATCCAGCGCCCCGCCGCGGCGGGGCAAAATGCGTCGCCCACAATTTCCGCTCCCGGTGTTGATGTAGATCAATGTCGGGGGCGCGCGATCCGACTGCACTGCATGACACGATCGAGACGGCCGCGCCGGTCCGGCGCGCGGCCATGTATCGGAGGACGGTCATGAGCGCTACCTTGCAAAACCTTTCCGCTGCCTCGGATATGACGCCGCTGCGCGCCAAATGGGGCTGGATCGTCGCCCTCGGCGTCGTCTATGTCGTCGCCGGCTTCATTGCGCTCGGCAGCGTCGTGACGGCAACTGTCGCAAGCGTCTTCGTCGTCGGCGTCATGATGATCGTCGCCGGCGTCGCCGAGATCATCAGCGCCTTCCAATGCAAGGGTTGGGGCAAGTTCCTGATCTGGGCCCTGCTCGGCGTGCTTTACATCGTCGCCGGGTTCATCACTTTCGAAAATCCGCTGTTCGCCGCTGTCGTGCTCACGCTGATGCTGGGCGCCGCGCTGGTCGCCTCCGGCATCGTGCGCATTTTCCTCGCCTTCAGCATGAAGCGCGAAAGCCCTTGGATCTGGGTCCTGCTCTCCAGCCTGATCACCCTGCTGCTCGGCGTCCTGATCCTGGCGCGCTGGCCGGTCAGCAGCGTCTACGTGCTCGGCATCTTCTTAGGGATCGACCTCGTCATGGCCGGCGCGGGCTGGATCGGGCTCGGTTTCGCCCTGCACCGCCGCGGCACGCCGTCGACGGCGCACGCAGCGGCCTGATCGCATCATGGATACGCCGGAGATCATCTTCCTCGGCCTGGTTGCCGCGGTGCTGCTGGTCGGTTTCGCCTGGACCTTCGTTTCGCGCAACGACCACTTCATGCCATTCTGGATCGAGCGCACCGGGCGCCGCGCGTCCGCGACCGGACCGGCCGGGATGAATGCCGGCCACGATCGATCGGATAGCGAGCCGGACGCCTCAAACCGCTGAGGGGCCAAAGGGCCTATTTCCGCTTCGCGTCGGAGAATGCGCTTTCGATGACATCGCCGATCGGCTGCCAGGTGCGGCCGTCGAACTGCATCAGCCGCAACTGCCGGACCGGACGGAAATTGAGCGCATCCGTGTTGATGACGATCCCGGGCAGCATCATCGGCGCCGGATAGTCCTTCAGCGACGCCGCCTGCCGCATGATGTTCTCCCGCGACAGGTCGTCGCCGCACTGCGTCAGCACCTGCGCCAGGGTCTGCGCGGCGGCGTAGCCATAGACCGCGGCGCTGTCGTCCTTGTCGCCGGAAGCGTAATATTTACTCATGAACAGCGACCATTCCTTCACGCTCGCGTCGTCCTTCCATGCAGGGTCGTTGGCGTCCTTCAGGAAAGAGGTGGAGATCACGCCCGCGGAATTTTCCAGGCCCGCCGGCTTCAGCGCGGAGGCGATCGAGGCGGCGGCGCCGTCCAGGATGAAAAGGGGATGCCAGTTGAGATCAGCCGCGATCCTGATCACCTTGGCCGCGACATCGGGCGCGCCGGCAAAGACGAAGATATCCGCGCCCGAGCGCTTCAGGATCGAGACATGGGTCTCCATCGACGGATCGGCGCTCTCGAAGGCGATGTCGACACGGATCATGCGCGTGAGGTCGCCGAGGCCTTCCTGGAATCCCTTGAACAGGTCGCGCCCGAACTCGTCGTTCTGCCACAGCGCCACGATCTTCTTGTCGGGATAGAAGGCCTGGATGTAGTTGGCGTAGATGCGTCCTTCCGCGCGGAACGACGGCTGCCAGCCCATGGTCCAGGGAAATGCCTTCGGATCGCTCCACCCTTCGTCGCCGGAGGCCACGAACAGCTGCGGGATCTTCCGCTCGTTCAGATAGCGCCGCACCGCGAGATTGCCGGGCGTGCCGAACGAGCCGAACATCACGTGCACGTCTTCGCGCTCGACGAGCCCACGGGTGAGGTCGACCGCGTTCGACGGATCGGAACTGTCGTCATGGGAGATGAAGCGCAGCTTGCGGCCGTTGATGCCGCCATGCGCATTCACCATGTCGAAATAAGCCGCCTCGGCCTTGCCGATCGCAGCGTAGGCGGACAGCGGCCCCGTATAGGGCATGAGATTGCCGATACGGATCTCGCTGTCACTTGCCGCGGGCTCGCGCGGCTTCTCCGACATTGCACCCAGGGACGCCAGCGCAGCCGTGGCCACGACCAGCATTCGCATCAACGCATGCATGATCACTCACTCGCGGTCTCGACCTTTCTCCAGGACTTGTCCGGGTCGAACGAGGTCATGGTCTTGACGATGGCCTCGGTGTTTTCGCCCAGGTCCTTCTCGTAGACAGTGCCGGCGTGATTGACGATAAAGGTCAAGACGCCGGAATTGGCATAGTCGGCGGGATAGGCGACCAGTGCGAAGCCGCCGATCATCTTGCCGTTGACGACGTAGTTCAGCGCACCGCCCGGAGCGTTCGGCCCCTGCCGGGTGAGGATGCGATAGAAATAGCCGTGATAGGGCTGCGGTTCGGTGCCGGCCTTGTAGCCTTCGGCGGTCGCTTCCGCAGCGAGTTCGCCAAGCGGACTCTCGTTATTGTCCGACGGCCAGTAGAGACCGTCCTTCTTGCCGGGACTGGAGACGATCCGCTGCGCATAGGCGCCGACGCCGTCGCCGCGATCCTTGTCGGCATATTCGTTCTCGGCGTCGACAAAGGCGAGGCTGGTCTGGATGGTGTCGAGCTCGTTCTGCCCGATACGGCGGTACAGGATTTCCTGCCGGCCTCGATCGGTGTCGAATTGCCAGCCGGTCTTGGCGCGAAACAGCGGGACCGGGAACGGGAAATCATCGGCGCCGATGATCAGCGACGCCTTCTTGCCGTCGACCTTCACCGTGTGTTTGGCATCGTAGGCGGCGAGGAATTTCTCACGCGCGGCCTTGTCCGCGGTCTCGTCGCCGGAATCGATGATGTCCTCGCCGTTGGGGCCGAGCACTTTCAGCAACTCCTGTTTGGCGCCGGACTTCGCGGCGGAGGCAAGCGCGCTTGCCGCATCATCCGGACTGTTGAAGGATTGTTGTGCGTTTGCCGGCATCAGCCAAAGCAGGCTCGCGGCCGCTGCCACGCCTGCAAGCCGGATGCGATCAAGCCGAAATACCCTCATGGTCATATCCTCGATCCGGTGGGGATGTGCGCGCCGGAGGCGAGCCAATCCCTGTAGGTCTGGAATTTGAGCCCGAGTTTCTCGTAGTAGACGCGGAGATAGCCGTCGCGTCCGCGCGTCACCGCTTGGGGCAGCAACGCCTGCACTTGCTGCGCGATGACGCCGACATAGGATTTCTGGCTGCCGTTGTAGCTGAAGCGGTAATAGCCGAGGCCGTTATCGAGATAGCCGAGCAGGACGACGTCGTGCTTCAGTGCGATGTCCGAACGCCGGCCACCACCACCGCCGCCGCGACCTCCTCCACCGCCGCCACCGCGGAATCCTCCTCCTCCGCCGGCACTGACACGAGCGCCGCCGGCGCTGGCGAAGCTTGCCCGGCCGCGCGCCGACGCCATGTTGGCAGTCCGGGCCGACGACACGTTCATGCCGCCGCCTCTCGCCCGGTTTGCGGCCGCGGCGCGGTTGGCTCCGCCGCTCTGCTTGGCGCGGTTGCCAGCATTGCCAACGTTGCCGCGGTTACGATCCGCCGTATTCGCCCGGTTGCCGCCGCCCTTGTCGCCACGATTGCCGGCACGGTCGCCCGCACGATCACCTGCGCGATCACCCGCTCGATCGCCGACATTGGCCGCGCGATCGCCCGCATTAGGACGATTGGCACCGGGGTTGAGCACCTGCTGGCCACCCTTGCCGCGGAAATCCATGCGGTTATTGGCGCCGGCGCGAACGTTGTTGTTACCAAAGCGCTGCTGAACGTTCACGTTGTTGTAGCGGACGCCCTGACGATGCGCCGGATTGTGATTCCAGACGTTGGTGGTGCGGTGGTTGATATAGACGTTGCGGTTGCCCCAGTTGCAGCCGCCGCCCCAGTAATTGCCCCAGCGGCCGATCGCCCAGGCGGTACCGAAGGCCAGTCCCGCCGCGACCACGCCGGCGCCGATGTAGGAGGGATAGCCGAAATAATAGGGCGGGTAGTCGGCATAGGGCCACGCGCCATACACCGTGGCGGGCTCATAATAGGGAACGTACATGGTGTTCGGATCGGTCGGCTCGATCACGATCACCTGCTTGCTCTCCTGCTGCTTGACCGTGACCTTCTGCTCCTTGGTTGAAACCAACTTGTTGTTGGCGCGCGCCTTTTCGCGCAGCCGCTGGATCGCATCCATCAGGTCCGCCTGCTGCGCCAGCATGGCGTCTCCGAGGCTCTTGGTCCAGTCGAGCTTATCGCTCATCATGTCGAGCACCGAAGGTGTCGCGGTCAGCGCCTTGACGCTGTCGTCCCAGGATTTCTTGTCGACCTCGGCCTTGAGCGCATCGCCCTTGAGGTTCTTGTTGTCCTTCACAAAGCGATCGGCTTCCACCACTTCGAGCGGATAGGTCGCGGCCGCCAGCATGTTGGCGAGCAGCGCGTCGGGATAGAGCGCAATCGGTGCGACGATGGCCTCTAGTTGCTCGGGCTTGAGCAGTTCCGGCTGCGCCGGTGCGGTGACGGGCGGCGTGGCAGGCGGCGGCGCGGTCGCAGGCTGCTGTTGAGCGGCCGCACCGAGCGATGTCGCGGCCGTGATCGCCAACGCCAACAACATACTTCCGCATCGCACCATCGTCACCCTCCCACCGCACAGCTCGCGCCAGCGAACACCAGCGGAAGAGGCGAGCTTTGATCGAGATCAAGGCGGGCTTGGCAGCAGCCTCGGTAGGCTCCTCAGGCTGAGATTCCGGAATCGCATTCGAAGCTGATCGATCGGGGCAGGATCAGGCGGACGGTGGTTCCCGCACCTGGCTCGCTGTGGAGCGAGAGATGGCCCTCGAGCCGATCGACCACCATGCTGTGCACGATGTGCAGGCCGAGCCCGGTCGCACCTTCGTGACGGCGAGTGGTGAAAAACGGATCGAACGCCGCCCGTCGGACTTGTGGGCTCATGCCGCAGCCATCATCG
The DNA here is from genome assembly GCA_963739755.1 of uncultured Alphaproteobacteria bacterium. Taxonomy (GTDB): domain Bacteria; phylum Pseudomonadota; class Alphaproteobacteria; order Rhizobiales; family Xanthobacteraceae; genus Bradyrhizobium. Next base: position 6,138 of record CAVUCB010000070.1, on the reverse strand, counting down.
GCGACGATGATCTCGACATCGTGATCGCCGAGCGTACGGGCGCGGAAACTGACGGTACCTTTCTTGCCGTCGGGATACGCATGCACGATCGAGTTGAGCACGAGATTGGTCAGCACCAGCCCGTAGGGGCCGGGCAGGCTGTCCATGGCAAGGCCTCCCTCGCAGTCGAGAGATCGAGCGCAAGGGCGCGCTTGCGCAATTCCGGCCGCAAGCCCACCAGCACCTGCTGGGTGAGGTCGGCCAGATCGAAGTGCCGCCGTTCGAGGCCGCCGCGGTCGGTTGCGACCTGCTTGAACGATTGAACCAGCTCGGAAGCGCGCGTGAAATTCGCGACGAGCTGGAGCGAGGCGTTGCGCACCACGTCGAGAAATTCGTTCAGCGCCGAGCGGCGGATGTCGCCGCGCCCAACCTCGGCGGCGAAACTTTCGTACCGCCGCTGCAGCGAGGAAGCGACCGTCAGGCCGGAGCCGACGGGACCGTTGATCTCATGCGCGACGCCTGCGACCAGCCGGCCGAGCGCGGCGAGCTTTTCGGCCTCGACCAGTGAAGCCTGGGTTTCGCGCAGATTTTCCAGCGCCGTCTCCGCGGCCTCGCGCGCGCGCCGCATCTCCATCTCGCTGCGCTTGCGTTCGGTGATCTCTTCGGCCGCCACGTTGACGGCGACGATCTCGCCGCTCGGCGCGCGCAGCGGATGCCAATAGGTGATCCAGCTGCGCTCTTCCGCCTGGTCGGCGCGCTGGCCCGCGACCTCGATACCGGTGACGGGCTCGCCGGTTTCCATGATCGAGCGGACGATCTGCTCGACGGAATCCGCAAGCGCCGGCACGCAATCGCGCACCGAGCGCCCGAGATGGTCCTCGACCGAGATGCCGCAGATTTCGGTCAGGCGCTGGTTGATCTGCAGATAACGGCAATCCGGCGAGAGGCAGGCGAGCCCGATCGGCGCCGTGTCGTAGATGAGTTTCAGCGCCGGCTGCGGAAACAGCAGCACTTCCGACTTGAGCGCAGCGGACTGGCTGCCTGTGCCCGTCGACACCAACGCCCCCCTTTTTGCCAGGTCCCCATCGGCGGAAAAAGTGCCGTCCATCATATGCCCGTCGGGATGCGAGAAATACCCCCTAGCGTGCGTGCGATGCTGAAGACCGAAGCATATTGATCCAGATCAACACGGGTGCCTAAGGCTCCGATTCGCCCCGGGCGACTGGCAGCTAGATTTGCGGGCCCGACTGGGTCAGCTCGCGCTCGGCGCGGAAAACATTGCTGTAGAGATTGGCGACCCATTGCCGGCCGCTGGATGTGACATTGAGATAGCGGATCGCGGTCTTGATCTGCGGCGCGACGTTCTTCCAATAAAACTGCGGGTATTTGTAGATGACGTCCGCCGGCGTGTCGTAGCCGAGCTGCCTGTTGAGGCCGATCTCCTCGAACTCGTAGAAAAGCGCATTCGCCTTGCGCATGTAGTTGGGATCGCCGAGCTGGCCGATCAGATCGGCGGCGCGCAGCAAGAGGCCTTCCTCTTCGTTGAGTTCGTCCGCGCCCCCGGTCGACTCGGATGGATAGGGAAAGCGGGTATATTCGATGGCGCGGGCGATGCGGTCGGCATCGAGGTATTCGACCGTGTCGAAACGCTCGATCACGAACAGTTTTGAGCGATCGACATGATAGGGCGCCATCGCGGCATCCGACGAGCCGATCGGCAGGCGGATGGTGCGGCCGGTGACGTCGGCGATATATTCCCCATCTCCGTCGCCCTGCACCGCGCCGCGCACATAGCCGATGTCGTGGGTGAGGCAGGCCAGGATGAAATTCGAATAATCGCGCGGTGTGGTGGGCCGCATCAGCCCGCGCCCCATCAGAATGTCGTGGCCAACCAGCGCCACCAGCATCGAATGCTCGATGTCATGATAGAGCGCATCGCTGTTGCCGATGCACTCCAGCGTGAGCCTTGCCGCGTAGGGCAGGAACTCGGCCAGTTGGGCATGTGACGAGCCGAACCGGACCCGCAACTCCGTGGCTAGGAACGTGCCCAGTGCCTGGGCCATCGTCGCAGGAATGGTGATCATGCAAGGATCAGCCGCGGTTTGCTTTGGCGTCGGAAGCTAGCACTTCGTGATGACCTGTCCATAGCAGTTGTCACCTTCACCATTCAGACCGAAATCGCCCGGACAATTGGCCCTAGAGCCAATGGCTTGCAAAATCGCCAATGTCCGCGGCTCACCCCGGTCGAGTTCGATCGCCAGGAGAACAGTCACATTTGTCGACGCAGGAACGCGCAACCGGGGGTAGCGCACGGCTTTCCGCAACACCACATTAACGCGGAACGCCCACGAGGGCCGCTTACAGTTCCGCCGTCAACGCTCCGAACAGTCCCATGGCCGAAACGTCCACGATGACCTGGTATGTCTCATACATCGCGAGCGGCGGTAGGCTCGGCGATCGTGCCCCTCGCGCGACGAAGACCTTTCCCAGCGAAGACGAGGCAATGGCATTTGCTCGAGCGAGGGTCGAGGCCGGGGACCAAACACTGATCGCGGGAACCATCAACCCGGTGTCGCCGAAGCGCGTCATCCCGTCCGCGTCAATTCCGGCCTGGCTTGACGAAGCCAGGGGCTGACACGCTCGCGTCGCGATGTCGCGGCGTCTCCGGCTCGTCTTCGTTGTCTTTCGTCAGGCGCGCCCATCGCTCCGCCTCTGCCAGCCAGATGAACCGGCTGTCCGGCTCCAGCATGGCAAAGTGCCGGCAAAGGGCCGCGCGCGCACTGAACTCCAGCGCATCGAATTCCAGAAGGCTTGTCATGGCTTGCCTCCCTGCCCGAGCATTTTCGTACACTCTAGCCGCAGATCAATCCGCTCTTTTGATCTGGATCAATTGCTCAATTCGCCCGCGCTATCGCAGGCCCAGCAGCGAGCGGCGATAGCCGCTGCGGCGCGCCTCTTCGCGGCAGACGAAGCTGCCGTCAAAGCCGCGCGCATAGCGCTTCTGGCCGCTGCAATAATATCGCCGGGTTCGAAAATCGAGCCAGACTATCGTATCGCCAGGGCAATGCCGCTGCGCCTGCTCTTCATACCGAAACGGGCTTAGCGGCACCGCCGCCGCGCCGCCAGCTGCGGCCATCACGGCCAACGCCGCACTTGCGGCGAGCAGGCGACACCGCATCGATCCTGCCGCCATGTCCGTCACTGCCAGCAGATCCATGCTCCGCGCGAGGATGAGCCATCCATGGCAGCCTACAACGGGCTGACGCGGCTGGACAATGTCGGCTCGATCCAGATCAACGCCATGCACGGTATTCACCACAACGCTTCGGGCGGCTATTACAGCACGCCCTCCTATGGCGGTTATGGTGGCTATGGCGACGGCTACGCCTATGAGGGCTGCAGCCCTTACGGATCTTACGGCCAGTACGGCTGGTGACGACTGGAGCCATACACGAACCCAGCCGGGACAGCCTGGCTGACTGACTGCGGCACCTTGGGACAATAGCGCTGATCGCGCCGCCGTCGTCTAATCTGTTGCTGCGCCGTGCCATGAGGGGCTCTGACACGGCGGCGCGCTCCGACGAGGCGACCCCGGCCCCCCACTTCCTCCCGACGCGGGGCCGTCTCGTTGGATGCGCCATGCACACAATCGAGCCGATCGACCCGATCGTCACCGAAAGATCAAAGAGCGACCCCAGCCTGGGTGAGACCGGGGTCGCTCTCCTGAGCAGCGCGCTCCTGATCGGGGGTCGACGCTCGAGCGCGCCAAGCTATTCAAGACGCAAGACGGCTGCCGAGACAATTGTCCCAAGGGCCACATCCGCGGCGCGCGAGCGCGGCGCCTCGCTTGATCTCGATCAATGCAGCGGCGTCGCTGGCTTCCTTATCAGGAACGCGGCACCGCCGGCTTCGTTGGTAGAAGCGCACGGCAGCGCCTCCGCTGGCAGATCGCAGACCATGAAGCAGACACTCGCAATCCTGTCAGGAAGCTGCGCTGCGGCCGCGGCGCTGCTTTGGTTTATGTCGGCGCGGCTGAAGATCAAGAGCTGCAAGCTTGGAAAGACCGGACAAGGCAATCAGAGCGTTGATGATCTGGTGGCACTGATGCAGCTCGTGAGCGAGCAGAGCCGCTTGAGCGGATGGGCCGCCACCGCCGCGGCCTTCGCGGCGCTGTTTGCCATTATCGACGGCCTTGCGCCGTGAGCGCACATTTAAAAGCGCGATGAGATTAGGTTGAATCCTCATCGCGCTTCAGGTTTTTTGGTTGAGCATGATCTCCGCGCAAACGCTGCGCGTTTGTCGCGAGGGAAAACCGCCACACACTTTTCCGGATCATGCTCCGGCTGTGAGCGGCAACTCCAGCGCAGAGGCATGGCCGTCGCCCCAAAACATTTTCAATCGCGGCGGCCGGCCATGCGGGACCTGTCCGCAATGATCGTCGTCGGCGCCCGCAATCGACAGGCGAATGCGGCTGCCGGCCGCAAATCGCCACGCCACCGGCAAAAGCGGAATTCGGATGCGCTCGACCCGGCCAGGCACAAGCGGCGCGGCGTCGGCGCGCGCAAACGAGCGGAACGGCCAGGTCGCGCGATAGCTTTCAGGCGCCGGCCGCCCCTTGCGATGCAGCGCGCGCAGCAACCCTTCGGTGACATAGCGCTCGGTGCCGTCGGCCTCGACTTCGGTGAGGTAGACGAACAGCGCGAGATCAGGCTCGCTGCTGGAGAGCCAGAGATCGGCGAGGCCATGACCGGCAAGCTCCGCTGCGCTCTCGAGCGGCGGCGAGGTGTAGCTCAGCATCTTCGCCGTGCGCCCCTGCCAATCCGCATAATAGTGGCGGCTGTCGATACCGGCGATGCGCTCGTAGCGGGTTTCGGTGCCGGTGCCGATCGTGAAGTCGACTTGATATTCATCAGCGCCCGCGCCAGGTGCGGCGTCGGCGAGCCGTTGATCCGGCGCGAGGAAGAATCTCTGCTGCGTCTCGATCGGCGGCCAGTTTTCCGCGGACCGCCATTCCTCGGCATGCACCGAGAAATAATGGATCGGCGCTTCCTGTTTGAGCCCGGTATCGAGGCCCATCAGATAGCTGTCGAAGAAACGCAGCACTTCGCCGAGCAACGGAAAATCCGGCTCGACCGCGCGGCGCCATGGCGAGATGTCAATGCGCGCGCCGTGATCCCAGGGACCAAGCAGCAGATGGCGCGGATTATCCTTCTTCGTGAGGTAGCGAGCGATTGCGCCATTCATATAGCCCGCGCCATCGAGCCAGCCCGAGATCGAGAGGATGGCAACGTCGTGCTTGATGCCGTGCGCGACCGAATACGGGCTGATCGAGGCCGATGAGAAGTTGGGATCGTAAGGAAGCCCCTCCTCGCGGAATTTGAACTCCGCCATGAAATCGGTCTGACGGAAATTGCCGAGATGTTGGCGCACCGCCTGCTCGACGAGAACGCCGTCGGGATCGTCATCGACGGACTGCGGTCCCTCGAAATCGGGATTGTTGAAATAGGAAAACTTCTTGAGCACGTCACGCCGGTCGTGGTCGAGCCCGATCATCAGCTCGTCATAGATTGTGGTCAGCGACTTCAATTGAATGCCGCCTGGAAAATAATTGTCGGCATAGGTGTCCCAGACCGCGGAGATCGGCGCGATGGCCTTTACCGAGGGATGTCCGGTCGAGGCCAGAAAGTCGGAGGCCGCGCCGACGTAGGAGATGCCGGTGGCGCCGATAATGCCATTCGACCAGGGCTGCGCCACAATCCAGTCGGCGATCTCGCGTGAGTCCTCGCGCTCACGCGGCGACCGAAAACTGTCGCGGGTGCCGAAACTGGCGCCGGTGCCGCGCACGTCGACTACCACCACGGCGTAGCCGCGCGGCACGAAGAAGTCGCGAAACTTGCTGGTGTTGGGATTGACCTCGCCCGCCCCGCCCGGCCGCAGCCTGAAGCGGCGATAATAGGGTGTGAAGAAAACAATCGTCGGGAAGCTGTGCGGAGCGCTTGTGCCGAACTTCGGTCGCGGGACATAGGCGTCCACTGCAAGCCGGCACCCGTCGCGCATGGCGACATATTGCGAGGTCGGTTGCGTCAGCGTGAAATCGGCGGGCCGCTTCGCGAGATATTTTCCCGGCGGCACGCGCCAAGCGCGATCAATGTCTTGACC
>CAVUCB010000069.1:0-126311 GCA_963739755.1 uncultured Alphaproteobacteria bacterium | reverse complement strand
CCATCGCAAGCCGGCCGCGGCCGCGCGCGCGGATCAACAGCCCAACCACGATCGCCATGTTGAGCCCATTCCAGGCAAGGCCATTGGCGAAGGCAGCCGCATAGGAGCCGGTGGCGTCGAAGATCACGCCGGAGACCCAGCCGCCAAAGGACATGCCGAACACGGAGGCGAAGATCACGATGCCGACGCGGGTCGCCGCCTCGCGAGCCGGCATGGTCTCGCGCACGATGATGGCGTAGCTCGGCACGATGCCGCCCTGGAACAGGCCGAACATGGCCGAGATCAGATAAAGCGAGGTCAGGGTGTCGAAGAACAGATAGAACAAGAGCGCAAAGCCCTGCGCGACCGAGCCGATCAGGAGCGTGCGGATGCCGCCGATCCTGTCGGCGAGGAAGCCGGAGCCGATGCGGCTGATGATGCCAAAGCCCATCATCATCGACAGCATCGCGGCGCCGCTTGCGATGCCATAGCCGAGGTCGCCGCAATAGGCGACGATATGGACCTGCGGCATCGCCATCGCGACACAGCAGGAGATGCTGGCGATCGAGAGCAGCACGGTCAGCGTATTGGCCGAGAGGTGGAGATCGACCTGCGGCGGTGGCGCGTTGGCGTGATCGCGTGCCCCGCCGCTGCCGATGATCAGCCGCAGCACCACGACCAGCACCGTCATGGTCACGGCACAGAAGATGCCGATCGCGATGTGGGTGGAGCGCCAGCCGATTTCCTGCACGCCCCAATTGACCAGCGGCGGCCAGATCGTGCCGGCGATATAATTGCCGCTGGCGACGATGGTCACAGCCAGGCCACGGTAGCGCTCGAACCAGTGCGAAACCTCCGCCATCAGCGGCGCAAAGGTCGCCGAGGTGCCGAGCCCGATCAGGAAATAGACGGCGTTGAATTGCCACAGCGTCGCGGCGAGGCCCGCGAGGACGAAGGAAATGCCGAGAAAAGCAATGCTAATCGCCATCGCCGCCACGATGCCGAAGCGGTCGGTGATGCGGCCGGTGATGACGCCACCGAGGCCAAAGCCCATGAAGATCATGGTGGTGGCGAGCGACACCGCGCCGCGGGTCGCCGAAAATTCCGCCTGCACGGTCGGAAGCACGACCACCACCGCCCACATGCCGACCGCCCCGATCGAGGCGATCAGGACCGCAAGCGCGAGCCGCACCCAAGCCTGACCGGAATCAGGGGTGAAGGCGGCGGAATCGTGGGGCTGTCCGGCGGGGGCGTGCACTGGCGCCAGAGTTGTCGGTGAGTGCCCAAAGGTCAAGCCACAATGGCGCGACATTAGGCATGCGGGAACGCAGGAGCCGTTATTCCGGGGCGCGACGAGTTGCACGGCCCGGAAGGGCGAGGGAACATTCGGCGCCGAATTACGTCCAAAGACGCCCCTATTAACCCTTTCCTAACCATACACCGGGCAAAAATTGCCGAGTGAAGTTGAGTGTCGTCGACCGCAGATGCGGGGGAGATCTCCTGGACGCCAGCGCGGTGCCTCAGTTTCGATCCGGTGGTCCTTCGGCCGCCGCGAAGTCGCTTGGGGCCCGCGAACGGCATACGCGGGGGGACGCGGGTAGCATGGTCGATGTGACGGCGGGTCAGGGATCTGGCGCAAGCGGCGGCGGTTTCCCATCGCTGAGCGAAATCGGCAACATCATCAAGCGCGGCGACCTCGCGCTCGCCTTCGGCATCCTCACCATCCTGGTGGTGCTGATCCTTCCCCTGCCCTCGATCATCCTCGACCTGTTCCTGGCGATCTCGATCACGCTGTCGATCCTGATCCTGATGACGGCGCTGTTCATCCAGACACCGCTGGAATTCTCGTCTTTTCCGACCACGCTGTTGATCTCGACCATGCTGCGGCTGTCGCTCAACCTCGCCTCGACGCGGTTGATCCTGTCCCGCGGCCATGAGGGCACCGATGCCGCCGGCCATGTCATCGAGGCCTTCGGCAATTTCGTGATGGGCGGCAATTTCGTGATCGGGATCATCGTGTTCGCGATCCTGGTCACCGTGAACTTCGTCGTCATCACCAAGGGTTCAGGCCGCATCGCCGAAGTCGCGGCGCGTTTTCACCTGGACGCCATGCCCGGCAAGCAGATGGCGATCGATGCCGACCTCAATGCCGGCCTGATCGACGAGAAGGTGGCGCGCGAACGCCGCAAGACGCTGGAAGACGAAAGCGGCTTCTTCGGCGCCATGGACGGTGCCTCGAAATTCGTGCGTGGCGACGCGATCGCCGGCCTCCTTGTCGTGTTCATCAACGTGATCGGCGGCATCATCATCGGCGTGGCGCAGCAGGGCCTGTCCTTCGGCGAGGCCGCACGCACCTACACGCTGCTGACCGTCGGCGACGGCCTTGTCACGCAGGTGCCGGCGCTGATCGTCTCGACCGCGGCGGGCCTGCTCGTCTCCAAGGCCGGCGTCTCCGGCGCGGCCGACAAGGCGCTGATCAAGCAGTTTTCGGGCTACCCGCAGGCGCTGGGCATGGCGGCGGCAGTCATGTGCGTGCTGGCGCTGCTGCCGGGCATTCCGACCATTCCGTTCCTGGCGCTGGGCGGCGGCGCCGCCGCGATGGCCTGGAAGGCGCGCAAGCACAAGCACAACAGGGCGATCGAGGAGGCCAAGGTCGCCGCCGCGCCCGCGGCCGCTGCGGCGGCTGCGGCCGCCGCCGAAGAGCCGATCGCGGCAGCGCTGAAGATCGACGATCTCAAGATCGAATTGGGCTATGCGCTGCTGCCGCTGGTCAACGGCCCCGACGGGCAGGACCGCCTCACCGAGCAGATCAAGGCGCTGCGCAAGTCGCTTGCAATCGAGATGGGCTTTGTGATGCCGGCGGTGCGCATCCTCGACAACGTCCAGCTCGAGGCCAACACCTACATCATCAAGATCAAGGAGGTCGACGCCGGCCAGGGCAAGATCTGGCCGAACCAGTTCATGGTCATGGATCCCGGCGGCGGCCAGGTCGCCGTGCCCGGCATCCATACCATCGAGCCGACATTCGGTTTGCCGGCGACCTGGGTCGACGCCTCGCTGAAGGAAGAGGCGGCGCTGAAGGGCTATACCGTGGTCGACGCCGCGACCGTGCTGTCGACCCACCTCACCGAGCTCCTGAAGAGCAACATGAGCGACCTGCTGTCCTATGGCGAGGTGCAGAAGCTGCTCAAGGAATTGCCGAAGGAGCAGAGCGAGCTGGTCAAGGACATCGTGCCGGCGCTGGTCACGATCTCAGGCATCCAGCGCGTGCTGCAGCTGCTGCTCTCGGAACGGATTTCGATTCGCGACCTTTCCACCATCCTGGAAGGCATCGCGGACGCACTCGCCTTTTCCCGTAATCCCTCAACAATGGTCGAACATGTCCGCGCCCGGCTGGCGCGGCAGATCTGCGCGCAGAATACCAGCCACAACGGCTACCTGCCGCTGATCGCGCTGTCGGCGAAATGGGAACAAGCTTTCGCCGAATCCATTATCGGCCAGGGCGAGGACAAGAGCCTGGCCATGCAACCGTCAAAGCTGTCGGAGTTCATGGCGGCGGTGCGCGATGCCTTCGAGCGCGCCGCGCGCGAGGGCGAAGCGCCGGTGCTGGTCACCTCGGCCGCAATCCGGCCCTTCGTCCGCTCGCTGGTCGAGCGCTTCCGGCAGCAGACTACCGTTTTGTCGCAGGCGGAAATCCATCCCCGCGCGCGGCTGAAAACGGTCGGAAGCGTGTAGCGCCGGCTCCTGCGAAGCACTTGGCGCACCGTGTTTTTTCGCCACAGGCAACTGATTTCTTAACTTTGGTTCATCTGCCGGGACTTTGTGGCACGGCACGAGATATACCAATAACGAACTGCAATACCGACGCTTTTTCTAATTCGGACGGCTCCGCTGATCGCGAGCTTTCAAGTCTTATCACTGACATGTGATCGCCTATTTGGAACGGGCGGCCGGTTCACTACGTTTGTAAGCGTGCGGCGGTTGAACCGGAGAGCCGGCGAGACCGACCAATCTGAACAGTGCGGAAGACGGCAGGAGGGCTTCCAATGAACCACTCGATCTACAGCGCAGATCGCACGACCCATCTCAAGATCGTGGTCGTCGCACTCGTTGCTGGCATCGTAGTGGCTGGCCTCGGCATTTCCGCCCACAGCAATTCGGACGAATACAGCCAGACGGCAGGCGTGGTCAAAGCCGGCAAGCCGGTAACGATGACAAGCTCAGGCGCCTCGACGGTTCGATAGGAGAGTTTGACGGAATTCGCGTGGCTCTTTACCAGCCCCCCAAAGTCGCCACGCGGATATGTAGAAGACCCCAACTACCCCCAAGTCGACTACTCGGAAAACGCCCGCTCCCCACGGGCGTTTTCTTTTTGTGCCCTACCGGTTCGGCGCCGTTGCCGGCACGGTCTCGATCAGCTTGCCGATGAACACCGGCTGCGAATGCGGCGCGCCGTCGGGCGAGCCGCCGGATTGCTCGACGGTCACCGCGTAGGTGCCGCCATTGACGACGTCGGCGTCATAGCCCGCGAGCACCGGACGTGTGACGAAGTCGCTGGCACCGATCACGCCGAGCGAGCGCGGGCGGTTCTGCAGCTTGTCCGAGATCAGCCAGAGCTCGTAATTTTTGCTCGGATCAATTGGCGGCGCGCCGACCTTGCGCACGGTGAAATTCCGCGTCGCGCCGTCGACGGTGAGGATGAAGGCGGGACCGCCGGCCGCGCCCTGCAGCAGCGCGACATATTGCGCTGACGGAACCAGCGTGGGTGTTGGCACGGGCGTCGGCGTCGGCTTGACCTCGGCAACCTGTACGGGCGGCTTTCCGCCCAGCCCCGGCAGCAAGCCGGGAGAGACGACTTGCACGCCGATCAGCCCGAGCAGCGCCGCGGCAATCGCGGTCATGGCGGCGGCGATGTTGCGATAGGCGCGGACGCGGCCCGAGAGCTGGACCACGTTGGACGTATCGACAACGGGCGGCGGCGGCGCGCCGGGCTCCAAATCCTGCAGCACCATCGGCGCAATCGGCGGCGGCGTCTCCGGCAGCACGGGCGGTGCCTGCTGCCCCGCCAGTCCGACCGCGGTGCGGATGCGCCCCCACAATTCGGGAGGCGGCTCGACCGAGCCGACCATCTGGTTCAGCACGCCGAGCCGGATTTCCCAGGCGTGCACGATCGCCGCGAACTCGCTGTCGGTCGCGATCATGGTCTCGACCTGCGCGCGCTCGTCGGCATCAAGGGTGCCGAGCGCGTATTCAGCGGCCAGCGCGATATGGTCTTCGCTGTATTCCATCTACCTCAGAGTCCAGCCCCCTTGTTTGAGCATGAAAACCGGTTTCCGCTGTTCCGGATCATGCCCTAAAGACCCAAGCACTCACGAATGTCCATCATGCTGCGGCGAAGCCACGTCTTCACCGTGTTCACCGGCGCCTCGAACTTCGCCGCCAGTTGCTCCCTGCTCCAGCCGTTGTAGTAGGCAAGCAGCACGAGCTTCTGACGGTCCGGCTCGAGCCGGCCGACGCATTCCAGCAAACGCTTCAGTTCTTCCGTCATTTCCCGGCGCGCCAGCGGATCCGGGCTATCGGAGGCGACTTCCATCGCTGCCGGCTCTTCTTCGATCGAGAGTTCGCTTTTTTTGCGGACGACATCGATGGCCCGGTTGCGCGCGATCGACGCCATCCACGTGATCGGCGACGCCAGCGCCGGATTGAATTGCCCGGCGCTATTCCAGATCTTGACGTACGTCTCCTGAATGACCTCCTCTGCGAGATCCTGTCTGCGCAAGATACGGAGGACCACGCCGTAGAGTTTCGCGCGCGTAGCGACGTAGAGGCGCTCGAAGGCTGCCTCGTCACCTTTCGCAACCGCCGCGATCAGCCAGACCAGCTCAGCCGGCGTCAGCATTCAGCCTCCCCAAAACCGCGCCCCGCTTGCCGGTACGGCCCGATCCAACCTCGTCCTTTAGCATAGCCCGCGGGAAAGCCCGGCACCAAGGGGCTCCCGGCCACACTGTGGACATCAAATAGCAAAAACCCGGGCCTGATGGCCCGGGTCATCACCGTGTTTCAGATTTCTTGCCGCGTCAGGCGATGACGCCGAGGCGCGCGCGCATCAAGCCGATGCTGTCGAGATCGGCCTGTTCGCGGGCGTTCTCTTCGGCGCGCTCGCGCGCCTGGTCGCGCTCGTCGAGCAGTTCGACCTTTTTCAGTTCTTCGTAGGCTTCCGACAGCAGCGCCTTGGCGTCCTCGAGCTGGATGCGCAGCTCGTCGGCCGAGCGGGTCAGATTTTCCCGACGCTGGATCGCCGCCTTGGCATAGGTCGGATAGGCGAAGTGCGAGGGATCGTTGATCCCGGCGCGGTCCTGCTCGGCCTGGATCTCGCGCTCGAGGTCGACCGACATGCGCTGGAAGTCGGCAATCATGCCTTCAATCTGGGCAACCCTTCGGCGCTTCTCGTCGACCTGAAACTTCTTCAGGCGGATTAGCGTTTCGCGTGACTTCATCGAACTCATACTCCCCAGAAGTCCCGTGCTTACAAGCGGGACAAGGCCGGCGCCCCTTTGGGGCCTCGCCGGCGTCTCCAAATTGGTTTTGGGATCATGGCGCGACAAAGTTAGCGTTCCGTTTCCAAGCGCCCCACGATTTGCTCAAGTTGGCGGTAGCCGTCGGGCAGATTGGAGACCTCATCCTTGGCCTGGCGCAGGAACGCTTCCAGCGGTTCATGGAGCTGGATCGCCTCGTCGACCTCGGCGCTCGAGCCCTGCCGGTAGGCGCCGAGCCGGATCAGTTCCTCCATGTCGGCATAGGTTGCCATCACCCGCCGTCCGCGCTGGATGACGGGCAAAAACGCCGGGTCGGCCGATTTCGGCATGGTTCGCGACACCGATTTGAGGATGTTGATGGCGGGATAGCGGCCGCGCTCGGCGATCGCGCGCTCCATCACGATATGTCCGTCGAGGATGCCGCGGACGGCGTCCGCGATCGGCTCATTATGATCGTCGCCATCGACCAGCACCGTAAAGACGCCGGTGATGGTGCCCTGTCCCACGCCGGGACCGGCGCGCTCGAGCAACTTGGGCAATTCCGTGAACACGGTCGGCGTATAGCCCTTGGCGGTCGGCGGCTCGCCCGCGGAAAGCCCGATCTCGCGCTGCGACATGGCAAAGCGCGTCACCGAGTCCATCAGGCAGAGCACGTCCTTGTCTTCATCGCGGAAGTATTCCGCGATCGCAAGCGTCAGATACGCCGCCTGCCGCCGCATCAGCGCGGGCTCGTCGGACGTTGCGACCACGACGACGGAGCGCGCCAGCCCCGCCTCGCCGAGATCGTCCTGCAGGAACTCCTGCACCTCGCGGCCGCGTTCGCCGACCAGGCCAATGACGGTGACGGCGGCATCGACATTGCGCGCCAGCATAGACAGCAGCACCGATTTGCCGACGCCGGAACCGGCGAAGATACCCATGCGCTGGCCGCGACAGCAGGTGAGGAAGGTGTTGAGCGCGCGCACGCCGAGATCGAGCGGGTTGCCGACGCGCTTGCGCGAATGCGCCGGCGGCGGCGTGTTGCGGAACGCCATGGGCGAAGGGCCTTGCGCCAGCGGCCCCTTGCCATCGATCGGTTCCCCCATCGCATTGACCACGCGCCCGAGCCAGGCCGTCGATGGCCGCACCTGACTTGCGGCATTGGCAATCACCGCGCGGCAACCACGGCGGACACCTTCAAGGCCGGCGAACGGCATCACGACAGCGTTGTTGCCGGAGAAGCCGATCACCTCGCAGGGAATGAAACGGTTGCCGCCGGTGTCGATCACGATGCGCGCGCCGACCGACATGGCGTGAATCGGGCCTGCGATCTCCACCATCAGGCCACGAACGCCGACCACGCGGCCATAAATATTGACGCCGTCGATGTCGCCGATCTGTTCCGCCAGCGCCTTCATTGCGAAAACCTTAAGTTTCGGCGTATTTCGCGAGCCGGCTTAACTTCGTGTTTACCCGCATCATTAATCATTGCGTCACTGTCTTTGGTGACTGAAGGCGCTCGTCTGCTCAGAATGAACAGCGAATCGCGAGAGTCGGTTAGGTCCGCCTCTTAAAGTGGAACTTGAAGGAGACCTGGTTACAAAAAGCTGGTTTGACGCAATATCTTAGGGCGATTCGACAAAAATTGCACCCGGGGACCTTGCGGATCAGAATCAGAATTTGTTAACCATGTCCAGTCAGGATCCGAATCAGTTGTTCAAAGGCGTTTTGAGTGCCGCAAGTTCGCGGCCGACCTGACGCCCGGAGCGGCGACTATGGGGAACTGGCATGCGCGTTTTGCTGATTGAAGATGACAGCGCCGTCGCGCAGTCGATCGAATTGATGCTCAAGTCCGAGAGCTTTAACGTCTATACGACCGATTTGGGCGAAGAAGGCGTCGATCTCGGCAAACTCTACGATTACGACATTATCCTTCTCGACCTGAACCTGCCCGACATGTCCGGCTATGACGTGCTCAAGCAGCTGCGGGTCTCCAAGATCAAGACTCCGATCCTGATCCTCTCCGGCCTTGCCGGCATCGAGGACAAGGTCAAGGGTCTCGGCGTCGGCGCCGACGACTACATGACCAAACCCTTCCACAAGGACGAACTAGTGGCCCGCATCCACGCGATCGTGCGCCGTTCGAAGGGCCACGCCCAGTCGGTGATCCAGACCGGCGATCTCGTGGTCAACCTCGACACCAAGACCGTGGAAGTCGGCGGCCAGCGCGTGCATCTGACCGGCAAGGAATACCAGATGCTGGAACTGCTCAGCTTGCGCAAGGGCACCACGCTGACCAAGGAAATGTTCTTGAACCACCTCTATGGCGGCATGGACGAGCCGGAACTGAAGATCATCGACGTCTTCATCTGCAAGCTGCGCAAGAAGCTCGCCAACGCCTCCGAAGGCCGCAACTTCATCGAGACCGTCTGGGGCCGCGGCTATGTGCTGCGCGAGCCGCACGACATGGACGAACGCATTCCTGCCTAACTGGGTTTGACCCGCGAGCTCAGGCTCGCTCCTCCCAGACTGGACCCCGCCGCAAATGGCGGGGTTTTTGTTTTTTGGGGGAGGAACGGGCGCTGCCGCTGCGCCGACCAAACGATCATGCCAAGCTCTGGCATCACGAGTTGGGGCGCTCTCCATGATCCTGCAATCGCTCGCCGGGCTGCCGGCCTTCCTGTTCTATTTCTGCACTGCGATCATCGCGGTCGTGGCGTATCTGTTGGTCTATACCCGCATCACCCCGCACAACGAGTTTCAGCTGATCCGCGACAATGACCCGGCCGCGGCGATTGCGCTGGGGCTGAGCCTGCTCGGCTTCACGCTGCCGGTCGTCAGCGCCATCGCGCATTCTGCCAATGTCGTGGACGGCCTGATCTGGAGCGTGATCGCGCTGATCGTCCAGATCGCGGTCTATTTCCTGGTGAAGATCCCCGTGCCGAACCTGTCGCAGCGGATCGCCGAGGGCCAGATGGCGCCGGCGATCTGGCTCGGTCTCGCGTCGCTCGCGGCCGGCGCGCTGAACGCCGCCTCGATGATCTATTGATCATGAACGGCAAGCCGCCCGCAAAGGAGTTCGGCAGGCGCCAGCCGGCACGGCTTGCCGACGCGCCGCCGCCGCCAAAACGGTCCAGCCATGTGGCGCTGCTGGTGATGGGCACCCTTGCGGTCGGCGGCGGCGCCTATGCGCTGATGCCAAGCGAGACGTGCCAGCCGCCCTCAGCTGGAATGGCCGCGCCTGCGCTGCCGTCAACGGGCGCCGCTTGCGCGCCACGGAGTTCGTCCAGCAGCGGTGGAGGTGGCGGCGGCTCCAGCCGCTCGTCGTCGCGCTTCTCCTTCTTTGGCGGCGATTCGTCCTCGCGCAGTTCGTCGGTGAGCGGTACGGAATCCTCCTCCGGCGTGACCCGCGGGGGTTTCGGCTCGTTTGCCCATGCGTTCGGCTTTGGCGGCGGCTGATCCGCACGATGCCGTGAAATCACCGCGTTTTGCCTGTCGGATCGGTTCGTCTTCGGCGAAACTTCGCGCCGCATGTGACTGGGAGGCCGAATTTATGAAACGCTCGCGCCGTGTCGTGCTGACCTTGATGGGAAGCGCCGCCGTCAGCGCCGTCGCAAGCCCGCTTGCGGCGCGGCCGATATATTGCGGCCCCGGCCTCACCGCCGTGCCCGGTCCGAACGGCGAGCCCTATTGCCGGGCGATCGCGGGCGGTTTTGGCGGCAGCTTCCACCACTTCGGCGGCGGCGGCCATGGTCACGGCGGCCACGGACACGCGGGCGGCTGATTATCACGGATGCAGCGCATCATCTGCCCCGAGCGCGATGACTGGCAGAAGACCGCCGAAGAATGCGGCTTCGACTTCCATACCATCGACGACGAGCGCTATTGGGACGAGCGCGGCTATTACGCATTCACGCTCGAAGAGATCGAAGCGAGGATCGAGGCGCCGACCGGCGAGATCGATGCGATGTGCCTCGAGCTCGTCGGCCACGCCGTCGACGACGAACGTATCTTGCAGCGGCTGAAGATACCCGAGCCGTTCTGGCCGCTGATCGCGGAAAGCTGGGAGCGCGACGAGCCGAGCCTCTACGGCCGGCTCGATCTCAGCTTTGACGGACAGGGCACGGCCAAGCTGCTCGAATACAACGCCGACACGCCGACCTCGATCTTCGAGGCCGCGGTGTTCCAGTGGACCTGGCTCGAACAGGCGATCGAGCGGGCCATCATCCCGAAACAAGCCGATCAGTACAACTCGATCCATGAACGCCTGATCGAGGCCTGGAAGAAGACCGGCCGCGGCCGCCATCTGCATCTGGCGGGAACGACCGGCCATGAAGAGGATGCCGGCACGCTCGCCTATCTCGAGGACACCGCGACGCAGGCAGGCCTTGCCACCACGATGATCGACATCGAGGACATCGGCTGGCGTGATGCAGGCGGCTTTGTCGACCTCGACAATCGCGACATCGAGCTCGCCTTCAAGCTCTATCCCTGGGAATGGATGTTCCACGACGCCTTTGGCGCGAAACTAAGAGAAGCTTCGACGCGCTGGATCGAACCGCCCTGGAAGGCCGTGCTCTCCAACAAGGGCATCCTGCCCCTGCTGTGGGAGATGTTTCCGAACCATCCGAACCTGCTGCCGGCTTTTTTCGAGGACGATCCGCGGGCGAAGGAACTCGGCGCGTCCTTTGTGCGCAAGCCGCTCTACTCGCGCGAAGGCGCCAATGTCTCGCTGATCAGCCACGGCGTCGCACTCGCGCAGCAGGATGGTCCCTACGGCGGCGAAGGCTTTGTCCGCCAGGCCTTTGCAAGCCTGCAGCATTTCGATCGCCAATATCCGGTGCTGGGCAGCTGGCTGGTCGACCACACGCCGTGCGGGCTTTCCATCCGCGAAGACGAAAGCCCGATCACCGGCAACAATTCGCGCTTCCTGCCGCACGCGATAATTTAGCGCGCGGCGACCACCTTCAACAGCGGCGCCCGCGCGCCGCCGCGATCCGGATTCGGCTGGTAGAGCCCGCGCTTGTCCGCAAGGGGGCGGAACGCATCGGTGATCCCGACCACGGATTCGGCCGCGCCCAGCATCAGCATGCCGTCCGCCTCCATCACTTTGGCCATGCGGTCGAAGATGCTGATCTTGGTTTCCTGGTCGAAATAGATCAGCACGTTGCGGCAGAAGATCACGTCGAACTTGCCGAGATGGGCGAAGTCCTGCAGCAGGTTGAGCTGCCTGTGCTGGACCATGCCGCGGATCTCGGAATTGAGCTGCCAGAGCTCGCCCACTTGCGCGAAATATTTCACCAGCAGCTGGATCGGCAGGCCGCGCTGCACCTCGAACTGGCTGTAGATGCCGGAGCGCGATTTCTCCAGCACTTCCTGCGACAGATCGGTCGCGACGATCTCGATCCGCCAGCCCGACAGCGCCTGCGCCTTTTCCTTCAGCAGCATCGCGATCGAATAGGGCTCCTGCCCGGTCGAGCAGGCCGCCGACCAGATGCGCAGGGATTTGCGGCCGGCGCGCGACTGCTGCAGCATCGGCAAGATGGTGTCGCGCAGATGATCGAACGGGATCTTGTCGCGGAAGAAGAAGGTCTCGTTGGTCGTCATCGCCTCGACCACTACGGTGGTCAGCGCCTCGGCGCCGCCGCCCTTCATCTTCTGGACCAGCTCGGCGATGCCGGGCAGACCGGCCTTGCGCGCCAACGGCACCAGCCGGCTCTCGACCAGATATTGCTTGTCGGCGGAGAGGTCGAGACCGGAGCGCTGCTTGAGGAGCCCGCGCAGGAAATCGTAGTCGAAGGGCGTCACGAACGGTCTCCCGCGAACAGCCGCACCAGCTTTGGCGCGATCTGGTTGAGCGGAAGCACGGCGGCGCAGATGCCGGCGTTCGCCGCCGCACCCGGCATGCCCCAGACCACGCTGGTGGCTTCGTCCTGCGCGATCACGCTGCCGCCGGCGGCGATGATGTCCTTGCCGCCGCGCATGCCGTCGGAGCCCATGCCGGTCAGGATCAGCGCGAGCGTGCCGCCCTGCCAGACGTCGATTGCGGAGCTGAACAGCGGATCGACCGCGGGCTTGCAGAAGTTCACCGGCGCGCCGTCATCAAGCGCGATCGCTGCTTCCGCGCCGTGACGCACGACGCGCATGTGGCGTCCACCGGGCGCGAGATAGATCTGGCCGGGCTTGATGGTCTCGCCGTCAAGCGCCTCGTGCGCCGGACGGCGGCTCGCGCGCGCCAGATGCTCGGCAAGAATGGTGGTGAAGGTCGGCGGCATGTGTTGGGTGATCAGCACCGGAAAGCGGTCGATCACCGGACCCAGCTCCGTGACGAGCGACATCAACGCCTGCGGGCCGCCGGTCGACGAGCCGATCACGAGCACGCGTGGCGCGTGCGGGCTGAAGGCGCGCTTCATCAGGATGGGCTGGGCAACCGCCGGACGCGGCGCAGGCGCTGTGGGCCTTTCCGCACGCGGATGTGCCAGCGCGAGCGGCGGAGAGGCGGTGGCCGGCGCGGCGCGGCGAACCTTGGCGCCGAAGGCGCGGATCTTCTGGATCAGATCGTGGTGGAAGATTTCCGCGGCCGTCGGCTCGCGGGTGCTTTCGGGCTTCGGGATGTAGTCGGACGCACCAAGCGAGAGCGCCTTGAAGCTGATTTCCGCGTTGCGGCGGGTCAGCGTCGAAGCCATGATGATGATGAGGTCGCGCTTCTTCGCCAGCAACTGCGGCAGCGCAGAGATGCCGTCGAGCTCCGGCATTTCGATGTCGAGCACGGCGACGTCGGGCTTGATACGATCGAGTTGCTGGACGGCTTCCAGTCCGGTGCGCAAGGAGGCCGCGACCACCATGTCGGGCTCGGCGCCGATCCAGCGCGAGATCAGCCCTCGAATAACAACGAAGTCATCGACCACCATCACTCGCAACGGCTCTTGCCGTATCGAAGACGAGGTCGCACTTGCCAACGCAACAACCATTTTTCACCAAAACCGGCCGAAACGGCACACAACTAGAACTACTTAAAATGCCGAAGGCCATTGAGCCGCCGGAAGTGAAGCGGGACCGATCAGATCAGCCCGACTTCCTGGAACTTGGCCATGACAATGTCCTTGTCGAACGGCTTCATGATGTACTCGTTGGCACCGGCATGCAGCGCGCGGGCGATATGGGCGACGTCGTTCTCCGTGGTGCAGAACACCACCTTGGGCGCGTCGCCACCGGGCATGCGGCGCAGATTGCCGAGGAATTCGTAGCCGTCCATTACCGGCATGTTCCAGTCGAGCAGCACGGCTTCCGGCATGGCGCGCTTGCACGCTTCCAGCGCCTTCTCGCCGTCCTCGGCCTCTATGATCTGGAAATCCAGACCCTCCAGGATGCGCCGCGCGACTTTACGAATGACACTGGAGTCATCGACGACAAGACATGTTCTCATGAGAGCCTCACACTTCCGAAATCCCCAGCGGGGATATTTGCCTTCCAATTTTCGTGCGCCTTTGCTCAGTGCGTTAAGCAGCCTTTGCCTCCGGCGCCAGTTCCAGCACGCGATCGACATCGAGGACGACCATGAGCTGGCCGTCGAGACGGTGGACACCGCCGGCGAGCTTGGCCATGCGGGGATCGAGGTTGACGGGGTTTTCTTCCTTGCTGTCCTCGGCCAGGCGAAGCACTTCGCCGATCTGGTCGATCAGGAGGCCATAGGATTCGCCGCGCAGGTCGACGCCGACCGCCATCGGCGGCTTGCCGTCATCGGCCTTGGGCAGCCCCAGCCGCGCGCGCATGTCGACCACGGTGACGATGCGGCCGCGCAGATTGAGCACGCCCGCGATCTCGGACGAGGACAAGGGCACGCGGGTCAGCCGGTCCGGCATGAACACGTCCTGGACGCGGGAGATCGGCAGGCCGAACAGCTGCCCGCCGATCATGGCGGTGACGTATTCGGCGACCAGGCCTTCGGTGGTCTCTTTCTTGCTGCTCATCAAGCTCTCCTTAACGCTTGGGCTAGGCCGCCTGGTTCAGCTCGGCGGTCTGTTCCTTCAGCGCCGCGATCAGGCCGGGACGGTCGAACTTGCCGACATAGTCGTGGAAGCCGGCTTGCCGCCCGCGCTCGATCGCAGCCGACGACACCAGCGAGGACAGGCCGATGATCGGCACCTGGTTGAGGTGCTGGTCGGCGCGGATGCTTTCCGCGAACTCGAACCCGTTCATGTCGGGCATCTCGATGTCGGTCAGCACCACATCGAAGGTCTGGCCCGAGCGCAGCGCCGAGAGCCCTTCCTGGGCGTTCGGCGCGGTGCGGACGCGGTAGCCGGCGGCCTTGAGCACCGGCGCCAGCATGTTGCGGAAGAAGGCACTGTCGTCGACCAGGAGGATCGACTGCGCCATGGCCGAGGGCTTCATCTCCTTGCGGGTGAACCAGTCGGCAAACGCCATTGGCAGGAAGTGGCCGACATCAATCACCTCGGTGGCCTGGCCCTTGATCACGGCCGAGCCCAGAATGCCCTCGCGGGAGCCTGCGACCTCGATGTTGAGCCGTTCCTCGACGATGTCGACGATCTCGTCGACCACGAGCCCCATGGCGCGCTTGTCGTCGACAAACACCAGGATCGGCTGCGAGCCGGTGGAGCGGACCTCGACGCTCTCCATCTGCACCAGCGGCATCAGCTGCTCGCGGTACTGCACCATGTAGCGGCCGTTCGAGAGCTCGATCTTGTCGGCGGCGATCTCTTCCAGACGGGTGACCAGGGCCAGCGGCACGGCCTTGGGCTGGGTGGTACCGGCGCGGAACACCAGGAGCGAGGTCATCTGCTCGCCCGAGGAGGCGTGCGCCGCGGCATGGTCTTCGGACAGCTCATGGGCGGAAGAGCCGGAGGCGCCGAGCGCCTTGGCAATGCCGTTGGGGTCGATGATCATGATGACGGCGCCATCGCCCAGGATGGTGTTGCCGGAGAACATGTCGATGTGGCGCAGCTTGGTCGACATCGGCTTGACCACGATTTCTTCGGTGTGGAACACGCCGTCGACCACGATGCCAAAGGTCTGGCTTCCCACCTGGGTCACCACAATAAAACCGTTCTCGGGATCGGAGGTCGAGCCGTCATCGATCTTCAGCAGCTTCTTCAGGTGGATCAGCGGCAGCAGCTTGTTGCGCAGACGAAGAACCGCGGTGTCCTTGATGCGCTCGATGCGGTGCTCTGAGTTGGCACGCGCCCGAACCAGTTCCACGACCGACAATTGCGGGATGGCGAAGCGGTCGCCGGCGGCTTCCACGATCAGGGCCGAGACGATGGCCAAGGTGAGCGGGATCTTGATGGTGACCGAGCAGCCTTCGCCGGCCACCGACTTGATGTCGATGGTGCCGCCGATCTGGTCGATATTGGTGCGGACCACGTCCATGCCGACCCCGCGGCCGGAGACCGAGGTGATGGCGGCGGCGGTGGAGAAGCCGGGCGCGAAGATGAACTTGTGGATCTGGGCTTCCGTCATCTTCTCCAGTTCAGCCTCGCTGACGAGACCGTTCTGGAGCGCTTTCGCCTTGATCCGCTCGGTGTTGAGGCCGCGGCCATTGTCGGCGATGCAGATGATGATATGGCCGCCCTCGTGATAGGCGGAGAGTCTGATCGTGCCGGTCTCCGGCTTGCTGGCGGCCGCACGTTCGGCGGGCGTCTCGAGACCGTGGTCGGCGGAATTGCGCACCATGTGGGTGAGCGGGTCCTTGATCAGGTCGAGCACCTGGCGGTCGAGCTCGGTGTCGGCGCCGTGCATCTCCAGTTCGATCTGCTTGCCCAGTTCGCCGGAGAGGTCGCGGACGATGCGGGGCAGCTTCTGCCAGGCATTGCCGATCGGCTGCATGCGCGTCTTCATGACGCCTTCCTGCAGCTCGGCGGTGACGTTGGAGAGACGCTGCAAGGGCACCTTGAACTCGGTGTCCTCGTTGCGGCGGGAGATCTCGAGCAGCTGGTTGCGGGTCAAGACCAGCTCGGAGACCATAGTCATGAGGTGCTCGAGGGTGTCGACATTGACCCGGATCGACTGGTTGGCGACCTTGTCGCCCTCGGGCATGTCGGCGTCGCCGGAGGATTTGCCCGCGGCAGGCTTTGCTTCCTTCACCTTGGCCTCCTTCGCCTTGTCCTTGACGTTTTCCTTGGACTTGTTCTCGACCTTTGCTGCGGGCTTCTCGGCAACCGCCGCCGGCGCGACCGCAGGCGCTGCAACTTCAGGGGCGAACGCCATTTCGATGTCGGTCTCGCGGAAGGCGCGCTCGAGTTCGTCCAGCGAGACTTCGCCGGGACGCAAGGGCCGTTCCAGGGTCTGATCGATCAGCGTGCCCTGGGTCTGCTTCGGCGCGACGGGAGCCGCAGGAGCGACCGGCGGAGCTTCAACCACGGGCGCGGGAGCAGCCGCCTCTTCAGCCGTGATCGGCGAAGCCGACGCTGACGGCATCGGCTGCGCCGAGCCTGACATCGCGGCCATGCCGCGCTCGACCATCTCTTCCAGCTGGCTGATCAGGTCGTGGTCGTTGCCCTCGGGCTCGGCTTCGGTCGCCTCAAGCCCGGCCAATATCTCTTTGATGCGATCGAGGCTCGACAGGATCAGCGTGACGGCTTCCGCCTTGACCGGCATGCCGTCGCGGAATTTGCCCATCAAGGTCTCGCCGGCGTGCGCAAGCGCCTCAAGCCGCGGCAGACCGAGAAAACCGCAGGTGCCTTTAATCGTGTGAACCAGGCGGAAGATGTTGTCCAAAATCTTGGCGTTGTTCGGCTCCTGCTCGAACTTCACCAACTGATTGTCGACGGTGTCGAGGCTCTCGCTCGTCTCCGTCAAAAACTCCCGCAACAGATCATCCATGAAACTGGTCCACACCCGTGGCGCGCGACGTCGACGCGCCTTTCAAAGTCTGGCCAGCTTCTCTGCAAAGCGTTTAAACTTGGTTGAGTAACCGGAAATGAATGGGCTCAACAAAGAGATAAGCCGACCGCGCGGAATCCGGGGGCCGTTCTCAACGATTGATTAACCACGTTTCTTAGGGAAGCGTTTACGAAGCGGTCGCAACCACGGCTTCGCCTTCGGATTTCAGCGTGACCTTCAGTCCGCAGGCTTCCGCGAGCAGCCGCGTGTAATAAGGCTGCACCGCGTGGGCATCGATGCCGGCGGCCTGGCTGCTGGCCAGGAGATCGGCGATGTTCTGCGGCAGCCGCGCATTGAGGCCGGTCGCGGTGACCCGAAAGCTCATCGTCTCGCCTTCGCCGATCGGATCGACCGTGAGCGTGCCGCCGCGCGGGATGGTCTGCTGCGCGATGACCAGCATGTTGAGCAGGAGCTTGACGCGGTTCTTCGGCAACAACAGCCGCGGCAAATTCCAGGCGATCGTCGACTTGCCGTCCTCGATATGGCCCTTCGCCATGTTGAGCGCGTCGCCGAGATCGATCTGCGCGCCCGCCGATCCGGCCGCACCGAAGGCGAGCCGGCAGAATTGCAGCCGGGCGGAGGCGGTCTTGGCGCTCTTGCGGATCAGGTCAAGCGCGAAGTCGCGATCTTCCGGCTTCGGATTGTCGTCGAGGACTTCGAGCCCGTTGACGATGGCGCCGACCGGGCTGATGAGGTCGTGACAGACCCGCGAGCACAACAGCGCTGCGAGTTCGAGGGCATCGGGAGCGGGACCTGTGGACGACGTGCTGGACATAGGGCTTTCCCAACCATCCGCCGGAAGCGCAAGCGCGCGGGCCGAGCGAACTCTTAGCGAATCACGATTGTCGTTTGGGGGTTGATACACTGCGACGCAGCGAACCGCCACCTGTTGCAATGTCTTGCAAACAGTCGCACGGGCCGCAATCAGCCTTACTAATGTGCTTGCTAATGCAACCCGCGCGCTATTGGGCGAGCATTTCCTCGAGCTGCGGCCAGCGTTCCATCGCCTCGGGCAGATAGCGCTCGGGATGGGCGGCAAATGCGTCGCGATTGGCCTCCAGGCCAAACAGATAGAGCCGCTGGCCCGAGACCACGAAAAAACGGGGATTGCCGGCGAGCGTCACGCCGCGCGCCACGTCGATCGGGTCATAGCCGCCGAACTGGGGCCCGTAGATTTCCGGATGCGCCACAAAAGAGGCACGGTTGCCTTCGTTGTGGAAGCGCCAGACCGCGCCGGCCTGGGAGGCCTCGTAATCCGGCAGCCCGACCACCGCCTGTTTCTGGATGAAATAGGCCACCGGATCGAACCCCTCGATCGCGAGCCCGCTGAAACGGTTGACCACGACCCGCTCAGTGGTAGAGGCGAAGGCGACCGGATCGGGGCAAGCCACGCAAATGCCTGCCCACAGGCCGAAAAAGGCAATTTGGCGGCCTAAACCATATCTTTCTTGCCGTGGTGCCGTCATAGTTCGTGCCGATAACATCCGAGTCGTGGGGACACTGGGCTCAGGCTAAAACCTCGGCTGTTGGCGTCAGGTTAAAGGCGGCGGCCAGATTGCGATATCAGGGGTAGTTTCATGATTTTTGTTTCACGGCTTGCCGCGGTGACACTGGCCGCGCTGGTGTGCTGGAACATGCCGGCATCAGCCCAGCAGGCGCCCCCGCCTGACCAGCAGTATCCGCCACCTGGCCAGCAATATCCCCCGCCCGGCCAGCAGTATCCACCGCCTGGCCAACAGTATCCGCCGCCCGGCCAGCAGGCGCCCGCGAACAACCTGCCGCCGCCGCAGCGCCAGCCGGGTCCGGACGTTTTCGGGCCCGACGAACTGGTCAGCGCCGGCCACCGTTTCTTCGGCAACGTCTCGCGCGGGCTCGCTTCGATCATCGAGCGCGCGGTCAGCCAATGGGGTCTGCCGAACGGCTACGTCCTGGGCGAGGAAGGTTCCGGCGCTTTTGTCGCCGGCCTGCGCTATGGCGAAGGCACGCTCTACACCAAGAACGCCGGTGATCTCAGGGTCTACTGGCAGGGCCCTTCGGTCGGCTTCGACTGGGGCGGCGACGGCGCGCGCACCATGACGCTGGTCTACAACCTGCCGGCGACGAATGCGATCTATCAGCGCTTCGCCGGCATCGACGGCTCCGCCTATATCATCGGCGGTTTCGGCATGACCGCGCTCACCGCCAACAACATCGTGCTGGTGCCGATCCGCTCCGGCATCGGGCTCAGGCTTGGCGCCAATATCGGCTACCTGAAATATACCCCGCGGTCGACCTGGAACCCGTTCTGATCCGGCGGCGACCGGCGCTTCCGATCAGCGGGCAAAACGGGCTTTGCGGATTCACGTTAACGCGGCGATGGGCTGGTCTTTTGCCCGCGCTCCGTGGCATTGTCGTTAACACTTTCTTCTTGTGCGGGGTGAGCAATGATCGAACCGATCATGTATCTGGCGATCGGTTTCCTGGTTTCGATGCTGTGCGGGCTGATGATCGTGCCGCTGGTGCATAACCGGGCCGTACGGCTGACAACGCGCCGGCTCGAGGCCGCGACCCCCTTGTCGATGGCGGAGATCCAGGCCGACAAGGACCAGCTGCGCGCGGAATTCGCGATGTCGGCGCGCCGGCTCGAAATGAGCGTCGAGCAACTCAAGAACCGCACCACCAGCCAGCTTGCCGATCTCGGCAAGAAGACCGACGCGATCAACCGCATGAAGATCGAGCTCGGCGAGAAGAACGCCACGATCTTTTCGCTGGAGGCGCGCGAGAAGGCGGTGAAGGAACAGCTGCGCGCCACCGAGGAGGAGCACGCGGCCAAGACCGAGTCGTTGCGGCTTGCGGGACAAGCACTGGCCGACAAGCAGAGCGAGCTTGCCAAGCTCAACAACGAGCTCAACGACCGTTCGGTGGTGGCCGACAGCCGCCAGGTCGAGCTGGTCGCCGTGCGCGCCCAGATCTCAGAGCTGAAGAGCCGGGTCGGCGACGCCGAGAAGGAATTTGCCGCAACCCACGCGCGGCTCTCGCAGGAACGCGGCGACTCCGAAGTCGCGACCCGCGACCTCACCGAGGCGCGCAGTCGCGTGGAGAATTTGAGCCAGCGCGTCACCGATCTCGATCGTCAGCTCATCGTCCAGGTCAAGGAAGCCGAGATGCTCGGCAACCGCGTCAACGATCTGGAGGCGCGGCTTGCCACCCAGGGCAAGCTGCTTGCCGAGCGCGATTTCGAGAACAACCAGCTGCGCCAGTCCAGTGAAGCGGCCGAGCGCACGCTGAAGGAGCTGCGCAACGAGATCGATCTGACCAATGGCGGCAAGTGGCCGGCGCTGGACAAGCTGAAGAACGAGAAGGCCGCGCTCGAAGAGCAGCTTCGCGTCACGCGCGACGAGCGCGCCAAGCTGCAGCGCGACATCAACGCGATCCAGCAGCAGGCCGAAAGCAACTGGGCGACCGAGCGCATGGAAAATGCGCTGTTGCGCGAGCGCATCAACGACATCGCCGCCGAAGTGGCCAAGCTCGCGATGCAGCTCGAGGGGCCGCATTCGGCGATCGAGGCGATCCTGTCGGCCGAACAGGCGGGTGCGAAGCCCGCCAGGGCCGCCAACGGCGCCGCCGCCCCCGCCAACGATGTTTCGGCCGCCGCCGGCACGGCGCAGGGCGGCACACTCGCCGAGCGCATCCGGGCGCTGCAGGCACACGCCTCTCGCGCCCGCCAACAGGGGGCGTGAAGCGGCTGGCTGGCCGTTATTTCTGGCCTGAAAGCTTGACACTGATGGCCCCCACTTCGTAAATCGCGGGCTCTGGCGACGTGCGTCGTCGCATTTTTGGCCTGATCGCCAGTCCTTGACGACAAGTCCTTGACGAAGCGGGCCTTTGACGAAGCACGAAATTCCCGGGCGCATAGCTCAGCGGGAGAGCGTTCCCTTCACACGGGAGAGGTCCAAGGTTCGATCCCTTGTGCGCCCACCAGAAACACAATAAAATCAATAACTTATTTGACTGTCTCCCGCCGTCTGTACCCTGGAAATCTCCGGGTACAGCCGGGGCACAGACGTCCACTGATGCGTAATTTGATCGCCCGCTGTCTGCCATCGAACCGCGCGAACGAATGCCACCAGTTGCCATTGAGCCCGGTCGACTTGAAATCGCTGGCGCGGTCCCATCTTCGTCAAAGCCCGGCCCGCTCTGGTACCCGCGCCTGCGACGGGCAGGTTGAGGATGATTCATGGTAGATCAAAAAGTCGCACGATTGCAGGTTGGACCGACCTCTCTGCTGTTCTTTATCGACGAGACTGGCCACGAGACGTTTGCCGACAAGAACTACCCGGTGTTCGGGTTGGGTGGGTGCGCGATCAACAGCTCATCGGCGGCTGCCCTCGTCGCAGAGCCATGGCACGCGATGAAGGCCGCGCATTTCGGCGGTGAAGATGTCCCGCTGCATGCCAACGAACTTCGTAACCCAACAACTGAACAGCTTGATGCCTTGTCAAAGTTTTTCCGCGAGCGACAGTTAGCGTCGGCCGGAGACACCGAAGCGATCGTTAGAACAAGGCAAGCCAGGATGATCTTTCGCACGGCCTAAACGCTCCGTCTATTATCGAGATAGATCACGCATTTCCCGTATGAGACGCCCCCATTGGGCTTCGGAGCTCTCCTGATGTGAGCTTCCGGGGATGCCCTTTCGTCGTCGAGGCTGCGCAAGCGATACTCGTCGACGGCTTCGGGAAGTGCTGGAGGTGGTTCAGGAACGGGCACAGACTTAAGCGAACTGGGCGCTGCGCCCTGATCGGCACGCAATGCATTCTCAATGGTCTCCAGTACAGGCCCGATCTCGGCACCCTTGGCGTTTGCCTGGATCAGGTCGACCCGAACGGCCCGACTAGGTGGCGAGCCTAAAGATTTTCGGCCGCGCCTTTGAACCTGATCCCGCTCCTGACTTACTAACCTACGCGGGGGATTTCAGGGCCCGGTTTAAAAAAACGCCGCCGGACACGTATTTCGAGCCGGCGGCGTTCTTTCGTCGCGATGGTCCGTTAGGGTGCGGGGCAGACGCAAGGCACGCTGGCGCGCCTCAATTCCACCACTCGACTCAGGTGCAGGCTGTATTTGCGTGAAGCCGGCGTCTCGTTAGGTGACGGCTGGATCACTCTCCGTCCTGACTCTCAAGCCGACATCCTACGAGCGGAGTCAAAGGCCCGGTCTTGTCCCCGCATCCGGGCCTTTGTGCTGCGCGGTGTTCGTGAGACTGCTGGCGAACGACCCAAGAGAAAAGGCCGGCGGGCATTACGTCGCCGACCCAAGCTTCACTATGTAGCCGCCGGGTGCTGGACGGGTTGACCGAGCGCATATCTGTACGCCTCTTCCGGCGGTCATCGTGGTGCCGAACACGTAGGCGTCGAACGACCAGCTTGTATGGACATGGGTCTGGCCGAAATAGGCGTTACCGTATCGGCGGGTGTGGCCTTTAGAGCAAATAGTGAAATCGAACGGATGAACTTCCACAATCGTGGTTGGCCTTGGAAGCATCCAAAGCGTTATAGTCCCGCTGCCCGTGACCGCTATTAGTTCTTGGACTCTAGAAGGCTAGGCCGCATCGGCGCAGATGCCTGTATCCCTCTCGCGTCATCCATTTACCTCGAGCAACGCGAGCGCTTTTTTGCCAGCATGCGATTAGCGGGGTACCGGAGGGGTAACGGCCGCTATTGTGCTGGTTTTCGGACGCCGGGATCACGGGAGCCTCCACACGACGAGGTAGCCGGCGGCCGAAAAGCGCCAAGGCACGAAGTCGCGGGAAGTTGGGCACCGGATAAGCAGCGGGCGCTATGAGGATTTAATGCAGGCGCCGCTTGTGGTCATCTCGGCAGGCGCGTGAAGTGCAGCAATAGACGGCTAGTGAATTGATCGACGGGTATGCTTCGAGAGGCGGCAACCCGGCAGAACGCTTCCACAACTTCCGCGTTTCGGCATGAGTGTTGCACAAGAGTACTTTTAATGTTTGCGACACGTGTAATTTCAAATGGTTGCGCGTGGCAGAAATAGCACATCCGACAACCACTGCGCGATTAACCGGTCGATCGATGTCCAGCGACATGGCGTGAATCAATTTCTTGCGAGCCGCAATATAGACGGCACATTCAAGCAAACTGGTTGGTGCTTTCGTCAAGGATTTTTTTATCATCGCGTTATCGGTGCGGCCGATGATGTGGCTGGCACGAGGATGCTGATCCGCGCGCGATCATGCGTTGCACGCCAACACTACGCTGGTTGATCGTGTCGACCTTGCCACTCCGGCTATCGCCTTCCTCTCAACCGGCTACCGGCCTCTCGGCTCTTTCTCCCGCGCAGCGGGCTGGAGCGCAGCGACTTTGTGCTTGGGTCAAAAGCGGTCATCTTGAAAGTCGGCAATGACTTCCGCTCTTCCCCCAACAACGGACATGTCGCGACTGCTTCGGCATGTCCGTTTCGTGCCATAGCAGACGTCTGCCACTGCTTGCCGTTCCGCCTCAGACCGCGTCCGTCCAGCTTTCCGAGAACGCCAGCGCCGATGTCGAGAAGGGCCGCCCCTCGCGCTCGCGCGGCCAGGATTGCCCCTTGGCCTCAATGCCGTTGCGGACGAGGCGCGTGCCGAGCGCTGGTATCAATACAGTGCATACGCCGTAGCGCCGGTTGGGGATCTGGTTCGGCTGCGAGTGGATGAGCAGCGGTTCGCCGATATCGAACCAAGTGAGCGAGATGTCTTCGCTGTGCGACTTGATGTACTCAGTCCAGAAGTAGCGCGGATCTCCAACCTTGGAAAACGTCGCCTCCGCACAGGGGATCGTTGTGTCGGAAAGCTCGGCATTAAGCATGCCTTGTACAGTCGTCTGCAGCCAGCGCGCCATCGCGATGTTGTCGGAATAGATGCGCCAGCGGCCTTCTGTCAGCTCGCTCTTCAGGTAGAGGACGTGGCCGGGCCCAGCTGGCGAAAAGATAATCCGCCAATAGCTCGCATCTGTTGAGTTCGGATCACCATCCTTCAAGCTCAAGCGGATAAATGGGTTCTCGCCCGTAAGGATCGTTTTGTTGGGATCGGCAATGCTCATTTAACTGGTCTCCGTTCAACTTCTCGGGGGGGGATTGTACTGGTTTAATCCAGCGCACTGGAAGGGCATGTGTATGTGGATGTAAGCCGTCAAACTCAGACCTCGGGGCGTATTCCAGCTAGGTCCGTTCTTCCCCCAAACAACAGACATGAGGCGACTGCGGCAACATTTCCGTTTAGGGCCGGTCAGAAATGGACATCCGCACGCTTCCCAATCGCTCGAAACCACGGTCATATGGCGTCCGGGGACACTCGGCGTTTTGGGGCGAGGGTGTCCGCTTGCACGGAGGAGAACGCGCGTGAAGGAACTCGCTGGAAAGACCGCGTTCGTGACCGGTGCAGCGTCAGGCATTGGACTGGGGATCGCGACCGCCTTCGCCCAGGCGGGGGCGAAAGTCATGCTTTGCGACATTGAAGAAGCGGCTCTGTCCGCAGCGCTTAAGCAACTGAGGCTCACCAACGTCGATGTCGACGGCGTGAAAGCGGACGTTTCACTCAAAGCCGAACTCGTGGCGGCCGCCGAAGCCACGACTACCCGCTACGGCAAGGTGCATATCCTCATCAACAACGCGGGCGTCGGCGGCGGTGGGGCTTATGGCACCTGGACCGAGGCGTCGTGGAATTGGACCATGGGCGTCAACCTGATGGCGACCATTTGGGGGATCGAGATTTTCGGGCCGTTGATCGAGCAGCATGGCGAGGGTGGACACATCGTCTCCACAGCCTCGGTCGCTGGCCTTATTTCAGGGCAGAGCAATGCATACAACGTTTCCAAGTATGGCGTTGTCGCGCTGTCCGAGGGCCTACGGCGTGAACTCGCGCCCCGCGGGATTGGCGTATCGGTGCTGTGTCCAGGGTTCATCCGCACTCAAATCATGAACTCAAGACGCAATCTCCCCAAGCGCTTCGAGGGGGCGGTCCGTGCCTTGCCGACTTCGGGCCCAATTGCCGAGCACATCAATATGGTCAGGGAACGCGTCTCTCAGGGCATAGATCCCATCTATGCCGGTGAACTCGTCCGCGAAGGCGTCGAAAAGGACTGGCCATATATCTTCACCGACCTCGAATTTGAGCCGATGATCGAAGCGCGCTTCGCCGCAATCAAGCAAGGCTTTGACCACATCCGCGGGCGCAACCCGAAACGTTGAGCGCGCAGCCCTTCCACCAGCCTGATTGTGCTTTTGTGGGGCCGTGCCGCCGAGACGATTTTGTCGGTAGTCACGCCATGTACTGTGAGAGGCTCAGGGTGAAATTCCCGGGGCCTACTCGGCAATCTCGACCGAATTGGGCTGTTCGCCTGATGTCCGCTTCCCCCCTGATAGCGACCGAATTGCAGACATCACTCCACTTCCGAAATTTGCCATATTACCGACCACGCCGCCGCACAGCGTATTTGGCGAAATAGCCGCATCGCGGTCCCAGACATCACAGTTACATAATGCTATCGTGTAAGAGGGGCCGGAAACGGAGAACACCGATGGCAACAAGCGTCAAACAAATGCTGGAAGCTGCCAACGCGGCAGTTCCGAAGGTTACCCCTGAACAAGCCGTCGAAATGATCAAGGCCGGTAATGCGCTTATTTTAGATGTTCGCGATGCACCGGAAGTGGCCGCCAGCGGCAAGATTGCTGGCGCTTTGAATGTGTCGCGGGGAATGCTGGAATTTCGCGCCGACCCCGAGTCGCCGTATCACGACAAAAACTTCGACAAGAGCAAAACCGTAATTCTCTATTGCGCCTCGGGCGGGCGATCAGCGCTCGCCGGCAAGCAGCTCAAGGACATGGGATACGAGAAGGTCTATAACGTTGGCGGCTTCAAAGATTGGACAGGCGCGGTTGAGAAATAGAAAGTTATTCGTACCGCAGCCAAAGGTAGTCATGCGAAATTCATCGAAGAGCAAACGCGGCCGGTAGGACAGTCGCCCACCGACCGCGCCGGCGCGCAGAGCATCGAGCGGCCTACCGATGCCGCCAGCCCTACCACCCATGCCTCGATCGCGGCGGGCCGCACAATATGCGCCTGTCGGCTCCGGGAGAGGCGCGTCGTTTCATGTCCGCACTTGATCGCATAACGGACTCAAGCCGGACATAGCGTCATGTCCGCGATGTGCCAAGGCACAAAGTCGCTGCGCTCCAGCCCGCAGCGCGGGAGCAAGAGCCGAGAGGCCGGTAGCCGGTTGAGAGGATAGTAGTAGCACGGGAGAGCCCCGTCCTGAGAATCGAGGTGTTGCAAGCCTCACTCAGAATGGAGCTCTCCATGAGCAAGACTAACAGCGTCAGTCCGCTACGTCTGCGTATGATCGAAGATATGGCTGCGCGCAAGCTCAACCCGCACACTCAGCGCAGTCACATTTACAGTTGCAAGCGGTTCGCCGCCTGGCTCAAACGCTCGCCCGATACGGCAACCCCCGATGAGGTGCGCGGATTTCAGCTGTATTTGATCGAGAGCGGGACGAGCATCTGCAACCGCAACCGGATCATGACCGGGGTACGGTTCTTGTTCCGCGTCACGCTACGTCGCCACGATCTGGCGGCCGAGGTCTGGCACATCAAGGAACCCGAGAGGCTGCCGCCGGTGCTGAGCCCTGAGGAGGTCAAGCGGGTCCTGACCATGGCAACGAGCCTGAAGGCGCGAGCGATGCTAACACTGGCCTATGGTTGCGGGCTGCGAGCCGGCGAGGTGGTGCGGCTGCGGGCGGGCGACATCGACAGCGAGCAAAAGATTATCCGCATCGTGCAGTCGAAGGGCCGCAAGGACCGGCACGTGATGCTGCCGGCGGAGGTCCTGAAGCTGCTGCGGCAATGGTGGAAGGTGCGGCCGACCGTGTCCAGCAACGGCGTCGCGCCCGAACACCGCTGGCTGTTTCCCGGTCGCCGTGTTCATCAGCCATTGACCACGCGTCAGTTCAGCCGGCTGTTCAAGGAAGCCGCAAACGCCGCGGGGCTGCGCAAACCGGTCTCGCTGCATTCGCTTCGCCACAGTTTCGCGACCCATCTGCTCGAGGGCGGCAGGGACATTCGCGTGATTCAAGCGTTGCTCGGACATTCCAAGCCTGAGACGACGGCCCGCTACTGTCGCGTGGCGATCGGACTGATTGCCAAGATCGAGAGCCCCCTGGAGGGTCTGAACGCACCGCGCCGCAGGCGCGCGAAGCGAGAAACTGAGAAGCCGCCGGCGCCATAGCGCCGCCGGCCATGGTTCGACCAGCTCTGGAGGTCGCGGACATCCTTCGCGATCACGGCCCTGCGTGGCGTGAAGCCAATCAGGGGCATGTGAGCCTCGAGCAATTGAAGGTGATGCGCGCGATCGAGCGATGTCGCACGGCGGCGCTCGGCGGGCATGTCGCACGCTGCGAGAACACGGCGTGCGGCCATACCGAGATCTCGTACAACTCCTGCGGCAACCGGCATTGCCCAAAGTGTCAGGGCGCGGCGTCGCGGCGATGGCTCGCCGACCGCGAAGCGGAGCTGTTGCCCGTTCCGTATTTTCACGTTGTCTACACGCTGCCGAGCGAGCTGCGTGCCATCGCCTACCAGAACAAGCGTGTGGTCTACAATCTGCTGATGAAGGCGGCGGCCGAGACAACGCTCGCCCTCGCACGCGATCCCAAGCGCCTCGGCGCGCGGATCGGTGTCACCGCTGTTCTGCACACCTGGGGCTCGGCGCTCACCCATCATCCGCACGTGCATATGATCGTGCCGGGCGGAGGGCTCTCGCTCGACGGCGCCCGATGGGTCGCCTCCCGCTCCAACTTCCTCGTCCATGTCGACGTCCTGGCGCGCCTGTTCCAGGGCAAGATGCTCGCGATGCTCATGCATGCGCACACCGCCGGCGAGTTGAAGTTCTTCAACACCCATGCCGGGCTCGCCGACAAGCGAACGTTCAAGTGCTTCATCGCCCCGCTGCGGCGCATCCAGTGGGTGGTCTATTGCAAGGCGCCGTTCGCGGGCCCTGAGCAGGTGCTGCGCTATCTCTCCCGTTACACCCATCGTGTCGCCATCTCCAACCGCCGTCTCGTTGCGGCCGACAACGAGGCGATTGCGTTCCGCTGGAAGGACTATCGCGTCAACGGCCCCGACCGCTGGAAGACGATGCGGCTTCACCCGCACGAGTTCATCAGGCGCTTCCTGCGGCACGTGTTACCCAAGGGCTTCCATCGCATCCGCCACTACGGGCTCTTTGCCTCAACCAACCGCGCCGAGGGCATCGCAAGGGCCCGCGCACTCCTCAACGTCGCCCCGCCTGCAGCCGATCCCCAACAAGAGCCCGATGTTGCCCCGGACACGCTGCGTGTGTTGCCCTGGCCATGCTCGTGCTGTGGCGCGCGCATGATCGTCATCGAGACCTTCGCGCCCGGCTGCGAGCCGAAGTGGCGGCCGACACCGAACAGGATCGACACGTCATGAGCCAGACGCCCTGCAAGCGATGCCGCTTGCCGCTTCCGATACGCTGGCCCCGCGCCGGCGGCGATCTCGCTCAACCCAATGGCATCCATCAGTGCGCGGATCACGCGTTGATGCGCTCCGAACACTCGCCGAACGGCCTTCCACACCCCGCTGACCTTCCATCTGCGACACACAGTTCGAATCCCGTCAGCATCACGTGTATCATCGAGCTCAGCGCCCGCATCAAATCTTCATAGCGCTCGCTGCTTGGCCCGTGCCCAACTTCCCGCGACTTCGTGCCTTGGCGCTTTTCGGCCGCCGGCTACCTCATCGTGTGGAGGCTCCCGTGATCCCGGCGTCCGAAAACCAGCACATTTTCGGAACTCATGCATCGCAGCAAGAAGCAGCTTTTACGTGGCATGGAGGTTCTAGAGCGAGACAAGAGCTGGTTTCCGCCATACGATCCAGCGCGAGCCTGACAGCAGTCGATCAAGCAAATGAAGCCCAGACCACGCTCAAACATTGTTATGCCGCTCAATCCATCAAACTATCATCAGTGGAGGAGGCCGCATCATGGCCGACATCAACTCCGATTTTGCCCAACGCGTCGTGGTTCATAGCGCTCAGATCCCCTGGATAGCATCACCAATCGTCGGCGTCGATCGACGGATGCTTGATCGGATCGGAGACGAAGTCGCCCGCGCAACCTCGGTCGTCCGTTACGCTCCAAAAAGCCGTTTCTCTGCCCACATCCATGGTGGAGGCGAGGAGTTTCTAGTGCTGGATGGCGTGTTCCAGGATGAACACGGAGATTTTCCCGTTGGCTCATACATCCGCAATCCCCCAACATCTTCCCACACGCCCGGCTCCGAGACCGGTTGCAAAATCTTCGTAAAACTCTGGCAATTCGATCCGACCGATCGAAAACACGTTCGCATCGATACGTCAAAACTAACGTATACGCCGCTACCAGACCGCAAGGGTGTGGAGACCAAGGGCTTGTTTGCGGACAATAGCGAGAATGTAAGGTTGGAGCGTTGGGCTCCAGGTGCCTCGGTCGAACTTGATCTGAAAGGCGGCGGAGAATTTTTCGTGCTCGAAGGGTGCTTTAACGAAGGCGGGGACCAGCTTGAGCGAGAATCCTGGCTCAGGCTCCCGGCGGATGGATATCTGCGCGCAACTGCAGGCAAGGACGGGTGCAAGGTCTGGGTCAAGACAGGGCATCTCCCCCCTCGATTTACTGCTCCGGTCCGGTCAGCGCATTAAGGCAAAGAGTTTGGAGGGGCTGCCAAGGCTTCGCTCCGACCGCTTCCCATATGATCAAGATCATACATAACAGCCCTGCACGCAGGATCTACACCGATGCTTCTCGCGACTCTGAACACCGGCAAAAGTGGATCAGGACCTCCAGCCGCGAAGGAGCAGCAGCAAGAGATTTTGTGCATTCTTAAAAAGCACGGTGCCACATAGCCGACGTCTGCAGTGGGTCCAGCCTGTGTGAAAACGTGCGCGAGCAGAGAATGCGCAGAATTGTTTTCTCCCTTTTCCTCTTTCGACTGCGGCTGCCAGTGCTGTTCTTTTTCCTATTCAACGTAATCGAGACAAGCTTTCTACGCGCAAGTTCGACGTTGGAGTTTTCACACAGCCTGGGTCAGAAGCAGACATCCAGACGCCTCGCGAGCCGCATCCTGCGTGGCCTCGCGAAGAGCCTGTTTCAAGAATGCTCGGCCCGCCGGACTGCGACTCGTCGTCACGCCGGCGTCATTCCGACGCCCGTAGGCTCGACCCGCGAGCGCCGCTCGCGCGCCGCAACCAGGGTGACGATGGCCGAGACCATCGCGCAACCCGAGAGGAAGAACAGGCCAGCTTCGAAGCTGCCGGTCGTATCCTTGAGCCAGCCGACCGCGATGGGGCCGATCAGGCCGCCGAGGTTGCCAATCGAGTTGATCCCGGCGATGGCTGCCGCCGCGGCCGTACCGCTGAGGAACGTGGAGGGAAGCGGCCAGAACGAAGTCTTCATGCCATAGAAGCCGATCGTCGCCACCGACATGCCGGCAAGCGCCCAGAAGCTGCCCGTGAGCAACGCGGCGGCGAACATCCCGACTGCGGCGGCAAGGCAGGTGAAGAACAGATTCCAGCGTCGCTCAAGCATGCGGTCGGTTACGTAACCGCAGATGATCATGCCGACAGTCCCGAAGATGTAGGGAACGGACGTGGCAAAGCCGGTCATGAGGTTGGACACGCCGAGCTGCCTGATCATCTGCGGGAGGAAGATAACAAGACCGACCCCGGCGGTCGCGATTCCGAGATTGATCACCGAGAGCGCCAGCACACGCGGGTTGACGAGCGACTGGAGCACCGAATAGACGCGATCCTGCTCAACGACGCTACGCTCCGCCTGCAATTCCGCCACCAGCCACTCGCGCTCGTGCGGCTCGAGCCAGTGCGCTTTTCCCGGCCGATCGGTCAGATAGAATAGCACCACGAAGCCGAGGATCACCGCCGGCACCGCCTCGCCGATGAAGAGCCAGCTCCAACCGCGCAGCCCCCAGATGCCGTCGAGCTCGAGCAATAGGCTCGAGATCGGCGCACCGAGCGCGATCGAGACCGGGATCGCGGTCATGAACCACCCGACCACCCGTCCGCGATAGCGCGCCGGGAACCAATAGGTGAAGTAGAGTATCATGCCGGGGAAGAAGCCCGCCTCGCTCACGCCGAGGAAGAAGCGAATGGTCGCGAAGCTGATCGCGCCAGTGACGAAGGCGGTGGCGAAGGAGAACAAGCCCCAGGTGATCATGATGCGGGCGATCCACACCCGCGCGCCGATCTTCTCAAGGACGATGTTGCTCGGTATCTCGAACAGACAATAGCCCCAGAAGAAAGCGGTTGCCCCGAGCGCAAAGACCGTGGCGGTGAAGCCCAGATCCTTGTTCATGGTCAGCGCCGCAAAGCCGACATTAATGCGGTCAAGGTAGCAGACGAAATACGACACGAACAACAACGGCAGCAACCGCAGATAGACCTTGCGGATGGTCGTCTTCTCGATATTGGCGTTCATGACGGTGCTCCCCGCGAAGCATTTTTGTTCATACCGAAATCTGCGATCTCCACCGTTTAGCCTCACGGATGAGGACTTAAATTTGTTAACCGCGCACCGTGATGCTGCATATGAACGAGGTCACACTATCCAGCGGCATCAGGGCGAATTCAGGCATCGCTATCTGTCCCAGGTCTATTGATAGCAGCCGTCTGTTTCTGGCGCTTTTCGTGGGCTGCGAAAATGAACTCGTCACAGCCGGAGAATTGTTTCGTCGTCCTTTACGGATGAAAAGGCTTCACGGGACCGTGAGAATGCGCTCGGGCGAACCGGAATGTCGTTGTTGGGTCATGGCACAAAGTCGCTGCGCTCCAGCCCGCTGCGCGGGAGCAAGAGCCGAGGGGCCGGTAGCCGGTTGAGAGGATAGTGGTAGCAGTGGAGAGCCCCGTCCTGAGAATGGAGGTGTTGTCAACCTCAATCAGGAAGGAGCTCTCCATGAGCGAGACTAACGCCGTCAGTCCGCTGCGTCAGCGTATGATCGAAGACATGGCTGCGCGCAAGCTCAACCCGCACACTCAGCGTGGCCACATTTCCAGTTGCAAGCGGTTCGCCGCCTGGCTCAAACGCTCGCCCGATACGGCAACCCCCGATGAGGTGCGCGGATTTCAGCTGTATTTGATCGAGAGCGGGACGAGCATCTGCAACCGCAATCGGATCATGACCGGGGTGCGGTTCTTGTTCCGCGTCACGCTACGTCGCCACGATCTGGCGGCCGAGGTCTGGCACATCAAGGAGCCCGAGAGGCTGCCGCCGGTGCTGAGCCCTGAGGAGGTTAAGCGTGTCCTGACCATGGGGACGAGCCTGAGGGCGCGAGCTATGCTAACGCTGGCCTATGGTTGCGGGCTGCGGGCCGGCGAGGTGGTGCGGCTGCGGGCGGGTGACATCGACAGCGAGCAGAAGATCATCCGCATTGTGCAGTCGAAGGGCCGCAAGGACCGGCACGTGATGCTGCCGCCGGAGGTCCTGAAGCTGTTGCGGCAATGGTGGAAGGCGGGGCTGACCGCGCACAACAACGGCGTCGCGCCCGAACACCGCTGGCTGTTTCCAGGCCGCAGTCAACGTCAGCCACTGACCACGCGTCAGTTCAGCCGGTTGTTCAAGGAGGCCGCCAAAGCCGCGGGGCTGCGCAAGACAGTCCCGCTGCATTCGCTTCGCCATAGCTTTGCGACCCACCTGCTCGAGCGCGGCAGGGACCTTCGCGTGATCCAAGCGTTGCTCGGACATTCCAAGCCTGAGACGACGGCCCGCTACTGTCGCGTGGCGATCGGACTGATTGCCAAGATCGAGAGCCCCCTGGAGGGTCTGAACGCACCGCGCCGCAGGCGCGCGAAGCGAGAAAGTGAGAAGCCGCCGGCGCCCTAGCGCCGCCGGCCATGGTTCGACCAGCTCTGGAGGTCGCGGACATCCTCCGCGATCACGGCCCTGCGTGGCGTGAAGCCAATCAGGGGCATGTGAGCCTCGAGCAATTGAAGGTGATGCGCGCGATCGAGCGATGTCGCACGGCGGCGCTCGGCGGGCATGTCGCACGCTGCGAGAATACGGCGTGCGGCCATACCGAGATCTCGTACAACTCCTGCGGCAACCGGCATTGCCCAAAGTGTCAGGGCGCGGCGTCGCGGCGATGGCTCGCCGACCGCGAAGCGGAGCTGTTGCCCGTTCCGTATTTTCACGTTGTCTACACGCTGCCGAGCGAGCTGCGTGCCATCGCCTACCAGAACAAGCGTGTGGTCTACAATCTGCTGATGAAGGCGGCGGCCGAGACAACGCTCGCCCTCGCACGCGATCCCAAGCGCCTCGGCGCGCGGATCGGTGTCACCGCTGTTCTGCACACCTGGGGCTCGGCGCTCACCCATCATCCGCACGTGCATATGATCGTGCCGGGCGGAGGGCTCTCGCTCGACGGCGCCCGATGGGTCGCCTCCCGCTCCAACTTCCTCGTCCATGTCGACGTCCTGGCGCGCCTGTTCCAGGGCAAGATGCTCGCGATGCTCATGCATGCGCACACCGCCGGCGAGTTGAAGTTCTTCAACACCCATGCCGGGCTCGCCGACAAGCGAACGTTCAAGTGCTTCATCGCCCCGCTGCGGCGCATCCAGTGGGTGGTCTATTGCAAGGCGCCGTTCGCGGGCCCTGAGCAGGTGCTGCGCTATCTCTCCCGTTACACCCATCGTGTCGCCATCTCCAACCGCCGTCTCGTTGCGGCCGACAACGAGGCGATTGCGTTCCGCTGGAAGGACTATCGCGTCAACGGCCCCGACCGCTGGAAGACGATGCGGCTTCACCCGCACGAGTTCATCAGGCGCTTCCTGCGGCACGTGTTACCCAAGGGCTTCCATCGCATCCGCCACTACGGGCTCTTTGCCTCAACCAACCGCGCCGAGGGCATCGCAAGGGCCCGCGCACTCCTCAACGTCGCCCCGCCTGCAGCCGATCCCCAACAAGAGCCCGATGTTGCCCCGGACACGCTGCGTGTGTTGCCCTGGCCATGCCCGTGCTGTGGCGCGCGCATGATCGTCATCGAGACCTTCGCGCCCGGCTGCGAGCCGAAGTGGCGGCCGACACCGAACAGGATCGACACGTCATGAGCCAGACGCCCTGCAAGCGATGCCGCTTGCCGCTTCCGATACGCTGGCCCCGCGCCGGCGGCGATCTCGCTCAACCCAATGGCATCCATCAGTGCGCGGATCACGCGTTGATGCGCTCCGAACACTCGGCGAACGGCCTTCCACACCCCGCTGACCTTCCATCTGCGAAACACAGTTCGAATCCCGTCAGCATCACGTGTATCATCGAGCTCAGCGCCCGCATCAAATCTTCATAGCGCTCGCTGCTTGGCCCGTGCCCAACTTCCCGCGACTTCGTGCCTTGGCGCTTTTCGGCCGCCGGCTACCTCATCGTGTGGAGGCTCCCGTGATCCCGGCGTCCGAAAACCAGCACAAAGCACAAAGTCGCTGCGCTCCAGCCCGCAGCGCGGGAGCAAGAGCCGAGAGGCCGGTAGCCGGTTGAGAGGATAGTAGTAGCACGGGAGAGCCCCGTCCTGAGAATTGAGGTGTTGCAAGCCTCACTCAGAATGGAGCTCTCCATGAGCAAGACTAACAGCGTCAGTCCGCTACGTCTGCGTATGATCGAAGATATGGCTGCGCGCAAGCTCAACCCGCACACTCAGCGCAGTCACATTTACAGTTGCAAGCGGTTCGCCGCCTGGCTCAAACGCTCGCCCGATACGGCAACCCCCGATGAGGTGCGCGGATTTCAGCTGTATTTGATCGAGAGCGGGACGAGCATCTGCAACCGCAACCGGATCATGACCGGGGTACGGTTCTTGTTCCGCGTCACGCTACGTCGCCACGATCTGGCGGCCGAGGTCTGGCAGATCAAGGAACCCGAGAGGCTGCCGCCGGTGCTGAGCCCTGAGGAGGTCAAGCGGGTCCTGACCATGGCAACGAGCCTGAAGGCGCGAGCGATGCTAACACTGGCCTATGGTTGCGGGCTGCGAGCCGGCGAGGTGGTGCGGCTGCGGGCGGGCGACATCGACAGCGAGCAAAAGATTATCCGCATCGTGCAGTCGAAGGGCCGCAAGGACCGGCACGTGATGCTGCCGGCGGAGGTCCTGAAGCTGCTGCGGCAATGGTGGAAGGTGCGGCCGACCGTGTCCAGCAACGGCGTCGCGCCCGAACACCGCTGGCTGTTTCCAGGCCGCAGTCAACATCAGCCATTGACCACGCGTCAGTTCAGCCGGCTGTTCAAGGAAGCCGCCAAACGCCGCGGGGCTGCGCAAACCGGTCTCGCTGCATTCGCTTCGCCACAGCTTTCGCGACCCATCTGCTCGAGGGCGGCAGGGACATTCGCGTGATTCAAGCGTTGCTCGGACATTCCAAGCCTCGAGACGACAGCCCGCTACAGTCGCGTGGCGATCGGACTGATTGCCAAGATCGAGAGCCCCCTGGAGGGTCTGAACGCACCGCGCCGCAGGCGCGCGAAGCGAGAAAGTGAGAAGCCGCCGGCGCCATAGCGCCGCCGGCCATGGTTCGACCAGCTCTGGAGGTCGCGGACATCCTTCGCGATCACGGCCCTGCGTGGCGTGAAGCCAATCAGGGGCATGTGAGCCTCGAGCAATTGAAGGTGATGCGCGCGATCGAGCGATGTCGCACGGCGGCGCTCGGCGGGCATGTCGCACGCTGCGAGAACACGGCGTGCGGCCATACCGAGATCTCGTACAACTCCTGCGGCAACCGGCATTGCCCAAAGTGTCAGGGCGCGGCGTCGCGGCGATGGCTCGCCGACCGCGAAGCGGAGCTGTTGCCCGTTCCGTATTTTCACGTTGTCTACACGCTGCCGAGCGAGCTGCGTGCCATCGCCTACCAGAACAAGCGTGTGGTCTACAATCTGCTGATGAAGGCGGCGGCCGAGACAACGCTCGCCCTCGCACGCGATCCCAAGCGCCTCGGCGCGCGGATCGGTGTCACCGCTGTTCTGCACACCTGGGGCTCGGCGCTCACCCATCATCCGCACGTGCATATGATCGTGCCGGGCGGAGGGCTCTCGCTCGACGGCGCCCGATGGGTCGCCTCCCGCTCCAACTTCCTCGTCCATGTCGACGTCCTGGCGCGCCTGTTCCAGGGCAAGATGCTCGCGATGCTCATGCATGCGCACACCGCCGGCGAGTTGAAGTTCTTCAACACCCATGCCGGGCTCGCCGACAAGCGAACGTTCAAGTGCTTCATCGCCCCGCTGCGGCGCATCCAGTGGGTGGTCTATTGCAAGGCGCCGTTCGCGGGCCCTGAGCAGGTGCTGCGCTATCTCTCCCGTTACACCCATCGTGTCGCCATCTCCAACCGCCGTCTCGTTGCGGCCGACAACGAGGCGATTGCGTTCCGCTGGAAGGACTATCGCGTCAACGGCCCCGACCGCTGGAAGACGATGCGGCTTCACCCGCACGAGTTCATCAGGCGCTTCCTGCGGCACGTGTTACCCAAGGGCTTCCATCGCATCCGCCACTACGGGCTCTTTGCCTCAACCAACCGCGCCGAGGGCATCGCAAGGGCCCGCGCACTCCTCAACGTCGCCCCGCCTGCAGCCGATCCCCAACAAGAGCCCGATGTTGCCCCGGACACGCTGCGTGTGTTGCCCTGGCCATGCCCGTGCTGTGGCGCGCGCATGATCGTCATCGAGACCTTCGCGCCCGGCTGCGAGCCGAAGTGGCGGCCGACACCGAACAGGATCGACACGTCATGAGCCAGACGCCCTGCAAGCGATGCCGCTTGCCGCTTCCGATACGCTGGCCCCGCGCCGGCGGCGATCTCGCTCAACCCAATGGCATCCATCAGTGCGCGGATCACGCGTTGATGCGCTCCGAACACTCGCCGAACGGCCTTCCACACCCCGCTGACCTTCCATCTGCGACACACAGTTCGAATCCCGTCAGCATCACGTGTATCATCGAGCTCAGCGCCCGCATCAAATCTTCATAGCGCTCGCTGCTTGGCCCGTGCCCAACTTCCCGCGACTTCGTGCCTTGGCGCTTTTCGGCCGCCGGCTACCTCATCGTGTGGAGGCTCCCGTGATCCCGGCGTCCGAAAACCAGCACACAAGCGGAAGTTACGGCGCGGGATTGTCCGCCAGAATGCAGTCAGACCACCAGCACGGCGTTGCGCTGCAGGGGCCATCTTCTCGTCCGTGTTGGAAGGCCTGCCGGATGCCGTGGAAACTATTGCTCACCAAACTTGCAGGTAAAGGAGAAATCGCGCGCAGCAAATGCAACAAGCGGGCGGGGACTGAGACGAGCGGCGAACGGTCCGAATGGAAGCAAGAGCTTCGATACTAGCGCGGTGTTGCCATATCCGTGTCAGCATGGAAGCCGCGAACATGACGCGGCTGCTCCGCGCCAATGCCTCACCTCCATCCTACGCTATTGCGCATCGTCCACTCGAATATCGCAAGCGGCGTGCGCGGCGTTTACCTTCTTCGAAGCACGCAGTATCAATTTTGCAATTGTGGTGTACTCTTGCGTTCATGCATGTCGATGCGCGACTTGCATTGAACCGATCT
This sequence comes from uncultured Alphaproteobacteria bacterium, assembly GCA_963739755.1. Lineage (GTDB taxonomy): Bacteria > Pseudomonadota > Alphaproteobacteria > Rhizobiales > Xanthobacteraceae > Bradyrhizobium. Next base: position 88,316 of record CAVUCB010000069.1, on the reverse strand, counting down.
TGTGGGATCACGGAGGGCAACATGGCCAAGAAAGCGAAGAAGGCGAAGGCAAAGAAGAAGACCGGCAAGAAGAAGAAGTAGGTTTCGCCGCGACCTTGCTGAGACACGTCAAGGCGCGTGCACGGCTTTGCCATCGTAAGGCTGATATTGCCGCGGCTTGATTTGGCTCAGCGACCTTAAAAAATCCAGGCCGGACCGGCCGGCGCGCAAGCGCTGACTTGTCCGGCCTTTTTTCATTGAAGGGATGTCGTAACTCCTAGCATTGGGCTCGGGGTGACAAGGCTCCAGCGAAAGAGCGGCTTTTCGGCGAAGCCTGCAGCCAATGAGGACCATCTGGCCTCCCCTATTGCAGCCTGCTCAGGATTGCCGGCACCACCTGGATCAGGACGACGGCCGTCGAGGCGAGGGTCGAGATTCTGACCATCACCTGGCTTACGCAATTGCACTTCAACGTCGCGCGCGGATCGGCGCATAGGCGGAACGAGCGTCTCATCGGCAATCTCCGTTTGGTCCGGAGCCCCCGGAATGTGTCCCGAGAGCTATAGAGCGAGTTGCGCAAGTGGCGAGTGGCTCAAATTTGGTTGCGGACGATTGACTCTTTTGCGACGGGCGACTCCAGAATTCGGGCGCGGATGATGCGTCCGCGCCCGAATCGCGGGGCTCATTCGCCAGTAAATAAAGGCTTAATAGCTTCCCAATCCTTCGTTTTGAAGGGTCTTATTGGGGTCATAGCCTCGAACCGGAAACGCACAAGCGCGGCAGGAAGCCTTCGACCCGCTGGCGCCCCTCGCCTTTAAGGCAGTCGCGAACGATCTTCTTTTCCACCTTCGCCGTCTCGGAGACGTTGGCATCGGCGATCGCGTTGCCTGCCACTTCGGCGATCAGCGCGTTGACGGCAGTCGGGTCGCGGACAAGGTCCGAGGAAGGTATCATCGGCTGCCCACAACCCACCCGCGTCTGGCTTGAGAACGACGCCCGCTGCCTCGACCAGGGCAGAACCAGCGACCAGCGTCTCAGCCATCACCAGGGCGAGGACCTTGAGCACTACCTCGTCCGGCAACGCCAACAGCCGGGCGAACACCGCAGCACCCCAGTTTCAAAAAACTACCGTCAGAAACACCGTCAAAAAAATCGTGCTGGTCCCGCTGGTTTGAAGCGACTCGAACGCCGCATCACAAAGAATCAAAGACTTCGCGAAACGGACGACCCGATTGACGATGGGGCTGCGGATTGTCGATGAACTATCCCGCAACCCTCTATTTTTCCTGCGCTATTCCTCTCTAGAACCCTCCAGGATATCGATGGTTCAGAGCTATGGTAACTCGCTGATTTAGCAGTGCAAATCTTTTCGGAGCACGACGAAGAACCGTCTTGCCGATCCGTCAGAAATTTGCGCTCTCGATTTCAAACACCAATTTCGACGGTCCACGATTTGCTCGGTTTCAGCGACTATCGGTATCAATCGGTCGATTTCTTTCTGATGGCCGCCGACCGAGCCGTACCGGCAGTTCCCAAAAAAGACCGTCGCGAGGCTGTCTACCACCAGAGTCCGTCGCGAGATTTACATCGGGCTGCGTAGTTGTACAGCGGTACGCTCGAGACAGCGCCATCGGCGACCTGCCGCGCGTCAGTCGCGCGATAAGGACAGTCCCGCGAGAAGCGGCGCGTACGCGGCGAGCCTGCGGGATACGAACTCAGTGAAGAGCCGCACGCGCTTCGTCTTGCGTGTCTCCCCCTGCGTAAGAAGCCAGAGCGTTCCATGCATGTACAGGTCGGTGCCCGGCACCCTCACCAGTAGGGGGTCGGCATCTCCGACGAAGCACGGCAGTGTCGTCATCCCGAGCCCTTGCCGTACTGCAACGATCTGCGCCTCGCCGTCCGTGGTCCTGAACGGAACCCCTGTGGTACGAACCTCACCCTCGCGGGCCCAGTCCGGGATGCCATGAATGCTTATGACGATCCACCGGATGGGATCCGGCGCACCCGCACGCCACGCGGCTAGTCGATCGCGAGACATGTAGACGCCGCCGAACAGCTCCGGTCCCTTCAGGCCGTGAAGATTGAGCGGCAGGGTTTTGCGGTCGTAAACGACGCGGATCGCGACATCGGCCTCTCGGTTGGTCAGATTTGCCAGCTCGCCGGACGACAAGATTTCCATCTCGATGTCCGGATGCAGACGCGCGAAATCGGCGAAGTCCGGCATGAGCAGGTGTGTCGCGAGGGGCGGCGCCAGCGTCACCCGCAGAAGCCCGCGCACGCTCTGGTCGCGCCCGAAGACGCGCGTCTCCAGCTGGTGCGACGACACTTCCATCTGGTCCGCGAACTCGAGGACCTCCTCGCCCGCAGCCGTCAGGCGGTAGCCCGAAGGCAGCTTTTCGAACATCTGGACCCCGAGGCGTTCCTCGAGCTGGGCGATGCGTCGCAGCACGGTCGCGTGGTTCACACCGAGGCGCTCGGCGGCAGCCCGCACCGAGCCTCCGCGCGCGACGGCAAGAAAGTAGCGAACGTCATCCCAGTCGATCATGGTGCAATCCCGCACCGCGCGGTGCGTCTTCCAAAAGCCCGTATCTAACGGATCGTATAGCAGTATTGGTGGAAATCATAGCTTGGGACGACGAGCCCGGCCCAATTCCCGACCGGCAACCACCGATCATCGCGGCCGGCATCAATCGTCGACCCGGATCGTTTTCGCACCACCGATGTGCGCTTTTCCGCACTCAACGCCTGACCCGGCGGACCTATGTCGAGGTTCTCGGGGGCGTCCCCAATCGTTCAGAGGCGGAAGCCTGGAAGGAAGCAATCATGGGAAAGCTTGATGGTAAGGTTGCAGTCATCACGGGTGGATCGAGCGGCATGGCGCTGGCGAGCGCCCAGCAGTTCGTTGAAGAAGGCGCCTATGTTTTCATCACGGGCCGGAAACAGGAGGCGCTGGACCAGGCCGTCAAGCTGATCGGCCGGAACGTGACCGGCGTGCGCGGCGACGCGGCCAATCTCGACGACCTCGACCGTCTGTTCGACACGGTCAAGCGGGAAAAGGGCAGGATCGACATCCTGTACGCGAGCGCTGGCACGGGCGAAGCCGTCCCACTGGGCGAGATTACCGAGCAGCATTTCGACGCGACCTTCGGCCTGAATACGCGCGGCACGCTGTTTACGGTCCAGAAGGCGTTGCCGCTGTTCAACGACGGCGGATCGATCTTCATGACCGGGTCAGTTGCTTCGATCAAAGGTTTTCCTGGTTACAGCGTGTACGCGGCGAGCAAGGCGGCGCTGCACGCATTCGCACGCGGGTGGCTCAACGAACTCAAGGGCAGGAATATCCGGGTGAACGTGCTGCACCCAGGGCCGATCGCCACACCGATGCAGGACCAGGTTCTCACCGAGGAAGCGAAGCGGATGTTCGAATCCCTGATCCCGCGGGGAAAGATGGGTCGTCCCGAGGAAATTGCGGCAGCCGCGCTGTTTCTTGCTTCAGACGATTCGAGCTTCGTGAACGGGGTGGAGTTGTCCGTCGACGGCGGCTTCTCGGCCATCTGACCCAGCGCCGTTGAAGGCCGGGAAATCAATATCAACACGGATCGGAGAAGCATTATGAACTACGCGATTGTAGGATTCGGTAAGATAGGCCAGGCCCTCGCCCACGCCTTCGCCCGTAAGAACATCGACGTGATTGTCGCGAGCCGCCGGCCGCCCGAGGCGTTGGCGCCGCAGGCTCGGGCGATTGGACCCACGGTCGTCGCCAAGTCGCTGCGGGGAGCACTCGAGGCCGACACAATCATCTTGGCGGTCCCTTTCGGGGAGCATCGCGAGGTTGCGAAGGCTCTGCCGAGCTGGGAAGGCAAGACAGTCATCGACGCGACGAACGCGTTTCCAGTCCCTGAAGAGCTGGACGGTCTCCCGTCCTCCGCCTTCGTCGCGAAGTCGTTCACCGGCGCCAAGTTCGTGAAAGGTTTCAATCACCTGATTGCGGCCACCCTGGCTGCCGATCCGGTTGTCGAGGGCGGCCACCGGGTCATCTTTCTGTCGAGCGACGACGAGGACGCGACCGCTCCCGTGGCGGCCTTAGCCAAACAACTCGGGTTCGCACCCGTCAAGCTGGGAAAGCTCAACGAGGGTGGCGCGCTGGTGCACGCACGCGGCCACACCTGGGGCCAGCTGATCTTCCAGGACCTGTTCAAGAAGGAGCAGTAATCGATCTACGACCGTGTGATTTGGCCCGAGAAGTACGATCCCGAAACGTCGGCCATCCATGCGCTCAATGACATCGACGTGAAGGCGCCCCCTCAAGCGGTGTGACGCCCGACGGAGCGGCGGATCTACGGGTCGCTTAGCATCTATCGACTGCTATCGATAGCCTAGGATTTGCCCGAGTGTCCTCTGCTATCCGATACTACTCCGTGGTACTCCCCCTCACTCCCACTCGATTATCTTGCATCGACCTATCGTTCTGATTTTAGGATACAAATCAAGGTGATTAGTCCAAAGCACCGACGACCAGACCGTCACAACCTGTCCCTTATGAATCCACAGCAATATTTCTTCGGATGCGCAATCTTTCGATATCGGCATCTATCGACCTCAATCGCGTATTTCAGCTGAACACATTTGGCGTTCGCTCCCCTATGGCCGCTATCGAGCGACATCCAAGATACAGGATCAGAACAGATCTGTAAGGCAAAGGTCACACGTTCGAATTGTGTCGGGCGCGCGCCAACCAAGTCATTGCGGTGCAGTCACTTCTGGCATTTTTGACGTACCGATCCAAAACAGAGAATAATCGCCAGAAACTTGATTTGAGTGCACTTTTGGGTCCACTCGGAATATACTGTTGTGCGAGTCCGATCTCTGCCCCGGCCATGCTCCACATGATCGGCAACTATCGTTGAAGTCCGCCTCCGGCTGAACCGACAACTGCTCATCTCGTTGCCGTAGGCGGCGTGGTACTGCGCCGATCCGGGGCATCAAAGATGTCGCAGCCTTCGAAGACGCCAAAAATTTTTTGGAGAATCGAACCCTCGTATTCAGCTTGGAAGTCAGATGCTTGCGCAAGGTTTTCTAAGGCATCTTCCGACAAATCGCAGCCAAACAACTCCATAAATTCCAAACGACAAATTATCGCTGTCGGAAGCTTGTTAGGGCTGTTGCTGTGGAGGTCGCCCGGGTTGCAACCGTTCTCAAGCCGGCAGGCCCACGGCCCAAGCGCGGCGCGGGACTTGCCGAGGCTTGCCATCGACACGAACGCTTTTGATCAAGACGGCCTTGTAGCTCACTGGCGAGGCAATTTTGCCGCGGCCTGTGTGGCATCGACAGCTGTTCGCGCCGCAGACCATCGTACGCGCGCCGCGCTGACCAAATGGGCGGAAAGCGCGAGCCGAGCAGAGCGCGACGAACAGAGCCGCAGACACTGCGGGATTTATTCACGCCGCGTCAGCATCCGCGCAATGCAAGTACTAGCCTTCCGCCCAATGCAGCGATTTCCCCCTTTAATGCGCCAAATCGCTGCCCACGGGTGCGACGCCTCAGTGCTGTCCAATCTTCGGCCGAGGCGTACCTAAGACGGCAATTGCTCCAACCACCAGCAGCCAGAATGGAACCACCCCGACGCCCGGTATCGCCTCTAGGACCAACCCCGGCAAAAGCAGCCATTGCCAGCCCAGCACGACGAACAACAGCGCGGCAGTCACGACATCGACCGCCCATCCGATCGGCGGCGCTAAGCTCGCGAAAGCACCAATGACATCGGATACACCCGCGACGATGAAGGCGAGTGCAAGTCGCAATACCGAGAACTTGAGGGGCGTAGAGGCTGTCGTCAAGGTTGACCGCTTCTCTAAATCCGAGGGAGCAGAAGGATCGGACATTTTAACTGTCGCTCTCCGCCTTGTAGGATCAGGAGCCGATGATACACCACCTTCGGAGGCACTCGCGTCATTTTTGGCCCGTTCGCCGGATGTCTGCTTATCCCCTTACGGCGGCGGAATAGCAGACATCCCTCAACCGCCGCTTTGGGGCCAATAGCGGACTCCAAAAATGCCGTGAGCGTCCGCTCCTTCAGGTCCCGGTCTTCGCCTGCCGCGCCGCCAGCTTGTCGATCTCGGACTGCACCGCCTGCGCCGCCTGGCCAGCGAACTCCTTCTGCTGGGTCGCGGCCGCGGCGTAAGCTTCGACGCGCGGCGCAAAGCTCTTTTGGAAATGGGCGTGAACGTAGCGTGCCATCAGCTCGTAGTGGCGGCGGGTGGCGTCCCAATCGGCCCAGTTATGGGCGAGCTCCATGATCACGCCGAAGCCGCCCGAGCCTTTGAGCAGCTTGTCGATGTAGGCAATCGCGTCATCGGGCGTGCCGATGCATGCGGTGCCGGTCTCGATCAGCCAGTCGCAGTCGTCGGGCACATCAGGCGGGATGATCGGGAAGGTCGCGATCTCGCGGAAGTAGTCGGCGAACGCCTTAAGTCCGAACTTGACGTTCTTCTTCGCCTGCTCACGGGTCTCGGCGATATGCATCAACGTCACGACGCGCCACTTGGCGCGATCGGGCACGTGGCCGGCTTTGCGCGCCTCGGTCTCGTAGAGATTCCAGTTCGCGGTGTGATGGGCGATCGAAGTCGGCGTCGCGCCGCCGATTGCCAGCATGCCGATGCCGTGGCGCGCCGCCGCCATCGCGCCGACCGGCGAGCGCGCGCTGGCGACCGCCATCTCGATCATCGGCTTGGTGTAGGGCGCAAGCTGCAGGTTGGCGTTGCAGAGCTTGAACCAGTTGGTCTCCTTGTTGACCGTCTCGCCTTTGAACAGCGCGACGATGACGTCGAGCGCCTCATTCATCATTCGCCGCTGATCGCCGGCGTCGATCCCGATCTTGTAGGCGTCGTACACCAGCGCACCGGGGCCGACGCCGAACATCGCGCGCCCACGCGTCATGTGATCAAGCTGGACGATGCGGCTCGCGAGCATGAAGGGGTTATGATACGGCAGCGACGTCACGCCGGTGCCAAGCCGAATGTGCTTGGTACGTTCGGCCGCCGCGGCAATGAACATATCAGGCGCGGCGATGATCTCGACACCGCCGGAGTGATGCTCGCCGATCCACGCCTCGCTGTAGTTCAGCCGGTCGAGGTGCTGCAGCAGCTCGAAATCACGTTCCATCGCCAGCGTTGGATTGTCGGCTTTGGCATGAAACGGAGCGAGGAAAATACCGCTGCGGAGAGGCGTATTCATCGGTCCTCCTGATGGTTTTTGCCGGCGGTCGATTGCCGCCGATTGGGCTTGAGCATGTGTGACTGAGGCAGTCAGCTGTTCGCGAAGGCTATCAGGTCTGCTGGTCGGGAGCTCGGATATCCATGTCACCGTCCCTCAAATTCTTCTTATGGCCCCAATCCGCTTGGCTGCAGAATGAGGTGTGCCGGCAATTCGCTCTCGGCGATGTGCCGGCCACAATACCCGTAGAGAACTTATCGGCCCCGATGGCGCTTGTCAGCCTCGATAGTTCGCTCCGGGTCTCACAAGCGGCGGTAGAGAGCCACGCGAAAGAGGTTCGGTCTACCCTTGGGTACGGGCCTGCGGGCGATTTCGATCTTCTTCGGCTTAGGGCCCAGGCTGTGTATTCGCCACCTCGTTGCCCCGGCTGAGCATCGGATGCGATATCATCGGATTGATCGCGACCGCGGTTTCGAATCACGCCGGCAGGCCTGCCGACGTTTGGTCGAACGCCGATTCATGGGTGGCGAAGCCGAGCCAAGCCGTGCAGTATCGGCGCGATTGACAGTCATCGCTCGGAGGACCGTCACGTGCTGCCAGACCACGAACGCAGGTTCCTGTTGACGCGACGGGTCGGGCATCTTGCCACGGCCGATAGCCGGGCCATTCCGCACGTCGTGCCGGTGTGCTTTACGATTTCGCAAGACACCCTTTACATCACCATCGACGAGAAGCCGAAGCGCGTGGCTGGACCAGCACTCAAGCCCCGAGACGCGATTTTGCCCATGCTGGATGAAAGCGCGGCACTCGTGACGGCGCTCTAAAAAGTCTGTGAGTCCATCACCCGACGGAACCAAAGCTCAGGACTGCAGTGGCCGCCACCTCCGCAATGAGCTCTCACCGTTGCATGCTTCCCCCTTTTTAAGGACCACGCCAAACCTTGCGGCTGGGCACTTAAGAGACCTTCGCTTCAACAGGCATTTGAAGGGGCATGGCCCGGCCCCGAAAGGCGTGACTCGGGGAGTCTGCGTGCCATCGACACCCGGCTTGGTGAACAGATAGACCCAGCTCTTGCCGCCGCTGGCGCGGACTCTGAGCGCAAGGCCCGGCTGTTCGGTGTCGTAGAGATAGATCTGCGATTTGCCGGCCGGCAGCTCGACGCGCTCAACGGCGTCGGTGAGCTTGACGAATTGCTGCTGCGATTCGGACCTGAGACCTTTTCCCTCGTCGGGGTGAGACATGAGACCTTTCCCGCGATTCTGTGCCCCGATCTGTGCCCCAAGGGAGAATTGGTCTCGGGGCACAGCGGGGGCACAGATTTTGACCTATGGCCGCGTGTGGCCTATTAAGGTTAAATATTGCAGGAAATGCTTGCACTGAAAGGGCTTTTTCGATTCAGCGTGTGGTCTGCTATGGCCGCCTTGGAGCCGTGGTTCTTCCTTCACACGGGAGAGGTCCAAGGTTCGATGCCTTGTGCGCCCACCATTACTCGTTTTTATTCAATATCTTATTGGTTTGATTCCCAGGTTGTGTGCCCCAGAAATATCGGGGAAAAAAGAGAACGGATATCAGACCCTTCCCCTTCGTATTCCCGGCCCTGTTGTGCCCCAAAGGGAAGATTTCACGGAGGGCAGCAGGGGCATTCAAAAGAGGTCGTGCCAGCTATGGCCCACTATGGTCGCCTATCGCAGCAGCTATACTGGGACTGGGTTTGATTGGCTATCTGCCAATCACGAGCCGCAATACTCGCGGCCAGCAAGACAGGTCGGCTCTGCGTCCACTAGCGGTCATTCCGGCTGAAATCGGAACCGCAAAACCGCCGCTTTCTCCGTCGGGCAACCGAACACGCCTTCAGCGCATCCTTGCCCTTCCTGCGCGATCGGTCTTTGGCTCCTGTCCGAAGACCGTCTCGTCAACCAGACGCCAATACGCTTCGACAACCTTCGTGTCTTCGGATGACAGTCCGCTCGTCACTTGCATTTCAGGACCGAATTCCGAAAGCGTGGCGGTAAGGCTGACCATCATATAGTGGAAAAGAATAGGATCGACTGCGGCAAGGAGACCTCGTTTCTGAGCCTCGATGATCTGAGGCAGCAATCGCGCGAGAAGCGGAGCCAGGACCGTTTCCGCCACCCATTTCAGCCGTGGATTATTCGTCAAGGCTTCCTGGCGCATGAACCGATGAAATTCAGGAAACGCGACGGTATACCGGAAAAGAGTCGTGTACTCCTGGCGCAGCCGCGCCAGCGGTGACAATTCAGACCCTTCGGGTGCCAAAATATCCCACTCGGTCCGAATCTGCGCGAAAGCATGCTCCGCTGCGGCCCGCCAGAGAATGTCCTTGCTGCGATAATGATAGGTGATCAGCGGGTGTTGCAGGCCGAGCCGATCGGCAATAGCGCGAATGCTCGCTCCTTCGAATCCTCGCTCGGCAAATTCCGCGATGGCGGCATTGAGGATCGCGGCTCGCGTCTCGATCGAACGCTGTTGTTCGGCTCTCTTGCGCGGGCGCTCTCGGCGCCTGGTAGTCAGCGTCGTTTTCTTCGGCATTTGGCCTTCGATTAACATAGCTCCCAACCGAACGCCACGCGGCCGGCTCATTTTCCTTCGTAGACGAGCGTTGGCGGTTCGATGTCCTTGTTGAAGGCGTCTGCCGTGTTTGCAAAGCCGCGCTGAGCGTCGGCACCGTTGTAGAGCTCCATCGCGATGTCGAGCATCACAAGATCGGCGGCGGCGATCCCTCCGCTTGACCAGGCCTTGAGCAGCGTGCGCGTCGCAGCGTACGACCTGGTCGGCCCTGTCGCGAGTTGCCGGACCAACGCCGCCGCGGTTGCCGAAAGCTCGCTCTCGGGCACCACATGCGTTGCAATTCCGAATGCGCCTGCCTCACGTCCGGAAATCGGCTCACCGAGCATCGCAAGTCTCGATGCGCGAGCGCGACCCGCCCGCTCGGCGATCCGCTGGAGGGCGCCGGCGACCGGCAGCATCGCAGTCGTGACTTCGACGCAGCGAAGGGTCGCATTTTCGGCTGTGATGAGAAAATCGCAGGCCAACGCAAGTTCGAAACCGCCGCCGAAGGCGATCCCCTGCACCACCGCTACTGTCGGTATCTTCAGCATCTCGATGGCGCGATAAGAAACGTTTACATCGGCGACAAAAGTTCGGAACCAGTTGACGTCCTTTCCTGGCCATTCACGCACTTCTCCGCCGAAGCTGAAGTGCGGTCCCTCCGATCGAATGACGAGCACGCGAATGTCGCTCACGCTGGCCTGATGCACAGCCGCTCGCAAGGCTTCCGCGAAGCGGAGGTCGAGCCGATTAAAGGGCGGATCGGCCAGCACGATGTTTCCGATGGCACCATCTCGTTCAAATCGAATCGTTGTCATTGTGGCTCTTCCTCGTTCGTGCCGACGTCAGGCCTGACGCTGATCGCCGGAATGATAGGCAACAACAGATGTGATGGCCGCTCGGCATCCCGATAGATTTTGTGGGTTACGGTCTTGCTGCTACAGACGTGGTACGGAATGTACTCGACATTGGTCATCGCTCCGGTGCCGGTCGGGACATCCATGGATGTGATGTCGATGCAGATCCGATGACCCGCTTTGAACTGGTTCGCGGTGGCGAGGACCTGTATCCGGTACTCGACCACCTCGTCCGGTTTGACCAGAGCGATTGCGTCCTGCGTGAGCTTGTGGAACGGCTCCCAGGGCTTCGAGCGCTTCTCGTCGAGTGCCCGATAGGATGCCTTCAGCCAACCTCGCGTCAGTTCACGCTCGGGCAACGACGACGGGACATCCCGTTCGCCCTCGCGCGCGGTGCGAACCGAAACGTCGGGCCCGACGTCCTTGAGCACGATGATCCAATTGGTGTCGTTCTGATCGATTGCCGCGTAAAGCGTCAGCGTGATCGGGCCGGCGACGGTGACGTCATGCGGCAAGGGATCGGTCATATAGCGCAGCCGCTCGACCTTTGTCGTCCGCGTCACCGGCATCTGCGTGAAGACATCAGGCTCGCGCGCCGCAGCACCAAGCTCCGAGGCAGGTCGCGGTGGCTCGGTCGACAGCGTCTCCCAATGGGAGAGATAATATTTTGTCCACTGCGTCTCCGGCAGCGGCCAATTCGTTCCGGTGCGCCACTCGTTGGCTCCCATGAGCCAGTAGCGCACCGGCGGTTCGTCCATGATGCCGGTGTTTTGCCCTTTCAGCCAATGGTCATACCACCGGATGATCTCGTCGTGATATTGATGGAATGGCCGTTCCAGGTGAGCCGGCCCCGTAAACAGCAGCTTCTTTGGTGCATCGACATTCTGAAAATAATGCTGAGCGCCAAGCCAATGGAGCTTGTAAGTGTAAGCGTAGGCTCCTGAGCCAGTGTAGAATGGTATCTTGATTTTCTTGAAGGCCTCTTCCGCGCGCTCAACCGTGCCGTCGAACTCCCAAGGGTGTGTCATCATGAGATACATGATGAACGTGCGCTGCCCCTTTTGGGTGAGGATGTTGTAGAGGTTGATGTACTGCTTGTAGTCCGGGTTCCGCATGGCCTGGCGCCAGAGGTCTTCCTCCGCGGCGGGAAGTTCCGAAGGCCGGCCACGCGACTCATGAACCGTGCTAAAGACGTCGAGCAGATAAGGAAAACTGTGCAGGACGCCGCCGGGATTGAAATCCCGGAAGCCGAACATGCCGCCATACGCGCTGCATGCGTCGTACGGAAAGATGGCTTTCAGGGCCGGATGTCCCTGCGCGGTCGCGCGCCATTGTTCCCCGGCAAATCCGGAGATGCCGACCATCCCGACCTTGCCGTCTGACCAGGGTTGCTGCGTGATCCATTCGATCAGGTCGTAGTGGTCGGTGTCCTCGTGGCCGTAGTGTCCTTCCGATTTGGCAGAGCCCCGCGGCTGCGCGATCACATGGACATAGCCGCTGGCGATGAAGCGCCGCGTATCGCCCGCCTCGATAGGGCCAAACCAGAGCGGCGCGTGCGCCGGCTGCGGCGGCAAGATGTCCGCGATGTCAGGACCCTGGATGTCCTTGTTGTGCAGCGCTGACGCGTACAGGACGGGGTATTTGCCCGGTGCATCCGGGCGGTAAACGTCGACGGCAAGCCGCGTGCCATCCCTCATGGCGACGCTGATGTCCCTTTCCTCGATCATCGTTTCCACTCCGGCCTTTCGCGACGCTTTCGCGTCGACGTTTGACGATGTCGAGAGGGTGACAAACCAGGCGTCCTCCGCCCAACCGGAGGGACTATGTCATATTACTTTACGATCGTAAAGTATAATTTTCGACGCCCGTCGGCGCTGATGCAAGACGACATGTCCTGCTGGCAGGGCAATTGGCACCCGCAGAGCCGACGAATGCGCGGCCTCGCGCGGCGCAGGAAGGCGGCGGCCTTCCCAGGCCAGTCCCCAATCGGATCCTTCGGACTGTGGAGATGATTAGGAACGCGATACCTTCGCGCGTTCAGACGTCATGGGACGCTCCGATTTCCTCGCGATGGGCGCCGGCGTCCGGTCAAGTCTTCGCAGACCGTCTCGCCTTCTTCCTGGTGACCTGCGGCTTCGGCACTTTGCCCGCTTCCACCGGAATTTGCTTCAGGCGATCGACAAACCATCGGCCAGCGGGGCCAGGTGGTGACTTGGTCTGCCACACCGCCGACATCGTCAGAATCAAGCCATCCGGAGGCACGTCCTCGATAGGCAGCGCGGAAAGGCGCCCTTCTTCCAGATCCTTGCGCACGGCATGCAATGGCATTCCGCCCCAACCTAGACCCTGGAGCAAAAAATGATGCTTGGCGAAGAGGTCGGCAAGCCGCCAGGTCGCGGACGACATGACGCCGAATTCGCGTCCCGAGGATAGCTCCGACCTGTCTGTGAGAACGATCTGCGTATGTTTTGCAAGGATCTCCTTGGGAATCTTGCCCCGGTAGGAAGTCAGTGCATGATCATGGGCCGCCACCATGAGAAACGCGATGCCGGGCAATCGCTCATAGGTCAGCGTATCCGGAATCACCGGGAGCGATCCGACGACGCCGATGCTGCAACGGCCGTCAAGCACGGGTTTGATGGCTCCTCCGAGCGCCTCGACGTAGATGCGCAGCGCCACTCCCGGGTATTTCTGCCGAAACTCCTTGGCCACCTGGGTGATCGCGTCGATCGGATAGAAGACGTCGATCACCACGGACAATTCCGGCTCCAGGCCGCCCGACATGCCCTTCGCGCGCGCCTTCATCAGGTCGACGGCGGTGATGATGCTGCGGGCATCGCGCAGAATGGCCGACCCCGCCGCGGTCAGTTTGGGATAGCGGCCGGAGCGGTCGAACAACTGCATGCCGATCTGTTCCTCGAGATTGCTGATTGCCTCGCTCACCACAGACTGCGCGCGCAACAACTTGCGAGAGGCGGCAGAAAAACTTCCTTCATCGACCGCGGCGATGAAGGTGCGCAATTGATCGAGAGAGACGGCGTCGAGCATGGGACCTACCTATCGATCCAACCGAAGCGAAAGCGCAGGATGCTACGGCCCAATGGGCAGTCATATCAACCGTCGCGGTCGCGCCGTTCGACTCCTGAGCACTGTCCAGCAGTCTCCGGCTGGTCAGAGTGCCCATTGATCCTCTTGGTCGTTCCAATAGCTTTTGTTCAGGCGCCGGACGATCTCCTCGCTCATCGCAATATCGGCGGCTGTCGCGATCACGACGCCTTCTTGTGTGACGATCTCGCGGCCTCTCACCTCGACCGGGAAGTGTTCCGATCGAAGCGGCAAGCGTCGATCGGACCTGTCCCGGCACTCCCGGGCCTCGGCCACACGTCGCAAAAGCTGAATTCCAGTTGATCCAAACATTGTTTCCTCCATCGTGAGTGTTCAACTACCCCGATCTTTCCTGTCCTCAGCGTTTGGCGGCTGCCAAGACGCCTTGATTGTGCAGCCGGCGGCCAATATCGGCGATGTTGCTCTCCCCAATGCGCAAGGCATCCGCGTTGGTATGCACGGAGTAATGTCCAGTCACCAGGTCGTAAGGGTGCTTGACCGCGGAGCCGAGGATGAAGCCGGCATCGGAGAGCGCTTCGAACTCGATCGCCTGATCGCCCTCGTCGAACACAGCGACTTCGCCCGTCGCTACCTGCTCTGGCGTTGTCACGATCCCCTGATGCAAAGCGATCCAGGCGACGTCGTGCTCCTTGCTCGGATGAAAGGTCCAGCGCTCTCCGGCCTTGAGGCGCACGTCGAGGTAAGTGATCCCGCGAGGCGACTCAACAATGCTTTTCACACCGTCGTATTCGCCTGCGATGACCCTCGCGGGACCGGCAAAATGGAAATCGGAAGCGCCGAGATATTGGCTGTGCGGTTCGGCAAGTTCGAGCTCGGGCGGCATGGCGACCCAGAGCTGAAAGCCCTTGATCCGCTCCTTGCCGGACATTCCGCCGGTGTGCCAAACGCCGCTGCTGGCGCGCATCCACTCAACACCGCCGGTCTCGATGACGCCTTCACGTCCCGTGGTCTCCTTGTAGAAAGCCTGCCCGGCCAGAATGACGGTGAGAGTCGCAATTCCCGAATGGGGATGAAACCCGAACTTTGGAGCCGTCGCCGGATCGGCGTCGAAGTGGTCGAGAAAGACGAACGGCTTGATCCGTTCACCAATGTCGCCCGGACTGACCAGTCGGGTAACGAGCCCATGCGAGTGTCCACGCGTGCGCAGAGCAATCTGCCGGGAAGTCTTTTCAGTGCGTATCGGACGCGTGAACACTGCATCGGTCTTCATTTTCGTTCTCCTGAGGTTTGGCTATCTCTGGGTTTCAAGGCTCAACCCTTGACCCGGTGAAGCAAGGCAACGAGCTCATCGCGCCGCAGGTAGACAACCACCGCGTTGAGCAATCCCAGAACGATCGCCGGGACCGGGCTGGTGTGCAGGACGAACAGATGGGTTGCCACGGCACCGACCATGGTGGCTCCGAGCCACAGCGCGCCGATCGAAGCCAGGCCCGGAATGAGCAGAGCGACGGCGCCGGTCACTTCCACCACGCCGGTCACGACGCGGAACCACTGGCCGAGGCCGATCTGCGCGAACAGGTCGACCATAAAAGGGACGCCCGCCAGTTTGGCGAAGCCGGCAGCAAGGAAAGCTGCCGCGATGACACTCTGCAACGTCCAAGCGCCGATGCGACGGGTAGGACGAACTGATTGGATAGAAGCTGCACTCATGTTGATCTCCGTTGAGTATGAGGTTGAAAGTGAGAGGAAGCTAAGACGCCGATCATCATCGCAAAAGTCGATTTATTCCGATGATATCCATCGGCTTTGCCGATATGTTGCGGGTGCCCAACTCGGAACGATGAATGTTTTCGAGAGATCCGTCGGTGGCGCGATGTCGAAAGGCGCTCACGCCGTTCGAACCTGATGCGCCTCAGATGGTCGCGATGATTTGTCGAGCCTTGAGCGATAGAGGGAGACTGGCCGGGCCATTCGCGGAAGGCGTCGCTTCACGTCGGCGTATTTTGTGAGCGGAAGGCGGCAGCCAATCTCACGGACCCACGCGCAATCGACCCCAGCGCGGGGGGTCGATGCTTTTCGGCCGTATTACGCAGACATGGGCCCGGAAATAATAGCCGCCATGATTTGCCGGGTGGACCGGGGCGATGACGGACAGCGCCCCGCGCCTTACGCGGCCGTGGCCGCCTTAAGCGCGGGATAGTCGGTATAGCCTTGCGCGGCGCCGCCAAAGAAGCTGGCGCGATCCGCCTCATTCATCGGCTGCACCGGTCTTCAACCGTGCGAGGAAATCCGGGTTGGCAAGCACCATCTGGCCGTAGGCTTCCAGATCGGCCAACCCTGAAGCCACGTCAACGCCGATCTGGTCGCGCGGACGACCGGGCCGGTTAACGATCAGCGATTGCTTCCACACCGCGCGTATGTTGCCCACCAGCTGCTCGTCGCCGGTATGCAGGATGTGAAGGTAAGCAAGACCAAGCTTGTCGAGTTCAGCGACCAGGTAACGGTTGAGGGCCGGGCCTTCCACACCTTCGTCGATGCCCCACATTGTCATGCCGGGAGACAGGCGGATGGCGGTCCTGTCCGCGCCGATTTCCTCGGCAATCGCCCTGGCGACTTCGACGGCGAAACGGGCGCGGTTCGCGATGGAGCCGCCATATTCATCGGTGCGCGTGTTGGCGCTTGGGGCTAAGAACTGTTGGACGAGATAGCCGTTCGCGCCGTGAATCTCGACACCATCGGCGCCAGCTTCGATGGCGCAGCGCGCCGCACGGCGGAAGTCGGCGACGGTGTGGCGCACTTCATCGGTCGTCAGCGCGCGCGGCGTGGGAATGTCCTGCATCCCTGTTGCCGTGAACATCTGGCTCCCCGGCGCGATCGCCGAGGGCGCGACGGCTTGACGATGATGCGGCGTGTTGTTGGGATGCGACATACGTCCCGCGTGCATGATCTGGATGAAGATACGGCCGCCTCTATCATGCACGGCTGCGGTCACTTTCTTCCACCCCGCGATATGTGCTGAAGTGTAGATGCCCGGCGTCGCGAGGTAACCCTGGCCGTCGTCCGAAGGCTGAGTGCCTTCGGTGACGATCAGGCCGACGCTGGCGCGTTGAGCATAATATTCGGCGGCCAGCTCTCCCGGCGTGCCGTCGAACTTCGCGCGGCTGCGCGTCATCGGGGCCATGACCAGACGGTTTGGCAGGGTATAGCGTCCGACATGAACGGGCTTGAATGCGTGGTTCATGGTGTTCTCCTCGAAAGGGCTTAGGTTGCTCATGGGGAGAAAACTATGAAATGCTGCGTAGTCAGATAAGCCAGCTTATTCAGATGAGATCCATCGGCATATCAGATACAACGTCGGTGGATTTATCCTGGCATCCCGATTAAATCGGGCACTGTCGGCCCGGCTCCGCGCGCGACCTTGGCCGAATGACATGAAGGCAGCGCGCAGGCGAAGACTTTTCCGCGACCATTTATTTCCCGGCGGAGTAATCTGGCGGAAGATTGAAGGTCAAGTAGACAATCTACTTGCCACGCCAGCGAAGTCTGTTCTCCCGTCTACACGACGACCTCAATCAAGCGCGGCCCCCGATGCTTCATTGCGCTCGCAAACTGGGCTGCAAATTCCTCAACTGACGTTGCCCGGCTTGCTTCCACGCCCATACCGGAAGCAAGCTTGACCCAATCAAGTTCAGGATTGTGCAGATCGAGCATCGAAAAGGCCCTCGGTCCGGGATCTCCGGCTCCGACGCGTGCAAGTTCGATGTTGAGGATCGCGTAGGAACGGTTGGCGAAGATCACCGTGGTGACGTCGAGCGATTCCCGCGCCTGTGTCCACAGCGCCTGCAACGTGTACATCGCTCCGCCGTCTCCGTGGAGACAGACCACCTTCCTGTCCGGACAGGCGATTGCAGCGCCCGCAGCGACCGGAATGCCCTGCCCGATCGCGCCACCGGTCAGCGCAAGATGATCGTGCGGCTCGATGTTAGCCGCAAATCGATGAACGCCGCCGCCGGCCGTCGCGCCTTCGTCGGAAATGATGGCACCGTCCGGAAGATAGTGGGCGATAACCTGGCCCGCCGTCTGTGGGTTCAGTGGCCCATTCGGAATATCGGGTTTCCTGGATACACCGACATGCAGCGGCTGCTTGGGCGCCTTCACAGCATCCGCGAGAGCCTCCAGCGCGATCGTGCCATCCTCGTTGGCGTGTGCGAGATACAAAATCCCGCAATCTTCGGGCGTGCACCAGGATGGCTTGTTGGGATACGCGAAGAAGCTCACCGGCGGACTCGCGCCGACGAGGATCAGTTGCTCGGTCCCTTTCATGAATTCGACGATCTGTTCGGCGAAATAGGGAATGCGTTCGACCTCCACGCGCCCGATACCGCGCTGGCAACGCGGGGCAAACGTGTCGCAGGCAATCCGTGCGCCGGTCGCGGCCGCGATGCGGCCAGCCGCGTTGAGGCCGCGTTCCTTCAATGCAGCCCCGCGGATCAACATCATGGTCTTCCGGCCAGATCCGAGCGCAGCGGCGGCTTGATCGATCGCCTCGGTTGATACCGCCGCGGGCGACGGCTTCGGCAAGGCGGGCGCCGGACGGTCAGCCTCCAGCCACGCCGCGTCGGCGGGAAGGATCAAGGTCGCGATCTGACCGGGATATTGCAGTGCTGCCTGCACGGCCATCGCTCCGTCCGAGGCGACAGTCCGGGCACTTGCCGACGAATGCACCCACGCAGAAACCGGCCGCGCGAAACCATGCACGTCCGACGCGAGCGGGGCGTCATATTGCGCATGATAGGTGGCGTGGTCACCGACGATATTGACGATCGGCGTCCTCGCGCGACGTGCGTTGTGGAGATTGGCGAGCCCGTTGGCCAGCCCCGGCCCCAGATGCAGCAGGGTAGCGGCCGGCTTCTCAGCCATGCGACCGTAGCCATCCGCCATTCCCGTTACCGCGCCTTCGAAGAGACCAAGCACGACCCGCATTCCCTCGACCCTGTCGAGCGCCGCCACGAAATGCATTTCCGACGTGCCGGGATTGCCGAAACAGACTTCAACGCCCGATCCGACGAGCGTCCGTAGAAGGCTTTCTGCGCCGTTCATGTCGGTCCCTCATTTGAAGTGGTGTGCGGTCATACGAAGGCACTCAATCCCGTAATGGACTTGCCGACGATCAGCGTATTCATCTCCCTTGTGCCTTCGTAGGAGTAGATCGCTTCGGCATCGGCCACGAAGCGTCCGATGTGGTTCTCGAGCAGGATGCCGTTGCCGCCGAGCAACTCGCGTGCATAGCCGACGGTTTCACGGCATTTGACCGTGCAGAACGCCTTCGCGAGCGACGCATGCTCATCGCGCATCACGCCTTCGTCCTGTAGCTGGGCGAGACGCAGCATCATCGCCTGGGTCGAGGTGACGTTGCCGAGCATGCGCACCAGCAGATCCTGAACGAGCTGGAATCCGCCGATAGGCCTCCCGAATTGCGTCCGCTCCGTCGCATAGCGGAGCGCATGCTCGTAGGCCCCCATCTGGCAGCCTACGGCGAACCACGCCACGCCAGTGCGGGTCATCCTGAGAACCTTGGCGGTGTCCTTGAACGAGTTGGCGTTCTGCAAGCGGTCGGCCTCAGGAACCCGGCAATCGCTCAGGGTGATCAACCCGTTCTGCACGACCCGCAATGCCATCTTGGTTTTGATCTTTTCGACCGCGAAGCCAGGATTGTCCTTTCCCACGACGAAGCCCTTGACCTGGTTCGAGCCCTCCTCGCGCGCCCAGATCACGTTGATGTCGGCGAAGGTGGCGTTGCCGATCCATTTCTTCTGGCCGTTGAGGATCCAGCTGTCGCCTTCGCGACGGCAGCTCGTCATCATCCCACCCGATGTCGCCGACCCGACTAGTGGCTCCGTCAGGCCGAACGAACCGATCTGCTCGAAGCGCATCATGGGCGGCAGCCAGCGCTGCTTTTGCTCCTCGTCCCCGCACAAATAGATCGATCCAGCCGATAGCCCTGTGTGCACGCCCCAGAACGTCGCGACCGATGCATCGACACGCGCCAACTCCATCGCGACAAGGCCGTTCAGCAGCCAGCTGCCGCCGGCAGCGCCATATCCCTGATAGCCCACACCGCCGATACCGACTTCGGCCATCTTCGGGATGATTTCGAAGGGAAATGCATCCCGGCTCCAATAATCCTCGATCACTGGCGCGACACGCCTTCCGTGAACTCGCGAACACGTTTGAGCAGCGCTCGCTCGCCGTCGTTCAGCACGGCGGCTATCCTGTAGAAATCGCCTTCGATTGGAGGCGGAGCGTAGTCCGGTTTCCCGATTGGTTTTGCCTGCTGAGTTGCCATCATTTCCTCCCTTCTTGCTGCGCTTGGGTATCGCGGCGCCCTCCGAACGTCGAAACGAGATCTCTGACCCAACCGGCCATTCGTGACAGCGGAGATGATGGCTCGACGTGCCTGCTCTCGTCGGCCAGAAATGCCTCGATTATGGCGGCGGTTTCCACCGGCCGCGTCACGATGAACAGGTGCCCGTCCTCGATCATCCGGAGCTCGGCGTTCGGGATCAGGCCCGCCAGGATGTGACCGTTGATCGGAGGGACCAGTGGATCGTCGCGGCCCATCAGGACGAGCGTCGGCTGCGGCAGCGACCACAGCCACGGCAGACTGGTCCAGCCGCTCAGCGCGAGAAGCTGATACAGGTAGCCCAGGCTTTGCGCACCGTGCATCGCGGCCGCATGCCGGCCGATCAGGGATGGGTCGTCGCGAAAGGCTCCTCCGTAAATATCCGCCGCTATCCTGTTCATGTAGTCCTTGTCGGTGTAGCGGCGCGGCGTCGCCATTTTCCACAACACAGAGGGGCTTGCCGGCACCATTGTGAAACCGGGCGCCGTCGCTGCGAGCACCAACCGCCGGCACAGCTTTGGATATTGATGCGCGAACTGCTGCGCGATTCCGCCTCCCCAGGACACGCCGGCGACGTCAAT
The DNA here is from genome assembly GCA_963739755.1 of uncultured Alphaproteobacteria bacterium. GTDB lineage: Bacteria > Pseudomonadota > Alphaproteobacteria > Rhizobiales > Xanthobacteraceae > Bradyrhizobium. The sequence continues at coordinate 67,650 of CAVUCB010000069.1, read as the reverse complement.
CTCTGCGTAGCCGAGCTCCGCAACAAGACCGGCGGCAAGACGCGCCAGCGTCGACGGGCGATACGGCAGGAGCGGCTTGGGTGAACCGCCGACGCCAGGCACGTCAAATATGATTGCCGTCGTGCTCGTGAGTGCTTCAAGGAACGGCTTCGCTAACTCCCAGTTGGCGCCGATCCCATTGAACAGCAACAGCGGCGGCCCGCTGCCGCCACCATGCCTGACCGCGACCTGAAGCAACTGACCGTCGATCGTGACCTGCCGGGCTTCGATCGCACCCAATTTCGCGACCGATTTGGCCTGGTCCCCGCTGGCGAGATTGTCAGTCAAAGACGTAGGTCCCCGGGGCCGCACCAAGGGTCGGGTGACGCGCGCTGCCGAGCGAAGCGGGAGCCGCCACCTCTTCCCCCGAGCGCGCATGCAGCCAGTCGCGCCAATCAAGCCACCAGCTTCCCTTCCGCTTCTCGGCCGAAGCCAGAAATGCGTCGGGCGCATCCGCGCTAACCGACCCGATCATAAAGGACGCCTTCGGATTGGTCGGAGGATTGAGAAGGCTTTGCAAGTGTCCGCTGTTCGAAAGCACGAAGGTGGTGCCCTCACCCATGATCTGGGCCGTCTTGTAGACTCCTTTCCATGGCGTGATGTGGTCGGTGACGCCGGCGACCACGTAGCTGTCGGCCTTGACCTTGCTCATGTCGACGGTCTTCTCGTTAAGAGTGAGCTTGCCAGCATTCACGAACGGGTTAGTGAAATACAGATCGAGATAGTCGCCATGCAGCGCCGCCGGGAGACGCGTCGTATCGGCGTTCCAATAGAGGATGTCGAAAGCTGGCGGCTGGTTGCCGAGCAGATAATTGTTCACCCAGTAGTTCCAGATCAGGTCGTTGGGTCGCATCCAGGCAAACATCCGCGCCAGATCGTGGCCGTCGACGATGCCGCGCAGCCGCGAGGCCTCCTTCGCCAAGCGCATCGTCTCGGGTGTCATCAAGCAGCCGAGCGTGCTTTCCTCGGCCGAGTTGGGATCGAGCAGGCAAACCGCCAGCACGAGATTCTTGATCTTTTTCTCGGCGGCGCTGCCGAGCGTTGCGAAATAGGCGGTCGAGGTGATGCCGCCGGAGCACGACCCCATCATGGAGATATCCTCGCTGCCGGTGATCTCGCGCGTTGCGTCGACGGCCTCGTCGAGCGCCGTAACATAAGTATCCAGTCCCCAGTCGCGATAGGCTGCCGTCGGGTTGCGCCAGCTAATGGCAAAGGTCTGGATTCCGCTCTCGATCAGGAAGCGGACCATGCTCTTGTCCGGAGAGAGATCAAGCGCGTAGTATTTGTTGATCTGCGGCGGCGTGATGAGCAGAGGGCGCTTTCTCACGGTCGCCGTCATCGGCATGTACTGGATCAACTCGAGCAGCTCGTTGCGAAACACGACCGCGCCCGGAGTGATCGCGAGATTCTCGCCGACCTTGAAGGCGCTCGTATCCACCATCGACGGCATACCGCGATTGCGCGTGAGATCGTCGAGATAATTCTTCAACCCATGCCACATGCTTTGTCCGCCGCTGTCGATGAACTTGCGGACCGCCGCCGGGTTGGTAAACATCGTGTTGGTCGGCGCGACGGCGTCGATCAGGATTTCCGTGAGCAAGTGCGCGCGCGCCTTGTCGATGTCGCTGAGGCTGGTCTTGTCGACCAGGCCGTTGACGGCCTCGCCCCACGCCAGATAGGCCTTGAGCAGGCCGCTATGCAGCGAACTCTCCTTCCAGGTCGGGTCAGAGAACCGTTTGTCGCCCGCCTTCGGCGCGCGCTCGGACTTTCCGGCGACGATCGAGCCCAGTTCGCCGACGAACGAAAGCCATTGTTCGGTCGCGACTTTGGGCTCGTTCATGACCGCCTTGAACAGGATGCCGGCGCTGTCGACCAGATCCTGGCCGCGGATGCCAACCAGCGGATTGAGCGCCAGGGTGTTTCGAGATGCGGCCTCGGAGAGGTCCGCCGTCGCGGTTTCGGGGGTGCGATTGTCCGTACTCATTGCCGTCATGCTCCCTTCGCGGGAATCAGAAGCGCCAGCGTTTCGGCGATCAGCGCGGGCTTTTCGGATCCCTCCACCTCCAGCGTGTTTTGGGTCTTCATGATCACCTGGCCGCCTTCTCTCGGCTCGATCCCGGCGAGCACGACGCGCAACCTCACGCGCGCACCAGCCGGCACCGGTGCCAGAAAGCGGACCTTGTCGATCCCGTAATTCAGTCCGGCGGCGGCATCGCTCGGAATGACGCCGACCTGCATCGCGAGCGGCGCCACCATCGCCAGCGTCAGATAGCCATGCGCGATCGGACCGCGGAAAGGACTTTCCTGCTTTGCCCTTTCAACGTCGACATGAATCCACTGGCGATCGCCGGTGCAGGAAGCGAACGCGTCGATGCGTGGCTGATCTATCGTGACCCAATCGGAAAGTCCGAGTTCGTGCCCAACTCTTTCGCCCAAACCGGCAAGGGTGAAGTTACTCACGTTTTCCTCCTCGATCTTTTCGTTGCTGCGTTCGAACGGCTACGTGTCACCGTATCGCTCGCGCAGCTCCTTCTTGTTGATCTTGCCGACGCTCGTCTTGGGAATGCTGTCGATGAACAGGATCTTCTCTGGAATTCCGTATTTCGAGATGATGCCTTTGTCGGCGAACACCTTGAGGTGGTTCTTGATGACCGCGTCGCTGACGCCATTCGCATCGGACGCCCGCTTGACCACGAGCGCGAGCGGCCGCTCGCCCCATTTCTCGTCCTTGACGCCGATGACGGCCGCCTCCGCAACGCCAGCGCATTGCGAGATCAGGTCCTCGATCTGCAGCGACGAGACCCACTCGCCGCCGGTCTTGATCACGTCCTTGATACGGTCCGTGATGTGCACAGAGCCGTTCGCGTCGACCACGGCGATATCGCTGGTGTGCAGGTAACCTCCCGGCCCAGAGTTGCTCCGAGCCTTCGGGATTGTTGAAATAACCCTGGGTGAGCCATGGCGCCCGCATCACGATCTCGCCGGCGGATTTGCCGTCATGCGGCACGTTATTCATGTCGGCGTCGACGATGCGCAGATCCACCAGTGGCCCGGCCATGCCGGCCCTGGCACGGAACTCGACCTCTCCGTCCGGATCGCCGGTAAGGTCCTTCGATCGAACATGGGACACAGCGGCAAGCGGGCCGGTCTCCGACATCCCATAGCCCGCGAAGATATCGATGCCCGCGGCAAGCGCCCGCTTGGCGAGCGCCTTCGGCAAGGCCGAGCCGCCAATCACCATCTTGAGGCCCTTCAGGTCGACATTCGCCTTAGCGGCGGCGTCGAGCAACATCTGCAGAATGGTCGGCACGCCGTGGGTGAAAGTGACCCCCTCATTCTTGATCAGCTTGACCAGCATGGCGGGCTCGTAGCGTCCGGGATAGACCTGCTTGACGCCGGCGAGCGTCGCAGACCAGGGAAAGCCCCATGCGTGGACGTGAAACATCGGCGTGATCGGCATGTAGACGTCATCACGCGAAAAGCGTCCATGCAACCCCGCCATGCCGAACAGCGCCAACCCGCAGATCGTGTGCAGCACGAGCTGGCGGTGGCTGTAATAGACCCCCTTGGGTAGTCCCGTCGTGCCGGTCGTGTAGAAGGTGGTCGCTTGGGTATTCTCGTCGAAATCAGGAAAATCGTAGTCAGGCGAAGCCACTGCAAGCAGGCTCTCATATTCGCCGATGAAGGACAGACTGCCAGTCTGCGGCACAGGTCGATCCGACATTACGATCAGCCGTTTGACCTTCGGCAATTGGGGCTTCAGCCCCTCCAACAATCCGACGAACTCATCATTGACGAGAAGCGTCGAGGCGCCAGCGTGATCGATTGTGTAGGCGATCTGTTCGGGTGACAGACGGACATTGACCGTCTGCAATACTGCGCCCATCATCGGGATCGCGAAGAAAGCTTCGAGAAACCGGTGGCTGTCCCAGTCGAGGACGCCCACGGTGTCACCGGGCTCGACCCCCGCTTTGCTCAGCGCCGACGCGAGACGGCCTATCCGCTCCTTGATCTGGAGATAGGTGAAGCGCCTCAGATCGCGGTAAACGACCTCCTGATCCGGCGCCTGCACGCGCGGCGTGTGCCACAATTGCTTGAAAATCAAAGGATATCGATAAGCTGATTTGGTAGTCTGAATCAGCCTTCCCACCATGGCGGCCTCCCTCGACTTGTATCTCTCCTCCGGCCGTTTCGGCGTCCGCAATTCTTCGAGCGGATCGCTGGGTCTGCATCGCACTGCACGACACCAGACCAAAGCCTCGCGCGCAGCCTCGTCCTTGTGAAGGTCTGAAACGGACGACGAGCAGGTCCGAGCCGGACAAGCTGCCCCCCATCAGGGGCAAGGTCTTGAATAAAACTGCTGCATTTACGGTCCAAGGAAGCCAGAGCCCCAGCCGCCTGAGCCTACGAGTGATCGGGAAAAACTGCTATCCTGGCGGGACGACAAGTGACAGAAGCTTCGAACCGTGTGTTGTTCAAAGGCAGATTCAGTTGCGCGACTCCAAGCAGCCCGAGAGGCCTTCCGCTTTGCGCCCCATTTCGAACGACGCAAAGGAGAGGCCGATCGTTGGATTGGGTGAGCGCGTTTACGAATCGACCAAACTTGCCGCGCTATTCGACGCACTCGTCGACCGAGGTTGCCCAGCTGGCGAAATACTGAGAAACGTCAACCTGACCGTGGACGAGGTGCACTCTCCGAAGTCAAGGATTTCGCTGGCGGAATTGATGACGGCCTGCAAGAACGCAATTCGGCTCTCAAGCGACCCGCATTTGCCTTACCGCATCGGCACATCAATCCACATCTCCGCTTATGGCATGTACGGGTTCGCCATTCTTTGCTGCCCCGACTTTCGCAAGGCGATGGCTTTTGCCGAACTCTATCACGCGCTCGCGGCGCCGCTGGCAACCATCGAATTCACCGAGGAACAAGGATTCGCGAGTTGGGTCATTGAGCCCAATGCGCGCGCCGCAACCGATCCGCAACTCTACCGCTTCGTCACCGAGATGCAGATCGGCATTCATATATCGCTGATGCGGGATATCATGGGCCCTGCGTTTACTCCGGATCAGATCAGCGTGGCCTATCCAGAAGCCCATGACTTTGGCCTGCCCGCGGACCAGATCGGATGTCGTCTAAGCTTGGCAAGCAGAACCAACCAGGTCATTTTTCGATCGGCATGGCTGGACCAAGCTGCAAATCTCGGCAACAGGACGACGTATCCGGCGGTCGTGGCCCTCTGCGACGACCTGCTCAACGATCTGAAATCGCGGATTGGAGTGGCCGGAGAGATTCGCGCACTCGTGCTCCGGAATATCACCAGGCCTCCGACCCTCGCCGCCATAGCGAAGCTCCTTGAAGTGAGCGATCGCTCGTTGCGACGCCAGTTGCGGGAGCAAGGCATTTCTTTCCGCGGCTTGCTGGATGAACTTCGCATGCAAGTCGCGCTGAAATACCTGCGCACGACAAGGCTCGCAAACGAGGATATTGCGCTGGCGCTCGGATTTAGTGATGCCGCAAATTTCCGCCGCGCATTTCGCCGCTGGACCAATAAGTCACCCAGCGAGATCAGAGGCGAGTAGGTCAAATCACTCTGATTCCAGCTAAATGTCCGTTCCAATTCCCGGCGCAGGCATGTCAATCCATAGGTCATAATGCGCAAAAAAGCAGCTTTCACCAAACAAAGTATCGAATGTTCAAGCTCGGGCAATCGATGGGCAAGATGTTTGGAGCTATACTCAGGCTGGACTGCCGGTTATGTCCTTGCACCGAGATGGGTGGCGACGGGACGCCCCTGCCAATCGTTCGTCTTCCTGCTCAAGGAATTCACTTGACCAGAACAACCAATCGAGATTGGACGCGACCTAACAACCAACGCATAGTTGTCACCTAAACCGGTCGCGGGGTGAGTAGAGGCAGGCATGGACATGACTCCTGATAAGGAAACTCAAAGTGAGTCCGAGGCACCAATTGCCGGACAGAAGAATACGCATGCTGTGACACGGACGCCTTCCATCATCGTCGGCACCGTTGCAGCTATCGTCGTCGCGTTATCTGTCTTCTACCTCTTGCGACCTGAACCGCTGCTGGTACAGGGCGAGGCCGATGCAACACGGCTCGATATCGCCGCGCGCGTCGACGGACGGGTCAAGGAGATACCCGTGGAACGTGGCCAGAACGTTCCTGCGAACGCTGTGCTGGTAAGGATCGATAATCCGGAGACGGTCGCAAAGCTCGAACAAATGAGAACTGCAATGGCTGTTGCCCAGGCCCAGCTTGCGAATGTACTCGTCGGAACGCGGGTGGAGACCGTTGCCGCGCGGAAGGCGGAAATGGAGCGCACACAGGCAGCCCTGGTGCTGGCGCAGAAGACCTTTGACCGCACACACACATTGACCGAGCAAGGCAATGCGCCGCAAGCCCGCCTGGACCAGGTGACTGACGCACTGCACGAAAGCGAACGCGCAGTCGATCAGGCCAAATCGGCCTACGAGCAGGCCGTCAATGGCTACACAAAAGAGGAACGAGCAATTGCCAAGTCCAACGTCGAAAAGGCCAATGCCGATATCCAGAGCGTTCAATCGATCATCGATCAGCTCGTGGTCTATGCCCCTCTCGCTTCGCAGGTTTACCAGCGCAATGTGGAGCCGGGCGAATACGTATCTCCGGGCGTGCCACTCATTACCCTGATCGATCTGGCCGATGTCTGGATCCATTTCGACCTTCGCGAGGATCTGGTGAAGGGCTTGAAGGTCGGCGACCGATTTGACGTGCACATTCCCGCTCTCGATGACCGCCGCGTCACGGTCGAAGTCAAGCTTATTGCCACCAAGGGCGAATATGCGAGCTGGCGAGCCACGCGCGCGTCGGGCGATTTCGACCTGCGAACGTTTTCGATCCGTGCCTACCCGATCCAGCCGGTGCCCGAGCTGCGACCGGGAATGAGCGCCTATCTCGACTGGCGGTCACGGCAATGAGGCTGGCGTCAAAACCGGGATTTTGGCTGGTCGCACGGCGTGAGTGCCGCTGGCTGTTTCGTGATCGCGTAGCGCTGCTTTTGATCTTGGGCGTGCCTCTCTTCGCGTTCGTGGTCCTCACAACGGTATTCAGCCATCCGGTCATCCGGGGGCTCGGAGTGACGGTCGTCGACGAAGACAAGTCGGACGCTTCGCGTGCCCTGGTGGAATACGTCGCGGCGTCTCCCAGCCTGAAAATCGTCGACCGCTCCGGGACGCTGTCCACGGCCGTGCAGGATATACGGTCAGGCAGGGCGATCTCGGCAATCTATGTCCCGCCGGATTTCGAGCGCGACCTGAAGGCCCAACGCCGACCACAGGTCGTCGGCTTCTATAACCAGCAGTTCCTGACACCGTCCGGCATTGCATCCTCAGGGCTGAGCGATGCGTTATCCGCCGCGGCGGCGGTGGCCGCCCCCGCCAAGCGCGCCGCGCCCGCGCCGGCCTCCATCGGAACGCTAGCCAGCGAGACCATCGCGCTTGTCAATCCGCAAAAGAACTATGCACAGTTCCTGCTGCGCGCGCTGCTGCCGACGATCATCCATGTGGTGATCACCCTGGCCGCCGGTTATTCCGTCGGATCCGAATTCCGCCGTCGCGATGCGCGGGCCTGGCTCGAAAGCGCCGGAGGCGATCCGGTCGTCGCGCTGGTCGGCAAGCTCGCGCCGCTGTTCGGCATCTTCGTCCTGATCATGTTGGCTGAAGTGCTCTTCCTGGAGGGCGTGCTGCAAATCCCCTTCAGGGGAGACGTGCCTTTGATGGTCGCTGCCGGTTCCCTCCTGATTATTGCATACCTGTCGCTCGGCGCCTTGCTGCAGCTCCTGGTCGGCGACCTGGCGACGGGGCTCGGACTTGCGGGCCTCATTGCCTCTCCTGCATTCGGCTACGCAGGCGTCGGCTTCCCAACGGTCGGCATGAATACGTTTGCGCAAGCCTGGAGCGCTATCCTGCCGTTGCGCTGGTACATGGCCGTCTTGCTGGGACAAGCGGCGCGAGGATTGCCGGTCTCGGATTCCGCCGTTCCATTCGCGGCGCTCGCGGGCCTGACAGTGCTCTTCGCCGGCCTCGCATTGCTGCGCATGGCCAACCTCAAGCGCAAGGGCTGGTTTGAAACGGCGCGACCTGCCGAGCAATCCGAAACAGAGGGCGCACCGCGAGGCGTGGGCGGCGCCTTCAAGGCAGAGTGGCGGCGCGTGCTCGGAACGCGGAGTGCCTTCAGCCTCTTGTTCCTGGCTCCCCTGGTTTACGGCATTTATTATCCGCAGCCCTATCTGAACCAGATCCTTCGCAAGCTTCCCATCGCGGTCGTCGATAATGATCTGAGCGATCTCAGCCGCCAGATCGTCGAGACGCTGGATGCGAGTGGAGCATTGAGCGTCGTGGTCCGCGCTCGAACACTCGCCGAGGCGCGCACCGCAATCGATCGCGGGCAGGCCTTCGCCGCCGTCGAGATCCCGCCCGGCACCGAACGCGATGTGCTCAAAGGCATCACCGCTCACATCCCGATCTATGCGGATGCCACCTATCTGTTCATATTCAGGTCGACCGCAAGCGGCGTCGCCACGGCCATCGGAGCATTGACGTCCGACCTCGTTTCGCGAGGCGCACGTTCCGATGGAAGTCTTATCAAAGCGAAATTGGCGAGCTCGAGCCCGGCCGATGTTCTGCTGCAGCCGATCTTCAACCCGGTCGGCGGCTATGCGAGCTATGTCGTCCCGGCGGCGTTTGTGCTGATCCTGCAGCAAACCCTTCTGATTGGTGCGGCGATGCTGACAGGTACGGCGCTGTCGAAAGGCGGCGGAGCATTCGCCGGCGTGCTCGGCCGTGGCATCGCCCATCTGACCATTTACCTTCCAGCGGTTGCGCTCTATCTCGTCGTGCTGCCGCGTATCTACGGTTTTTCGACGCTCGGCCATCTTCCACAACTCTTCGCGCTCGCGACCATCTTTTTGCTGGCGACGAGCTTCATGGGGCAAGCTGTCGGAGCCTGGTTCACGCGACCGGAGAACGCAACCATCCTCCTCCTGGCAACGAGCCTGCCTCAGTTCTTCATGGCCGGCTTCGCGTGGCCGCGGGAAGCAATTCCTGACGTGGCCCTTGCGTTCGGTCGGATTTTCCCCGCCAACTCCGCGATCGATGGCCTCGTGCGTATCAACCAGCTCGGCGCCAGCATCTGGGAGGTCGCGCATGACTGGCTCGGACTGTGGTGTCTGGCGCTCGCCTATTTCGCGCTCGCCGTGATCTCGGCATTTGCCGTCAAGAGAGGACAGGGACATGCGCAAAGCTAGGGCGATCGTTGCGATCATACTCTTGCTTGTCGCGGGCGCTCTGATCTACTTCGCGCGTCGTCCGGAGCAGGCGGCCGCAATCGTTGGCGTCGTGCGGGCGACCGAAGTCAGGGTCGAGCCGGAGGTGAACGGCCAACTCGTGTCGATTGCGGTCGAGAAAGGCGCGCATGTGCGCGCCGGCGATGTCCTGGCGCGGCTCTCCGCGGTGGAGTTGACGGCACAGGCGGACCAGGCGCGTGCCGCGCTCGCGGCGGCAACCGCGAGCCGCAACAACGTCTATGCCGGAGTCCGTCGTGAACAGGTCGAACTCGTTGAAAGCTGCAATCGCCAAGGCAAGCGCCCGCCTCGACTATGTGCAGGCCCAGCTCACAAGGACCAGCACGCTGGCACGCCAGAGCTTCGAGTCCCAGCAGGCGCTGGACCAGGCTGAAAACGACGTTGCAAGCGCGCGCGCCGATGTGGCGGAGGCCCAGGCAAATTATGATGCGGCCGTGGCGGGCCCGACCCGGGAGGAACGCGCGATCGCCGACGCGCAGGTGCAGGCCGCGGCCGCCGCGGTCGCCGTGCTCGAGCGCCGTCTTGACAAGATGGTCTTGCGTGCTCCGGCCGACGGCGTCGTCAGCGTCATCGCCGCAGAGGTGGGCGAGAATGTTCGCGCGGGTCAACCGATCCTGATGGTCGAGGCAGGGGGCAAGCAATGGCTCTCGTTCAATGTGCGCGAAGATCATCTCCATGATCTCGCGATGGGAAAAACAGCGAGCGTGATGCGGAACGGTGCCGATGGGGCGACCAGGGCCGTCATCACCGAGCTGCGGCCACTCGGAACCTTCGCCACCTGGCAGGCCGAGCGGGTTATTGGCGATCATGACCGCAACACGCTGCGCTTGCGCCTTGACCCGCAGGGAGAGGCGGCAGGCCTCGAGCCGGGTATGACTGTCTGGATCGAGCATTGACAACAAAGCGCTGGCGCTCCGTTCCATAACGGTCATTGGCCGGCTTCGCGCCTGAGCCGCCCCAACGCTACACTTGAGGGTAGGAAATCGCAGCAAATCCTAGGTTGGCGTGGGCCGGAATTTTCATCTGCCGTCGAGCGAATGGAGAGTTACTCATAGCCGGAGCGGCTAATCAGGGGCGGCAACGCGAACAGGCCGAAAGCGATCATTCCCAACGCGACGGCTGCGAAATTCCAAGTGACGTCGGCCTTCAACCAGACCACCACAAAGCCTCCGAGCACCGCGATGGCGGCCCTGAGCAGAGCGGCGAGGACCGAGGCTTCCATTCGTCTGGTTGCCTGTCCCGCGCAATAAAGAACATAGCCAAGCCCAAAGAATCCAAAAAACGGCCCGACGCGGTGCAGATACTCTGCTCCGACTTTCAGCACGGACGGATCCTGGCTGAATAATCCGATCCATTGTTGCGGAAAGGCAGCCGCGGTTAGTCCGATCAATTCGGTCAGGGTGCAGGCCATCAGCACACCAATCCAGGACGCCTTTACGGCTCGCTCTATCTGACCGGCGCCGAGGTTTGCGCTTATCACGATTCCGACCGGACCGCCGACGCCGTAGGCCAGCGGCACCAAAAGAAACTCGAGCCGCGAGCCCGCGCCATAGCCGGCTAAAGCCTCGACGCCGCCCATTCCCACATACGCCGTGATGATCGCGAGCGTCAGATTCGTGCTGGCTGAGACGACGGCCGACATTCCACCGACATGGAGAATGGCGAACGCCAGCTCGAGGGAAAGTTTTGGCAAACGAAATGACGGCTTAAGGATGCCAGAATCGAGGCAAGCGTTCCGAAGGCGTAATACACAAGCATCGCCACAGCGCCGCCGGAGGGACCAAGCCCTTGATAACCGAAAGCGCCAAAGATCAGTGCCGGCGAAAGCGGAACAAGGAGCAACGCTCCGCCAGCGACCACAATCACCGGAACCTGCAAGTTGCCGGTGCCACGAACCACGGCCATCAGCAGGTTGAACAACCAGATCAGTATGGCACCCGCAAAAATGATGAACGAATATGACGCGGCAATCGCGAGCGCATTTCCAGAGATGCCCATATGGGCGTAGAGGCTTGGACCCAACGCAACCATGACGGCAGTCGTCGCGAAGCCAAGCGGAATAGCCAGGGCTACGGCGTACCACGCGTATTCACTTGCGGCGCCGATCCGGCCAGTCCCAAGGGCGCGTGCGACGGTCGTGACGATGCCGCCGCCGATTGCGCCCTGGGCGACGGCGACCAACAGCGAGACCAGCGGAAATACCGGCGTGACACCGGCAAGGGCATCGACGCCTGTTCGCGATACGAAATAGACCTCAAGTAGTCCAATGAGGATCTGGACTGTCATCACGGTGGCATTGGGCAACGCAAGCCGCAGGATCGTGAGCGCAATCGGCTTCTCCAGCAGCATGTGGGTGCGGGGGTCGACCGCGGCGGGTTGAGCGCGAGACCGACAGCATGCTTCGGGCAGCGAAAGTTCGCCGGTTTGACATGACAGTACGCCGGAAGATTGCATGACCAAGTGCTCCATCTCGGAGCCCGACGACTACTCCCGACAAGACCGCCGATCGAACGATAAGATTTGACAAGGCCTGTTAGCACTTCTAACAACCTGCGAATGGCACGATTACCGCCGCTGGAGACCCTGCGGGTATTCGAGGTAGCCTGCCGCCACGGCAGCTACTCCGAAGCGGCGCGCGAATTGCACGTGACCCACAGCGCCGTCAGCCAGCGCATAAGACAATTGGAAGAAGAGCTGGGCCTCACGCTCTTCGAGAGGCAGGGCAACCGAATGGTGCCCACGTCAAGCGGACTTAGACTGCAGGCCGGCGTCAAAAGCGCTTTCTCAGAATTGACTGCCTCGCTTGGCAGCATCAAGACACACCGGACCGACGCGGAAATTACCGTAAGCCTGCTGCCGGTCATGGCGGCCCGCTGGCTCGTTCCACGCCTTCCTCGTTTCAAGGCCCGGTTTCCGCGCATCAATCTGCACGTCAAGACCGCTCAGTCGCTGGCCAATTTCAAATCTGACGGTGTCGACATCGCGATCCGGTTCGGGATGGGCGATTGGAAAGGGCTCCGGGCAACCAAGCTTCTCGATGAGGAGTTTTTCCCGGTATGCAGCCCGAGCCTCAGCGGCGGCCGTCTGCCGAAAGATCCGGTATCGATGTTGTCAGAGCCGTTGCTGATCGACCGCAACTTGTCGTGGCGCGCCTGGTTCAAGTCTGCTGGTTTGAAGCTTGATCGCGAGATCGTCGGGACTTCCTTTACCGACACAAACGCGCTGATGGAGGCCGCAGTGACCAGCCAAGGCATTGCGCTTGGGCGCCTGTCGGTCACGCGATCGGATATCCTCTCCGGTAAGCTGGTTCGTCTGTCCGAACACAGTTTGCGCGTTTCCTACTGCCACTATGCGGTCCACCCGATATCTTCAGAGGCTAACCCGGCCTTGGTGGCTTTCCGGGACTGGCTGGTCGAAGAGGCCCATCGTACTTAGGAGGTCGAGGAGTCGCCGTTGGCCCCGTTTGGAGGGAAGCTGCGATCTTGCTCTCAGTCGTGGGGTCAGACTCAGAATAACTCGCATAGACAACTCGGCGCCGATCGGATTGGCCGCGAACGCTCGAGGAAAGCTCCACCCTATGCTCGTCTGCCATCCTGTTTGCCAATCACGCAACGCCATGCCGCCAGGCGCTCGGCCGGGTACTGCTTCATCCACTCGGCCAGCTGCGGCGCGCCCATCAGGCAGGACTGCATCGAGACGTCAGCGAAGTCCGAGGTGGTGACGGTCTGCTCGCGGCAATTTTCCGGAGAAGAGAGACTGCAGAGCACGGCGATGATCTTGATCACGACAGAAGTGCCCCGTCGCCGCGATAGGCATTGGCGCCGCTGACCGTATGACTGACCAGTGCCTCGTCCTGCTGCTCGCTGGCTGGATCAGCCGGCGGGAAGATGCTGTCGTATATCGCGCGGGCCTCTCGAATTAGGCGAACTCGCTCGCGCTCAGACTTCGGGACAAATCGAATAACTTCGCCCATATTCGCTCCAGACATCGGTTAGGTCCGCAATTTGAGAACCGGCCGGCCATGAGATGACACCAATCATTCTATTCCGATGTGGGATATCAGCCCCAACTCTGAAAGCTCTGCAGGCGGTAACGAAGGGATAAAAAGCTCGTGACTGGAACGCGAGCCGGGCATCCCAATTTTCACCACGCGTTTCTTCCGCAGGTTGGGCTGCGAGGCTGCCCATCACGTCATGCCCGCCAATCGCCTTCAGCGTTAGCAGCCGATCGAGCCAACGCCTTGGCCGCATCAACATGTGAAGCTTTTTCAGCTCGCCGCTGGTAGTCGTCAGCAAGAGCCTTAAGCTGACCCGCAATCGCATGGTCGGTCATGGTTTGGGCGGCACGGAGCAAAGTCTGTGCTGTTTTTAGGTATTGCTCGCCTCGTTGTGAGATCTGGAACATTATAGAGCCCTCGCGCGGTTCTCTGACGCCTGGTCCAAAGCGATTTGAAGCCAGGGCAACCAATTGCGGTCACTTGCCCGGCGAGCTCTGAAGCGATCGATGCACTTCCTGGAACAAAGCGGGGTTCGCCACGAGTAGTACCGGACGAGACCAAACTTGCCTTCACAAACTGCGCAACGCGCGGCTCTGCCAGATCTAGCACTTTCGGAGCAATTCAGCATTGTCGTCTCCGCTTGGTATTATCGTCGCTGTCCGTCGATCATCCTTTTTTCACCGTCGGACTTCACGAGCCCGTCTGCCTTTCCAACGCATGCAGCCTAAGACGATCGCGATCAGCGGCTCAATTGGACGTAGGTAATCGTCGGGCATCCAAAGAGGTCATGGAACGATACGAAGGTTTATGATGCTTGCCAGCCACCAGATCCTCGGTTCTAGACGCCCGCAATCGCTGAGGGCGGCGCATCTTCCTCCGTTTCAACCGAACAACATGAGTCGCGCCGGCGGCGCGTTGCTCGGCCTCGGTCAATGGGAAGGTGAGAAGGAAGGAACATCCTTCCGCGGCGCAAGACCAATGAACGCGGCCACCCAAACTGTTGGCCAGCTCGCCGACGATCGCCAGCCCTCGACCGCGCCGGATCGGTTCAGGTGCCGAGCCATTGTCAGAAACCCTGCACTTTACGACGTTGCCCGCAAGCATCAACTCCACTCGCAATTCTGGATGTCCAGCGTCGAACTGTGCATGTCGTGCCACATTGCTCAGTAGCTCGGATACAATCAGCCCAAGCTTCCAGCAGCGTTCTCCTTCAAGCAGCAGATCATCCGCGGAAAACAAGACACGTATCGCCAGGCGGTTCAGCCGATATTTCGTGATGGAGAAGCAGAGCTGCTGGAGGTACCGCGCGGCATCGGTGAGGTCCCCCTGATCCGGCATGCGGAGCGCCCGATGAACATCTGCGCATTGATGCAGGAGGTCCACGACGTCGAGGAGAGCGGCCTTGACCGCCACACTATCCGACTTCACCGCTTTGGCTGAAACCGCGCATATGGCGGAAGTGAGTTCGTTCTTTATTCTGTGGTTCAACTCGCGAAGAAGCAATGATCCATCGGGATTCGGTAACGGTACAAAGTGCTTTGTCATTTTCGTGCTCCGCGATTGTTCTTTCTGGCCAAAAATGAAGCTAAGCGTCGGCTGCGGTTTCGCTCGGATAGCACCGGACAACCCGAGCTACGAACGGCCTCGGACAGAGGTCTTTACCGCTCGACGTCACGGCGCTCTAATTCGGCTTCAATCGCGTCAAAGACGATCTCGGCTGGCATCACTGCAAGGCTAGTCCAGAGGATGATTGCGGCGCGCGCGGCGATCAGGTATTCGGTCATGCAAGCACTACCAGGCGGCAGCGGGCAGAATTGCTGCAACGATTGCAAGTTTGAACATGTAGGTTGCTCCTCTTGATGCTCCTTGCAGTAGCAGACGTACTTCGGACGATCTTGTTGAACCCTGATCCATTTAGACGGTAACTGCGCAGTTCCGCGCGCACGACAGCAGCTCGCTGTCTTTCAATTCCTCCCGGTGAGCGCCGGCCAATCCATAGGCCGTGACGACGCGTCGTGCCTGCGCGACATCGCATTCGAGCTTGTTTGACCATTGTCGATCCACCCGAATTGGCAACAGCCCCCGCCCGCTTCCGCTCTTGCCAGCCGACGTGTGACGGGACTTCTGGCCACACGCTTTGATCGAGCGGTCCTTGCAAAACCGCGCTTGATGCGCAAGGTCGGATGATCGACAACGGCCGACGGCGCATCCGGCTTCAACTGGGCCAAAGCCTGAAGATTCGGTTGATCTCCCGGTTCGTCAGCCGGTAGCCGGACCGACTGCGCCGCCGGGGACTCCTCGACGGCCGGAGGAGCTATTATCGGCTGGCTGGTGTCCAGGACGATTTTTTCCGGCCATTTGCGTTCAGACTTGATCCGGATGATCGTTCTATCAAGAGCGAGCGACTGATCAGCGAACATCGCTGGGGGCGTTGGCAGACACCAGCCGGCGATGAACAGCAAAGCCGCAAGCGTGCCTCCGACGAAGATAAAGTAGCGGGCTATGGGCACCGCCTATCGCTCCGGCAAATCGAGCAATTTCAGCTCGCCCACGACCGCGATACAGCTCCGCAAGTGCGGCGCAAGAACATCGCTTCCTGAACTTCTACGCCGCCGGGGCGCTGCGCTTCTCTCAGGCAAAGCAACGCCTCAACTAGACGAAATTTTCCCTCACCATTTCCCAGACGTCCCCACCACGGCCGTGGAGGATGGCGCGAGCCGAATAGAGCGCCATCCCGATCGCCGGCTCAACCTGCATGAAAGGCGGCATGACGAGTTGCATCGGGTTGACGTGCACGTGCAGAAGTGCGGGCCCGGGTTGGGCGAGCCAGTCCTTGACAGCAGTTTCAAGCTGGTCCGCCATCGAAACCGTCTCGCCCCATAGCCGTTTGGCAGGCGATCACCGTCTTGCGGCGCGCCTGTTCTGGCGTATGGATCATGTCGCAGAAGACGCTGCAGTCCCTGTAGACCTGCTTGAAGTCGACCTCCTGGATGAACTCGAAGCCCAGTTCGTCCCGAATGATTTGACTGGCGATCAGGATCACGGGTGCACGGTTGCGATTGGCCTCGAATATCCCGTTGATGAAATGCAGACTACCGGGGCCGCAGCTCCCGGCAACTGCCGTCAAGCGATCCGCTACCTGCGCCTCCGCCTGCGCGGCGAACGCTCCTGCTTCTTCGTGTCTCACCGAAACCCACTCGATTTCGCTCTTTTCGAGTGAACGAGCGATCAGATTGAGCGTGTCGCCCACGACGCCGTAGCAATGCTTGACGCCCGCATTCTGCAGGGCCTCAACAATGATGTCCGCGACCAGCTTACCCATCGCATTCAAACCCGCTGTGACCATTCCCGCCACAACATGCCCCCAACGGCAGACCTGGGCTTGTATGAGAATGCGAGGACTTGAACCCGACTGCGCAGACAGCGCTCCGTACTCGAAGGTGTTCGCTTTAACCAACGGCCTCGGTGCCGGACTGGAGCCGATTGAGGAATTGCAGGGCACGCTTGTGAGCGGGGGATGCAATTCCAGCCGGCGTTTGATCAAGAGCCGCGCTGAGATGTTTGTAGGCTTCTGACATGCGCTCCTGCTTTTGCAATAGCTCGGCGAGGTCCGTCGCAGCCATCAATTCAAACAGGGTCGCGGACTGGCGTTTCGCCCAGTCGATTGCCGACAGCAGGCTTTCTTCGGCTTCGAGATAATCCTCTGCCGATCGAGACGCCAAGATCAGCCCTTTCATCCTGAACAAGGCGGGCATGTACAGAAGCTTTCCGCCGCGATGCTGCACATCAATTTCGTTCACGGTCAGCGTCAGCGCCTCCTGGTGCTCGCCCATGGCAATAAGACCCGCACCCAGATCGCAGACAAAGTCCATATTGAGCGAGTTGTGACGCTGAGCGTGAAGCTCTTCCAAAGCCCTCTTCAGTAATGGAACCCCTTCGCGGAGATCATTTTGAAGGAGCAGCCACTGACCTCTCAGGCCAGTCGCCACGGCACGGAAGAGCTTCAAGGAGTAGGCCACAGCGAGCTCGGTCAACTGCGCGATGTACTGTTCTGACCGACGAGAGTCCGCCACGGCCAAATAAACCGGAACAACCAGGCTCAGAGATCGACACAGTGTGGCAGGATGATTGGATTTTTCTCCTTCCTCTATGGCGCGCTTTGCGCAATCAAGTGACTGGTCCAGCAGCCCTCTGAACAGCAAGCAACGAGCCATCCCGACGTGTAAAAGACTGCTGTGATGAAACAAGTGCTGCCCCGCGCGGAAGCGCCAGGCGGACGCAGAGTGACGCAGCCCGGATTCGAAATGCTTCAATGCGACGAGGTGATTTCCGGCCAAATGATGGGCGGCCCCCAACATCGCTTCAGCGAGCGCCATGTCGTCGTGATCCCTGGTTTTCAAGGCCACCTCTTTGCCTCGAGTGGCGATATCGAGCGCAGCATTAATGTCGGTATTCCAACGGTAAAACCTGGAAAGCCCGTTCAGGAGCTGCAGCTCGCAGGCAAAGTCTCGTTGTATGACCGCAACCTCCAGCGCCCGAGAAAATGCCTTGCGAACCAGCTCACTACTCCCTTCGGAGTGCATCAGGGCCAAGGACAGTGACGTGGAGATTTCCAGCTCCCGGCGAGAGTTCTTGTGCTGATCTCCGAGACGGTCGATCGCTCGCTCCGCCCAGACTCGGCATTCGATCAATAGTGACAGCTCCATGAACAGCGGCATCGAAGCCGCTGCAAGTCTCGTCGCGACCTCGTCATCGCCGTGCGGCCCAAAGCACCATTCCAGTGCCGCCCGAACATTACCTAGTTGTCCGGTATAGATTGTGAATCTCTCCGCTTTTGGCAGAGCCAAAACGGTTGTTCTGTCTGATTCAAGTTGCTCGGCGACATATTCCGCGTGCCTTGCGGAGACGAGATCGAGTTCGACATGCTCTTCCAATTTTCCAAGCGCATATGCGCGCGTTGTGTGCAGAAGTCGATACTGTGGTTGTCCCCGGTCAAGCCGGGTTTCCAATAGTGACTTTTCAAACAGACCGGCGATTGCGTCCACGATATCCGAGGTAGGCGAATCTGGTTCGCCAGCGACGCGTTGCGCGGCCTCCAAGGTGAAATGGCCGACGAAAAAGGCAATGCGTCGAAACACAATCCTCTCCAGGTCAGACAGCAGATCGTAGCTCCAATCCAATGTCGCCCTAAGAGTCCGATGTCTCGGAACTATCGTCCGGTGGCTGATTTTCAGCAACTCCAGCCGAGATAGCAGGCGCGCAACAGTGCCCTTGACACCGAGCGCGGCCACTTGACCCGCCGCCAACTCAATTGCCAACGGCAGACCATCGAGTTTTCGACAAATCTCCGCAACAAACGGCGCCTCCTCGTCGGTGATAACGAAGGCTCCGTCTCTTGCACACGCGCGCTGTACAAACAACCGGGCCGCAGGGTATTGAAGCACGGCGCTTGCCGTTTGCGCCGAGCCGTCTGGTGGAGACTCGAGAGCATCAACGCGGCAACAACGCTCGCCCTCTACTCTCAGACATTCTCGAACTCGTGGCCAAAAGATGGACCTTCGCCGTTTCCTGGTAGAGTTGCTCGGCCACCGAAGCGACTGCCTCGATCACGTGCTCACAGCTGTCGAGAATGATCAGAAGCTTTCTCGAACGAACGAGGTCGACCAGTTCCAGGCTGGCATCTTCCGATTTGAGTGCAAGTCCCAGGGATGTCGCGACAGCCGCCGCGACATGACGCGGATCGGTGAGACCTTCCAGGTCAACAAAATAGACTTCGCCGCCAAACTCTTCGGCGGCGGCGCGGCCAACAGCGCAAGCAATGGTCGTCTTGCCAATGCCGCCGGGGCCAAGCAGCGTTACGAACCGCCCATCTCGAAGCTTGTCGCAGACCTCGCCGACCACCGTTTCGCGCCCAATCATCGCGAGCGGTCGCACGGGGAGCCTGCCTTGGTGCCGGAACTTATCGTTCCTGCTCTCCATATTGCCCGCGAGAGGGACGACCGTGCCGACGAACGAATAGCCGCGTGCCTTGATGTTTGCGATGTATCGGTTGCCAAATTGGCCGTCACCAAGCGCCTTGCGGATCGCGGCCATGTGGACGCGGAGGCTCCCCTCCTCTACGGTTACGTCCGACCAGACGTGATCGATGAGCTCCTGCTTTGCGATGACCTCACCCGGGCGGTCGACAAGATAGATCAAAATATCCAGCGCCCGATCCCCGAGGGGAAGCACCTGACCGTCGCGCCGGAGCACCCTCTCGCCAATTGAAAGTTCGAAAGGGCCGAACCTGAGCTTCCTATGAATCGCGGCATCAGACATGTGTCAGCCCAAAATGACGGATTTCCCCGGCCCCGTATGCCTAAAGTCGGTCGGCAAATACCGCAATTGTGCGTGCGTTAAGTTGGCCACAACGAAGCTCGTAGCCATTCCCACACCTTTGGAAAGGACGAACTAAACCTTGGTATAGCTCGATCGCCCTCTACGCGAAGGGTTGAGCCGAACTCCCGCCGCCGCTGCGACCACAATGAAGCTAAGGCGCGCCTCCATTTCCCTTTGGTCGATCTAGCGCGGCCTGAATACAATTGAGGAGGTCGCTCTCATCGAAGGGCTTGGGCAGATAGCAGATGATCCCAGCCCGAAGCGCGCGGGCACGAATATCATCGCTCGGATACGCAGTTATCAGTACGGTGGGAATCTCTTTGCCCAATCGAGACAAATTGTTATGCAGATCAAGCCCACTCATCCTGGGCATGTCGAAGTCTACAACCAGGCAGCCAGTGCGGCTCAGTTCGGGTGAGCGCAAGAACTCCTCTCCGGACGAAAATGCCTGGGCGGCCAACCCTATCGAACGCATTAAAACTTCGATTGCGTTTCCAACCGCTTTGTCGTCATCGACTATGGCAACTATTGGTCCGCTATTTGGCACTTGGCAAGACCGGCAACCGCGAGCGGCGTTTGCGGAGCGACGGATGTCGCCCGCTAGACTTTTCGTTATCCAACCTAGGCGCAACTGCTACGTGCTTCGATTATACAAATGTATAGGAACTCAACGATCGGCTTCGGCGGGCAGAATTTTTTTGGTCCATGAAGCAAACTGCGTCACTGGAAAGAGCCCCTCCAGCTTGACCGCGCTGGAGGGGCAAGGGGAGGCCGCAGAGAGCGAACGACCTCGGGGGAGGAGAACTTCACCATAACGGCACGCATTGGCGCTCACTATTGATCCAGCGGAAAGATCGAATACCAAATTGGAATGTGCGCATTATACAAAGGTTGTGCGCTGCCAGCTTGGTCGGCTCGACTTTGGTGGGCGGCAGGCCGCCTGACGCAGAAACTGGCCGACTTCAACGGGCCATTTCGCCGATGGCTGCGATCCGTCGGAGCCGAATTGGGCTGGTTGTCCCCTCTATCGCCCACGCGGTAATACCGCTATCCTCGATGAAGGACTGGCAAAGCTAATGCGCATGTCGATGAGGAACATGTGGTAGAGCAACGCGCCAAAGACCAACCGCCAACAGTGATAGTCATCGACGATGATCCGGGAGTACGGGACTCACTAGGCAAGCTGCTTCGATCGGCGGGCTTCCAGGTCAGCCTACTCGGTTCGGTGAGCGAATTTCTCGAGGCGGATCGGCCAGAAGGACCCGCTTGCCTGGTGCTTGACGTGCGGCTTCCCGGCCAGAGCGGACTCGAACTGCAGCGCGAACTGGCAGGTGCCAAAAGACAGCTGCCGATCATCTTCATTACCGGACATGGTGACATTCCAATGTCGGTGCAGGCGATGAAGGGTGGCGCGATCGAATTCCTGACAAAGCCATTCCGAGAGCAGGATTTGCTTGACGCAATTCAGCTCGGCCATGCCCGTGATCGAGCGCGGCTTGAGCAGGAACGAGCCATGGCAGAGCTGAAAATTCGTTTCGAAACGTTGACGCCGCGGGAGCGCGAGGTCATGGCGTTCGTGGCGAGCGGGCGGTTAAACAAGCAGATCGCAGCCGACCTCGGCGTAAGCGAAATCACGGTAAAAGTTCATCGTGGCCAGGTAATGCGCAAGATGCGGGCATCTTCCTTACCTGACCTGGCGCGCATGGCCGACCAATTGCAACTGCCGCCGACAAAGCCGCGTAGCCCAGGCCGCGTTGCCTAGCGCAGACGCACCGCCTGCATCTCCGTAATGGTCCCATTAGGTCTCACCATGGAGGGACAGGGCGCCCGCCAGAACTCGACGTCTGCTGCGTCGTGGATCCGAAGCGGCATTCCACTCACGATGCGGCGGCCGGATGAGCAGGCGCAATGAAGCAAAAGATAGCGCCACGTGGCACGTTGGGGCTCGCCCACAATCGTCCGTTGTGCGCTTCGATAATCGACCGGCAGATCGACAGCCCAAGCCCCAAACCGCCCGGTTTCGTGGTGTAGAAAGCCTCGAACACGCGGTCAAGAGTCTCCGGCGTGAAGCCTGGACCCGAATCTCGCACCTCGACTGACACGCCATCCGGTCCGTTGCGGCTGCTGATGAGCAATTCTCGCTCCTCTTCGCCGACGTCACGCATCGCCTCGATAGCATTGATGATCAAGTTAAGTAGCACCTGTTGCAGCTGGACCCGATCTCCTTGGACACGCGGCAAGCCCTCCGCTAACAGCGTCCGCACCGACACGCTATTGTTTGCGGCCTCCGTACGGGCAAGAGCAATAACCTCGAGGATGGCATCGTTGATCGCTACGGCGTCCTTTCGTGCGGGCGCCTTCTTGATGAGCGCGCGGATTCGCCCGACGACCTCACCTGCACGATTCCCCTCCTTGACAATAAGAGAGAGCGCGTCATCCACTTCACGAAAATTCGGTGGCTCAGCGCTTAGGAAACGCCGAGCGGCCAACGCGTACGTGACTGCCGCTGTGATCGGCTGGTTCACTTCATGAGTGATCGAGGCCGTCAACTGGCCCATCGTCGAGATGCGATTGGCGTGCGCGAGCTCCAGTTGCGCTTCTCGATAGCGCCGCTCGTTTTCGCGAGCTTCTGCCTCTACTGTCCGCAACGGCGTAACATCGGTGCCGGTGCCGCGATAACCGCGGAATTCTCCGTTAGCGTCAAATACTGGCTTGCCGCTGACTCTCACGTACATTGGAGAGCCGCTGCCGTCCACCGTACAATATGCGAAGTCACGAAACGCCTTGCGTAAATCGAGAGTTGCCCAAACAAGCCGCCACTTCTCCGGTTCGGTTTCAAGGTCGAGAGCGTGATACCAACAGAACGTGCCAATTCGATCCGCCGAATTCGAACGAAACGCATTCTCGGTCAGGAGCGTGAATTTGTAGTCCGGACCGATCTCCCAAAACCAGTCGGAGGCAGTTTCGGCGTAGTCACGGAACTTCGCTTCGCTCTCCCGCAGCGCATCCTCGGCACGCATGCGCTCGATGAACTGACCGATCTGGCTGCCGATGGTAGCCAGCATGTTGAGCAGCTCCTGATCGGGCTGCCTGATCTCGCGACTGAAAAACTCGATCACGCCCAAGACTTCGCCTCTGAGCAGGATGGGAAAGCCGAAGGCCGCGTGTAGTCCTTCACGTTCGGCGATGGGTCCGCGCGGAAAGTTCTCATCAGGAACGACATCGGGAACGTATTCGGGCTCAAGGCTGGACCACACCCGGCCTGGTAGTCCCAAGCCCGGAACGAAAGTGAGCTCCCGGCTGACTCTTTCAAATTCCGGGACTTCTATCGACGCTTTATGCCAAAGCTCGACACAGCGCAGTGCCTCGGCTTCCCGGTCCACGCGCCAGAGCGCGCCCACGTCCCATCCCAGACACTCGCCCATAGCCCGCAGTATTCTCGGAGTGGCCTCTTCGATCGTGGCCGCTTCCGCCAAGATCAGCGCGACCATGTGCTGCACGCGAAGGCGTTCCTCGGCGCGCTTGCGCTCTGTCAGATCGAGCACGAATGCGACGCCTTGGCTGCCGCCCTCTTCAAATGTGGCCCCACCAATCAGTATGGGCACGCGGCTGCCGTCTTTTCTGGTGAATTCCTTTTCGAACGGTTCGAACCGGCCGCTACCTTTTTGCTGTTCGATCCTTGCGTTATTCCTGTCGCGCCAGTCGGGCGGCGTCAGGTCCGCCCACCTTATGCGGCCCGCGACCAGGTCCTCGCGATCGTAGTTCACCATGCGAAGAAATTCGTCATTGGCCTCAAGAACGCGACCGTCGAAATCCCAGATGAAAATTCCGATGATATTGGAGTCGACCAGGCGCCGGATCTTCGCTTCGCGTTCCCGCAATGCTTGCTCGGCGTGCTTGCGTTCCGTCAAATCGAGGACGAACGCGACGCCCTCGTTGCCGCCCTCTTCGAACAGTGCGCCTCCGATCAGCACGGGTACGCGGCTGCCATCTTTTCGGAAAAACTCCTTCTCGTACGGCTGGGCAATCGTATTTGAGCTCAGTTCCGCCAGGGCGCGCTTGTCGCGCTCGCGCCATTCCGGTGGGGTCAGGTCCGTCCAGCTTATGCGACCTGAAACCAGATCGTCCCGGTCATGTCCTACGAGATGAAGAAACGCGTCATTGGCCTCAAGAACCTGACCTTGCAAGCCCGGAATGAAAATTCCGATGATGTTGGAATCGACCAAACGCCGGATCTTCGCTTCGCGTTCAGCGAGATCGCGGTTGACGTGCGCGAGCGCCAACGTGTGTTGCTTCTCGGCCTCGAACAGGCGAACGTTTTCGATCGCGATCGCCGCCTGGTCGGCGAAGGTCTCAAGAAGCGCGATCTGCTTGTCAGAAAACGGTCGGACTTCCATTCGCCGTACCAGGATTACTCCAATGGGGGCACCTTCGCGCAGCAACGGCGTCGCAAGCGTGGTGCGCCAGCCCTCGCCTTTCACGATCCGGCTGCCCAACGGGTACTCGCGGACCTCTGCGGCGATATCACGGACATGAATCGTCCGACGATCGCACGCGGCTCGCCCAGTCACCGTGTCTCGGTCTGCGGGCAGGCCCTCGCGCCCATCCATCGTCGCCGAACTTTCACCGTATGAAGCCACCAGCCGAACAAGGTTGTCCTCCAGGCGCCAGATCCTCGCATTGCTTGCGTCACACAGGCGTGCGGCATGTTCGGCCACCGCATCCAGCACCGACTGAATCGGCGAGTTCGAGATGAGGCGCAGCATCTCGGAGGTGGCCGTTTGTTGCATCGCCGCCTCGGCAAGGCGCTCACGCGCGTGGGCGATCTCTCGTCTGCATGCTTTGAGCTCCTGTTCGAGCTCGGCGCGGGTCTTGCGGGCGCGAGCAATGTGCGCCTTCGCTTTGGTCGAGTGAAGCTTGCGACCTCGCGTTTGGCTTTTTGCCCCTTTGCGAGACAAGGTCACCTCCATCGCCGAACTGGCCGCCAATGCTGGTCGTACCGCAGGAGACCGGGCCTGCGGGAGAATAGCACGCAACCCAAAGCGCGCGTCAGAGCCCGGGGAGTGGGTTCGGACCGGTGCGGCGGCATCAAAATCCTTTTCAATATCGTCTGGCACAGCGCCCGGATGTCGAATGTCGATCATGGTGCTCTCCTTTGCATCTTCGGAGCGGAGCACAAGACCGCGCGAAGGCCTGTCCGGCGGCGTAAACATCCCTCGAATGATCAATCCCCTCTTGGAGGGGGTTGATCCGGCCCGGAGGCCCTTGCTTTTTTGTATGGAGTTTTGGCCTGTTCGGCCTCCAAGAGACGGATCGGGCTCAATTGTCCAAATCTGGCCACTTCGGAATCGGCAATCTGCGCCCACTTTGCTAGATAGGCGGAAACAGCTCCGTCATCGCCTTTGGCCATGGTGGCGTACTCAGCATGGAGTATTATGATACCGCGTGCGGTGCATCGAGGAGCTACGGCCCCGTTCGGCGCGACAGCGCGTTTTCACCACGATCGGAAACTGGACGGCGCGCCGTCGCCAGGAGCGCGTCCTTCATGAGCCAGGTGCGGTGATGGGACTCCCGGAGCGGTCTGCAAGTTCGCTCGATGCACTCACGGGGCACGCCGAACGCGTTTATTCGGTTGCCGAAGGGGCGACGCCTCCGCTGGGGATACAAGGTGTATCAAGCTCCTGGCAAAGATCAGCAAAAAGGCACGGCCTCGATCCACTCGATAGCCAGGCGCCACGCATTCTCACGCCTGCTGAGCTGAAACATTTTCGCGAACCGCTGGATAAGCTCATCTTCACTGCCCGGCAGGAGATAGATGAATTGTACGCGGTGGTTCGTGAGGCTGGATACACCGTCTTGCTCTGTGATAGCTCGGGCGTCGCAGTCGCGCATCGTGGTGAAAATACGCTGGCAAGCCAATTCCAATATTGGGGAACTTGGCTCGGCGGGGTGTGGTCCGAGGAAGTAGAGGGCACAAACGGCATCGGCACCGTCATCGTCGAAGAGCGGCCTGTCACCGTTCACAGAAGCCAGCATTTCAGGTCCAGACACATCAACTTGAGCTGCTCTGGCGCGCCGGTGTTCGGGGTCGACGGGCGACTGATAGCGGTCCTGGACGTCTCTGCCATCGATCCTGAACTCTCCGAACGAGCTCACGCGCTGACTGGAGTGCTCACAGTACGATCGGCGCGCGCGATAGAAGAACGATTTTTTCGTGAGCAGTTCCGTCAAGAGTGGATCGTCGCGGTAGCGCCGCCGGAAGGAGGCGCTTCAGGTATGCTGCTGGCGGTTGCCAGCGACCAACGCATCATCGGCGCAAACCGGGCCGCGCGGACGTCCCTCATGCTCGATGATCGCGGAGTCCAGGCGGGCACCGGCCTGTGGTCGATTTTCGAGCGAGACATCGACCTCTTCCGGCGCCAGGACCGGACCGATATCTCTGCGCGATTGCTGATCGCCGGCAGCGATGACAGTCGGCCCGTGCTTGTGAACTCCACCCGATCGTCCTATGACTGACGGCAACCTGCACACGCGCCCGCGCCTGGGCTCGATCGATATTTCGAGGCTGCCGCCGGCACCGCAAGCACATGGTGGACTGTCACCCGGCGCGATGCGTCGGGTCCGGGAATTCGTGCAAGTGCATTTGGGCGAAAGTATCGATCTGTCGATGCTGGCTGGAGTCGCCGGACTATCAGTGCATCATTTTGCGCGACAATTTAAGCAATCCGCCGGCGTGACGCCGCATGCCTACCTCACGCAGAAGCGAGTCGAACGTGCCCAGGAGATGTTGGTTCAAACGGATCTCTCGTTAGCGGAAATTGCGTTCGCCGTGGGCTTTTTCGACCAAGGTCATCTAGCGCGTCATTTCCGTCATAGGCTCGGCACCACGCCTCGAGAGTTTCGATGGTCGGAACGCTAGAAACAAACGACGTTTTGGATTCGCACACTCCGCGAAGAACCCTGGGCCTTCTCACTACGCAGTGAAGCTAAGCCTGGGTACTATTCGATGCAGACGACAGGGCTGATGAACAGGTCCTCGTCAGTCTGTCTGACCCATTTCCTCCCCAGTTAACGGCTTGTGCTTCAGTTATTTGTCATTCGGGCAACCGCCTGTTCAAGCTTTCGCTCAGCCCGACGATTTCGCCGCCCTTCGCCCGGTTTGCCGGGCCCGAACGCTCGTCTGTTCCAGCATTTGCGTGGCCAAAATGAGATCCGGTGTTGCGAGACCTTCAGTAAATCGACGGTAAATGGGTCCAATGAGATCATGAGCTCGCTGAATTTGACCCAAATCAATCCAGAGCCGCGCGAGCTCCAGTCCTGCCCGCAACTCGAACGAAAGCGCAGATTGTTGCCCTGCCAGCGCCATCGCATATTCCAAACATTCTTGACCCGAGGCGTTCCCCGGCAATTCCCCAGACAGAAACACCAGGCCCTTCGTCAAGAAGAGAGCAGGAAGATGAAGAGGCCTCTTGGCTGCAAGCTGGGCCGCAATCGACTCGTCGACGAGCGCCAACGCATCTGCGCGATCGTTTTGTTTTGCGAGGCTCACCGCCAGTTCGGAGACAAAATCCGTGACCAGCATTTCGTATCGCAGAACCCGTAGCTTCTCCAAACTTTCTTGCAGATGACGCATGCCATCCATGGTCTGGCCGACGCGAATCAAATGCCGTCCCCTAAGTCCCACAGCGACTGCGCGAAATGGCTCCAACGAATACTTCTCCGCGGTACGCTCGAGCTCCGCGAGGTTCCGTTCGACCTGTCCCAAGTCGTCGATCCAGAAATAGAGAGGCATCGTCAGAATAAAGGCTCGACACAGGGCGATCGGATGGTCCGATCTCTCAGCTTCCTCGATGGTTCTTTCAGCATAACGGGCCGCCCTATCGAGATTGCCGGCGAACCAATGCGATCGGGTAAGATTGAACAGCGATACAGTGCGTAGATCAAACAGATACTGAGTTGCGTTGAACCGTCGTGAAGCCGGCGACCTGTGCAGGGCCCGTTCGAGATGTTTTGGCGCGCGGACGTGATCTGCAAGCATATAGTACGCTGCTCCCAGCAGCAACTCCGCAAGGGCTGCATCTTCCGGGTCTCCTGTCTTCTTCGCAACAAACTCGGCGCGCCGCGCAACTTCAAGACTACCGGCCGCGTCGATCGTACGATGAAGATACATCGACAGCCCGCTGAGGAGACGCAATTGCTGGTAGGCATCCTCACGCCGCTCCGCGAACTTCAACGCCGTATTGAAGGCATCGCGAACCCTTTCACTATTCCCGACGGTGAACATCAGCGACAATGCAAGCGAAGCGTGGATTTCCACCTGATCCCGCGGGTCGCAGTCCGCAGCAATCCGATTGATCGCCTGCTCCATCCAACCTCGGCACTCCACAAAAAGCGACTTGGCCAGAAACAACTGCGAGGCCGCCGCCGCCATTCGTATCGCCGCGCCATCGCTTCCATCGGGACCAAAGCTCCATTCAAGCGCGGCACGAATATCTCCAAGATAGTGCTGTATGACGCCTCCGAGAGATCGTCCGGCCTCCAGATCCAAAAGATTGCCCAGGTTGCTTTCCAACGACTAACTCAAATGGCTCGCGTGGCGCGCCGCTACCGACCTGTATTCCCCGCTCGAGGCGAGTTTCTCCAAGGCATAGGAGCGCGTCGTGTCGAGCAATCGGTAAAGCATCCCCCGATGGCTGGGCCACGCTACTATGAGCGATTTGTTGACAAGATTTTCTACCGCGCCCTCGATTTCAGACCGGTCAATTCCTCCTTGCTCCGCAACCGCGAACGCCGCCTCCAATGAAAAGTGCCCGATGAAGATCGCCACACGTCGCAACACAACTCGTTCGACGTCGGAAAGATGATCGTGGCTCCAGTCCAGCGTTGCCTTGAGTGTCTGATGCCGCGGATTTGCTGTTCGGCGACCGAACTTCAGGAGGTCGAGGCGCGAACCCAGCTTGGCCACCGTGTCTCTAACGCCGAAGACGGCGGCTCTTCCGGCGGCGAGCTCGATCGCGAGTGCGATCCCGTCAAGCTTGCGGCAAATCTCGGCGACAACCGGAGCATCGTCGTCGCTGAGTGAAAAGTTGCCGCCGCGAGCGTTGATACGCTCCACGAACAACCGTGCGGCCGGATAGGCAAGCACCTCTGACGCAGTCAGCCCCGGCTGCTCCGGCGGGCAATCCAGTGGACAAAGGCGGAGTACGCGTTCACCAGGAACGTGCAATGCCTCCCGGCTGGTCGCAAGTATGTAGATGTCGGGGGTATTTTGAAGAATATAGTCGGCGATCTCCGCGATTTTCTCGATGAAATGCTCACAACTATCAAGAATGATAAGCACCCTGCGAGGGCGCAGAAAACCGAGCAACGCCTCCTTTGCATCGACTAACTGCGAGTCGAGCCCGACCGCGGATGCGATGGCGCCGATGACATGCTCTTCGTCGCTTACGGTCGAAAGATCGACAAAGAATACCTCGCCAGAGAAGTCGGCCAACGCCTTGTGTCCGACTGACAGAGCAACTGTTGTTTTGCCAATGCCGCCAGCCCCCAGAATTGTAATCCAGCGCTGCTCCATCTGGAGCCAACCTCGAATCTCGCGGACAACATTTTCGCGACCGACCATGCGGCCCAGCGCGGGCGGCAGGTTGGACAATCCCTCGGACCCGCTGCTTCTGTCGCGGTTCGCGGGAAGTCGCGTGACCGACGCGATGAAGCTATAGCCGTGGCCCTGTATGCTCGCGATGTATTTGTTGCCGAACTGACCGTCGCCCAGCGCCTTGCGCAGCGCCGATAGATGAACGCGAAGGCTGCCTTCTTCGACGGTTACATCAGGCCACGCCCGCGCGATCAG
The DNA here is from genome assembly GCA_963739755.1 of uncultured Alphaproteobacteria bacterium. GTDB lineage: Bacteria > Pseudomonadota > Alphaproteobacteria > Rhizobiales > Xanthobacteraceae > Bradyrhizobium. The sequence continues at coordinate 38,027 of CAVUCB010000069.1, read as the reverse complement.
TTCGGCTTTCCCGACAACCTCACCGGCGTTTTCGAGAAGCGCAATCAGGATGTCGTAAGCCCTGCCACCAAGCGGAATGACTTGGTTCGCCTTCCTGAGAGAGCGCTCGGCGACATTGAGCTCGAATGGGCCAAACCGAAGCCGGATTGCACTCGGTGAGCCAATTTGTTGAATTGACATGAATTATTCCGCCAAGACCCCCGACGATTCGATTCCTGCGTCGTTCGTCGTCGGTCTTGTGCAAATACACCCCCCGTCCATCAGTGCTAGTCGAAACTTCTTCTGGCAACAAGCTGTCAGTGCATCGCATTGGTGGCGCCATCGTGCAGATTTGAAACGGTCAACACCTGCTTGGCCAACCGTAGATCGAGGGTCTCAAGGCCTTCTCGAAATTTCGCGTGTGTGGCTTGCAGGGTCCGCCACGCGACCTCCTTTCGCCCGGACGACTTTTCGGCCATAGCAAGGCTGGTCGCAGCCCTGAGCTCCCACGACAAGCTGGCTTGGCTGGCCGATAATTCGAGAGCAGATAGAAAATACTGCCTGGCAACTGCAAGCCCCTCGTCGTTGCCCAGGGCCAGTTCGCCCCTGATACGACGCATCTCCGGAGCGTACCATTGGGTCTCGTCAAGACTGATCTTCGCTCGTTCGAAGACTGCAAGCCCTTGCCGGGGTCGACCGGCGACGGCCGTACATCTTGCAAACTCTGCTTGGAAGATCCAATTGAAGACCCCATAGCGTGCTGCTGACAGCTTCTCCAAACCGCGGTAGAGCGTCGGCGAAGCCGCATCGCCCTCGCCCCGCCTCACTCTGCAGAGAGCCTGCATGCTGAGGCCGAAGCCGTGATAGCTCTCCACAGCGTATTTTGCCGCGTGGTCGACAAGCTCGTTGGCGAGCGCTTCAGTCTCGGGATGGTCCGGACTTGTCAGGTACGCGTTGAAGCTTGCCCAGGCGAGTGCCACGCACAGCGGCACCGCATGATCGAGCTGGCGTGCCTCAGTGATCGACATCAGGTTGAGGCGCCGCGCCTGATCAGGACAGCCCCGCAGCCAGGCCAGGTTGGCCAATACAGCCAGGGCGTCGACTTTCCGATCGTAGCCAAACCGCTTGATGAGAGATTGTCGGGACGCTTCATCATCGCGATGCAGGGACAATTCGAAATGAGCTTCGGCCTGCAATATTCGCCCAATGTGGTGGTAGGTCACGCCGCGCATGTAATTGGCCGTTGCAATCGCGCCACGATTGCCGCTCGCCTCCGCGACATCGCCGCACTGATCCGCCAATTCTGTCGCCTCGGCATAGCTGGGAAGTCGTATCTGGTGAGCCCAGAGAACAAGCAGAGAATCGAGCTGGCATTCGGTGTCGTTGAGGACTCTGGCAAGAAGGCGCGCTTTCGCCCAGCTCGCGTACGACTCTTCAGTCATACCATCCGTGAACATCATACAACTAGCAAGTGCGGACTGAATGATCATTTCCTGCCGTGAGCCGGCACTCGCGTCGTCGAGTCGACTGATGGCTTTCGTCATCCACTCCCGGCATTCGGTAAGAAGGGCCATTGCCATCCAGGTGCTTGCCGAGGCGGCAGCAAGTTCAACGCCAATTTTCGCATCCCCCTGGACCGAGAAAGCCCAGTTCAAAGCGGCTCTGAGATTGTCGACCTCGACCTCAAGCGCCCTGAGCCTTTCAGGCGTATCAATCGAAGCGCCTTGTTTGAACAAGTCGCAGAAATACAGGGCGTGGCGGCGGCGACAACGCCCTTCCTCATCGCTTTCGGCAAGTCGTTGTGAAGCAAACGCACGAGTGGTGTCCAGTAAACGCAGCCGCGCTCCCTGTCCCTGAGCGGCAATCATCGATTTCGAACGGAGCTCCCAAACGCAATCCGAGACGTTTGCTTCATCCACCGTCTCATCGGCGACAACGGCGACCGCTGCTTCAAACGTAAATCCGCCGGCAAAAACGCTGAGCCGGCTCAAAACGACCTTCTCCGCCTCGCCGAGCAGGTCATAGCTCCACTCCAGCGTGGAGTTTAGGGTCTGGTGCCTCGGCAGCGCGGTTCTACGCCCCACCCATGACAGGTTTAGTCGTTCGTCGAGCAAGCTTGCGGTCTTGCCAAGGCCAAATATGTCCACCCTGCAGGCCGCAAGTTCGATTGCCAACGGAATTCCATCAAGCCGCCGGCAAATTCTCGCGGCAATCGGCGCATCCGCATCAGCCAGTTCGAAGTCACTTCGCACAGCCCGCACACGGTCGACCAGCAGTTGGACAGCGGGATATTGCAGGACGACCTGCGCCGACAAGCTGCCATCTTCCGGGGGGCATGCGAGCGCGCAGAGTTCATGGACGTGCTCACCTTCAACACGCATCGCCTCCCGGCTGGTCGCGAGCAAATGCAACGTCGGGACATGGCGAATCAGTTCTTCTGCAATAGCAGACGCTCCATCGATCAGGTGTTCACAACAGTCGAGAATAATGAGCGTTGGTCTTTCCTGCAAACGATCGATCAAGGCCGGTACGAGGTTGTTAGTTTGTACCGACACACCGAGTGATGTGGCCACGGCTGGCGCGACGAGCGAGGCATCGCCGAGAGCACTCAGGTCGACGAAATGAACCTGGCCGTCGAAAATTGCGCTCATTTCATGAGCAACTGCGACGGCTACCGTGGTCTTTCCGATGCCGCCAGGCCCGACGATCGTCACGAACTTCTGCTCGGCCAGCTTCATCTGGATCGCGGCCACGGCGTCTCTTCGTCCCAGCATCCGCATCAAGCGCGCAGGCATTCGGGGCATCGAAGACGGCTTGAAATCCTCCGAAGCTTGCGAGGAACGTGAGGTTACCGGCACGACGAAGCTGTACCCCTGCCCGGGCACGTTCGCGATATATCGCCTGCCAGGGTCACTCTGTTCGAGCGCCTTGCGTAGCGCCGAGATGTGGACGCGGAGGCTGACCGGTTCGGCTCCTCTCTTTGGCCAAACGCGCTCGATCAGGGTTCTCCTGCCGACGACCTTGTTTGCTTGCTCCACCAGGACGATAAGGAGATCCATGGCGCGCGCGCCGAGCGGTACGACCTTTGCGCCATTTGTCAAAAGCCTGCTTCCGATCGAGAGTTCAAAAGGGCCGAAGCTCAGCACTTTGCTGCGCTGATCGCTCATGGTACGTTCTCGTCCATGCCGGTTCTCGAGGTGACCTCGCCAGGAATTCCGCGCTCACGTCGCCAGTTGGCCGGACTTTGACCAAAGGCCTGTCTGAAGAGCCTGCAGAGATGTGCTTGATCCGAAAAGCCCACGCTCAAGGCTATTTCGCTCAGTGGTTCGGCACTTGTCATCATCAGGTGGCAGGCTCTCTCCAGACGCCTTCTCACTAAGTAGGCATGCGGTGACTCGCCCACAGCCAGTTTGAACTTCCGTGAGAAGTGCGCCGGGCTTCGGCGCGCGACCGCACTGAGATCCCGAATGTGAATGGTCTGGTGCAAATTGCTCTCGATATAAGCTCGCACGCGCAGGATCTGCCAGGCCGCCAGACCGCCCGTTGTGGAGCCGTTAGCGCCCGAACAACGCTCGATCTCCGCTTGCAGGATAGTTGACGCGGTAGCCAGCGATGCTTTCGCCGCCTCACTATCACGCTCGAACTCACGTCTTGCTGTCTCAAGAAGTTGGGCTAGGCTATTCGCCAGATAGCCCAACTGCAGGTCGACCGGAGAAGAATTCATTGCGGTGCTTTGAGACCTTTCCATGCAAATCCTCGACGAATATCCCGGCAAGGCAAGAACATGGTGCATGCAGTCCCGTTTGGCTTGTTAATCAGCGTTCTGAACTGTTAAAAATGGGCAAACGCTCCTTTGATGGGCAAACGCTCCAAAACGAATAAAAACCATGTATTTCCAAATGGATACGGGTAAGGACCGAGATCGGGTCGGCAGCCGATGACAGTTTGCCGGCTGCCCGAAACGCTCGCCTCTCGAGTTGGCGTTCAGAGCCAAAACGCCACGAGAGAAACGAGGATGCAGACGTAAAGGGCCGCCTCCGCAAGGGGAGGATTGGCGAACATCGACGTCAATCCGAGGCGGCCGAAGACAACACGAACCGCAATCAGGATGACCAAGGCGAGGAGCAGGTACCTCACAAAGGGGTCGACCAGAACGCCTCCCAGATCAATATCCCTTGGCGCGCTCATTGGCCTCACCCAAGACGGCTCATGAGCCGGTTAATGATTCCCTGGTTTTGCTTGTTGGCGGGAGCTTTCCTCCCGCCGACAACGGAAACGCTGCAGGTCATTCCTGCGATGAGCGGCACGTCCTGCGGCACCTGGTCGATCCTGATCCGCACCGGAATGCGCTGCGCAAGACGAACCCAGGTAAATATCGGGTCGACGTTCGGCAGGCCCTGTGTGCTGCTTGCCGCGTTCGCAGCGCTGATGCCGCCCGTGATGCTCTCGATCCTCCCCCTGATAGGGGCATCATAGCCAAGCAACTTCGCATCGACGTCGTCTCCGACATGGATGTTGGTGAACTTCGTTTCCTCGAAGTACGCGTCGATCCAATAGGAATGCTCGTCGATCACCGAGACGTTTGGCGTGCCAGCCCGCGCATAGTCGCCGACCCGCATCAGAAGGTTCGTGACATAGCCATCGACAGGCGAACGAACTTCCGTTCTCTGAAGATTGATTTCCGCTTGCGAAAGCCCGGCTTTGGCGCTCGCAAGCGCGGCTTCTGCCATCTTCGCGTTGCCGTCGAACTGCTGTTTCTCCTCAATCGAGGTGGATAGCGTCGTAAGAGCCGCCCGCCGGGCGTTCTGCGCTTTCTTGACGGCGAGGTCGGCCTCACGGTTCAGGATCGTCGCTTTCGCGTTGTCCAGCGCCACCTCGAAATCAAATTTTTCGATGACGTAGAGCACATCCCCCTTGTGGACATGCTGGTTGTCGGAGATTCGCACCTCAACGATCTGGCCGGAAATCTGCGGCGCCACGTCAGCGACCTGCACACGGACCGTCCCATCGCGCGTCCATGGAGACGTGACATAAATCCGCCAGCCTTGGCGTACGGCAACAAGCGCCGCGGCGACAAGTAGGCCGGTTGCAACGTAACGAAACACCTTGAGCGTAGAACGCCTTCTTGTCTTCAGTGCAACGACCATCGAACGTCTCCTTTCCTGACCGAGCCATGGTCGCAGAAATGCCGGATCCTTCGCTTCTCGCGCTCAAGCACCAGGCCTGCCGACATGAGATCTGTCGCCGCCGCTAGAAGTGCCTCGCGTTCCTCGGCTTGACTAACGCGCATACGTTTGAGAATTGACCTGGCTCCAGCGCATAGTCGTCTGCTGTTCCCGGACCAGAGAGCGCGTTGCAATAGGGGAATCCTTGAACGGATTGCCGGGTCGTCCGAGCTTTGCTCCAGATGAAGGTGCGCCGATGCCGCAGCGAGCGACAGGTCATTGGTCGAAAGGAGGCCCTTGAGCACTTCCCGACGCGGCCTGGATGTGCCGGCAACCGACGCGACGTAGTCGGCGATCCGGCAAGCCAAATCAAATTCGAGCGCTGGCAGGCCATGCTCGGTGCCGGCGACGGATGCCGTCAATGTTTTCGCTGTCGCCCTGACGGCCGCATGTTGCTTGTCGAGCGCAGACACCGGCCACACCAGACGGGAGGCCAGAAACACGACGGCGAGCGCGAAAGCGACAAACATGCATTCGGAATAGAAAGTGACCGGATTGTAGACCTGCGGGTTGGACGGCGCCAGCAGGACCAGGAAAATGACGTTCATGATCAGGCCGATGCCGGCGATCGCAGGACGGACACTTAGCAAACAGCCAAAAATCAGGACAGGCGCGACTGCAACAGCAAGTCGCACGAAATCCTGCGACTCCGTCAGGGCGTAGAAGCGCACGATTTCAGCGCTCACCGAGGCGAGCACGAAGCTCACCATCGCTGCTATCGCAAATTTGGAGGGACTTGGCATTGTGACGCTAAGCGCGCAGAGGATCGCTGTAATTGTCAGGGCAGCCACAGATGCGGGCCATCCGGCAGACACCAGAAATGTGGCCCCCGCGAGCAGCGCAATTCCGATCCGCGTCGCGTTACCCAAAGCAACGCCAAATTCTCCGCGATGCGGCAGGCGTACGTCGCGTGCCGGCTCAAGCCCTTCGCGCAGGGATAGTAGTCCGTCGTCGAGCAGGCTTTTCGATTCGACGAAGCGGACAGCCTGCTGAATCTGCCAAACCGCCTCAGCAACAATTTCCGGGCGGGACAACTCGATTTCACGCAGCTTTGTCAGGAAGCCAAGTGCCTCGGCGTGATGGCCGTCGACAGCGGCAAGACATTGGTCCTTGATAGTAACAGCCAAGGGATCGCCGCACGCAAGCAAACGCAACAGCCGAACCTGTTGCACGATCTCGATGAGCGCGAGCATGGCACTTCTGGCGCCCGCTGCCCGCAGCCGTCCGTCCGCCATATCGTGAGCGACGATGTCGACCTGATCTCTCAACCCAGAGATTTGTGCAAGGAGTGCTCCCGCTCGATCCGAGCCCTCCTCGTTCCCGCTCAACACATCTCGCGCACAGCTGCGAACATCGCGCCAAATATCGCGAATCCGTCTATCCAATTCGCGCCATACCGGCGGTGATCCAAAGACATCATTTATCAACGTCACGCACAGGATACCGATCGTGATCGCCGCCATGCGGTTAGTCATCGTCGTGAACACATTCTGCGGCGTATCGATGTTGACGAGCGTAATGATTGCGACCGTATAACCGGACAATACGGCGGCGTAGGCCTGATAGCCGCGGAGGTAGCTCGCGACGAAGACACAAATGCATATCCAGCAAATGAAAGTGCCGAGCATTCCGATCCGCTCGCCGGGAAAGAGACCGGCAATCACGACCGACATGGTGGCGCCTATGACTGTCGCCGCGATCCTGTTAGCCGCTTTGGCAAGCGCTGCGCCGCGCGTCGGCTGCGCCAGAATTGCCACCGTAACGGCCGCGGATGATGCCCCTCCAAGCTCCAGCCAAAAAGCTATGTAGAGCGCGACTACCGCCGCCAGCGATATTCTGAAAGCATAGGCCCATATGTGAACCGGTATTACCATGCGCCAACGTCACATGCCTTCAAGGGACAGCTCTCTGCCGTGAAGATCGGCTTCGCCCAAATGTTCGGATGCCGTGTTGCTCATCAACCTTCCTCACCCATCGCAAGAACGCCTGCCGCCGAGGGTCTCCGCGGGACGGGGATCCGCAGAGACCCTCTCGGCGAAGCGAGGGACTGTCCGCTTCGCCGTTACGGCAGGAGTGCTTTCGGTCATTTACGAGCCGTGGTCCTCAAGTATCTTCAGATCGCTTACTGAGTAAGAGAGCGAGTAACGGAACCCCAACTCGATCCGGCTCGGCGCCAGCGCGTGGAGTTCTTCGCCTCTCGTTTCCGGAAAGCTAAGCTCGCCCTTCCCGATCCATGCGCCGGCAACGGTGAGATTGTCGGTGATCGACATCGCCAGTTCGTTGACCGCAGGTTTGTGTCCGGCCGCCAGTCTCGGGAAGTATCGCAACAAGACTGTGGGGCGGCTGAGGAGAGACAGTCCGTTTTGGACCGGCTCGTGCAAGGTCACACAGGCTTCCGCGAGACGCTGGCCATGCGCAGACAAGCTCGCGCCAAATCGACTGCCGGACGCAACCGGCGCCGCGGCGGGGCCTGAGGCCGCAAAGGAGCGAGTCTGAAAAATACTGCCTATTTTCTTTGGAAACCCCCGCGTCCAACCGCAAGCAAGCGCGGCGTCATTGTCGACATAAATGTATGGACACCACATGACCGGCACGTCGCGATACATCGCGTCGACCAGAATGGACGCCTCGCGGTATTGATAACGAGCTGGATCGAGATATTCGTCGTCCTGAGCGGTGAATTGCCAATCCAGAAACATCATGACAGCGCGACCGTTCGACTTCGGATCTCGGGAAAGACCATTCGGCAATGTCGCCGCCGTCGCGTCCGGGTCTGTCCAGAACTCAACTCCAACAACGTCACCGGCATAGTGCCAGGGTGGTGGCGGAGTTAGTGCGGCCTGACCGAACGGCGATTTCGGAACTGTAAAGCCCTTTAGCATTCCCGTGTCCTGATGCATCGCTTTCGGCACAGAGGCTACCGAAACCAGCGACAATTGATTTGATTGAAGTGCATCGACTTGTTTATTCCTGCCGCAATCCAGAGCGCGCCTCTTGGATCAGCCGCGATTGCTAGGCGGTCAGGTCTGCCAGGATCTCGATATCGGTCACGGAATAGGAAAAGGAGAACCGATATCCCCGGCCCACCTTCAGCGGGCCCAGTATTTCCAACTCTTCGCCATAGGCTTCCGGAAAATTAAGCTCAGCTTCGCCGATCCAGATGTTTGTGATCAGGAGGTGGTCCGGGACGCATCGAACGAGTTCATCCACGGCCGGTTTGTCGTGCATCCCCGCGGAGAGCCGCGGAAAGTGTCGCCGTCCCACAATCCGTCGATCGAGCAGGCCAACGAGACGCTCTGCCCTTTCGCGTAGGGTGACATGGGCTTGCACCAGCAGCCGGCCATGAGCGGACATGCAAGCGGTGAACCTGCTATCATGCGCGAGTGGCGCCGAAGCCGGGCTCGCGGCAGCGAATGTGCGGGTCTGGTATATGGCACCGAATTTTCTTGGATAACCCTGGATCCAGCCTCTCATCAGGGCAGCGTCGTTATCGGCATAACAATATGGACACCACGCTATTCGTGAACCCTTCCACGTCGCGTCGATGAGGATGGTAAATCCGCGGCTCTGATATCTTGCAGGATCGAGATACTCGTTGTTCTGCGCGGTGAACTGATAGTCTGTGAAGAGCGCAACAGAGTGGCCTGGACATTTCTGATCAAGCTCAACGCCCGTCGGAAGGGTATGGAATGATACATCGGGATCATTCCAGAACTCTACCGCCAGAACATCACCTGCGAAATGCCAGGGTGGCGACGGGACCAGTGCTGCAACGCCAAGGGGGGACCGAGGGGCAGTGAATCCATTGAGCATTTCCTCGTCCCGCCATCGTAGCCTATCAGCCGTGCATCATTTTCTACATGAAAGGTTAGCGTTGGTGTTGTCCCCAACGCTTGGACAAACGTGCGATGACTTGGTGCTTTGTGCGTACAGATGTTGATGGCGAAACCGACCGAACCGGGCAACCCCGCGTATATGCTCGATGCTCCGTATCCCCCGCTTTGGGAAGCAGAAGGACTGCAGCGGGGTCGGAAGCTGCAAACGCTGGCGTTTCGCTACAAGCGCGCTCCGGCAAGAGTGTATCAATTCAGTCATGAGTTCCTCTGGTGAACTTGGGCCAGCGTGAGCTATGGCACTAGAGCTCACAAACGCACCGCAAGATAAGGATCGGTGCGATGCCCGTTCACAAGATGAAGTTTGTGCTGGCGAACGACATGGCGCCGCGCAAGCCATTTTTCTGCACAGAGTGTCATCGTCGACCTTTGCGACGCGGCAGCGTTTATCGACATGCACGGCGATCACACCTGGCTATGGGTCACCGCGGAGACCCCCGTCAAGTACGCCGATTACAACCCCTCCTAATCGACCAGGCCACCAAGACTGCCGAGAATGCACTGCGCAGGGAAGGCATGCCTGATTAGCAGCCAGTATCCCTGCGACGCGCTTTAGTGCTGCATTTGCATGCTCATCGGCGCGGCCGACGGCATCAGCATGTTCTGGTTCATATCGACCATGATCCACATGGTGCCGGCGACCACCACGAAGACGATGAGCACGCCAAACGCGAGCGCCAGGACGTTGTTGGTGCTTTCCGGCCCGGTGGTGATGTGCAGGAAGAACACCAGGTGAATGCCCATCTGGGCGATGGCGAGGACAGCGAGGCCCAGAGTTACGCCACCTGGCCAAAGCAGCGAGGTGTTAGCGGCCCAGAAAGATGTCGCCGTGAGAAGGACCGCCACAAACAGTCCGATCGTGTAGACGAGAAACTCGGATGGAGCCGACGCCTGCATTTCGCGGCTCGGCCTGTCTCCGGGTGCGCGATCGTATCGAGCTTCGGTCATGGACTCACTCCCATTAGATAAACGACGGTGAATACCCCGACCCAAACGATGTCGAGCGCGTGCCAGAACAAAGAGAAACAGAGCAGGCGGCGCTGCACGGTGGCGTCGAATCCCATCACCGCCACCTGCACCATCATCACGACCAGCCAGATCAGTCCGAGCGTAACGTGAAGCCCGTGGCAGCCGACAAGCGTGAAGAACGCAGATAGAAAAGCGCTGCGCTCCGGCGTTGCGCCGATGGCGATCATGTTTGCGAATTCGCGGATCTCGAGAGCTGAGAAACGCCGCGCCGAGCGCGAAGGTGATCAGGGCTCCCAAATAGGTCCTGAGGTAGCGGCGCGAATTGATGGCGAGCGACATCAGTCCGCAGGTGTAGCTCGAGACGAGAAGGCAAGCGGTTTCGATCGCGACCGTCTTTTGATTGAACAACTGGGCGCCGGTCGGACCGCCCGCCGTGGCGCGCACGAGAACCGCGTAGCTCGCAAAGAGCGCGGCAAACATGATGATGTCGCTCAACAGGAAGATCCAGAAGCCGTAGGCGACCACGATCCTCTTTGGAGCAGGACCTGCTTCACTTGCACTTGGCAGCGCGTCTTGAGGGACGGCATCGATTGCGACGGCGATGTTCATGCTGCAGCTCCCGCTTGGTGGGCCCGATCGAACCGGGCGATCTGCTCCGCTGGCACCTCGATTTCGCTCCGACGGCGGAATGCGAAGGCAAGCAGCGTCACGAATGCGCCGAACACTCCCAGACCGGCCATCCACCAGATGTGCCAGATCATTGCGAAGCCGATGACGACGGCAAAGAAGGCAGTGACAAATCCGGTGGCGCTGTTCTTCGGCATTTCGATCGGCTCGTAGACGCGCGCCGGCGGCTCGTCCTTTGTCGCAAGCGCGCGTTGTTTGCTGCTCCAAAGCGCGTCTCTCCCGGAGACGCGCGGCTGGACCGCGAAATTCCACGCCGGCGGGGGCGACGCCGTGGCCCATTCCAGCGTCCGGCCGTTCCATGGATCGGCGGTCACGCGCAGCTTGTCGCGCGCTGCGGATCGACACGACGAGCTGGACGACCTGGCAGACGATCCCGCCCAGGATAATGACGGTACCAACCATCGCCACCACCAGCCACGGCTGCCATGACAGATCAGTCGTAATGCTGCATGCGCCGGGTCATGCCCATCAGGCCCAGCAGATAGAGCGGCATGAATGCGAGATAGAATCCGACGAACCAGCACCAGAACGAGGCTTTGCCCCAGCGTTCGTCGAGCCTGAAGCCGAATGCCTTGGGAAACCAATAATTGTAGCCAGCCATCACGCCGAACACGACGCCGCCGATGATGACGTTATGGAAGTGCGCGATCAGGAACACGCTGTTGTGCAGCTGGAAGTCGGCCGGCGGCACCGCCTGGAGCACGCCGGTCATGCCACCGATGACGAAGGTCACCATGAACCCGATCGACCACAGCACCGGCACCGAGAACCGAACCCGGCCGCCGTACATCGTGAACAGCCAGTTGAAGATTTTCGCGCCCGTCGGCAAAGCGATGATCATGCTCATGACGCCGAAGAAGCCGTTGACGTTTGCGCTGGCACCCATTGTGAAAAAGTGGTGCAGCCAAACGAGAAAGGAGAGGATGCAGATCGCCATGGTCGCGGCTACCATCGAGCGATAGCCGAACAGCGGCTTGCCGGAGAAGGTCGCGATCACCTCGGAAAAGATGCCGAACGCCGGCAGGATCAGGATGTAGACTTCCGGGTGCCCCCAGACCCAGAACAGGTTGGCGTACAACATCTGATTGCCGCCGGCGTCGTGCGTGAAGAAGTGAAAGCCGAGATAGCGATCGAGCAGCAGCATCGCGAGGACCGCGGTCAAGACCGGAAAGGCCGCGACGATGAGCAGGTTGGTGGCGAGCGCGGTCCAGCAGAAGACCGGCATGCGCATATAGCTCATGCCCGGTGCGCGCATCTTCAGTATGGTCGTGACGAAATTTATTCCCGCCAGCAAGGTGCCGAGGCCGGAGATTTGCAGCGACCAAAGATAGTAGTCGACGCCGACGCCGGGCGAGAATTGCAATTCGCTCAGTGGGCGGATAACCCCACCAGCCGGCTTTTGAGAACTCGCCGATCGCCAAGCGAAACGTTGATCAACAGCGCGCCCGAGGCGGTCAGCCAGAAGCTGACGGAGTTGAGGGTGGGGAAGGCGACATCGCGGACGCCGAGCTGCAGCGGCACCGCAAAGTTCATGATCCCCACCACGAACGGCATCGCCATGAAGAAGATCATGATCGTGCCGTGGGCGGAGAAGATCTGGTCGAAATGCTCGGGCGGCAGATATCCTTGTGCGCCGCCGGCCGCGACCGCCTGCTGCGCGCGCATCATGATCGCGTCGCTGAAGCCGCGAAGCAGCATGACCAGCGCCAGTATGCAATACATCACGCCGATACGCTTGTGGTCGACTGAGGTGAGCCACTCGCGCCACAGATAGAGCCAGGCTCCCTTCATCGTGATGAATCCGAGAACAGCGACCACGACGAGGACCATGAACGCGGTCGCGCCCATGATGATCGGCTCATGTAGCGGAATCGCGTTCCAATCGAGCTTGCCAAGGAGATTCATTGTTCGGCCCTCTGCGGACGTTGAACAAATGAGTTGCGATGGATCGCCCGCCATCGATGCGGTGTTCACGATGCCGCTGAAGAGATCGGCGGCGACAGCGCGATAGGTGAACGGCGCAATCGCCTTGCTCGGCTTGGCCAGGTCGGCATAAGACTGCGTATCGAGCACCGGACCTGCTTCGCGCGCCTGGCGGACCCATTGCTGCAAATCTGTCGCTCGACACCGCATCGACGGTAAAGCGCATGTCGGAAAAGCCGTCGCCGCTGAACATGGCCGACAGCCCGGGATACGTTCCAGGATGGTCAGCCTGCAGATGAAGGCGCGTCACCATTCCGGACATGGTGTAGATCTGGCCCGGCCAGCTGCGGCACGAAGAAGCTGTTCATGACCGTCGAGGAGGTCAGCTCGAAACTGATCGGGGTGCCGACCGGAACGGTCAGATGATTGACGCTGGCAATGCCCTGCTCCGGATAGATGAACAGCCATTTCCAGTCGAGCGAGACAACCTGAACGGTGACAGGCTTGACCGAGGAGCTGATCGGCTTGCGCGGATCGAGATCGTGTGCGCCGACCCAGGCGACGCCGCCCACCAGGAGAACCGTCATCGCGGGGACTGACCAGACGAGCAACTCGAGACGGCCGGAATACTCGAAATCCGGCAGGTAGCGAAGCGCGCAAATTCGACGCGCGAAACCAGAAGGCGACCGCCAGGATTGCGAGGATCACGGGGATCACGATCGCCAACATGATGCCAAGCGCGTTGAACAGAATTTGCCGCTCGGCGAGTGCAATCGGCCCTTTCGGATCGAGCACGCCTTCAGTGCAGCCACCGAGGGTCGCGGCACCGATCAGGACGACGGCCAGCAGACTGTATCGCATGTTAGATCCCGTCCATGCTGAGGTTGATGAAACTGCTTGCGCCCCGAACGGCGCCTGGCAGGAGCTCGGCTTGCACTGCCCCGACGGGGCGGCCAGCATCTGAGGCACGCATCAGCGTGAATGATTCACCGCCATGGTCGATCAGGAGGGCCGCAAAAAGCACGAACAAGTAGAAGATGGAAAACACGAACAGCCTGTGAGCGGCGCGGCGATCGACCCCAGTGCTCCTGTTCAGCTGAAGTGCAAGCAGAAGGAAAAGCGCCCCGCAGATCGCGACGATCACGCCGTAGATCGCACCTGCAAACCCGAGCACCCAGGGCAGCTCCGAGGCGAGAGCCAGGATGCCGCTGTAGATCAGGATCTGCCGCGTTGTTGCAGCCCTTCCCGCAACAACCGGCAGCATGGGGACGCCGGCGCGGGCGTAGTCATCGGTGCGATTGAGCGCCAGAGCCCAGAAATGAGGCGGCGTCCAAAGGAAGATAATGAGGAACAGCGCAAGCGGCTCGAGCCCGATGTCTCCGGTTGCCGCGGCCCATCCGATCACGGGCGGCAGCGCTCCCGCAGCGCCGCCGATGACGATGTTCTGCCGCGTCGCCCGCTTCAGCCACGCCGTGTACACGACAACATAAAAGAGGATCGTGCCGGCCAACAGTGCGGCTGCTGTGAGGTTCGTCGCCAGAGCCAGAACCACCACTGCGAAACCGCCAAGAGCCAGTCCAAAGACGAGCGCTTCGAGCCGGGAGACTTTGCCCCGCGGAATTGGCCGCATCGCAGTGCGGCTCATGATCGCGTCGATATCGGCATCGTACCACATGTTGAGTACGCCGGCGGCTCCAGCTCCCGCGGCGATGGCAAGAACTGCGGCAAAGGTGCTTAGCGGATCAAGTCGAACTGGAGCGATGCTCAGTCCGACGAGCGCGGTGAAGACGGCAAGCATCATCACACGTGGCTTTGTGAGGGCGACGAAGTCAGACACACTCCAATGGTCGGCCAGCGGATGAGCAGAATCAGACGATAATGCAAAGCGAGCTCGTCTTTCCCCAAGCTGGCCAGCAATGGACTTGACGTTCATCTCGCTGCTCCGAATTCTTTCAAATGAGAGCGGCGTGTTCGCTCGAACAGCCGCAGTGCGTGCATTCAATATGCATTCTCACCCGAGGCCGCGATTGAATGCGGCTGCTCGATTGGGGCCAATCATGCTCAAAACGTCAGCTGACGAATTCGAATCTAAAGACAGGCGTCTCGATCGCACGATTTAGGGTGATCCGAGCACGTTTCAACAAGCGCGCCACGCAGGCTTTTCCTAAAACAGATCGGCGTTCGGATATCTGCGACGCGCCGCTCTCCAATTCGAATATCGACGAGATCTGTTGCGTTTGCATGGAAGCGGCGGCTTTAACGGAGGACAATCAATGAAGACGCCTTTGCTCTGGATGATCACAGCCGCCTGCCTCATCGCTCCGGCGTCTGTCGCGCACGCGCGATCCGCCTATGATGGCTCCTGGGATCTGGTTTTCGTGACGCAAAGGGGCGCATGCGATCCCACCTACAACTTCACTGTCAATGTTTCCGACGGCATTGTGACTCATCCCAATCTCGTTAGATTTCAGAGGATACGTGGCGAAATCCGGTTCGGTCCGCGCGTCAGTGACGGTTCAGGACAAATTCGCTTCCGGCACGGGCAGGCTTTTCGGAACTTCGGGTCGCGGAAAATGGAGCGGCCACACGGGAGGTTCGCGATGCTCGGGCTACTGGACTGCGCAGCGCAATTGACCGATTTGAAACAGGAAACATCGTGGCCCAGCCGCTGACGTGCGAGGCGGCATTAAAGACGACCGCGCTGGCAGCCACACTCCTGTTTGCTCATGGGCAGACCACAGAACGGACGGTTATTGCTGCCGAGCGGCTTGGCCGCGCTCTCGGCGTGACGGTCAGGGTGCTACCTTACTGGGGCGAACTCACCGTCGAAGTCGAGGGCGCGACCGTCTCACAAATCGTCCCCGCCAAGCCCCTCGGCGTCGACATGGGCAGGGTACTGGCGGTCACGACGGTGGTCGATCAGGGCTGCGACGGCACGTTGCCGGCCGAGGCCGCTCAATCCGCGCTTGAGTTGGCTGGCCGTCTGCCGCCAGTTTCCACGCCACGCTTCACTTTGTTCGCAGCCATTGGCGCGGCTTCGCTTGGCGTCATCTTCGGTACGCTCGATGCGACGAGCTTGCTGCTGATTGCGGCCAGCGCCGCCGTCGGCGCGCTCGTCCGCGCTGGTTGTCGGGCGTCAGCGGCAATCCCTTGCTTCGACCGCTTTCCGCTGCAACGATCGCAGGTGCGATCGCGGCCGTTGCCGGCCGACTGCGACTGTCGGACGACATAGCTCTCCTTGCGTTTTGTCCTTGTATGGTGCTGGTCCCCGGACCGCACCTCCTCAACGGCGCCATCGACTTTGCGCGCACACGCGTTGCGCTGGGCATCGCGCGCCTCGTCTATGCGGGTCTCATCGTGCTGATGATCTGCGCGGGCCACCTGCGAATGGCGCCTCGGCTTTTCTGATCATCATGGCCATGACCTTCGGGTTGATCATGCCCCGCATGCTGTTCGAGCGCGTACTCCCCTCCCCCGCGTGATGAGGCACGGTCGTTCAATGCATCGCAGCGCCGTCCAAGACTAGCCCGAAGCCCCGCTGTATCCGATGCTAATCGGGCGGCTGGCCCTGGAGACTGTCGGTGCATCCATGACTACAGTTCTGACCAAATCGTTCCCGGAAGAAAAGCCACCCGTAACAAAGGCGGTCCCGGACAAAAAACGCGTCTTGATCGTCGGCGGTGGCTTTGCCGGTATTGCGGCAGCACGGGCGCTCAAGCGAGCCGATGTCGAAATCACGCTGGTCGATCGGCGCAATCACCATATCTTTCAGCCGCTCCTGTACCAGGTCGCCACCGCTGTTTTGGCACCATCCGAGATTGCGGCACCGATCCGTCAACTCGAGGTGAAACAGAAGAACCTCACCGTGTTGCTGGCGGAGGTTAAGGGCATCAATCTCGGAGCGCGCACCGTCGAGGTCGTTTGCCCGGGGATTGGCAGTCGAAAACTGGAGTACGATTTCCTGGTGATCGCCACCGGAATGCATCCGAGCTATTTCGGTCATGACGAGTTCGCGCGCTTCGCGCCCGGCCTCAAGAGCCTCAACGACGCTGAGACGATCCGAACCAAGATCCTGGGTGCATTTGAATTGGCGGAATCGACCGATGACGAGAAAGAACGCGCCCGCCAGATGACCTTCGTGTTGGTGGGCGCCGGCCCGACCGGCGTCGAGCTCGCCGCCTCGATCGCTCAACTGGTCACGCTGACCCTGCGCAACAATTTCCGCAAGATCGACCCCGCCAAGAGCCGCATTTTATTACTTGACGGAGGCGCTCGTATTCTTCCGACCTTTGCAGAGTCGCTGTCACGAAAGGCCGCCAAGCGACTAGCCAAGCTCGGCGTTGAAGTTTCGACAGGCGTAAAGGTCGAGAAGGTTGACGACCAGGGCGTGATCGCGGCTGGCGTCCGCATTCCCAGCGCTACCGTGCTTTGGACGGCGGGCGTCAGCGCTTCGCCGGTCGTCAAAATGCTCGGGACGAAGACGGACCGCGCCGGGCGCGCATTCGTTGGCGCTTTCCTGGACGTCCCCGAGGCGCCCAACGTGTTTGTGGCGGGCGACGCTGCCACGATGACCCAGGATGGTCACCCCGTGCCCGGAGTGGCGCAGGCAGCCATTCAACAGGGAAAATTTGTCGGGCATGTCATCGCCAACCGTGTCAGGGGACGCAAGGATGGTCGACCGTTTCGGTACCGCAACAAAGGCAATATGGCGGTGGTCGGCAAGAACTTCGCCATCCTCGAGTCCGGCCATTTTCGCAGCAGCGGCTTTGTGACCTGGCAGGTGTGGGCCGCGCTACACGTGCTCGCGCTGCCACAGCTTCAGAACCGGTTCCGCGTCCTAACGCAATGGTTCTGGTCGTATATGTCGGGGCAACGGAGCTCACGGCTGATTTCCGAAGGGCCGCGGTCGCCCGCGTCATCGTCGTAGTCAAGATCCGGCAGTCATCACTGCCGGGTTCTGCAGCTGGTTGGGGACTGCGCCTGTGGACGCCTCCATCATCTCCGCGCTCGCCGCTCTCACCGGAGCAGCCGTCGGCGGCTTGACGAGCGGAATGGCGGCTTGGCTGAACCACCGAAGCCAGGTTCGCGCCGAGTGGATCCTTCACGAGAAGAGCCGCCGGCAGACGCTTTACAGGGATTTCATCGAGGAAGCCGCCAAGTGCTACATTGATGCGCTCCAGCACGACAAAGCCGACATTCCCGGCCTGGTCGGTCTTTACGCGAAGCTGAGCAGCATGCGGGCGGTGTCTTCAAAGCTGGTGGTCCAGCGTGCCGACGATGTTGTCCGAAAAATCCTGGACACCTATCTGGAGCCCGACAAGAGCTTCCTCGAACTCCGCCAAATGGTCATCGATGGCACGATCGATCTGCTACGAGACTTCAGCCACGCGTGCCGCGACGAATTCGAGGAAATGCGGCCGATACATTTTTGAGCTTCGCCCGCGCTGCGTAGGCTAATGCTAGCCGCTCAGGCAGCATTTTTGGAAGAGTGAGAAACATGACTGTTCCGGATGAAAGGCAAAGTGCTCCGGTTACCGAGCTGCGCGCCTCCCCTTGGATCGCGTTTCGACACAAGGCGTTCACCGTGGTTTGGATCGCGACTGTCGTCGCCAATGTCGGCACCTGGATGTATAACGCGGCTTCCGGCTGGCTGATGACAAGCCTGGATGCCGATCCGCTCACGGTCTCGCTGGTTCAGGTAGCGAGCAGCCTCCCCATGTTCCTGTTCGCCCTTCCCGCCGGGGCGCTGGCCGATATCGTCGATAAACGCCGCTTTCTGATCGGCTCGGAGATCGTCCTCACCGTCGTAGCTGCGATGAGCGCGGTGCTGGTATGGTTCGACCTGATCAATCCTTCCATCCTCCTGTTGTTTACATTCCTTCTGGGTGCGGGCGCGGCATTCACTGCTCCGGCATGGCAGTCGATTGTGCCTCAGCTCGTCCCGAAGCAGGACTTGGCTGCTGCGGTGGCCAGCAACGGCGTCGGCGTCAACATAAGCAGGGCGATCGGACCGGCGCTGGGCGGTGTGGTTATCGGCGGGTTGGGCATTGCGGCGCCGTTCTGGCTCAACGCGGTGTGCAATTTCGCCGTGATAGGAGCCCTGCTCTGGTGGCGTCCGCCATCCTCGCAAGGAAGCGGGCTTCCGGCGGAACGTCTGACGGGTGCGCTGGTGGTCGGCTTTCGACATGCGCGATACAATCCGAATTTGCGCGCAACCCTCGCTGAGAGCGATGGCTTTCTTCTTCTTCGCAAGCGCATATTGGGCGCTGCTTCCTCTTGTCGCGCGCAATCAGATCGCGGGTAGTCCGGAACTCTACGGCCTATTGCTGGGCGCAATCGGAGTTGGCGCGGTCATTGGCGCTTTCGCGTTGCCATCGATGAAGGCGTCCTGGGCCCGACCGCCTGGTCGCGCTCGGCACGCTTGGCACCGCGCTCAGTTTGATCCTGCTCGGCGTTGCGCATCGTTCCGCGGTCGGCCTTGCGGCTTGCGCGATCGCGGGTATCTCCTGGATTGCGGTGCTCGCGACCCTCAATGTCTCGGTTCAGGTCTCGTTGCCGGACTGGGTCCGCGGTCGTGGACTAGCGATGTTCGTGACCGTATTTTTCGGCGCGATGACCGCCGGCAGTGCCCTCTGGGGAAAACTTGCTTCGGAGCTCGGTTTGCCCGCAGCGCATTTTATCGCGGCCGCAGGCGCTCTGGGTGGAATTGCACTGACCTGGCGCTGGAAGCTGCAGGGCGGCGCGGGAATGGATCTCGCGCCGTCGATGCATTGGCCGGCTCCGGTTCTGACGATCGAGACGGACGCCGATCGGGGGCCAGTATTGGTCACCGTCGAATACCGCATCGATCCCCAGAGACGTGATGCTTTCCTGGCCGCGATCCGAGATCTGGGCCAGGAGCGACGGCGGGACGGCGCGTACGCCTGGGACGTTTTCGAAGACGCGGCCGAGAAAGGGCGCTTCCTGGAGACGTTCATGGTCGCGTCCTGGCTCGAGCACCTTCGCCAGCACCAGCGCGTGACGAATGCGGATCGCGTCGTTCAGGATGCCATCCGCCAGTTCGACGCTATGGCCGAACCAAAAGTCACCCATTTCATTGCCGCCAACCCGTTTTCCTCTCGCGTCTCGACCGAACAAACAAAACACAGCTGACCAGTTCAACCTACCATCCGCGCTTGATCTCGATGCCGAGGTAGTTGGAGTCGTGCCCCCCGGCATTTCGTATCGCTTCGCCGACTTTAAAATGCACCGCTTCAATCGCGAAAGAAGTCGCGCGGTCTATCGTCCAGTCGAGCCGAAGCTGGCCGTAGCTCCCAGTATAAGCGCCAGGCCGACCGGCGGTATTCGGGACGGCTACATCGGGTTGGGTGTAGACGGCGTCGGCCGTGGTTTGACGCCATTGAACCGCTGCTGCGATCGCGATTTTCAGCGACGAAGTCGGGCTCAGCGTCAGGGATGGCTTGATGTGAATGAGGTTGGTGTACCCGGTGTAACCCGCAAGCGTAAAATAATAGCCGTTGGGAAACAGCGGATTGAATGTCCCAAAGGTTCGTTTGGTGTTGCCGTCACCGGACGCCGCGTCGAGTTGGATACCCACCCTTGGGCTCCAGTTCACGGCGGCGAAGGTGTAGCCAGCGAGTGACCCGACAGCCCAGGCCTCGATCGGCTCGATGCCGATGCGTCCGGTCTGGTTCATCCCTTCGAAGTCAAAATCGAAATGATTAGCGTTACCGTTCAGATGGACATCGAAAATGTCTCTGCGCTCGTCGCCGGACGCGTTTGGAAACCGTTCGTTCCCCTGTGTGAAATTGGCATAGTAGCCGGCGATGAACAGGGACTCGGAAAACTTATGCTCTGCCCGCGCCATCCCGAAGGTCTGCGTGGTGACGCTGCTGTAATCATCGAATATCGTGACGTCACGAACCTGAACCGGAAGGCTGTAAAAGGTGATGAACCGCCAGGGCCCATTCTCGTAGTCCGCCCAGCCGGCGTCATAGGATTGTCGGACATTGGGACCGTCGCGAACAGCCACAAAGCGCTGCAGGTCGAACCCAAATTGCTGGCGGCCGGCCCGCAGCTTCAGGGTTCCGCCTCCGAGAGGCTCAGTCAGTGCAACCCAAGCCTGCTCGAGATCAAGCTTGTCCGCGTCGACCGGGGTTAACATGGTTTTCCAGGGCGCATAGTCGGCCTGAAATTGCACGAACGCCTGTATTTGATTCGCTATGCGGAGGTCGGCATCGAATTCGTTTCGGCTGATGACGTAATTTTGGCCGACGTTTGAACCAGTGCCGAAATTAGCGGCGTTGTTAGCCTCAAACCGGTCGCGCGTGTCTGTGCCAAACGACAGATACGTGTAGCGATCGGTATCAGACAGCGGAATATATTTGAACTCGTCGAACGGTTCGCGCGAAACCCGCGGGTCCGCCAGCACCGACCAGTCCTCCTGCCATCGGTTGAACATGATGGCCGGCCGCTGCGGCGTGGAGGTCTGAGAGCTCTGATCGTCCGCCCAAGCCGTC
This sequence comes from uncultured Alphaproteobacteria bacterium, assembly GCA_963739755.1. GTDB lineage: Bacteria > Pseudomonadota > Alphaproteobacteria > Rhizobiales > Xanthobacteraceae > Bradyrhizobium. The sequence continues at coordinate 16,832 of CAVUCB010000069.1, read as the reverse complement.
TGCGGCGCTGCAATCAACGAAAGTACGGCCGCCGCCGCGCCTCCCCGTCGCACCTGCAAAGGCAATTGTGAAAACGAAACGGCCATCGCGCCCCCTAGTTGGATGCGGCCGCATGAATCTCCGCTATATATCCACCCGGGAATTGTAGCATGGCTGCGGCCCGTCCGTCAGCGGTGTACGGTTCGACCAGCACGGCAGCGCCCGAGGCCTTTGCCTTGGTCAACGTACCCTGCAAGTCCTTGACTTCATAGCCGGTCAGCTCGCGCCCGTACGGGTACGGCAGGTGACCGTCGGTGACGAATACGGCCATCTTGCCGAACACGGATTCGATGCGTACGCGCCTGTAGGTGGCCTCGGGCCGTCCGATCTCCGCGCCGGGAGCCCGCGCATCGTCGGAAACGACTTTCCCGTGCGAAAAGCGGAGGAAGCTGCGGATAAAGGCATCCGCCCGCTCCGGAGAGACGTAAACGCGGTTCTCGGGGATTGTCTCAAAGGGCGCATAGGACGGTTTTGTCGTATGCCAATAGAGCTGCATGTTTACGCCGCCCGGCCACTGGATCACCACGTCGCGCCCGATCGGATCCGGAAAGGTAGCGACCAATACATCCGCTCCCGCCTCCTTGGCGGCCTCGACGCTTCGTCGATGTCGGTGACGAGATAGCCGGTCCGCTCCGCGCCGAAGGGATAGGGAATCGGCGTCTTGAAGCCGAATAGGGAGACGGTGCCTACCGGGGTCTGCAGGAGCTGCGACGTCGTGCTGCTCGACGTCGGTGTCACCGTGACGACGACCTGCTTCGTGCTCTGCCCGCCGAAGGTCGCTAGAAAGCTCGCTACAAACTTGTCGACGTCTTCAGGTGCCACATAGACGTGGGTCGTGTCGTATTGCGCACCGACGCCGACCTGGGAAGCCGACTGGCGGGCTGCATCCTTTGCGACTGCTGCTGATGCGTCACTGAGCAGCGACGCAAGCAGCAGGAACTTGATCAGATGACGATTGCCGATCATGGGATGCCTCGTTTACTAAAGTGCGCTCTGTTCGCGCAGGGACAGTAAGGAAATGAGCACCAGGCCGGCAACCAGGCCGAGATGCTCGAAGAAGGCGTTGGTGGCCATGAAGCGGTCTTGACCGATCTTTGCCCAGAAGTCGTTCGCGGTGAGCATGGCGACCGCTGTCAACACGCCGAGACCCCCGGCCCCCAGCCACACCCATCGTCCGAACATCACCAGCGCGGAGCCGCCGAGTTCGACCGACGATGGCCGCAGCGGCCCAGAGCCAAGCCGGCTGGAGGCCGAAATGCGCCTGCTCAGCGACGGCCGCGGGGAAATCGATGAGCTTCTGGATCCCGCCTATCAGGAAGGCCGAGACCAACGCAACTCTCGAGATCGGCAGGAGCCACGGTGACGAAAGGATGGCCGCTATCCAGCGCGGAGTGTCGGTCTTCGGCCTCATCTCAAACCGCCCAGCAGGCGCAACCGAGCGCGCCCCAGAAGCTCTTGAGATCGGACACGGGGAGCCTGCCGGACCAGGCGCGGGCATGATCATGGCCGTGCACGCCGCAGGCGTTGGCGCACCCGCACGCCTGCATGGCGTGCACCCTCGCCGCCTGCGCCTTTCCATCCGCACCCACCCAATTGCCGTATCCGCCGAAGCTGCGTACCGGCGACCAATCCGGCATCGCGGGCGGGGGCGCGGCCGTCGTCGAGCGCCTTGAAGTCGCCGGCGGCGTAAACGATGCGTCCGCCGACCACAGTGAGGTCGCTTGTCGTGTCCGCGATCTCGCCTTCGGCGCAGGAGAAGAAATCACGGTCCGGAACGATCAGGTCGGCGAATTGTCCGACCTGGATGCGGCCCTTCTTGCCTTCCTCGTTCGAGAACCACGTGACGTTCTCGGTCCACATCCTCAGCGCGGTCTCTCGGTCGAGACAATTCCGTTGCGGGTAGAGGCGCAAGCCTCCCACCGTCGAGCCGGTCACCAGCCACGCCAGCGAGACCCAGGGATTGTACGAAGCGACGCGGGTGGCGTCCGTGCCGGCGGAGACCTTCACGCCCTTGTCGAGGATCTTCTTCACTGGCGGCGTCGCCTCGGCCGCGCCGAAGCCGTAGCGTTCCACGAAATACTCGCCCTGATAGGCCATCCGGTGCTGCACGGCGATGCCACCGCCGAGCGCGGCGATGCGATCGATCGACTGATCGGAGATGGTCTCGGCGTGGTCGAAGAACCAGTGCAGACCTTCGAGAGGAGTATCCTGGTTGACCTTTTCGAACACGTCGAGCGCACGCGAGATCGTCTCGTCATAGGTCGCGTGCAGCCGCCACGGCCACTTGTTCTGGACGAGAATGCGGACGACATCCTCGAGCTCGCCCTCCATCTCGGGCGGCATGTCTGGGCGCGGCACGCGGAAGTCTTCGAAATCGGCGGCCGAGAACACCAGCATCTCGCCGGCCCCGTTGTGCCGGAAGTAGTCGGTGCCCTGCTTGTACTTCGACGTGCTGGTCCAGTTCAGGAAGTCCTGCTTCTCGCCCTTCGGCTTCTGAGTGAACAGGTTGTAGGCGAGGCGGATCGTCAGCTGCCCGTCATCGGAGAGTTTCTGGATGACGGCGTAATCCTCGGGATAGTTCTGGAATCCGCCGCCGGCGTCGATGGCGCCCGTGACGCCGAGCCGATTCAGGTCGCGCATGAAGTGACGGGTCGAATTGACCTGGTAGTCGAACGGCAGCTTCGGTCCCTTGGCCAGCGTTGCGTAGAGAATGTTCGCGTTCGGCTTCGCAAGCAGAAGTCCGGTCGGATTGCCTTTGGCATCGCGCACGATCTCGCCGCCGAGCGGCTCTGGCGTATCCTTGGTGTAGCCGACGGCACGCAGCGCAGCGGCGTTCAGGATAGCGCGGTCGTAGAGGTGCAGGATGAAGACGGGAGTGTCGGGCGCGGCGGCATTGAGCTCGTCGATCGTCGGCAACCGCTTCTCGGCGAACTGGTGTTCGGTGAAACCGCCAACGACACGCACCCATTGCGGCGGCGGCGTGATCGCAACCTGCTTCTTCAGCATGGCCATCGCGTCGGCGAGCGACCACACGCCGTCCCAGCGCAATTCCATGTTGAAGTTGAGCCCGCCGCGGATGATGTGAAGGTGATTGTCGATCAGCCCGGGCAGGACGCGGTGCCCCCTGAGGTCGATGACCTTTGTCGACGGGCCGGCGAGCTTCATCACCTCCTGGTCGTGACCGACGGTGGTGAAGACGCCGTCCTTTATCGCCACCGCGCTCGCTGTCGGATTGCCGCGATCGAGCGTGGTGAACAAGCCTCGGTGCAGGATGAGATCAGGCGAACTCATGAACGCTTCTCCTTCGCCATATCAGGCGTGAGCGCGAGAGGATCGGTTTGAACATCTGCTTGTCGTCCCGGCAGCAGGCCGAAGATATGCGGGGCGCATTGGGCCTGGCGCCAGGCTGCGGCAAGGCCGCTGCCCGAGATCAATTGCCTGCCGACCGGAACGACCTGCTCGCCGATGAGGATGCCGAGCAGCCCGACCAGCGCCACCAGAGGCGGCGCCGGTGAGCGGACGTTGAGGAGGCTGTAGATGACGCCGACCAGGATCCCGGCCCCAGCCGACAGCAGGTAGGTTTTCATCTTGTTTTTCCCGGTTGCGAAGGCGACGAGCTATTCGGCCGCGTGGGACGCGCCTTCCGAAGCGTGCTCGCCGAGCGCCCACTTCGAGAAACGCACCTGGATCCCGTAGGGCGAGTGCGCCCGCAGGATATCCATCACGCCCTCGTAGGTTTCGGAGCGCGCCCAATCCTGCTGCAGTTCGAAGACGTATTGGGCCGAGGTGATGGGAACCGCGCCGGCCTGGACCGCACGGTCCATCGAGCGGTTGTGAGCTTCCAACGACAGATCGCCGCAGGCATCGGCAGCGATGTAGATCTCGTAATCCTCCTTCAGCATGTCCAGCGTCGGAAACGTCACGCAGGCTTCGGTCCAAAGGCCGGCGATAACGAACTTCTTGCGCCCGGTCGCGGCGACGGCCTTGCGGAATCCCGCGTCGAGCCAGGAGTTCATCGAGGTCCGATCGATGATGGCGTGGTTAGGGAACAACCCGGTCACTTCAGGCATAAACGGACCCGAGAACGAATCCTTGGCGACCGTCGTGAGCACCGTCGGAATCTTGAACAGCTTCGCCGCCTTGGCGAGGATCTGGACGTTGTTGAAGGGTACCAGGCGATCGTGCGATTGGACGCCCTGGTACATGGCGGGCTGAAAGTCGATCAACGCGATTGCGCTGTTCTGGGGGGTAAGCATCTCGAGTTTCGACACTGACTTTCTCCTTTGGTGATGACGCTCCGATGGGAATAGCCGTCAGATCGAGCTTGTTCATCAAAGCCTAGATTTCGCGCTACTGCTTGGAGACGTTTGCTGTGGCTTGGCTGTTGCTGCGGTCTCGTAGGCAGTTTCGCCTCTCCGCGATGTTCGTCATGATCGTTGTGCGTCGGCCTGCCGGCGGGAATCATGCCGAACATGTGCGGCGAGCACTTCGGCTGACGCTAAGCGGCGGCCAGCGTGTGACGAGCAACGACCCGCCCTGGGGCGCAGAGGCGCGGCCGCTTTCGGGCGAGAGCCCGGGTCTAGGGAATGGCGACGTCGAGGTTAGGAGACAGCTTTCGAGCCCCTCGTCCACAAATCGACCGCCCTGCGGCTCGCCTTCGGCAAGCGAAACTTGCGAGATCAGCATGTCGAAGTCGGGCATCGATCGGGCTGTCGATCTCGCCATAGCCGATCCTTATTGGAACCCGCGCCCGCTCGAACGTGGCGCCATCCGGCAGCTCATCGCCCCTGCGTAGGCCGGCGAGCGGCGGCTGACCGCTCAAAGAAAGCCGAGCATCCTCGTTTCCTTCGTGGCCGGAACCAAGCAGCCATCTGACGCGGCCTCAGACTGATCGAGCGAGCGGATGATTTCCGAATACCGGTTCAGGCGCTGCGTGTCATATCGGCAACCAGCAGCAACTCCGCACCAGCGGGGACATTTACTTACACCAGTTCCTTCCAATACTCGCTCACATCATACCTCCGCACCTCCTCGACGCAGGTCGTCTCGAGTCCTTGCCGCGGAATTAGCCGATTATAGAAGTGCGGAATATCTTCGCGTTGGTAGAGAACGCCGCAGGCGATGCGATCCTGAACCTGCGTAGCGAGCACCTTCGCCTGCTGCAGATTGCCTGGGTCATGACCATCGGCATTTGCATCGAAGTACCTATCCAACAGATATTCGTGCGTCGCGAAGTGATTGTATGTCGGACACGCCTGAAGCATCTCGACGAAGGCAAAGCCGCGGTGCTGAATGGCGGCTTTGAGAATGCAAGTCATCAGTTTAATGTCACCGCTAAAGCCACGGGCAACGAAGGTGGGGTTGAGCGAGAAAATCAGGTCCATGCTCGCCAACGTGTGCTCGGGGATCCCGTTGGGGCTTGTGTTCATGGGCTGGCCCTGCGGCGTGAGCGAACTCGCCTGCCCGGTCGTTAGCCCATAGTTTGCATTGTTGTGCAGGACGAATGTGATGGGATAATTGCTCCTCAGGCCATGGACCAAATGGCCGATCCCCTCCGAGAAAGTTGCGCCATCCCCGCCGAAGGCAATGACCGGAACCTTCATATTTGCAAGCTTCGCGCCTGATGCAAACGGGATGACGCGACCATGGAGCCCGTGGAAGCGGTAGCCCTCAATCTTGTCCGAGCCGTTGCCGTGACAACCGACATCATAGCAAAGGCAAACCTGCCACGGATGCAAATTCAGCTCTATCAACGCATACTTCACGGCCGTCCAAATGCCATAGTTGCCGCATCCGTCACACCAGATGCATTTGGTTTCCGAATAGTACTCGGAAAGAGCGGGCAGGCGCGTCTGCAGAGCGATGTTCATGATGAGGAACCTGCATATTCGAAACCGGGAAGATTGGCCTCGTTTTCCGAGGTGCTCGCACATCTCTCCATCACCGACGAAAGAAGCTCATCGTAGAAAAACGGTCGACCGTCGTACTTGAGAATTTTATCCGGGATATCCAAGCCGCACTCCATCCTGATGAGCATGCCCAGCTGCCCCTGATAGTTCTGCTCCACCAGGACAATGCGTTTCGACCGCTTTGCCAATCTCTGAAGCTCCTGGGTGCGGAGCGGCCAGAGATACGTGTAGTGCAAATACGCGATCTTCCGTCCTCGCAGTTCATCGCTGCACATGACGTCTTGAAATACGTCACCGGTGCTTCCCCAGCCGATCGCGAGCAACTCGATTTCGTCGCCTGCATCCATCCAATCGGCCGTCTTTGCGCGGCAGCCGCCGATACTTAAATGAGGTGCGGGAAGCCGCACTTTTAATCCATCGAACTTCCGCAAGCGCTTTTCCATTTGCAACTTGGTATTGAGGCTGGACTCATCCACGGCGCCCATGGAATTGTGTTCATCGCCCTGGGCGCAATAGGTCGCCGCGTCGCTGCCGGGAAGCCATCGCAACGAAACGCCGCCCTGGGCGTGGGGGTCAAATCGATCAGAAGATTTCAGGGCTTTCAGCTTCTCGGGATCGACGACAAGCCTGCCACGATCAATTTCGGTTCTTTCCAGATCGTAAGGGCGTTGCGTGTAGAGCGCCTCGGCGATCTGCTTGTCGGTGAGGACAATGACACTGATTTGATACTGCTCTGCCAGATTGAATGCGACCGGCATCAAATCGAAGGCATCCTGGCTGTTGCTGACCGAGATTACGCAGCGCGTGAATTCGCCGGCAGAGCAATTCGCGGCCTGTAAGAGACCGCCTTGAGCCGTCCAGGTCGGCAGGCCCGTCGCCGGACCGGGGCGTTGCGCCAGCACAAACACCGTCGGGTTCTCAATCATGGCATTCAGAGACAGCGTCTCGCTCAAAAGATCAAATCCGACACCGGAGGTGGCGGTGAGCGCGCGGGTTCCCATGTACATCGCCCCGCTCACGATCTGCGCGGCCGTGATTTCGTCTTCCGCCTGCTTAACCACCATGTGAGTCTTGTTTTCGAGCTCGGCAATGAACGACAGCAGCGGGCTGGAAGGCGTCATCGGGTAGCCGGCATAGAGCCGCACCCCCGCATGAACCGCGCCGAGTCCCATCGCTTGACTGCCGGTAATCAAAAGGTGGCTGGCGAAACCCTTGTCAGGCGGCTGCAACGCGACGGAGATCGTCCCTTGCTCTGGATCGACAAAGGAATATCCCTCTTCGATACATCGCATGTTGAGTTCGAGCAGAGCTTTTTTCTTCGCAAACGTCTCTCCGACGAGGGACTTGAGGGCATCGATATCCTGGCCCAGCATGGACCAGACAAAGGCGGTGAGCAGCACGTTCGAAAGAATTGCCCTCGCGCCGAGGCGATTGAGCATGTCATCAACCGGGAAATACATGACGCGAAGGCTTCGCTCCGCGATCAGTTTCTGATGCTTTTCTGGAAACTGCCACCCGGGCGTCACGTGCAGCACGATCCCTCCCTGTTTCAGTTCGTCCATGTTCAGCTCGAGACCGTGATGGTTGAGCGCGACAAGCACGTTCACCTTCGTTTCGGTGCTGCAAATGCGCTCATTCGAAACGTCCAGTTGATAGCTCGCATGTCCACCTTTTATGAGGGAGGGATACTCGCGGTAGCCGAACACGCAGTATCCGGATCTCTTGAGACCCTTGGCGATAATCGCGCCAATGGAGTTTATTCCCTGTCCGGAAGCGCCGACGATTTTGAGAGAGATGCGGGGCATCGCTTAACACCAATCCGCCAGCTTCGAAGCATCCACAAACTGTTTGCCCCAAACTCTTACTGCCTCCTCCTGGCCGTAAGGCTCGTCCACGATCTTAAGCGTTGGAACAATCAGCCGGCCATGATGGGCCTTAACGTAGTGCTGCAAATGATCTGCCGCTCGCGCCGTGTAGAAGTATCGATGGTCCCCGAGTCCGATGCACGCACACGGTTTGCCGGCCAAGTCCAGAGTCTTCGCCTTGTCATGGAGCAGTATCCACATGTGTGGATTCAATTGACCCTCGATGCCTCCTGTATTCCAGGTCGCGGAGGCGAGCAGGAGAACATCTCCACTTAGCAAATCCTGTGGCTGCGCTTTCTCGGCCATCGTTTCCTCGATCTCCCAGCCTGGGGTGATGCTCTTCAAAAACTCGATCAGCGCATCCACCACGTACTCCGTGTGACCGCTAGTCGAGGCAAAGACGATATGGAGGACTCGACGCTGAATGAACTGCGGGATAGCCTCGGCGGCATTGTTCACGAGTTACCTCCGCTTTCCACTAGTGACGGATCCCGGCTGGCCTACCTTGACGCGGCCCGGTAGTTTCATCAGGTCCCTGACCTGGACGTGTGCATAATCTAGATGTGCGCGGGGATCGATTATCCCCCCGCAAAGTTCGCCGGTGAAACCAGGTGCACCTCTCGGCTTCGCCGATCCGACTGTTCCAGAAGACAACAACACCGAATTCGGCGACACCGTGGTTCCGAACTGCAGGAGATCGTTTTCGCCGCCGCCAGTACCGTACGGGAGAAGGAGCGGAGGCGCTCCCTTCGTCGGCACGAAGCGGTAGGTGAATTCGTTCGTCACGACGCCGCGTTCTCGAGAACGGGCAGCACCCCCTCGATCTCCTTGCGACGCGGTTCGAGAAAGTTCGGCAGCTCCAAGTCCCGACCAAGGGCCTCGACCGGCTCGTCGACCGCAAATCCGGGAATATCGGTCGCGATCTCGAACAGAACGCCGCCGGGTTCGCGGAAGTAGATCGAGCGGAAGTACTTGCGGTCCTTCTGTTCGGTCGGGTGCCGGCCGTGGGTGCGGATCAGCTTCTCGGTCATCTGCGCCTGCTGTACATCGTCCGCAGCGCGAAAGGCGATGTGATGCACCGAACCGCGTCCCTGATGCCCCCGCGGAACTCCCGCGGCTTCGTAGATGTCGACCACGCTGCCCTTCACGTCACCCGCGGCAGCGAAGCGGATTACCGATCCTTCACGTGCGACCTCGCGGAAGCCGAACACATCGGTCAGGATCGCCGCCGTCTTCTGCGCGCTGTCAAGAAGCAGCGTCACGCCCTGCAAGCCGCGGATCGCATGTTCGGAGGGGATGTCCTCGTTGCTCCAGCCCGGCTCATTCTCGGCATCGGCGATGCCGACGAGCGCGAGCGCCATCCCATCCTGATCCGTGAAAGGCAGCACGGACTGACCGAAGCGCTTCTCCAGCGTCTGGTAGGGAATTCCCTTCTCGATGAAACGCTCAGTCCAGTAGCCGATTGAGCGCAACGGGACACGGAAGGCGGTCTGGCGCGTTTCGCCCACGCCGCGCCGGCCTGCCTGGGCGTTTGTCCAGGGGAAGAAGGTCAGGATGGTGCCAGGACTACCGGTCTCGTCACCGTAATAGAAGTGGTAAGTCGATGGATCGTCGAAGTTGACTGTCTTCTTGACAAAGCGCAGCCCGAGATCGCGTGTGTAGAAGTCGAGATTCTTGAGGGGATCGCCTGCGATTGCTGTGACGTGATGGATGCTTGGCACGTTTGTCTCCTTGATGCCTAACCTTCGTTGCCGCCTTGATCTAGGGACAATCAGCGCGATCGTATGTTCGCGCCTATGCGGTCGCTGGAGATCTGCTGCTCCTCGTGAAGTCGGGTTTGCGCTTTTCCAGAAACGCCGTGAACGCCTCTTTTGCGTCGTCAGAGCGGACTTGCGCACTGAACTCTTCGTTCTCAGCCTTCATCGCAGCTTTGATCTGCTCGCGAAATGGCTGCTTCATGAGCCTCTTGCTGGCTTGCAGCGCTCCCGCCGGCTTCGCTGCCAACTTCCGGGCCGTTTCGGTCGCTTTGGCCAGGATATCCTTGTCGGATACGACTTCGGTAGCCAGACCCAACTCCGCGGCGCGCCTGGCATCGAAGGGACCTCCCAACAAAATCAGTTCTGCCGCACGGAGGTGACCGACCCGCGCCGGCACGGAGCAGCTCGATCCGAATTCCGGCACGACGGCAAGATTGATGAAGGGCATCTGGAATTTCGCGCCCTCGCCCGCGTAGATGAAGTCGCAGTGCGTCAGCATGGTGGTGCCGCCGCCGATCGCGGCGCCCTGGACCGCGGCGACCAGCGGCTTGTCGAAATTGACCAGCGCGTCCATCAGTCGGGCCTGTGGAGATTCTTCCCGGCCCCGGGGGATTCTTCAGAAAGTCCTCGATATCGTTGCCCGCGCAGAACGAATCTCCCGCGCCGTGCCAGAGCACGACACGCGTGTTCTCGTCATTCGCCGCCTCGTTGAAGATGCCAGCGAGAGCCACGTACATGGCTGATGTCATCGCATTCCGCTTTGTCGGGCGGTTCAACTGGACGCGCAGTATGCTTCCTGCGTGTTCGATAACAATATCATCCATGGTCGAACTCCTGGTCCCTTTGGTGAATTTCACTGCAAGTCGGCGTTCGGGGGCGGCTCCCATCGCCCTGACAGTGTGGTCACGCTAGGCCGCGTGTTCCTTTGCTTTCGGAACGGCACCGCTCGCACGCAAACCATCGATTTCGGCCGCACTAAATCCGAGCTGCCGGAGAACCTCGTCGTTGTGTTCTCCAATCCCTGGGGCGCGCTTTGCGGATATCTTGGCGACCCCATGCACCTGAAGCGGGCTGCTGATGGTGGACGTCAGCTTGCCGCCGGCGCCTTCGAGCGGAACGACGATGTCGTTCGCCCGGAGCTGGGGATCATTGATCACCTCTTGCGGCCCACGCACCGCTCCGAACGTCACGTGAGCGCCGTTGAACGCCTCGTACCAATGTGCCATCGGCTCGGCAGAGAAGACCTCGTCGAGGATCGCCGTGAGCTGCGGCATATTCGCCATCAGCTTCGCCGGATCGGCGAACCGCGGGTCGGTCAGGAGATCAGGGCGGCCGATGGCCTTGGCGACGGCTGCCGCTTTGTCGGGCGTGACAATAAGAACGAACCATGTGTCATCCTTGGAGCGATAGACGTTCAGCGCCGCATTCGCCGGATTCTTGCGATCGTGCAGCCCGAAGAATTTCGCATCGCACAGCGCGGCCTGGATCGAGACGCTGGCGGACCATACGCCTTCGGCAAGAAGAGAGGTTGTGACATGCGATCCCTCCCCCGTGCGCTCGCGACGATAAAGGGCAGTGACGATCGCCGAATAGAGTCCGACGGCGGTGGCATTGTCACCGCTGCCGGCGACCGGCCAGGTCGGCGGCGAACCGGCATCGCGTGTCATTGACAGCAATCCGCTGCGCGCCCAGTACGACGTGATGTCAAAGCCGGGAAGATCCGCATCGGGTCCCTTGTCGCCGAAACCCGTGATGTCGGCGTAGATCAAACGCGGATTCCACCGCACCACATCTTCATATTCAAGCTTCAGTTTCGCACGCGCCGGATGCGGCGTGTTGACGATGAGAACGTCGGCCCATTTGACCAGCTTTTCGAGGACCTGCTGGGCGCTCGGAGACTTCAGATTAAGCGCCATACCCCGCTTGTTGCGATTGGCGAGGTGCCAGGGGTAAGCATCCTCGGAGACGCGGCTGTGGCGGGAGCTTGTTCCCAATCCTCCAGAGATCGCCGCTCGGCGGCTCCACTTTGATGACGTCGGCGCCGAAGTCCGACAGGATTACCGCGGCGCTGGGGCCTGCGATGAAGCTCGCAAAATCTACCACTTTCAGTCCGGAGAAAATGTTGTCGCTTGGCATGGCTGTCCTTTCCAAGTCGCTGTGTGCGTCGGCCGTTTCACCGACCTCGGAACTTCGGCGCACGTTTCTCGAGGAAGGCGGAGGTGCCCTCCTTCTTGTCTTCGGTTGCGGCGCAAATGCCGAAGTAGGAGGCTTCCAGGGCAAGGCCTTCGCTTTGGCTGGTCTCCATCCCCTTGTTCGCGGCCTCCAGTGAGAACTTCACGGCGATCGGCGCGTTGGCCAGCGATCTGCTTCAGAATCGCCTCGGCACGCTCAATCAGGCCGGCGGCAGGAACGACTTCGTTGACGAGGCCGATGCGATAGGCCTCCTGCGCGGAAATCGTCTCGCCCGTGAGGATCAGCTGCAACGCACGACCCTTTCCGACCAGCCGCGGCAGCCGCTGTGTGCCGCCGCCGCCAGGCAGCAGCCCCAGCTTCACTTCGGGCTGCCCGAACTTGGCGTGCTCCGCTGCGATCCTGATGGTGCAAGCCATTGCCGTTTCGCAGCCGCCGCCAAGTGCAAAGCCGTTGATCGCTGCGATCACCGGTTTGCCGAGGTTTTCGATGAGGTCCAGCACACTCTGCCCGAAGCGGCTGGACTCCTCCGCTTCATAGGCGTCGACATGCGCGAGTTCACTGATGTCCGCGCCGGCGATGAAAGCCTTATCGCCAGCGCCGGTCAGGATCACGCCGTGCACAGACGCATCGGCCCTGGCATCCTCGAAGGCGGAATGCAAATCGGTCCAGGTCGCCGTATTGAGCGCGTTGAGCACCTTGGGCCGATCGACCGTCACATAGGCGATTGAACCCTTTTTCTCATACCGGACGTTGGCAAGCACCAATGTCGCTCTGGGCGAGGAATCCGGCACTGTTGCCGGCGAAGGTGTGAATGATGCGGCCTGCGAAGCCATGATCATATCTCCTGCATGCGGGGATCGGCCGGCGTCGGAGCGCCGGCGCGTTGAGACGTCAAATGAAGGCGCCGTGACCGGTGATGGCTTTGCCGACGATCAGATTTTGCATCTGATAGGTGCCTTCGTAGGAGTACAGCGCCTCGGCATCGGCGAAGAAGCGCGCGACGTTGTAGTCGGCGACGATGCCGTTGCCGCCCAGGACCTCGCGGCCCCATGAGACCGTCTCGCGCGATTTCGACGTGCAGAACGCCTTCGCCAGCGCCGCATGATGGTCGTCAAGCTTGCCTTCGTCGTCGAGCTGCGCCAGGCGGAGCATCAGGCACTGGCACGCGGTCAGATTGGCAAGCATCTTGGCGAGCAGATCCTGAATCATCTGGAACGACGCGATCGGCTTGCCGAATTGCAGGCGCTCCTGGGCATATTTGAGGGTGGCTTCGAATGCGCCCATCTGGATGCCGGTCGACGCCCAACCCACCATGTATCGCGTCATCCGCAACACGCGAGCCGTGTCGCGGAAAGAGTTACCACCCTGCAGGCGATTCGCTTCCGGCAGCCGTACATCCTTCAGCGTGATCTGGCCGTTCTGGACCACCTTGAGCGCGATCTTGTGCTCGATCTTCTCGACGCTGAAGCCGGGCGTCGACTTGTTCTCGACGATGAACCCCTTCACCTGGTTGTCCGCGAGATCGCGCGCCCAGATGATGGAGATGTCGCACCATGGCGCGTTGCCGATCCATCGCTTCTGTCCATTGAGAATCCAGGTATCGCCTTCACGCTTGGCCGTTGTGGTCATACCACCGCTCGTTCCCGAACCGACCAGCGGCTCGGTGAGGCCGAAGCAGCCGATCTTTTCCCAGCGCGCCATCGGCGGCAGCCATTTCTGCTTCTGCTCCTCGGATCCATCGAGATAGATCGAGCCCATGGCGAGGCCGCTGTGCACGCCAAAGAACGTGCAGAACGACGCGTCGGTGCGCGCGAGCTCCATCGCGACGAAGCCGAACAGCTTCTGGCTCCCGCCCGCGCAGCCATAGCCCTCAAAACCGAGTCCGCCGAGGCCGAGCTCTTTGAACGAAGGCAGCAATTCGAACGGAAACGCGTCATCGGACCAGTACTTGTTGATGATCGGCTGGACCTTGGTCTCCATGTAGGTCCGCACCTTCTTGACGAGCGCTTTCTCCTCGGGGGTAAGAAGATCGATCAGCTGATAGAAGTCGCCGTTCGGTACGGGGACCGGCTTCGGCGCGGCGGTCTTGCTTGCTGCGGTTGCGGTGGGCATTTGGGACTCCTGTGGCTGCGGCTTGAAAGCCGGAAAAATTGAAGGACGTGTCGGATGTGTGATCGATCTCGCCGGTGGCGCCTGGTCTCAGGCGACCGACGCCGTCGATTTCGTTTGGCTCGACTTGGCAACCTTGTTGCGCAGCTCGATCAGGCCGAGCAGGACTTCGTCGCGCTCCGCCTCCAGCTCCTCGATGGTGCGCGATCCGGCCTCGGCATGGACGCTGTCGATGAGCTTCTTTTGCACTTCCGGAGTTAGCACCGGCGAGCCGAGGGTCTTCCACCAGGCCGTCATCGGGCCGGCGAACTGCTGGAAGAAGTGCTCGATGCCGCCCGGACCGCCGCCGAGATGGTTGAGCATCATGTTGCCCATGACGCCCCAGCGCAGGCCCGGGCCCCAGCACAGGGCGGTGTCGACGTCGGCGGCGCTCACCACACCCTCGGCGACGAGGTAGTAAACCTCGCGCGCCAACGCGGCCTGGAAGCGGTTAGCGACGTGGCCCGGCATCTCCTTGTTGACGCGCACCGTCCGCTGTCCGATCGACGTGTAAAATTCCGCTGCGCGCCGGATCGTCGCTTCCGAGGTCTTTGCTCCGCCGACGATCTCGGTCAGCGGGATCAAGTGCGGCGGATTGAACGGATGGGCGATGACGCAGCGCTCGGGATGGGACGCGGCGCCCTTCTGGATTTCGCTCATGGTGAGCCCCGACGAGCTCGACGCGATGATCACGTCGGGCGGCAGCAGCTCGTCCAGCTGCCCATAGAGCTTCTGCTTGAAATCGATCCGCTCGGGCCCGTTCTCCTGGACGAGATCGACGCCGTCGACCGCTTGCGCGAGCGCGGCGGTGAACTTCAGGTTCGACTGCGAGGCTCCGGGCGAGAGGCCCAATCGCTTGAGCGCCGGCCAGGCGGCCTCCACGAATTTCCTCAACGCGGCTTCTGCGTTCGGTGCGACGTCGGTCGCGACGACCTGCAGTCCCTTGGCAAGATATAGCGCGGTCCAGCTCGCGCCGATCACGCCGGTGCCGATGATGGCGATACGGCGAATGGGCTTGGTATCGGTCATGTCATTTCTCCGGTGCGTTGGTCAGATTTCGGCGTAGGCGATGCCGGTGAGGTTGCCCTGGGCGTAGAGGAAATTTCGTTCGCCGGATCCATCGAGCCGTGCGGAGTAAACCGAGCCGGCGAAATCGGTCACGAACATGCGATCGTTTGGAATGTCGAGCGCGATACCGATCCCCTCCATGAGATGGGTCACCACGATCTCCGGCTCGGCAGGCTTGTTGTCGATCGAGGCCCGGTTCACCGTGTTGCCGCGCGGAGGGTCGCCGCGGTCGGTCCAGTAGAGAACGCGGTTCTTGTGGTCGAGCTCGAGATCGATCGGCTCCGGCAGACCGTCGAAGAAGATCTCGATGTCGGACCTGGTCGCTGCGGTTTGGCCGGCGGGAATTTCGACATTGGCACGGAAGATGCGGCCGAGCCCGGCATTGTCCGGGCCTTTTTGCGATCCAGTAGATATGCCCGAATTTCGGGTCGATCGTCAGCCCAACGCACCATCGCATCTGATCCTGGCTATCGGCTTCGACGCGGCCGGTTTCGATGAGCGTCTCCAGCTGCGAGCCGTCGAGATTGCAGCGCATGACGCGCATGCCCTCGCGGTCGCACCAATAGAGCTTGCCAGCCTTTCTTATCGAGGATGATCTGCTTCGGAGTGTGGGTCTTTCCCTGTGCGACGATTGTCTTGCGGTTCTTGCCGTCGATGTCGGCGCGCTCGATCGACCCGTCGTTCAGGTTTGGGATGCCCATGTTGGTCCAGTAGATATGGCCGGCCTCAACGTCGACGACGATGCCGTCGGGCAAATGGCAATCCGACACGATGGTCTTGCGGTCGGAACCGTCCGTATTCATGGAGTGAATGCGGCCGGCGTTCAGTTCAAGGACAAACAGACGAGGGACGACAGCGCTGGCGCCAGCGCTTCGATTGTTCTTCGTGACGGCTTCAGACATGTGGCACCTCGTATTGGCGATCTGACGCGAACTCGGTCAGCGCTTGACCGCGACTGTGCCGCGAATATTTGCCGCGATATTGGATGAGACGATCGTCGCTGGAATGGTTGTGCTTCTTCACCGCTGTCGTTCAGCGCGGCTCATCGCTCTTGCTGCCCACTTGCAATTCTGGCACGGAACCAACCTGCCGCATCTTGCTGGCCGCGCGGCCGAGTTCGCGCCGGTACAAGCCCGCTATCAGCGTGTCCTTGCGGGCGCGCTGCATCCTCGGGCCAACGCGACGAAGCCGTGACGGCGCAGAGGGAAACTCTGAAGAGCCATCCCAGCAGTCGCGACATCCTGCTGGCGCTGGGTTCGTTCAGCTGGATGGCAGGGAATTCCACTGCCGCGCTCGGCTACGCAGAACAACTGGCGATAGTCACACCAGACGACCGCAGTTTGACGGAATTGATCCGACAACTCCGACAGCGGACGACCAAGCCCAATTGAGCTTGTGCGCGTCCGCCCGCTAAACGACTTAATCCCGGCTCGCGCTCACCATTTTCAACACGATCGGCACTTAGCTGACATCGCCAATTTGCCTAAGGTCCGCTTTGCGCCAAAGCACAAAGTCGCTGCGCTCCAGCCCGCAGCGCGGGAGCAAGAGCCGAGAGGCCGGTAGCCGGTTGAGAGGAAGGCGATAGCCGGAGTGGCAAGGTCGACACGATCAACCAGCGTAGTGTTGGCGTGCAACGCATGATCGCGCGCGGATCAGCATCCTCGTGCCAGCCACATCATCGGCCGCACCGATAACGCGATGATAAAAAATCCTTGACGAAAGCACCAACCAGTTTGCTTGAATGTGCCGTCTATATTGCGGCTCGCAAGAAATTGATTTACGCCATGTCGCTGGACATCGATCGACCGGTTAATCGCGCAGTGGTTGTCGGATGTGCTATTTCTGCCACGCGC
>CAVUCB010000068.1:0-118529 GCA_963739755.1 uncultured Alphaproteobacteria bacterium | reverse complement strand
TTCTGCACCACCGAGAACGGCATGGACCACATTGCGCGCGCGCTCGAAGCCGGCGCCGACGAATACATCATGAAGCCGTTCGACAAGGACATCGTCGCGGACAAGTTCCGGGAAGTCGGGTTGGTTGAGGAACGTCGCCTGGAATCCGTCTGATCCTTCAGTTTGCGCTTGAGAGGCCCACTGTGACCCCGCCCGATTACGAGTACCTGCGTAAACTGCTGAAAGACCATTCCGGTCTCGATCTGTCTGCGGACAAGCAATATCTGATCGAAAGCCGCCTGCTGCCGCTCGCGCGCAAGGCCGGTCTTGCCGGTCTCCCCGAGCTCGTGCAGAAGATGAAGGGCGGTTCGCCGGCTCTCATCGCCCAGGTGGTCGAGGCCATGACCACCAACGAGACCTTCTTCTTCCGCGACAAGATCCCGTTCGAGCATTTCCGCGATACGATCATGCCGGAACTGCTGCAGCCGCGGGCGGGCCGCAAGAGCCTGCGGATATGGTGCGCCGCGGGCTCGACCGGCCAGGAGCCCTATTCGCTGGCGATGTGCCTGAAGGAAATGAGCGCGGCGCTCACCGGCTGGCGCGTCGAAATCCTCGCCACCGACCTGTCGCAGGAAGTGCTGGAGAAATCCAGGGCCGGCATCTACAGCCAGTTCGAGGTGCAGCGCGGCCTGCCGATCCAGTTGCTGGTGAAATACTTCAGGCAGATCGGCGAACTCTGGCAGGTCAACGCCGACCTCCGCGCCATGGTGCAGCACCGCCAGCTCAATCTGCTGCACGATTTCTCCCAGCTCGGCAGCTTCGACGTGATCTTCTGCCGCAACGTGATGATCTATTTCGACCAGGACACCAAGACCAACATTTTTGGCCGGCTGGCCCGGACCATCGAGCCCGACGGCTTCCTGGTGCTGGGTGCGGCGGAGACGGTGGTCGGGCTCACCGAGCAGTTCAAGCCGATCGGGGATCGGCGCGGCCTCTACCGGCCGGGCGATTCGCGGGTGCCGGTGGCGAAGCCCGCGCCCTCTCGCATGGCCGCGCCAAAACTGACCGCCATGGCGGCGGGGGCCTGAGCGGCGATGTCGGAAGAGAGCAAAGGTGCCGATCGCGTCACCTTCAGCCGCGGCTATGACGTCTGCATCATGGCCATCGACGGCACGTGGCGGCGCGACTGCCAGCTCAACGCGATCTCCGACAATGACGCGATCCTGACCCTGGAAGGCTCCATCCAGGGGCTTAACCTCAAGGAGTTCTTCCTGCTGCTGTCGTCGACGGGCCTGGCCTACCGCCGCTGCGAGCTCGTGCGCGTCAACGGCACCGAGATGGATATCCAGTTCCTGAAGGGCAAGAACAAGAAGAAGCCGCGCAGCGCCTCGCACGGCCAGGACGTCGTCAGCCGGCGCCTCTTCCGGAAATCAAGCCTGAGGGGCGCTACGAGGCGCAACTACTTCACGATGCGGTGAAGCCCCATGGCGCGGCATGCGACGCGCGTCGCGGCCTTTTTTTGATCACCTTGATCACCACAGTTTTTGCAATGCCGAACGCGGCGCGGCAACGTGCTGCCTCAATCGGCGCTTAATTGGATCGAGCCGCGCCCGGACAACCCGGGCGTCGAGCAGGAACCGCAGGGCTTTGCCGGACTCGCAGCGCAGGCATTGAGCGCGCGGGATGCGCTGATATACTGCGGCGTGACATCGTCGATCACGATCACGTCGGTCGCGTCCTGATCGCTCTACCCTCTCGGGCGATCGCCGCCTCGATCAGATTGATGCTGGCCTGACATGCCCGACCGGGGAGATCAGGTCTGAGACGATCGCCCCGAAACTTTCGTTGCGCTCCTCGCAGAGCTCCGCCCTGTCCGCCGCTTGATGCATGGTTGTTCTCCCTTCGCGCAGGCTAGTCATACCGCGCTACTTGTGGGTTAAGTGCTTGTCCCGTACAAATACGGGAGGGTCGTGTCCGCACCGGGTGATAGGATTCGGAAGAGCGCGCGTCATGATGATTTATTGGCGAGGATGATGGCACATGGCTGAGAAACCAGCGCCCCGCGGCGAAATCTTTGTGGTCGACGATGATCCCGCCGTCCGCGATACCCTGTCGATGGTGCTGTCGGCGGGCGGTTATGAGGTGATCTGCTTTGCCGATGGCGCAGCATTGCTCGCGGTGGCGCGCAGCCGAACACCCTCCGCGATCCTGCTCGACGTGCATATTCCCGGCAAATCCGGCCTCGATATTCTCAAGGAACTGCACGGCGAGGATTATCCCGCGCCGATCTTCATGATCTCCGGCCAGGGCGATATCGCGATGGCGGTCTCTGCCATCAAGAGCGGCGCGCTGGATTTCATCGAGAAGCCATTCCGCGGCAGCGAGATCGTGGCGCGGCTGGACGAAGCGATCGGCGCCTATGCGCGCCGGCAAACGCAGAACGCCGCCTCCTCCAATATTGCCACGCTGCATTTCCCCGGCCGCGAGCCGCTGACGCGCAGGGAGCGCGAGGTGCTGGAGCAATTCACCACCGGCGCCTCCAACAAGGAAGCCGGTCGCACGCTCGGCATCTCACCGCGCACCATCGAAGATCACCGCGCCAACATCATGAAGAAGCTCGGCGCCAAGAACGCCGCCGATCTCGTGCGCATCGTGATGACCGCGCAGCAGCGCGCGTCGTGATTTCCCAGAGACGGTGAGCTTCACCTCTCCCGCTTGCGGGCAGAGGACGATGCCTCGCCGCGGGTCGTTCGACATGATCTCGCTAGCCGTCGAGCGCCCTGCGGATCATCCGGGCGAGGTCCGATTTGCGATAGGGCTTTGCGAGCAGCAGCACGCCGGCGTCGAGCCTGCCATGATGAATGATGGCGTCCTCGGTATAGCCCGAGGTGTACAGCACCTTCAGTGCCGGCCGGTCCTTCGAGGATCTCGTCGGCAAGCTGGCGGCCGTTCATTGCGCCCGGCATGATCACGTCGGTGAACAGCAGATCGAACCTCGCGTTGCTCGCCAGGATCGCAAGCGCCTCGGCGGCATTGGCCGCTTCCAGGGTGACGTAACCGAGCGAATGCAGTTGCGCCAGCACATAGTCGCGCACCAGCCGGTCGTCCTCGACCACCAGGATGGTCTCGTGCCCGCCTTCGATCTCGCCGTCCGAACCGGTGTCGGCCAGCGCCGCCGCGCCCGTGCCGGGCGGCAGGTACATCCGGATCGTCGTGCCCTGGCCCTCTTCGCTGTAGACCTTGATATGGCCGGCCGACTGCTTGATGAAGCCGTAGACCATGGAAAGGCCGAGGCCGGTGCCCTTGCCCGGGCCCTTCGAGGTGAAGAACGGGTCGAACACCCGGTCGAGGATCGCCGACGGAATGCCATAGCCGGTGTCGCTCACGGCGATCATGGCATAGGGACCGGGCCGCACATCGTCATTCTGGCCGGCATAGTTCTCGTCGAGATAGGCCGAGCCGGTTTCCAGCATCAGCTTGCCGCCGCCGGGCATGGCGTCGCGCGAATTCAGCGCGAGATTGATGATGGCGGTCGCGAGCTGGTTGGGATCGACGGTGGCGACGCAGGTCTCATCCTTGAACACCGAATTGATTTCGATGTGCTCGCCGAGCGTCGGCCGCAGCAGCTTTGCAGTGTCGATGATCAGCTGGTTGATGTCGGTCTCGCGCGGCTGCAGCGGCTGCCGCCGCGCAAACGCAAGCAGGTGCTGGGTCAGGTCGGCGCCGCGGGCGGCGGCCTCGTCGATCATCTTCGTGATCGCGGCGAGCTGCGGCTCCCTGGCGACCGCGCCGGCGAGAATCTCGATGGTGCCGGTGATGACGGTCAGGATGTTGTTGAAGTCATGGGCGATGCCGCCGGTGAGCTGGCCGATCGCCTCCATCTTCTCCGACTGCCGGATGCGGTCCTCGGCCGCGATCTTGTCGGTGAGATCGCGGACGAACCCGTTGAACACCAAGCCGTTGCGGGTCCTGAGCGCGCTGACGCTCAATTCGCCGGTAAATTCGGTTCCGTCGCGTCGTCTGATCCGGACGTCGTGGCGGGGATGCCGGACCTGCTCCAGCCCGGAAACCAGGAAACTTTTCAGGGCTTCTCGGATCGGTCCTTGCCCATCCGGTGCGCCCATCAATTCGAAGACGTTCTTGCCGATCGCCTCCTCGCGTGACCAGCCGAACATGGTCTCGGCTTGCGGATTCCAGTCCCGGATGACGCCACGTTGGTCGACCTGGACGAAGGCGTCGATCGCACTGTCGATGATGCCGCGCGCCAGTTGCTCGCTTTCGCGCAGCGTCTCCTGCGCGCGCGTGCTCTCGGTCATGTCGCGGCCGATAAAGAAATGGCGCTTGACCGGCTCCGACCAGGCGCCCCTCCAGGACAGCGTCACCACCCGCCCGTCCTTGTGGATGTAGCGTGAATCGCGGTTGCGCACCTGCTCGCCCCGCCGCGCGGCGCGCATTTCCTCGCGGGCCTGCTCGAGGTCGCCGGGATGGAGGAAGTCGATGGCGTTATGGCCGATCATCTCCTCCGGCCGGTAGCCCAGAATGTTTTCGACACTGGGGCTGACCTGCACCAGGAATCCCCGGGAGTCGCTGATCAGGATCAGGTCCTGCGAGGTCTCGAAGATACGGCGCCGCTCTTCGAGCGACCGGCCTTCGCGTTCGCTTCAATCGATTACCCGCGCAAAGGCGCGCGCCAGCACGCCGGTCTCGCCGCCGGCATCGACGGGAATCGGGATCGCGTCCTTGCGGCCGATGCTTTCGACCGCTGCCGTCAGCCGCAGGATCGGCCGGGTCAACGAGCGCGCGACGATGATCGCCAGCACGGCCGCGCACAGCATTGCCACCAGGCCGACCAGCAGCGAGGTATTGCGGACCGCAACAGCCGGCGCCATGAACACCGCGTTCGGCACGGTCTCGATGACGCCGACCCACTGCTTGCCGGCCAGCAGCGCCGGCGCCAGCGCCACGCCGTTTCGCCGACCGTCGGCGTCCATCGCGACCCGCGCGGTGCTCTGCACCGCATCTACCGCATCCGCAAGATAGGGCATGTCGTTCTGCCAGCCACCTTCCGCCCCGGAATGCGCAGCGAATTCGCGCGCCGGGTCGGGATGGACGAGATAGTTGCCGTGGGCGTCGACGACATAGACTTTCTCGCCGGGCCGGGCCGAAGCGCGGACACGGTCCAGCGCCGGCCGCATGTCGACATTGACGACGACGATGCCGAACGGTTTGCCGTCCGCCGCCAGCACGGGCTTGGCAACTCGTATCGTCAGCACGCGTGGCGTTTCAATCACGCCGTTCTCTTCGTTGGGGCTGACAGGCGAGACGTAGACCTGATCGGAGGGCAGGTTGATGGTGTCGCGAAAATAGGGTGCATCACCGACCTGGCGCAGCTCGGCTTCCGGGACGATACGCACCGTGTCGTTCGGACCGGAGCGGTCGACCCGGGCGATTTCCCTATGGTTGTCGGCGATGCCGATCAGCCGCAGCGAATACGCCGGCTTGAGGGCCATCTGGGCGGCCAGCCGGCCCTCCAGCCGCTCGCGCCAGACCGCCTCCGTGGCGTGATCTTCCGGATCGATCCCGCCATTGAGGCGGGCGCGTACCAGCCCGGCAACGGCCGCAAGGTTGGCGAACGTCGTGACATCGCCCGGTGCGGTGCGGACGCGGGATTCGAGATCGGCTGCAACCAAGCGCGAATGGGTCTCGATGCGGTCGAGCACGCGCGGCATGACCGCCTGCTCCACGCTGCGATAGCCGAGATATCCGACCGCAGCCACCGTGATCGCCACCAGCAGGATCATGGCGATCGCCAGCCGGGTCGTCAGTGTCAGGCCGGCGGAGGCAGCCCATGGCTTGCCCTCTCCCCGCTGTCCGGCACAGCGGGCGAGGCGCTCTTGGCATCCGCAATCTTGGCATCAGCAACCGGAAGCAGCATCGCGATCCCGCGCTTGGAGGCAGCTTTCGACCTTCGCCAGCAGTTCCGCCGGCCTGAACGGCTTTGGCAGGCTCGAAATCGCGCCAAGCTTGATCGCCATCGCCAAAAAATCGGGATCGGCGTCGGCGTCCGGCACCAGCGGCCGGCCGGAGATCACGATGATCGGCGTGGCCGGCCTGAGCCGGTGAATATGCCGCATGGTCTCGATCCCATCCATCCCCGGCATGAAAATATCGAGAAACAGCAGATCAAAATTGCCGGTTTCGAACGCCGCGATGCCTTTTTTGCCGTCGCCGGCAACCACCACGCTGTGCCCCGCCCGTTCCAAGAGCAGGCGGAGGGTCATCTGTACGGCAGGGTCGTCGTCGACGACCAGGATTTTCGCCAAGGCCCGTTTCCCCAACCTGACGTGAATCAATGGCAACGGCAGGTTGCAGAAATTGTGCCCAATCCTGCCGGCTAAGCAAGCCTTGATTTTGCCGTCATTCGCGACCGCCATATGCATGATACCGGGCAGAGACGTGAAAACGAGGGCCGCCGCAAGGTGGGTTCCTTCGGGTGTTTGCGGCGATCGGCCGGGCTTGCCCGGCGCGGAGTGGCTGTGACATGACCTGACTGGTCTCGAAGGGGTGGTCAGGATGACAAGCAAACACAAGAAGAAACCGGAAACGCTGCGCAGCGCGCGCTGGTTCGCGCCGGACGATTTGCGCGCCTTCGGCCACAGATCCCGCGCCATGCAGATGGGCTACGCGCCGGAGGAGTGGAAGGATCGCCCGCTGATCGCGATCCTCAACACCTGGTCGGAGGCGCAGCCCTGCCACATGCACTTCAAAGCTCGCGTCGACGACGTCAAGCGCGGCATCCTCATGGCCGGCGGCCTGCCGGTCGAACTGCCGGCGCTGTCGCTGTCGGAATCGCTGCTGAAGCCGACCACCATGCTCTACCGCAATTTGCTCGCGATGGACGCGGAGGAACTGTTGCGCGGCCATCCCGTCGACGGCGTGGTGCTGATGGGCGGCTGCGACAAGACCACGCCCGCGCTGCTGCTCGGCGCCACCAGCATGAACATTCCCGCGATCTATCTGCCGGCCGGCCCGATGCTGCGCGGCAACTGGAAGGGCAGGACGCTGGGCTCGGGCTCGGACGCCTGGAAATACTGGGACGAGCGTCGCGCGGGAAAAATCTCCGACGAGGACTGGGTCGATGTCGAGGCGGGCATTGCGCGGAGCTACGGCACCTGCATGACCATGGGCACGGCCTCGACCATGACCGCGATCGCGGAATCGATCGGCATGACGCTTGCCGGGCGCGTCCTCGATTCCTGCCGCCGACGCCAACCACATCCGGATGGCCAGTGAATGCGGCCGCCGCATTGTCGAGATGGTATGGGAGGACCTGACGCCGAAACAGATCCAGACGCGCAAGGCGTTCGAAAATGCGATCGCGGTCGCGATGGCCATGGGCTGCTCGACCAATGCGATCATTCATCTGATCGCGCAGGCGCGCCGCGCCGGACAGGACATCTCCCTCGATGATTTCGAGAAGGCGAGCCGCAAGGTGCCTGTGATTGCGAACGTCAGGCCGAGCGGCGACAAATACCTGATGGAGGATTTCTTCTATGCCGGCGGGTTGCCGGGGCTGATGAGCCGGATCAGGGAGCACCTGCATCTGGATTGCCTGACGGTGACCGGCCAGTCGCTCGGCGAGAATATCGCGCGCGCGGAAGTCTACAATGACGATGTCATCCGCACCGTGCAGAACCCGATCTACAAGGAAGGCGCACTCGCCGTGCTGAAGGGCAACCTCGCGCCTGACGGCTGCGTGATCAAGCCGTCGGCTTGCGAGCCGCGTTTCCTGAAACACACAGGCCCCGCGCTGGTGTTCGACGATTATCCCTCGATGAAGAAGGCTGATCGACGATCCCGATCTCGATGTGACCGCGGACCATGTGCTGATCCTGCGCAATGCGGGCCCGCAGGGCGGGCCGGGCATGCCGGAATGGGGCATGCTGCCGATCCCGACCAAGCTCGTGAAGCAGGGCGTGCGCGACATGGTGCGGCTTTCGGATGCGCGGATGAGCGGCACCAGCTACGGCGCCTGCATCCTGCATGTCTCGCCGGAGTCGTTCGTCGGCGGGCCGCTGGCGCTGGTGAAGAACGGCGACAACATCACGCTCGATGTCGCCGCGCGCACCATCAATCTCGATGTGGGCGAGGCCGAACTCGAAAGGCGCCGCGCCGCATGGAAGCCGCCGGAGCAGCGCTTCGAGCGCGGCTATGGCTGGATGTTCTCGAAACACATCAAGCAGGCCAATGAAGGCTGCGATTTCGATTTCCTCGAGACCGGCTTTGGCAAGCCGGTCGACGAGCCCGCGATCTATTAACTCAACCCGTCGTTCCGGGGGGCGCGAAGCGTGAACCCGGAACCTCGAGATTCCGGGTTCGCTCGCTGACGCAAGCGCCCCGGAATGACAAGGGGACAAAAAGCAATGTCAAAACTCAGCGACGCCACCCGCAACAAACTAAAGACCGTCTCGACCGCCACGGTCGCTACCGCCTTGTTCAAGCGCGGCTTGCGCATCCAGTGTATCCAGGACGTGCATCCGTTGAGTTCGGATCAGCCGACGCTGGTCGGCGAGGCCTTCACGCTGCGCTACATGCCGGCGCGCGAGGACCTCAACAAGCTCGACGTCTTCCGCGACCGCTCCCATCCGCAGCGCAAGGCGATCGAGGAGTGCCCCGTTGGCTCCGTGCTGGTCATGGACAGCCGCAAGGATGCGCGCGCGGCCTCCGCCGGCGCGATTCTGGTGACGCGGCTGATGCAGCGCGGCTGCGCCGGCGTCGTTACCGATGGCGGCTTTCGCGACTCCGCCGAAATCGCCAAACTCGGCTTTCCCGCCTATCACCACCGGCCGAGCGCGCCGACAAACCTCACGCTGCACCATGCGATCGAGGTCAACGTGCCGATCGGCTGCGGCGATGCGCCGGTGTTTCCAGGTGATGTGATCCTTGGCGACAATGACGGCGTCATCGTCATCCCCGCGCATCTGGCGGACGAGATCGCCGACGAGACGTTTGAGATGACCGCATTCGAGGATTTTGTCGCGGAGGAAGTAGGCAATGGCCGCGGCATCTTCGGCCTCTATCCCGCCACCGACGAGCAGACGCTGAAGGATTTCGCGGTGTGGCGGAAGGCGAAGGGGCGGTAGCTGGCGCCGACCCATCGCTGTCGTCCCAGGCAAGCGACGCGACCCGGACCCATAACCACCGGCTTTTGTTTTGCGAATGGCCTCTCCAAGTCTGCCCTATCGATAGATTCCGCGGTTGGGTCCCGGCGTTCGCCGGGACGACAGCTGGAATGTTGCACCGGCTTTTCCGATCTCACAACATTCCCGGACGGAACAGCTTCCGCCACTTCCGCGTCTCCGCGCCCGAGATCATGAACTCGCCGTCGCCGCGATAATGAACCGTCTTCGGCAGTTTCGGCGAGGTCGCGACATGCGCCTTCACCACCTCGAACACGAACACATTGTACTTCTGCACCCAGCCGGCATCGGTGAGCACGCATTCGAAGTTGGCGTAGCATTCATCGATCAGCGGGCGCGGACATGCGTGCCGGGCTTTGGCGTCAGGCCGAACTCGGCGAACTTGTCGATGTCGCGCCCTGACGTATTGCCGATCTTCACGACGGTTTCCGCAATGTCGACGGTCGGGATGTTGATCACGCATTGTTTGCTCTGGCGGACCAGATCAAAGCTGTGGTTGCCGCCGGAGATCAGGCAGGTGACGAGCGAGGGCGAAAACTCCATCACCATGTGCCAGCCCATGGTCATGATGTTGGTCTCGTTCTTGTGCGCGGAGCTGACCAGGACGATCGGTCCGGGCTCGAGGAAGCGGCGGATGTTGTGGACGGGAAGTCTTTCTTGGTGTAGCGCGGCATCTTGGCCTCCGTTTCGTGGCTCGGCCTGATTGTTGATCCCTGTTGCTCAGAATTTGAGCGAGCCTTTCGCGGCCGTATCGCAGAAGATGAAAATCGCCCGGGTGAGATGAAAAGGCTATCTTCATGCCGTCTTTCATTCGTGCCGTCGAGCTCTGGACTCCCGACGAAGCCGGTACTTCGCTGGAATATGCGGGTGGCGTCTACGATGACGACCTCGAGGAACTTCGAGAGATCAGCGAGCTGGCGCTGTTCGCCCATGATGACGGCCTGCCGGGCAAAGCCTGGGCGGCCGGTCATCCCATCATCCTGACTAACTTCGCCGATTCCTATTTCAGTCGCGCCGACGAGGCCAGAATGTTCGGGTTGACCTGCGCCGTCGCCATTCCGGTCTTTGATGGGACGAACATCAAGTCCGTCGTCGGGCTATTGTGCGGCCGCGACACCGGTGAAGATGTGGGGGCGATCGAACTCTGGCACAATAATGCCGAGCTTTCCCACGAGATGACGCTGGTCGACGGCTATTACGGGGCTGCGAAGGATTTCGAGTTCAACTCCCGGCACACCAAGTTCCTGCGGGGGTACGGATTGCCCGGCAGGGCCTGGAAAGCGAACGCCCCGGTCCTCATCACGGATATCGGCGAAGCCCGGCAATTTCTCAGGGCCGAGGATGCCGCGAAATCCGGACTGAATTTCGGTTTGGCGATCCCGTACACAAACGGCAAGCATGAGACCTGGGTTATTTCGTTGCTGTCGGCGTCAAGCACACCGATTGCACGGCGCTTCGAAATCTGGCGTCCCGGCACCGGCGACGGCACGCTCACTTTCCAGTCAGGCTATTGCAGCAGCGGCGCCGATCTTGGCGCGATCTTTTCCGGCAAAACCATCCGCAAAGGCGAAGGGACGCTGGGGCAGGCGCTTGCGTCCATTTTGCCGGTCATCGGTCCGGACGTGACAGAAGAGGCGTCGATCGCTGCCCGGGCCGCGGCCAAGGCAGGTCTGCGGCAAACCGTCGTGCTGCCGGTTCTCAGCGGTAGCCAGCTTCAGGCAGTGATCGCCTGGTACCCATGAGTTCGGGCGCGTTATGCCTCTGCCTTCTCCGCCATCCCCACCGCCCACAGCGCGAAGGCATAGACGATCGCGATCTCGTCGAGCCGGTTGAAGCGGCCGGACGCGCCGCCATGGCCGGCGCCCATGTTGGTACGCAGCAAGACCGGCCCGCCGCCGGTCATGGTCGCGCGTAGCCGCGCGATCCATTTCGCCGGCTCCCAATAGGTGACGCGCGGGTCGGTGAGCCCGCCCATCGCGAGAACAGCGGGATAGTCCTTCGCTGCGACCTGATCGTAGGGCGAATAGGACAGAATGGTGCGAAAATCCTTTTCGCTTGCGATCGGGTTGCCCCATTCCGGCCATTCCGGCGGCGTCAGCGGCAGACTGTCGTCGAGCATGGTGTTGAGCACGTCGACGAACGGCACTTCGGCGACGATGCCGGCGAACAATTCTCCGGCGCGGTTCGCCACCGCGCCCATCAGCATGCCGCCGGCGCTGCCGCCGTGGCCGACGATGCGCCTCGTGCTCGTATATTTCGCCTCGACCAGCGCGCGGGCGCTAGCCGCGAAATCGTCAAAGCTGTTGGTCTTCTTCTCGCGCTTGCCGTCGAGATACCAGCTCCAGCCCTTGTCGGTGCCGCCGCGGATGTGCGCAATCGCGTAGACAAAGCCGCGATCGACCAGCGACAGCCGGTTGGCGTTGAACGAGGCCGGCATCGCCATGCCGTAGGAGCCATAGCCATAGAGCAGCAGCGGCGCCTTGCCGTCGCGGACAAAATCGCGGCGGTGCAAGAGCGAGATCGGCACCTCGGCGCCATCGTGCGATGTCGCCATGATGCGCGTGGTGACGTAATCGGCCGGATTGTGGCCGGACGGAATCTCCTGGCGCTTGCGTAAGCTGCGCGTGCGGCTGGCCATGTCGTAGTCATAGACTTCCGACGGCGTCGTCATCGACGAATAGGAAAAGCGCAAATTCGTCGTGTCGAATTCGTAGGAGCCCATGATGTCGAGCGAATAGGCGGCCTCGTCGAAGGCAATGGCATGCTCTTCGTTCGTCCTGAGGTCACGGATGATGATGGAAGGCAGCGCGTTGGCGCGCTCCAGCCGCACCAGATGCCCCGAATAGAGATCGTGCTCGAGGATATAGATTCCCTTGCGATGCGGGATCAGATCGCGCCAGTTCTTGCGCTCGGGCGAGGCGAGCGGCGCGGCGACGATCTTGAAGTCGATCGCGTCATCGGCATTGGTGAGGATGAACAATTCATCACCGCGGTCGGCCAGCGAATATTGCACGCCTTCCTCGCGCGCGGCGACGAGGCGCGGCGGCGCATCGGGACTTTCGAGATCGATCAGCCGCTGCTCGGACGTCTCGTGGTCGCCGCCCGCGATCACGCAAAACCGTCCGCTGGTGCTCTCATGCAGATGCGTGAACCAGCCGGTGTCCTGCTCCTCATAAATCAGGACGTCGTCCGCCTGCCTGGTGCCGAGGCGATGCCGCCACACCTGCCGCGGGCGATGGTTGTCGTCGAGCTTGACATAGAAGAAGCTCTTGCCGTCCTTGCTCCACACCGCCGTGCCGTCGGTCTCCTCGACGAGATCGTCGAGATCTTTCCCGTTCGTCCAGTTGCGCACGCGCATGGAGAAATATTCCGAGCCCTTGGTGTCGGCGCTCCAGGCGTGGAGCTTGTGGTCGGGCGAATGCCGGCTGCCACCGAACTTGAAATATTCGCACGTCTCCGCGAGCTGATCGCCGTCGAGCACGATCTCCTCCGCGCCGCCATGGCGCGGCATGCGCCCGAACAGCTCATGCTGCCCGCCCTCGCGGAATTTGCGGAAATAGGCAAAGTCGCCGTCCGGCGACGGCACGCTGGAATTGTCCTCCTTGATGCGCCCGCGCATCTCCGCGACCAGCTTTTTCTGCAGGGCGCCGGTATGCCCGAGCACGCTCTCGGTATAGGCGTTTTCTGATTCGAGATATTTGCGGATATCCGGATCGAGCACGCTGGGGTCGTGCAGCACCTCCTGCCAGTTTGCGTCCTTCAGCCAGGCGTAGTCGTCGGTGACGGTGATGCCATGGGTCGTGAAGGAATGCGGCCGGCGCGGCGCGACGGGTGCTTTGTTGGTCTTGTTCACGCGATCCTCGTTCGGTCTGCGGCTTTACTCGTCATTGCCGCGCTTGACCCGGCAATCCATCAATTAAAAGCGCTTCATTCTTGATGGATGCGCGGGTCAAGCCCGCGCATGACGAGAAGGGGTGGGCTGTCGTCCGCCTTATATCGGTTCCGCGGGCGGAATTACCAGAAGGGCAAAAGGGTTGTTGGCGGCTGGTGGGTGTGGTTGGTAACCAGAATGCTCTTCAATTCCTACGCCTTTATTTTCCTGTTCCTGCCGATCGTCCTGCTCGGGACGTTCGCGCTGGGCCGGCTGGGTCATCTGGCCGCGGTCATCTGGCTGGCGCTGGCCTCGCTCGCCTTCTACGGGTTCGGCAACTGGCAGTTCGTGCCACTCCTGCTGGCCTCGGTCGCGTTCAATTACGCCATCGGCTATCTCCTGATCGAGCGTAAACTGCAGCCGGCGGCACGGCGCGCGGCCTTGATCGCCGGCGTCGGCGGCGATCTGGTGATCCTCGGCATCTTCAAATACGCCGGCTTCTTCGCCGTCAATCTCGATGCGGTGTTCGGAACGAGCCTGACGGTCAGCATCCTGCTGCCGGTCGGCATATCCTTCTACACCTTCACCCAGATCGCCTTCCTGGTCGACGCCTATCGCGGCAATGTCGCGCGCTACGCGCTGCCGCATTACGCGCTGTTCGTCACCTATTTCCCGCATTTGATTGCGGGCCCGATCCTGCACCACCGGGACATGATCCCGCAGTTCGAGCGCGCGGAGATCAAACGGCCCGACGCGCATCTGATCCTGTGCGGCACCATCATCTTCGCGATCGGCCTGTTCAAGAAGACCTGCCTCGCCGATGGCATCCAGCCGCTAGTGTCGCTCGCCTTCGGCGCAAGCGCGCCGCTCTCGTTCGACCACGCCTGGATCGGTGCGCTCGCCTACACCTTCCAGCTCTATTTCGACTTCTCCGGCTATTCCGACATGGCGATCGGGATTTCGCTGATGTTCGGCGTGTTCCTGCCGCTCAATTTCAATTCACCCTACAAAGCCCAGAACATCATCGATTTCTGGCGGCGCTGGCACATGACGCTGTCAAAATTCCTGCGCGACTATCTCTACATACCCCTTGGCGGCAACCGGCGCGGCCGCGTGCTGCGCTATGTGAATTTGATGGTCACCATGCTGCTCGGCGGGCTCTGGCACGGCGCGGCCTGGACCTTCGTCGCCTGGGGTGCGCTGCACGGAATCTATCTCTGCATCAACCACGCCTGGAATCATGTTGTGCCGGCGCTGCCGCTGCGCTTTGCCTTTGCGGCAAAGCTCGCCTCCGGTGCGTTGACGTTCGTTGCGGTCGTCGTGGCCTGGGTGTTCTTCCGCGCCGACAGTTTTGCCTCGGCGCTGACGGTTCTCTCGGGCATGGCCAACCCCGCAACGGTCATCTTCGGCCGGGACGAGGTGGCGAACATTCTGCTGGTCGCCGTCTATGCTGCCATCGTCTGGTTCGCGCCGAACACGCAGGTCCTGATGCGCTACGATCACGAGCACCGCACGGTCGGCGCCGGCGAAATCGAACTCCGTCCGTTCCCGCTCTATGCCGCCGCGGCCGTGCTCGCCTGCGGCATCCTCGGCATCCGGCAGCACAGCGAATTCATCTATTTCAGGTTCTGATGAGCATTCCGGCAAGAAACCTGCTGCGGTTGCTGGGCGCGAGCGCAGCGCTGCTGTGGCTGTCGGCCGCGCTGAATTTCGCCGTCGACCCGCTGCAGCTGTTCCGGCCCTCGCGGCTGTTCCAGCCGATGTATTCCAACGACGGCCGCCTGCAGAATGCGGGGCTGATCCAGAGCCAGGACTTTGACACGGTGTTCATGGGGACGTCGCTCGGCATCCATTACCGGCAGAGCGACATCGATCGCGCGCTTGGCGGGCGTTCGGTGAAACTCACCATGCAGGGCTCGAGCTCCCACGAGCAGGCCTTCGTTATCGAGGAGACGCTGAGGCAGCGTCATCCGAAACGCATCGTCTGGGAGATGGACGACTTTATTTTTTGCGACGCGCCCGACATCGACGCCGACATCTATCTCCCCTCCGGGCTGTACCGGCGCGACGCCAAGGGCATCGCGGGCTATCTGTTCTCCGGCGCGATGGCGCGCGAATTGGCGTGGATGTTGCTCCGTGCGATTCCGTCATTGCAGCCAGCCGCCGACCGGCTGGCCAAATTCTCAATCTCCGATGTCGACGATATCAATGTGTTGGCGCGGGATGTCGACGTGGCGGCGCTGTACAACGCGAACAACGCCATAGCTTCGTTCGTGCGCATCACCGATCCCGCGCATGCCGCTTATCTCGGCGAGGGCTACGGCTACGAATCCGAGGTACGGAATTTCGAACGAGATGTGGCCGCCCTGATCGCGCGGTATCCGGACGTGCGGTTCGACATCTACTTCCCGCCTTATTCCATCCTGCAATGGGTGGCGATGCGCGACGCTTCGCCCGCGACGTTGAGGATCGTCTACGATCTGACCGGGCATGTCGCGCGGCGGTTGACGCAGTTTTCGAATGTGCGGCTGTTCGACTTCCGCGCCATTGCGGAGATCACACACGATCTCGGCAATTACAGCGACGTGATCCATCATTCGCCCGACGTCGACCTGAAGGTGCTGTCGATGCTGGCCGGCGGGGAATATTGGGTCGATCGCAATGCGCCGACGGCATCGCTGGAGCGGCTCAAGGCGCAGGTCGCGGCTTACAGGGTCGAACGCTAGAGGTCGCGCTACCTCGCGCTCGCATTTGCGCCGAACACCGGGATCCGGTTCACCGCCAGCACGACCGCAAAGGTGATCACCAGCATCGCGATGCCGAGCACGGCAATGGCGGCGAGGTCGCCGCTTTCGTTGAGGTCGTAGATCAGGACCGAAAGCACCTTGGTCTGCGACGTGAACAAGACAATTGCGGCGGACAACTCGCGCATCACCCCGATGAAAATAAAACACCAGGTCGCGATCACGCCGGTGCGGAGCAGCGGCGCGGTGATGCGGATCAGCGACTGCAGCCGCGTGGCGCCGAGGATGCGGCTGGCATCCTCGAGCTCCGGATGGATGGTCGCGAACGCCGCCTGCAATTGCTGATAGGCCGAGGGCAGGTTGATGGTGAGGAAGGCGAGCAGCAGGATCCACAGCGTGCCGTAGAGCACCAGCGGCGGCCGTGTGTAGCTCAGGAACAGGCCGACGCCGAGCACGATGCCGGGCACCGCGACCGGCGCGGTGGCGAGGAAGCCCAGCACGCGCGAGCCGGGGATCGCCTTCCGCGTCGTGACATAGGCGATGACCAGCGCGATCACCGTGCCGATGGTCGCGGTCGCCGTCCCCAGGATCACCGTGTTCTTCAGCACCAGCGCGGTGGAGGAAAGTTCGGTGAAGACGAAGACGATGTTGTGGAGGGTCAGCGTCGACGGCGTCGCCAGCGTCGTCGCGTTCGGCGAGAACGCGGCGTTGAGCAGCGCAAAATAGGGCAGGAACACTGGGGCCATCAGCACCAGCATGCAGAAGGCGAACGCCACCCAGCGCCAGCCTTTCATCTCCACGCGGCGCGGTGCGCCATATTTGCCGCCGACCACCGAATAGCCGCGGCGGCCGAGGATGAATTTCTGGGCCTGCAGGAGAAGTATCGTGAGCAGCAAGAGCGGCACCGCGGCGGCTGCGGCGAGCTCGAGCTTTGGCGGATACTGGAACAGGCTCCAGATCTTCGTGGTCATGGTGTGGAAGCCCGCCGGCAGCGCGAGAATCGCGGGCGAGCCGAACAGAGTCATCGCCTGCAGGAAGGCGATCAGCGCGCCCGCGACGAGGGCCGGCATGGCCAGCGGAATGGTCACGCGCCGTGCCGTGGTCCAGGCTTTCCCACCGAGGATCGCGGACGCATCTTCCAGCTCGCCCGGCATGGTGTCGAGCGCATTCGCCACCAGCACGAACACGAAAGGAAAGGTGTAGCAGGAGATCACGAAGATGATCCCACCCATCGAATAGATGTTGAAGAGATAGCTGTCGGATTCCGCAGCCGTGAGGAAGCGATAGAGCTGGTTGAGCAGGCCGCTGTTGGGGGCCGCAAGCAGCTCCCATGCCACCGCGCCCAGGAACGGCGGCGTCACGAACGACGCCGTCACCAGCGCGCGGATGGTCTGGCGTCCCGGCATGTCGGTGCGCGACACCAGCCAGCTGATCGGTGCGGCCACGACACAGCAGATCGCGGCCGACGTGAAGGCGATGATCGCGGTGGTGAGCAGGGGATCGAGGAAGTCGGGATCGGAGAACAGCGTGACGAAGTTCTGCAGCGTGAAGTGCCGCGCCTTGTCGGTGAAGCTATAGACCGCGAGCCACGACAGCGGCAGCAGGATCAGCGCGATCAGCACGATGGCGAACAGCCACAGCACCGGCTTGGTGAAGTCGATGCGGGGTTTGAGGCTTTGCATTTCGCTGACGATGGTCATGATTATCCGAGAGTCATTTCATCTCCTATGGTGAGGAGGCGCGGAGCGCCGTCTCGAACCATGAGGCCGAAGCAGGGGCCTCTTCCTTCGAGACGCGCGCAAGAGCGCGCTCCTCAGGATGAGGGGAAACATTGTCACGCGCGCCACGAGGATTAAACCTTGAACAGCTTCGCATAGCGCGTCTTGATCTCTTCGCTTTGCGCCTCGACGCCGGCCGGATCCTCCTTCATCAGCTTGATGTCGGAGAGTTTTCGCCGCCCCGGCTTCGAGGTGATCTGCGGATGAACAGAATATTGCGCGGTGAAGTCCATGAAGAACTGCTGGGTCTCGCGCGTGTGAAGCCAGGCCTGGAACAGCTTTGCGGCGTTCGGATGCGGCGCGCTGGCGAAGATGCCGGTCGGCCCCGAGATCGTCGGCGTGCCCTCGGTCGGATAGATCGGCTCGACCGGTTGTCCCGCTTCCTTTAACAGCACCACGCCATATTCATTGCCGTCGGCCATGACCGCGCGCTCGCCGAGCGACAGCTTTTTCGGCGGATCGGTCGAGGACTGCACCTGCATCACCCGTTGCTTCGACAGTTTCTCGTAATATTCCCAGCCGAGCTCGCGCACGAGCTGGAATGTCGCGGTCATGATGGTGCCGGAATAGGCGGGATGACCCTTCACCATCTTGCCGGCCCATTTCGGATCGAGCAGGTCGGCGTAGCTCTTCGGTGCGTCTTCGCCCTTCACCAGGTTGGTGTTCATGGCGATCGACGACAGCCAGATCCGTGAGGTCGCGAATAATCCGTCCGCGTCGCGATAGGCTTCCGGAAAATATCTGGCGATGTCCTCGGAGACGAACGGCATCAGCCAGCCGTTCTTCTTCCACGGAATGAAATGCGCGGCATCCGACGAGTTGATCGCGTCGGCGGCGTGGATGTTGGAAGAAAACTCCTGCGCGATGCGCTGGAACAGCCGCTCCGAGCCGGAGCGCTCGATCTGGATCGCAATCCCGGGATAGGCGGCCTCAAAGCCCTTGCCGAGCTTTTCCCCGACCGGCAGGTCCATTGAGGAATAGAGCACGACCGTGCCTTCCTTCTTTGCGGCCTCGACCAGTTGCGGGGTGATCGCTTCCGCCGGTGGCGCGGCGGCGCGGGCAGGGGCGGCGAACACCGTGCCAAGCGCAAGTGCGCCCGTGCCCTTCAGAACATCGCGCCGAGAATGCTTCTTCATTGCGCGCTCCCTCATTCCTATCGGCTCAGCGCCCGGCAGCGATCGGGCGGCAGCGTCAGCCAGACCTCGCTGCCTACCGCGACAATATTGTTCGGCGCCGTCACGACGCGCAGCGCCGTGCCGTCTGAAGTCTCCACCAGATAGTCGCGGCTCGCGCCTAGAAACACCTGCCGCGTCACGCGCGCCTTCAGCGCGTTCTGCGAATTTTGCGGCGCCTGCGTGGAGAGCTGAATGTCATGCTGGCGGATCGCGACCGGCGCGCTCTGCCCGGCCGTCAGCTTTGCGCCGACCACCTGCAGGATCGTGTCCGCGAACGAGATGTGGTTTTCGTCGCGCGCGGTGCCCTTGATGACGTTGCTGGCGCCGATGAATCGCGCCACGAATTCCGATTGCGGCTGGTCGTAGATGCCTTCCGGCGTGCCGAGCTGGTCGATCTTGCCGGCATTCATCACCGCGATCAGGTCGGCGGTGGTCATCGCCTCCGACTGATCATGGGTCACGTAGACCGTGGTATAGCGATACTGATCATGCAGGCGGCGGATCTCGAAGCGCATCTCCTCGCGCAAGTTCGCGTCGAGATTGGAAAGCGGCTCGTCGAGCAACAGCGTCTCGGGCTCGACGATCAGCGCGCGCGCCAGCGCGACGCGCTGCTGCTGGCCGCCGGAAAGCTCGCCGGGGTAACGCTGCGACAGTGGTTCGAGCTTGGTGGTGGCCAGGATCGCAGCGAGCTTCTTGCCGATCGCCTCGCGGCCGAGCTTGCGCAGACGCAGACCATAGGTGATGTTGTCCGCGACCGTCATGTGCGGCCACAGCGCGTAGCTCTGGAAGATCATCGACATCTTCCGGTTCTCGGGCGGCACGGTTTTGGCCGGCGACGACACCACGCGCTCGCCGACATGGATTTCGCCCAGGGTCGGCTCGAGGAAGCCCGCAATCAGCCGCAAGGTCGTGGTCTTGCCGCAGCCGGACGGGCCGAGCAGGCAGACGAGCTGGCCGTGGTCGATCCGCAGCGAGACGTCATCTACCACGGCAAGCGATCCAAATCGCTTGGTCAGGCCGCGCAATTCAACCGACGCCACTCACATCCCCCCGATCATTCTTGTCCGTCACTGCGGGCCTTTAGGCGGCGCAGTTAGCACCAAAAACTGCGCCCGGGAAAGGCTTCAAAAGTCGAGCCCGATCCGTTCGGAGGACGCCCGTGACTTGCGCTCCAGACCAAGCCTGCCGGCGCTCCAGGCCAAGACGGCGCGGCGGCGGTTCCCTAGCATTCCAGGCCAACGCGCATTTCTCGCCAGGAATTCTCGTCAGGAGTTGATGATGGGTGAACGAGCAAAGTCCGTTGCGTTGGAAATACCCCGGTCCAGCCTCTTCTATGGATGGATCATTGTCTGGGCCGCCTTCGTTCTGCTGATGCTATCGTCCGGCATCACCTATTCGACGCCGGTGCTGTTTCACCTCTTTGAAGCCGATTTTGGGATCGGACGAGGGCAGGCCGCCTTCATCTTTTCCTTCAGCCAGGTGATGGCTTTCGTGATCGGACCGATCGCGGGCTCGCTCGCCGAGAAACGCGGACCTCGCCTGGTGGTTGGCGGCGGCGTCGTGCTGCTGGCGGCAGGACTGCTCGGCGCGTCGCTGGCGAGGACCTATACGCCGCTGGTCGTTTGCTATGGCATGGCCGTCGGCTTCGGCAGCGGCGCGGTCTATGTTCCGCTGCTTGGGCTGATCCAGCGCTGGTTCTACAAGCGCCGCGGCTTTGCGTCGGGGCTGGCGACCACGGGCGTCAGCATCGGCACGCTGACATTTCCAATGATTGCCGCAAGCGCGGCGGGCGCCTTTGGCTGGCGCTCGCTGTATGTCGGTTTCGCCGTTGTTTGTCTTTCCGTCGGCCTGCTCGCCACTCTTGTCCTGGTCGCCGATCCCGGCGAACGCGGGCTCAATCCGGACGGAGATCTGGATGCGGCGGCACCACGGCCGGGCGAGGGACCGATTTCCGGCATGAGCCTCGGCGAGGCACTTCGCGACCGGCAATTCTACCAGCTCTATTTCTGCAGCTTTGGCGCGGCCGTGATGTCGTTCATGGCGCTGGTCCATTTGCCGCAGCATGTGGCCGAAGTGAGCGGCGAACGTATCTACGCGGCGGCCATTATTTCCGTGATCGGGCTGGCGAGCCTGGCCGCGCGGGTCGGCGGAGGCTCCTGGGCCGACAGGATCGGCCGGGTCGCGATGATCCGCGTAGCCTTGCTCTTGATGCTGATCACGTCGATCCTCTGGGTCGCGAACCCGTGGGGCATCAGCGTCTATTTCGTCGTCGCCGCGCTCTTTGGAGTAACCTACGGCCTCTGCATTGCGCTATTGCCGACGGTGATCGCCGACAGCTTTGGCAACAGGGAAATCTCGGGAATCATCGGCACCGTCTATACGTCATTCGCGCTTGCCGGGTTGCTCGGTCCGACAGCCGCCGGACTGCTGCGCGACCGCTACGGCAATTACGATCTCGCGCTGATGATCTGCATCGCCCTCGCGGTCGCTACGCTGATTGCTTCGGCGGGCGTCAGGAAAAGGTATTAGCGGTCAGCTTTTTTGAATATCGCCCGGAATTTGTCCCACAATTCGATGCGGACGCCATTCCTGCGCATGACAATGCTCTGCTGAATGACAGACAGGGAATTGTTCCAGGTCCAGTAGATTACCAGGCCCGCCGAGAATTTCGCGAGCATGAACGTGAAGATGACGGGCATCCAGTTCAGCACGGCGGCTTGTGCCGGGTCGCTCGAGGCTGGCGTCAGCTTCATCTGCAACCATTGGGTCAGCCCCATCAAGAGCGGCCAAGCCCCGATCACCAGGAAGCCGCCAAGCAGAGGCAGGGACACCGGGTCATAAGGGACCAGTCCAAATAGATTGAACACGTTGGTGGGGTCCGGCGCGGACAAATCCTTGATCCATCCGAAAAATGGCGCCTGACGCATCTCGATGGTGATGAACAGCACCTTGTAAAGCGAGAAGAAAACCGGAATTTGGATCAGCGTCGGCAAGCACCCCGCGATCGGATTGACCTTCTCCTTCCTGTAGAGCTCCATCGTTGCCTGTTGCTGCTTCGCCTTGTCGTCACGAAAGGCCTCGCGGATCTATTGCATCTGCGGTTGCAGCGCCTTCATCTTCGCCGCCGACGCATAGGATCTGTTGGCGAGCGGAAAGAATGCGACCTTGAGCATCAGCGTCACGATCAGGATCGCCGCGCCAAAATTTCCGACCAGTCGAAAGACGGCGTCGATCAGCGTGAACATCGGCTTGGTGATGAAACGGAACCAACCCCAGTCGATGGCGAGGTCGAACCGGTTGAGATTGAGCGCCCTGTCATAGTCATCGAGGATCGTAACCTCCTTGGCGCCGGCGAACAGACGAGCGGTGGCGCTCGCGGCGCCGCCGGGCGCAATGGTTTGCGCATCCTGTAGATAGTCGGCCCGATATGTCTTCAGTGTACCCAGCGTGCTGGCGGAGAATTCCGCCTGCAGACGCGAGGACGTCCCGGGCAGCAGGACCGCCGCCCAGTATTTGTCGGTAAACCCGAGCCAGGCATTGTTGGGGTTGAATGCTATGCGCTTCTTTTCATCGAGGCTCTTGTAGGTAACCTCCTGCAGTCCGTTGTCCCCCAGGAGGCCGATTGCACCTTCGTGCAGCAGATAATAGCCAAGTGTCGGCGGCGGATTGTGTCGGGAGATCAGAGCATAGGGTGCCAGCGTGACAGCCGTCTGCCCGCTATTTGCGACCTCGTCATGAACGCTGAAGAGGTATTTGTCATCGACCGAAATCGTCCGTCTAAATTCCAACCCCTGGCCGTTTTGCCAAACGAGGGTGATCGGGCGCCCCACCCCGAGGCTATCCGATCCCTGCTGGAGCCAGACCGTCTCTGAGGTCGGCACTTTGAGATTGACGCTGGAGCCGTCGACCCAGCCGAATTCCGCGTAAAACGGTTGCGGGCCGCCTGGGGGTGAAAGCAATTCGATAGCAGGAGACTTGGGATCGGTGGTTTCGCGATACTGAACCAGGGAAAGATCGTCGATTCTTCCCCCGGTCAACGCGATTGATCCTCGCAGCCGGGGCGTATCGATGGCGACGCGTTGCGATCTGCCAAGTGCCTCTTGCCGCGAGGAAGCCTGAAATCGTTGCTCGTCCGATATTGTCGCGGTCTGCCTTCCCAAGGCTTGCGTCTGCGGCCGGATGGTCTCGATGCCGGGTGCAACCGCGCGGGCCTGCGAAGTTTTGGGTGCGCTCGGTCTGCTTCGCAACGACGAGGCGAAGAAATACTGCCACGTTATCAGGATGACGGCGGAAAGCGCGATAGCATAGAAGACATTGTTCTGGTCGTGCATCGCAGAACTCCATTTCCGTCCAGCAACTGGGCCTTCGACGGAAACGATTAGCGACCGTCAGCCGGGCTAGTCAGTTCTGTTCATATATCAACGGCTTTTCCGATATCCAAGTCTGCCAAGGGGTCAAAGCGGCGGTCGCGTAGCCCTGCTCTTGATGCTGATCACGTCGATCCTCAGGGTTGCGAACCCAGCAGAAAACGCTTCAACCCCTTCCATGCAGGCGCAACGGCAAATCCAACGATCGGGATCATGGCCACGCCAATCAACAATCCAAGGACAGCCGAGATGGCCGCCTCAACGATCCATTCGAGCGCGCCGGCGGCCGATGGCAGTACGTGAGCCGCGGTTTCGGCCGCGGTGTGGACCATCGAGCCGATCGAAGGCGGGCCGTATACTTCCAGGCCATGCAGGACGATTCCGCCGCCAACCCAGATCATGGCGGCTGTGCCGACGGCGCTGAGAATTGTCAGGAACACGGGCATCCCGCGAACAAGGGCGCGTCCGAGCGCCCGGCCCATGCCGGCAAGGATCGAGACACGGTCGTTGTTGGCAAGGACCATACCGAAATCATCGGCTTTCACGATCAGCGCCACGACCCCGTACA
This sequence comes from uncultured Alphaproteobacteria bacterium, assembly GCA_963739755.1. Classification (GTDB taxonomy): domain Bacteria; phylum Pseudomonadota; class Alphaproteobacteria; order Rhizobiales; family Xanthobacteraceae; genus Bradyrhizobium. Next base: position 94,847 of record CAVUCB010000068.1, on the reverse strand, counting down.
CGGCGACGGTGATCCCGATCCCAACGAGCGCCAGCACAGAGGCCTGCGTTACCAAGCTTCCCGCGGGAAGCGCCGCCAGCGTGATCGCCATGATCTCTGCCGAAAGGATGAAGTCGGTCTTGATGGCGCTTGCGACCCTTTCGTCCTCCACCGTCTTCGCATTCAACGCGACCGTGCCGAGTTGCGCTTCATGCTGATGTGCACGATGGGGCATGACGGCTTCGTGCACTTTTTCTGCACCTTCGTAGCAGAGATAGGCGCCGCCAATCATGAGAAGCGGTGTGATCGTCGAGGGAAGGAAATAGCTAAGGGCCAGGGCGACGGGCAACAGGATCAGGAGCTTGTTGCGCAGCGATCCCGCCGCGATCCTGCCCACGATCGGCAGTTCGCGCTTGGCGGCAAATCCGATCACGTAACCCGGCGTCACCGCGGCATCGTCGATGACGACGCCCGCCGCCTTTACCCCCGCCTTCGCGGCCTGGCCGGCGACATCGTCGAGCGAAGCTGCCGCCACCTTTGCGATCGCCGCAAGATCGTCCAGAAGGGCGATCAGTCCGACGCTCATCGATGCTTCTCCTTCATCGTTGGTCCTGCCTTTTTCGCGCGTCGGCCGATACAGAAGCCTTCCAGCAGTCGCGGCGCGAACGCAAGCGACGAGGTGCCGCGCACAGCAATGGCGCAGAATCACGCAGCCTTGCCGTCAGGTCAGCCTTTGAGCGGGGTGAAACGGACATCCTGCAGGTGGGCCGAGATGTCCGAGTCCTGGCTCGAAGCCTCTTTGATCCAAATCAACGTGACGCCCGGAAAACGGCAGCCTCTAACAGTTGAAAAAGGAGAGAGGGGGATTTTTGATGCGCATGTCAAAAGCAATTGCCCTGGCCATTGTCCTTGCCGCCCCGGGTTTGGCGTCTGTCTCATCGGCGCAGGCCGCTTCTGAATGTCCAGTAGCGGGAACACTATCGACTTGGGGCATCAATTCGACGGGCGCCTTTAACGTCGCGCCCGGAGGAGCATGCCTCTTCCCCCTCAGGATAGACGGCGTAATAGCGAGTTCGAGCATTGTGCAAACACCCGAACACGGGACGTTAAGACAGCTCAACGAATCCACTTTCGAGTACACAGCGAACGCCGGGTACATAGGCATCGATACCTTCTCCGTTCAGGCGACAGGCAAGGGGCCTACGGCTTCGGGCACGTCGGTAATCACCATGGTTGCAACGGTACGATAGCATTGATCCGAACGCCGATCCTCCTGGCCGATCAGGTGATCGCGTGAGGTCAGCCGATATCCGCTTCTGATCGTCGCGACCGGGCAGCGGCAGCGTTGACTTAAATCAATACCCGGCTCCGGGACTACGCGCACGTGTCAAACACCGATCAAGGAATCCAGGCGCTTTGACATGAGTGAAATTACAGATCGTCGGAGGTCGGCGATCCCCAGGCGTGCTTGAAGTCGAATTGAGATAACCGCATGGCCGGCTACGATTGTCGCGCGACGTTGACCAGCGACATCGCGGGAACGGTGCAGGGTCCACGCAGATGCCCAGGCTCGATGATTTTTTTGGACTAAGCGCGAGCCGGGCTGAGCTTGCGAGGCTCAACAATTTCAACGCCGTCCGTTTGTCGTGCGCCGAGCGGATGGCGAATGGGAAGGCGCTTCGTCGCGATGTACCGCGCTCATCCCATGCGGAGTTCCGGGCCGCGCGCGGACGACCTGATCCGGTTTCGGTCCTTGAGACGCAGAATGCCACCCGCATTAAAGAGCTCGTGCCGGTGCGGATGGCGCGCATGCTGACGTCGCCGTTCGCTTTTTTTCGAGGAAGCGCCGCAATCATGGCGGGAGATCTCGCGAACTCCCCGCGCACCGATCTCGAAGTGATGGCCTGCGGCGATATGCATCTGATGAATTTCGGCCTGTTCGCGTCGGCGGAGCGCAACCTCATTTTCGCGATCAACGATTTTGACGAGGTTCTTCCCGGGCCGTGGGAGTGGGATCTCAAGCGGCTGGCCGCGAGCGCCGCGGTTGCGGCGCTCTTTCTCGGCGGCGACCGGACTGATGCCGAGCAGGCTGCGCGCGCGGTGGTCGAAGCCTATGTGAGGAAGATTCGCGGCTATGCCGAGATGGGATTTTTGGAGGTGTGGTACGACCTGATCGATGAGCGAACGATCCTCGCCGCAGCCCCGCAGCGCCTGCGAAAGCTCGCCCAGGCCACTTTCGCCAAGGCCCGCGCCCGAGGCCATATTCGAGCGCTCGATAGGCTGACAGAAGAGGTCAACGGGGAGCATCGGATCGTGGAGGATGTGCCGCTGATCGTTCGCGCCAAGCATCTCCCCGACGGCACGCCGATGACGGAAGCCCTGGAGACCATGTTGCGATCCTACCTCGCATCCCTGCCAGAGGACCGCAGGCGTCTGCTGTCGCGCTACCGGATCGTCGACGTCGCACGCAAGGTTGTTGGTGTAGGCAGCGTCGGCACCAGTTGCTGGGTTGTGCTGCTTGAGGAGCAGGGGGCCGACAGTCCTCTGTTCCTCCAAATCAAGGAAGCGCGTGAATCCGTACTGGCGCGTTATCTCGACAGCAAAAGACCGATCAAGCAACAGGGGCGGCGCGTCGTGATCGGGCAGCGAATGATCCAGGGCTCCCCGGACATCTTCCTTGGCTGGGGCCCGGTCAATCCAGTTAACGGCGGCAGGCACTACTATGTCCGGCAACTTGCCGACATGAAAGGCGGCCTGAACTTGAACGAAGGCGATCGCGAGGCACTTGACGGCCTCTCGAGGTATTGTGGTTTGTGCGGCTGGGCGCTCGCGCTTGCTCACGCGAAGTCGGGCGACGCGGCGATGATATCGGGCTATTGCGGCACCGGCGATGTGCTCCCGGATGCCGTTGGGAAATTTTCGCTGGCCTATCTCGAGCAGACCGAGCGTGACCATGGCGCACTTGAGGCGGCGGCCCGGCGTGGCAGGATTCCGGTGGCCGGGCAGGCTTGAACGGACCCTGTCGGCGCTTTGCAGGTGCACACCGCTTCCGGACAGGTGAGCATCTGCAAGAACATTCTGTCTTCGTTTGCGAGAGCAGCGACCGATGATGTGGAGTTCGAATATTCTCAGACCGGGTCGTGAGTGCGCTCTCGACGGCTTGCCGTTACCGGCCCTGATTTGGCTTGCCCAAATTATCACCGGTCGCACCACCCGGCCGCGCACGGTTTCGACGGCGTTCGAGGGCTTCGCGTCGACCAGGCTGGGCCAATTCTTCGGTCCCACCGCCGATGAGCATCCGGGCCTGTCCGGCTTCAGCCTGTTGAGCCACGGGCGCGAGGCCTTCATCGTTCGTCTGGCGCTGGCCGACCTGGCCGAGCGAAGCCTCGACATGCAGTACTACATGTGGGACGGCGATACGACCGGCCGGATCGTCGTCGACCACGTGATGAAGGCTGCCGATCGCGGGGTCAGGGTGCGGCTCCTGGTTGACGATCCCTTCTACAAGGACAGCGATTCCATCAAAGCCTGCCTCGATGCTCACCCCAATGTCGAGATCCGTCTGTTCAACCCGCTCACCAACCGGCGCTGGTCAATTCTCGACTTCATTTTCGATTTCAGCCGGGTCAATCGCCGCATGCACAACAAGCTGATGGTTGCTGACAATGCGGCCGCAATTGTCGGTGGCCGCAATATCGGTGACATCTATTACGGCGTGAACACCATCGCCAATTATCGCGATTTGGATGTGTTGGCGGCTGGGCCTGTCGTGCGCGATCTGTCTGACGTATTCGACCGATACTGGAACAGCTCCTCGACCGTGCCGATCGCGGCCATCGTCGATCGCGCCCATGGCGCAGCCGATCTCGACGGCATCCTGGTTCGTTTGCGTGAGGAGATCGCCGCGGCTGACTATCCCTATCCCATCGATCAAGACCTGGACGAGTTGGTGGCCAAGAGCGCCGAGCTTCGCGACAATCTCGTATGGGCACACGGCCGAATCATCGCCGACGATCCGGAAACCATCGCCCGCGGCAAGGAGACCGATGACGTCATCGCATTCATTCGCGGACGGATCGCCAGGTTGAAAGACGAACTGCTCGTCGAATCGCCGTACTTCGTCCTGCCCGCCGGGGCGCAGGCAACCGTCAAAGCGCTGCACGAGCGCAATGTCCGAGTGCGCGTCCTGACCAACTCGCTCGCTTCGAACGACATGCTGCCGGCGCATTCAGGCTATGCCAAGACGCGAAGGCGGCTGCTCGAGAACGGCATGGAGCTATACGAGCTGCGCCCGGATACCGACGCCTTCCGGCCGGGCTGGTCGCTCCTTTCCGGGAGGTCGCCAGCCGCCTTGCACACCAAAGCGATGGCCTTCGACGGCGAAGCCGTATTCATCGGCAGCTTCAACCTCGACCCGCGCTCTGCCGTGATCAACACCGAAGCCGGGCTCTATATCGAGAGCCCGGAGCTTGCCAAGAAGCTGACGGCCTACATGGCGACTGGCGTCGTGCCCGCCAACAGCTACCGCGTCCTCCTCGAGCCGAACGGCAAGATCGTCTGGGAGACGGAGAGGGACGGCGAAAAGGTGCGCTACCAGGACGAGCCCCAAACCGGCTTTCGACGGCGATTCGTCGCCGACCTGCTGAAGCTGCTACCGATCGATTCGCAACTATGACGCCGATCCCTGGCGACCCAGGGCAAGAGCCGTTGAGGCGCGTGCACTGCAGCCGAGCAATCTTCGGCGGCCCCGAACGTTTCGCACTGCCGCGTTATGCCTCCAAGGGGCTGCGGAACGAAATCGGTCGAACCGCATGCAAACTGAAGGGCGCAGTCAGATGCCTCTCTGGTTGATTCCGATGATATACGCTGCTGCGAGTTTCCTTGGCGGGATCACGCTGCCACGACTTGAGCAGGCATACTTTCGGTACGATTCCGGCATTTCCGTTAGCTCGGCTCAGGCATTCTTTGCGGCTGTCGCCTCCGGCATGATCACGCTCACTGGTATCGTGTTTACCGTCGGTCTGGTCATGGTGCAGTTCAGCGCCATTGCGTATTCGCCGAGGCTCGTTCTCCTTCTGGCCCGCGACCCAAAGCTGTTTCATGGGCTGGGTGTGTTCATCGCCACGTTCACTTATTCTCTTTCCGTTCTGCTCTATGTCGATCGCAACCAGTCCGGGATCGTGCCGTTGTTCTCCGGCTTCATGGTCGCTGGATTGCTCTTGCTCAGCATGTTGCTGTTTTCCGCGCTGATGAAGGGCTTGAGCGACCTCCAGATCACCAACGTGCTTCACGTCATCGGCGACAAAGGTCGCGAGGTCATAGGCGAGATGTTTCGGCGCCTCGATGAGAAAGCGAATGGTCAACCGAGGCGCGGACAAGAGACGCGCAATGTCTCGGAGTTGGGTCCGGTTGTCCAAACCTTGAGGTATTTCGCCGCGCCGCGCACAATTGCCAGTTTCGATATCGACGACCTGGTTCGCCAGGCACAAAAGGCAGGGGCCGTCATCGTGATGGCATGCGGGGTCGGCGATACCCTTGTCGAAAATACACTACTGTTGCAGGTTCATGGCGCCAAAACCGCGCTGCGCGAAAGCGACCTCATGCGGAGCATCCACTGCGGGTTTGAGAGGACGTCCGATCAGGACCCGAAATATCCCATGCGGCTGCTGGTTGACATCGCCATCAAGGCGCTTTCGCCGGCGATCAACGATCCGACCACGGCGGTCCAGGCTATCGACCAGATCGAGGATTTGTTGCGTCGTCTGGGAGGGCACGATCTGGACGCCGGCTATGCCCGCGATGAGGCTGGCGATTTGCGTCTCATTTTCCCGATGCCTACATGGGAGGACTATCTGGTGTTGGCATTCGATGAGATTCGCCAGTACGGTGCCAATTCGGTGCAGGTGATGCGCCGCTTGAGATCGGCGCTCGTCGGGTTGGCCGACTCGGTGACGGCCGACATCCGGATCGGGGCGGTGCAGCGATATCTCGAGCAACTTGATTCGACTGTCGATCGCTCGGATCTCGCCGCGGATGATCAGGAAACGGCACGCCAAGAGGACAGGCAAGGCCTCGGCCTGTCGCGCCGGCAAGTGAAAACCAGGGCAACTTCGCCTTGATCAGAGATTTTCCGTAAAGATCATCCGCAAATAGTTACGCGCTGACGTTCTCGCCGAGATAGCTGACCGAGGCTTCCAGGCCGCCCTTGCCATGCGGGATTTCGAGCGCGTTGAGGCCGACCTCGACGACGCCGAGCGTGCCCAGGATCATCGGCGCGTTGACATGGCCCATATGGGCAATGCGGAAGGACTGGCCCTGCAGGTCGCCGATGCCGGTGCCGAGCACCAGGCCGCATTTCTCTTTGCAGTAGCGCTGCAGCTTCGCCGGATCGTAATCGCCGGAGACCGTCACCGTCGTGACGGTGTCGGAGCGCTCATTGGCTTCCGCGATGTTGAAGCCGAGCACCTGGCCCTCGGCCCACACCGCGACCGCGCGCCGCACCGCCTCGCCAAGCAGGCGGTGGCGCTGGAACACGTTGTCGAGACCTTCGTCCTTCAGCATGTCGATCGCCTTGCGCAGCGCGAACAACAGATGCACCGGCGCGGTGCCGGCATAGCGGCGGTAGTGTTCCGTGCCCTCGCGCTCGGTCCAGTCCCAATAGGGCGTGCGCAGGTCGGCCTTCTTGTGCACGTCCTTGGCGCGATCATTGGCGCTGACGAAGCCGAGGCCCGGCGGCGTCATCAGGCCCTTTTGCGAGCCGGACATCGCGACATCGATGCCCCATTTGTCCATCTCGAACGGCATGCAGGCGAGCGAGGCCACCGCGTCGACCATGTACAGCGCCGGATGACCGGACGCCTTGATCGCCTTGCCGATCGCCTCGATGTCGTTGACCACGCCCGAGGCCGTGTCGACCTGCGCCACGAGAATGGCCTTGATCGTGTGATCCCTGTCCTTGCGCAGCCGCGCCTCGACTTCCTCCGGCCGCACCGCGCGCCGCCAGTCGCCCTTGAGGATTTCCACCTCGGCGCCCATCAGCCCAGCGGCATGGCCCCAGCCGATCGCAAAGCGTCCGCTCTCCAGCACCAGCACCTTGTCGCCGCGCGACAGCACGTTGGAAAGCACCGCTTCCCAGGCGCCATGGCCGTTGGAGATGTAGATGTAGGATTTGTTCCTGGTCGCGAACAAATTCGAGAGATCGGCATGCAGGCCGTCGCTCAGATCGATCATGTCGCGGGAGTAGATGTCGAGCGCCGGGCGATGCATCGCCTGCAGCACTTCGTCAGGCATCGTGGTGGGGCCGGGAAGGGCCAGAAATTCACGGCCCGCGCGAACGGTCATTGCCTCAGTTCCTTGTTTTCTTGCCGGTCAGCAATGCAGTTTATCGGGCGAAAATTCAAGCTCGCTCCGGGCCTATTTTGGCAACGAAGCCGCGATCGCATGCCAGATCTGATCTTTCAGCTCGGTCGCGGGCGGGCTCGGCAGCGTCGTGACCGGACCGGTCTGCCTCTGGCAGTCGTCGACCAGCTGCAGCACCCAGACTTCGCCGTCGGTGTAATAGGGATCGCCGCCGCCATTGCGGCCGGTGAGTGTCGGGCCCACGCCGGTCACCTGATATTTTGCGGTCGCCATGCCGGCGTCCTCGATGTTTTTGACAAGCGCATCACGCTCGGCGTCGATATCGGCATCGATGTGATGGGTGATGGCTCCCGTGAAATGGCTGACGCCGACGCCCTTGTCGAAGGTCACCGCACCAAGCCACACCGGCCTCTGCTCCTCGCCCTTGTCGAGCACCTTCCAGAAGCGGACGTGATGGCGGCGATCGGCGCTTTTGCCGGACGGCTTCTCGAAGGCCAGGTCCTCGCGCCGGCCGAGATAGAACAAATTGCTGACGGGCGCGTCGGGATAGGCGCGGTCGAGCAGCACGCTGCCGGCGATTTCAATCGACGACCGGAAAGTCACGGGATCGGCCGGATACCATTTGGCCGCGTTCATCGCGCACAGCACTTCCTTCTCGGTGCCGATCAGCCCGACATTGATGGCATCGCCGGGAATGCCTTGTTTGGTCCGCGTCACCATCGGCAGCGCCGCCAGGCCCTTCTGGTGCTCGTGATGCGTCCAGAACGCCGGCAGCACGAGATAGGCGAGCGCGGCGTAGGCCAGCGCGATCACAAGCAGCGTCAGCAGCACGCGCTCGAGGCTCACGTGGTGATGGGCGTGGACAAGCGTGTCGTGGTGAGGATCGTCGGTCATCAATTCACGCGCTCGGGAAAGAACGATGTGCGCGATTCCGTGCATATAGCTGAGGTTGTGAAGCCGTCCATTTGCCCGTTAACCAGAAAGTTCGATCCAACTTTAATTGGACAGTCATACTGCTTGTTGGCGCCACTGCCGCAAGCTTATCTCGTATCGCGAGGTTCGGCGGGACCGGGAACAAAAGCAAAGAAGCTTTCGGGGAGTTCTCGTCATGATCCAGAGGTCGGTGGAACGTCGCGCTCTGCCGCGCGAAATCATCAACTTGCCTGCACTGCTTTCCTTCGATGGAATTAGCGGGGTCCATCCTTGTGTGGTGCGCGACATCAATGCCCTTGGTGCCTGTCTCTCCACGCCCTACTACATGTTTGCCAGCGAGTTTGATCTGTCGTTCAGCGGTTTTCACAGCACGTTTGGCTGTCGGGTGGTGTGGAGGCGGGCTACCCTTTCCGGCGTCATGTTCGTGCGTCGGCGCGTGCCGAAACCGGTGGGTGCAAAGTTCGAGCTTGCAAGCATCATGCAGTTTAACCGGCCCAACGCGCACCCGCCGATGCGGTCCGTCGAGCTCTGAGCCGGCCCGTCGGTCTAGCGCCGCGTCTCGCGGCAGCCGGCGGCTTCGGCCTCTTCCACCGAGCAGAACCAGCGCGTGCCCTTGGAGATCTTCATCTTGATCTGCGCGTACCAGCGGCTGGTCGGCTTGTGATAGATGCACTCGCCGGCCGTGTTGACATTGCCCTTGATGGTGCAGTCGGGCGAGGGCGCGACCTCGCCGGAGGCCGAGGCGAGCAGGATCGCATGCGCATTCTCCGGCGGTTTTGTCGCGCCGAGGATTTGCGTCTTCTTGTTGCGCACGCGCCAGTCCCACGGCGCGATGAACGCGCCCTGCCACATCCCGGCCTTGGCCTCGCGTGCGGCCTTCTCGTCGGCCTCGTAATCGTGCGAGACGCGGGTGAAGGCGAGCGCCCAGCCGCTCGTCACCAGCCATTTCTGGATGTCCTCGCCGTCGACCTCGCAGCGCGCCACGGTGCGGCCGCGGCGGTCGATGGCGCGGGTGTGGCAGGTCCAGCTCTTGTTGCCGGCATGCTTGATCAACTCTTCGCGCGCGGCGACGCCGCAGGTCCAGCGCTCGCCCTTCGGATTGAGGCAAAGCTGGTCGCTCGAGGGCGCATCGATGCCGCCGAGCCGGATGCGCGTGGTGCCGATCTGGACCTGGTCGCCCTCGCGGATTTTCGGCACGCCGGTGATGTCGGCGGCCTGCGCGAGCTGCGGCAGCGCGAGGAGCAGAAGCAGGAAAGCGCAGGTTTTGATCATGCAAAAGCCAAACTGGAATCGATCGAACAACGTTCCGATTGTGGAGCGAATTTTCGGCGCGGGCCAGCGATCTCCTGCACAGACCCCCGTCAATTTAATGCGACGCCAGCGCATGATCCGGAAAAGTGGGTACCGGTTTTCCGAAAAGATCATGCGCAAAACAAGAATCTGAGCTCCCTGCCATCATCCCCCGCCGCGCCAGCGACAGCCCCATCAGCACGAAGGCCGAGGTGACCTCGGGGCCGCCGACCAGGATCCGCGTCGGGGTCTTCATCTTGTTCCATTCGTAGGCGCGAAACGGCCCATGGCGGCCGCCTTCGCCGAGGGAAGCGATGATGCAATGCAGCGGCGCCGCGTAGGTCTTGATGTCCGCACCAAGGTGGGCGAGCGTGATCAGCGCCAGCGCCGCGTCGAACGCGTTCATCTCGCCCGCGATCAGCTCACCCTCGACATAGGCGAGCACGCGCGCTCGGATGAACCCGAAGGCGCCTTCGGAATCGATCACCGCGCGCGCGGCCGCGGGCATCGCCATGAACGCCGCATAGCAGCGGCCGAAATAGGCGCAATAGAGCTCCGGCAAGTAATAGATGTGCGAGCGCGGATTGGCGAAGGCGCCGCTCTCTGCAAGTTTTCTCTGGAAGCCGATGATGCGGTGAACCGTCTCCAGCCGCGACGGCGTCTCCAGGATCTTCCAGCGCAAGAGGTTGCGGAAGCTGACTTCCAGGATGTCGAGATTGAGCGTCGGATCGAGATCGTTGCCATAGGGCCGCTCGCCCCTGAGATTATCGATCCAGGTCGCGACGCCCCCCTCGAAATCGATATTGTCGTTGAGCGGCACCGTCACTTTGAACTCGTTGGCGCCCTCGCGCACCTGGTAGCCGGCGTAGAAGTCGAGCAGCGGCTGATTCGAGAATCGGATCGGTCGAGCCCGCCTGCGTCGCCGCGGAGAAGGCGCAGGCCGTGGTGTCGCAGTCCGGCACGTAGACGCCGAAGCCGAGGTCCTGCTTGATCTGGGTGAAGAACCGCGAAAAGCGCGGATGCGGCGGCGGCGCCAGGGCCGTGATCACGGCAACCGTCGAGCCGTCATGCGAGCGCACGTCCTCGCGGCTGATGTTGATGCAGAAGTCGACCATGTCCGAGATCGCCGCGCGCACGGCAGCGCTCTCGCCGGCCGATGCGAGCCCGGTCTCGAGATAGCCGAGCAGCGCCTCGGTGAAGAACGCGTCGTAATAGGCCGAACGATGGCGGATCTGCATCGGCTGCCACATCGGCTCGGCGATGCCGCGCCACGGCGGGTTGATGATGCCCCGTGCCGGCGAGCGCGCGATGAAGATGCGCGCGAGAGAGAACAGCAGCGTCGAGTTCTTGTAGCCGCGCGCGTTCAGCCCCGTCAGCGCGGCCAGGAAATCGCGGCCGCGCACATCGGGGTCGCCGATCAAATTGAAGGCCGCATAGGTCGGCAGGAAGCCGTTGCTGCGGAAGGAGCCGAGCAGATGGGCGGCCGAGGCGCGGATCACGCGCTCGATCTCGCCCACGGCCGGCAGGGCGCCATTTGGCCGCGCCGGCTTCGGGTTCGGATGCGACAGCTCGACGGTGTCGAGCAACTCTGCGACCGGTTGGCCTATCCTCTCCCAATCGGGCTCGGCGTCGTCACGGGCGCGGGTCAGCGCCTCCCGCAGCGCGCCGAAGCGGCTGGCGTCGGAAAGCTCCGGCAGGCCGGCCCGGCGGAGCAGCGCCCGCAGCGGCGGATTGCCGAGCGCGGTCTTGTAGAATTTGGAAAGATGCGGGTCGCCGCCACGGCCGTTGGCCAGGACGGGGTCGCAGAGGTCATACAGTGACGGCCCAAGCTTGTCGGCCGTCAGCGCGCGGTAGGCGGCTCCGGCGAAATACTGAAGACCCATGAACTCTCTTCCGCCCACGTTGCCGGTCCGGCACAGCCGCGACCATTGGCCGCCCGGCGCCTTGTCCCCAAAACCGGCAAGAACTCAAAAATTGGCATGGAGGGACCGGAAACACAAATGTGACGACCGTCACAGCAAAACGGCCCGGCGACGGCCAGAATGCCCTCAAGGATGGTGGCAATGAGGGTTAGCATTCCCTTAAGACGCCGAAATTGATCAGCTTTATCAATGCATTGTCTGGCCCGTAGGGTTCCGTATTGCAGGTCACGGCTTAAGCGGTTAAGGGTTTGCTTGTTGCGGCGCCGCAAATTGATCGCAATTGCGCGACACACGCACTCAACCCCTCAAACCTCGGAAGCTTTGGGCGCGACCAAGCAAGCGCGTCTTCGGCAACGCCAAAGATTTTGCCAAGGTGATCGTGATGAAAGTACCGCACCTCCATCTCTCCCGCCGCACGCTGGCGATCGCCGCTGGCCTGGTCGGCACGGTTTCGCTCGCGATCGGCGCGCATGCGGCGCTGAGCCTGCGCGCGCTGGATGCGGCCAAGGCGGTCGGCAGCGAGGAAGGTTCGCAGTCGCCGAAGAAGGTTTCGCGCGTCGCGCTGATCGTCGGCAACGGCCATTATCCCGACGCCGCCGCGCCGCTGACCCAGCCGATCAACGATGCGCGCGCGCTGTCGTCGCAGCTGCGCCATGACGGCTTCGATGTCGAGATGATCGAGGATGCCAACAAGGATGACATGACCCGCGCCGTCAATCGGCTGCGCGGCAAGATCCGCTCCAACTCCGTGGTGCTGCTGTTCTTCGGCGGCTATGGCGTGCAGGTCGGCCGCGAGAGCTACATGATCCCGGTCGACGCCACGATCTGGAAGGAAGGCGACGTGCGCCGCGAGGGCGTCAGCGTCGAGTCCGTGCTCGAGGTGATGAAGGCGCAGGGCGCCCGCGCCAAGCTGGTCGTGGTCGACGCTAGCAGGCGCAACCCCTATGAGCGCCGCTTCCGCTCCTTCTCCCATGGTCTGGCGCCGATCAATGCGCCCGACAACGCGCTGATCCTGACCTCGGCGACGCCGGGCAAGGTCGTCAACGACAAGAACGGCGAGCACAGCGTCTTGGTCGCCGAGCTGCTGAAGAACCTCGCTACCGGCGGCCTCGGCGCCGACGCCGTCTTCAACAAGACCCGCGTCGCCATCTCCCGCGCGTCCGAAGGCGAGCAGGTGCCCTCGGTGTCGTCGTCCCTCCTCGAAGACATCCGCTTCGCCACGGCCGACGCGGCCGGCGGCTGACTCTTCCTTCTCCCCTTGTGGGAGAAGGTGGCGCGAAGCGCCGGATGAGGGGTCTCTCTCCACCCGGCAAACTGCTTTTCGCGTCCGTGGATAGAACCCCTCATCCGTCGCGCTTCGCGCGCCACCTTCTCCCACAGGGGGAGAAGGGAAGGTCTCTCACAGCTCGCTCAGCTTTGCGAGAATGTCCTCTAGTACAGCCGCAGATCGCTGCAACACGTCATTATTCCAATAGCGCGCAACCCGAAAGCCTTCCGCCATAAGCGCAGTGTCTCTCACCGCATCCCCTTCCGACGATGCATGCTGGCTGCCGTCGATTTCGATGACCAGACGCTGCTCGAAGCAGACGAAATCAAGAATGTAGTTCTGAAAAGGGACTTGGCGACGAAACTTGAAATTCGCAAAGCGGTGGTCGCGGAGCAGCTTCCACATGCGTGCCTCAGCGTCAGTCGGCTCCCGACGCATGCTTTTAGCGAAGTCGCGAATGCGTTTGGCAATCGCTCGATGGTGCGGCGTTTGCGGCACGAACCCCTCATCCGTCACGGACTTCGTCCGCGCCACCTTCTCCCACAAGGGGAGAAGGGGCAGTTCATCCCGGGGAGGCTATTTCGCCGCCGCCGTCACCGCCCGCACCGGATCGCCCTCGCGCAGCAGCGCGCCGGCGCGGGCGACGACCTCGTCGCCCTCCTTCAGCCCGTCCTTGATCTCGATCTGGCCGCCCGACATCAGCCCGGTCTCGACGCGCTTGGTCTCGATTCTTTGGCTCTTCACCACCTGCACCACGGTGCCGGCGGAGCCATATTGCACGGCGGTGAGCGGCACCGCGACGCCGCAGCTCTGCCCGGTCTTGATCAGCGCGCGCGCCGAGGCATTGACCAAGAGCCTGCGGTTGGTGGTGATGCCGAGGAAGGCCTGGCCGAGCTGGCTGTTGGGCTCGACGGTGGGCGCGAGCCTTCGGATTTTGGCGTCGAGGTTGTCGTTGATGCCGATGACGCGAACGGCAGCCGGCTGGTTGACCGCGAGCTTGCCGAGATCGTCGGTCGGCACCAGGCCGACCATGTCGTATTCGCTGCGCGCGATGATGGAAAACAGCGCCTCGCCCTTGCCCGAAGCGAGCGCGCCGACGGTGGCGTTGGCGACGCTGATCACGCCCGCGACCGGCGCCTGCACCACGATGCTGCCGCCCTCCGGCAGGTTCAGCCGCGCGAGCGTCTGGCCTTGCGTGACGGTGTCGCCGGCATCCGCCATCACCTCGGCGACCTTCAGCCCCATCCGCTCCGGCCGCACCGCGGTCTCCTCCCGCGGCATGATGATGCCCGACACCTCGACGATATTGGCAAAGCAGGATTTGGCTGCCTTGAGCACGGTGACGGACGGGCCCTTGGGGGCGTCCTCGTCGGCGGCGAGGGCGGGGGAGGCGAGGGCGAGGAGGAAAACCGCCACGAGAGCGGCGGCGCTTGCGCGGAAACGGTCAAACGCTTCGAAATGGTTCATCTGAAATCCGTCGGGTTTCCCTAGCCTTACCGATACCAGATGGCTGGCAGGGGGACCATGCCACAATAGGTCCGCCCTGGGCGACCGCAGGTTCACGTCCTCGACAATAGGTCGTCGTCCAAAAGGACTATGGATTAACGCGAATATCCGTTGATCTCGCCCATGGGTTGCGCTTGAGTGCCTCCGGGTCTGGGGGCTATTTCATGCGTAAATTTATTGCAGTCGCGCTTTGCGCGACACTGGGCGGCTGCGTCACCGCCGAGACAGTTTCTTTCAAAGCTTCAAATCCGCAGCAACAAGCAATGATGCGCGACGGACAACCGGCATTGGTGTCCCGGCAGAAGAACTCGCTTGTCTTGGTCAGGCCGGCTGGGCGTCAGCTTCAGGCTAATGGCCGGCCGGTCTTCGTCGTCGGCATCAACAATATGGGCAGACAGCCGGTCGAGTTTCGCGTGAGCCAGGTCGAGGCGGTGCAGCACGTCGGCGCCTCGGATTATGAGATGCAGATTGTGACTTACGAGATGCTCGTTGAGGAGGAGAAGAATCGGCAGGTTGCCGCTGCAATTCTCACCGGTGTTGCTGCGGCAGGAAACGCCTATGGCGCGTCACGGGCCGGATACGGCAGCTATACGACCCCGAGCGGCCGGACGGGAACCTTCTATAGCCCTACGGCAAATGCGATTGCGGTGAACAATGCCTCTTACCAGAACGAGGCGATGATCGCGACGACGATCGAAACGGGTCAGCGAAACATGGCTGCGCTCGAACAGTCGGTGATCAAGGACAACACCATGATGCCCGGCGAATGGTACGGCGGCCAACTGCATTTGGCTCCGCCAACGGATCAAGGCGGCGCAGCGAAAACGTATACGATCGTGATCACCGTTGGCACCGAACGGCACGTGATCGATGTGTCACAGGGGCCGGCGGGAGCTTGACTGACCTGCCTATCTACCCGACCGCCTCGTAGTGAACCTTGCGGGGCTCAGGCGCGCAACTCGCCAAGTCTAGCCTTCTACGCCGATTCGGAGAGCCATCCGTTAGCCAACTGTTGCTTCGCTCAATTGCTACTCGGCAAATCACGGACGCTGCTGTAATTGATTTCGAGGCAATCAACCAGCTGCGAAGGATCAAGAAATGGCCAAGGGAGAAGCCACCAAAGAAAAACCTATTCTGCAGTTATTCGGATTTGCACAATGAGGCTGCAGTCGAAAATCTATTGATCACGCCGCTTGTGAAGTTCCTCGGCTACAAGGACTCTCAAATCAAGTTCAAGAAGGACATCACCCCGGAGATAATTGCGCTAGGATCCAAGTCAATCAAATATCGTCCCGACTATCTGCTTCTCTACGACGGAAAGCCTAGGGTCGTGATCGACGCGAAGGCACCAAGCGAAAGTCTTGCCAATTGGGTTCAGCAAATCTCGTCCTATGCCATAACGCTCAACCAACAGTTCGAGGGAATAAACCCGGTTCGTTACATGATCCTTTCGAACGGCAAGAGCACCCTTGTGTTCGATTGGACCGAAGGTAAGCCACTCATTGATACCGAGTTTAATGAGTTTGAAGCCGGCCATCCTAAGCTGAAACGCATGCAGGCGCTGCTCGCGCCGAAAGCTACGGCTGATATCGCGGCTCCCGTTCAAGTGGCGCACCGGTTCGAACGTAAGTCGATAGAGGAGGTGAACGCAGTCTTCGCCCGTTGCCACCAGCACATCTACACCAGCGACAATAAGCCAAGCGGCCGGCTTCACAGAGTTTGTCAAGTTGGTGTTCTTGAAATTGCTGTCAGACCGGAAAGTTCGGGACACATCGGGTGATCTGATCTGGCAGGAGCGCTTCGATGTTCCTGCTTCCGAGGTAACTTTCTCTACCCGTTGGATCAGAGAACGAGAGGCTGACACACCAAACCCGATAGACACAATCCAATTCCAAAACCTCATCAAAGAAATCGAGGTAGAGATTAATAAGGGGCAGCGAAAACGCATCTTCGATGCCAATGACAAGCTTCGCCTCAATCCCGAGACCATCCGCTACGTGGTGTCAAAGCTGGAAGGCATCTTCCTCTTTGGAATTGACGTCGATCTTAATGGGCGCCTCTTCGAAACCTTCCTGTCCGCCACCATGCGTGGCAAGGACCTCGGTCAATTCTTCACGCCTAGGAGTATCGTCAAGCTGGGAACCAGCCTGGCAAATCTGCGCGCTGACAAGCTTCACATTGATGTCGTGCTCGACGGCTGCTGCGGCACGGGGGGGTTCTTGATCGATGCTCTAGCCGACATGTGGATGAAGATCGACCTCAACGCTACTTTATCTGACCAAGAGCGGACAAAACTGCGGTCGGATGTCACAAATCATTCGCTCTACGGGGTGGACGTGGGCAGAGACCCCAATCAGGCCCGCCTCGCACGTATGAACATGTATTTGCATGGGGACGGCGGCACCTCGATTTTTGAGGCTGACTTTCTCGACAAGCAGCTGAAGACAGAAGATTTCGGTGAAATTGAAACGAAGGGCTACATCGACCAGCTTCGTGAGCTGCTCGTACAAGCAGACAACGGTTTGTTCGACGTGGTCCTCACCAATCCCCCGTTCGCAAAGGAATACGATCGGGGCAACAAAGTGCAACAAGCGATCCTTGACGACTAAAAACTTCGCTGATCGTTCTAGAGAAGAGAAGGAGCGAAGATCAGGAACAAACTCCCGTGTTCATGTATGCTTGTCGATATGTTGGGATCGACGATCCTAAGCGCCAACGAGTTCTTCCGATCGATCGAAAGAATTGCGAGGCCGCAAATAAGGAAATCGCGGAGGTAACCAAGCTATTCAAGGCCTTCCTTGCAGGCGACGCCGAGACCTGCGCTGGCCATATTGTACAGGCGGAGAAAGTTCAGGACCGGCTGGATGTGAAGTCATGCTTTGCTAAGACTGGGCGAATGTTTTCAGTCTGGAGTAAAAAGGGAATAACGACGACGACCATCGGTGACCTTCTGGATGAGTATATCTTCTCGGAAGACGAGACGATCATTCCGGAGGACGCAGCAGAAGAAATAACCTATTTGGTGGTCGGTTACGACGGCGCGGCTAGACAGGGTGAAACTCTAATGGCCAGCGACCACAAGGGCAGTCAACTCTTCCGGGTGAAAAGCAATCAGATTGTCGTCAGTCATATTAACGCTGTGCACGGCTCAATCGGATTCGTTTCGGAGGAATTGAACGGCTGCGTGATAACGTCGGAATAAACGGCTCTGGATTCGAAGGGCGTTCTTCATCCGAAAGTGATTTGCGCTCTCCTTCGATCGCCGGAAATCCGATCCGAACTGCTGGTGCGAGCAAGCGGCGTAGGGCGGACCAGAATTGACTGGCCCTTGATGAGGGACATCGTGGTTCCGAAGCCCGCTGCGGCAATCGCTAAGGAGTTGGTTCGCAAGATGGAGATGGCCGAGGAAATGGTGCAGAAGGCTGCTTCGCTTCAGGTGGAAGTCAGAACTCAGCTTGAAAGCAGCTTTGGGCTCGCGACCGAGGAAGCAATTGCTACTCTTCAACAGTTTAAACCACCTAAGTGAACTGCCCAGGTAGAATCGGAAGATGCCAGATTTGAAGGACAAGTCTCATTCTCGCTTGGCCGGTACAATTCAGCGGTAGGTCCTCCGAGCCGCTAGCGTTGGAGAAGCACGGTTATGACTGTAACAGCCAAACTCTTTATGGACGGCCAAGACCAAGCCGTATGTCTCCCCGACGAGTTTCGCTTCGAGGGCGATGAGGTGCGGATCAGCAAGGTAGGCGACAAGGTGGTCCTTGAACCGATCAAGAAGCCGATGCCAGTCGATCCCGATGGATCGCCGGACTGAGCGCGAGGCGTCTGGACGGGCCAACAGGAAAGCCGCGGACGAAGAGTTTTTGCGAGGACTGAGCCATGGCAAAAGCCACACCGTTTGATGCGGCTGAATATCTCGATAGCCCGGAAATGATTGCGGCCTATCTCGCAGAGGCATTTGAATCCAACGACGCCGCCGCGATCGCGATGGCTATGGAAGCAGTAGCCCGATCTCAAGGTCGCGACAAAGCCGCGCTAAGGCCTGCACCAAAAATCTAGTTTCTCCCGCTGCTTCAACGCGATTCCGACACTCATCCCCGCGTAGCAAAATTACCACTTGCCCCGTCGGGCAAATCACTGGCTCTAATCCGCGCGTCCTGTCCTTCCAGAGGGGCGTACGCGCAATCGCCACGGACGTTGGGTGCAGGATGCGATGGACGCTTTCGCGTCGCCAGGCGTGCGACGAGGAGAGCGGACGGCGAAAACGCGTGGTCCTGACACCCCGACGCTGGTGTCAAGTTTCGCGGGGCTCATCCCAGCGAAGCGACGGGGGCTAGAAAGCCCGGTGCCCCGGGGAGAGCGCGCCATAAGCCGTAAAACCATTGCGCAGGAAACGCCGGGTCGTATCGGTGTGCCTGTGGTGACTAACTCGCGTGTTTTCTACCTTTGCACGCGAGGCTGCGGGTGCACGCTGCGCCCGGTGTTTCCTGCGCCCTCTGATTTCACGAGGGACACGGTTAGATGCACAGCCCGGGCGGAATCGCGCCGCGGGGGTGTGGAGGCGTGTTCTCAGCTATTTGAAAATTGAATCAGGATTGGCCGCACTGTCGCGTCGCGATCGGTGCGCTCCCTCGCCCCGCTCTTCGCAGGGAGAGGGGTGGGGTGAGGGCTGCCTCCGCAAAGACGGTGATAGAACGACTCGCGGAGAGTCCCCCTCACCGGATCGCATCTGGCGATGCGATCCGACCTCTCCCCGCAGGCGGGGCGAGGTGACTAAAGAGTGCTGCGCGTTAGCGCCCTACATCCGCCGCCTTGCCGCGGCCGCGGCCGACGCGTCCACGACATCATCCACCTCCTCGCGCCAACGCAAAATCTCCATCGCCAGCACGGGGTGATTGAATCCCTTCAGCACGAGGTCGTCGAGCGCGCGGGCCTCGACCCAGGGCTCGACCATGCCGTAGACGCGGCGGCTCACCACGATCTGGTTGGCCTTGGCCTCGTCGCACAGGCGGGAAGCGAGGTTGGTGACGCTGCCGATCGCGGCGTATTCGAGCCGCTGCTCGAAGCCGATCTGGCCGAGCGTGGCATAGCCGAGCGCAATCCCCATGCCGAAGCCCAGGCTGTGGCCGCGGTTGCGCCATTTCTCGGTCAACTGGCCGATGGTGTGGATCATCTCGCAGGCCATCTTCACCGCGCGCTTGGTGTGGTCCTCGAACTGGATCGGCGCGTTGAACAGGATCATTACGCCGTCGCCGGCATAGCGGTCGAGCGTCCCTTCGTAGCGGAAGATCAATTCGCCGAGCGCGGCGTGATATTCGCGCAGCACGTTCATCGCCTCTTCCGGCTCGGTGGTCTCGGTGAAGGCGGTAAAGCCGCGCAGATCGCAGAACACCACCGTCACCTCGCGGCGATGGCTGTCGAGCAGCGCGTCGTGGCCGTCGGAGGAGGCGATCAGCTGCGCCACCTGTGGCGCGAGGAAGCGCTCGAGTTTTCTGATGCGCTCGATCTCGCCGAGCTGCTTTTCGACGCGCTCCTCCAGCGAGCGGTTCCAGTTCTTGAGCTGCTCGGTCTGCTCCTTGAGCTTGTCGGCCTGCTCGCGCACGACCGAGTTGGCGGAGGCGAGCTCGCGGCCCTGCTGGTCGACCTCGGTGAACAGCCGCGCATTGCGCATCGCGAGCACCGACTGGTGCGCAAAGGTGCGCATCAAGCCGATCAGGCTTTCCGGGAAATCGCCGGCGGCGCGGCGCAGCACGACCAGCGCGCCGAGCACGCCCTGCTGGTCGACCAAGGGTGCCACCAGCACGGCATGGAAGCCGGCTTCGACCACGACGTTGCGCAGGCGAATGTCGGCTACCGCGGCGAGGTCGGGAATCGCAATCGGCTCGCCCCTGGCGGCGGCATCGCCGAGCACGCTGTCGCCTTCGTCGATCACGCGATGCTCGCCCTCGACCGATTTGTCGATGCCGCCGGCCTCGACCAGGTTGAACTGGCGCTTTTCGGCGTCATAGCCGTAGATCAGCACCGCATCGGCATGGGTGATCTCGAGCGCGCGCGCCGCCACCGTCGGCAGCACGGCGTTGAGATCGAGCGAGGACGACACCGCGCGGCCGACCTCCTCCAGCACCTTCAATTCGCCGATCGATTGGGCGAGGTCGCGGGTGCGCTCGACCACTTTGGACTCGAGGTCGGCATAGGTCTGGCCGAGCTGGCCCGCCATGGAGTTGAACTGCTCGGCCAATTCCTCCAGCTCGTCCTTGGTGTGGACATCGATGCGCTGGCTGAAATCGCCGGCGCCCAGGCGCCGGGCGCCGTCGCGCAGCGCCTCGATCGGCACCAGCATGCGCCGCGCCATGATAGTGCCGGCGATGATCGCAATCACGAGGCCAAGCCCGATCAGGAGCGCCCCGCGCAGGAGCTGGTCGCGGATCGGGCTAAGGGCCTGCGCGGTCGGCTGCTCGAAGAACACGGCCCAGCCGAGCTTTGGCAGGGTCGAGGACGCCGTCAGCACCGATTGGCCGTCGGCATCGGTGCCGGACCCCAGCGGCTGGCCGTCGGGGGCCATCACGGCTGCGACCTGGGGCAGTTTGGAGAGGTCCTTGCCGACCTCGGGGCCGCGGGCCGAGCTCGCCAGCACCGCGCCCTTGGGGTCGACCACATAGGCGAAGGTGTTCTTGCCGACCTGGGTGTCGCCGAGATAGTCCGTCAGGAAGCTGAGGTCGATGTCGGCGACGGTGACGTCCTTGTTGAAGCCGGAATGCGCCTCCGAGATCGACATGAAGGGACGGGTGCCTGTGAAAAATGCCGGCGAGAAGCCGGTGCCGCGGGTCGCCGCCTCGGTGAAGCGCGCGTCGCGCGAGTAATCGGCGTTGGAGTTGATCGCGATCTGGGTGCGCGACAGCCGAAGCACCTCGTGGCCCTGGCCGTCGATCCAGGTGAGCTGGGTCACGGCGGAGATCTGGTTGAGAAGCTGGGCATAGGCGTTGCGGCGCAAATCCAGCTTGTTGACGCTGGCCGCCGTCACCCAGCTGATCTGCCGTTCCAGCTCGGAGATCGACTGGTCGACGCGCTTGGCGGTGGCCTCGGCCTTTTCCGACATCGCATCCGTCAGCGTGGTCTTGGTGGCGCGATAGCTGATCCAGGTCTCGGTCATGCCGTTCACCGCCAGCACGAACACGACGAGGCCGACCAGCGCCATCACGTATTTGGCGAACAGCCCTTCGCGCAAAAACCCGATCTTATCCTTGACGGCGATCATCCAGACCCCTCGTGGGCGGCTTTCGACGCTAGCGTCAGCGCGGTTGACCTACTGCCGACCATGTCCGGCAGTGTCGTTGCAAACGGCAGGCCGCCCCAGGGTCAAAACAAGCGAAAAACCGCAGGGAACCAGGGGTGGACGTCTCGGCCGGGGGCGGTTTTAGCACAATTTGAAGGGCTTGGCCGTGTAGCTGCCCGGTTGGTTACCGCCAGCCCCCGTTACTCCCTCCCCGCTTGCAGGGGAGGGTCGGGGTGGGGGCGAAGCTCGGGTGGTGTCAGAGAAAGGAGGCGAATGGTGTCAAAATCACCGGTTGAACAGCTGCCGCAGCACATCGTTCATGGGCTGGCTGTCCTGCGGCGCAGAGGTGTCGCTCTGGGTCTGCTGGTCGGGTGGGGCCGGAGTTGTGGCCGGGGCCTGCGCCTGCGGGGCGGATTGCTGCGGCACCGGCGCGGGGATGCCGCGGCTCTGGTTGGCAAGGCCCTTTTGCAGCAGATTGCCGATCGCGCCGGCAATATTGCCGCCAAGCGGGTCGTTGGCGCCGTTGTTGCCAGTGGTGGCGTTGTTGCCGTTCCCGGTCAGCGCGCTCAAGCCCCCGAGGATGCCGCCGAGCCCGCCACCGTTCGGCCCGAACAGGCCCTTGCCCATGTCGCGGAGCTTGGCATAGGCCGCATCGGGATTATCGAGGATGCCCTGCATGTCCGGATAGATCCGCGGGTTCGACCAGGGGCCCTCGATCATCACGGGGACACCGAAGCCGACGGGATCGGCGGTGCGGCCCTGACCTTCGGTGGTCAGCACGAGCTTCGGCTCCATGCGGAAGCCGATCATTTTGGTGCCGAGGTCGATGGTGCCGGCACCGGTGACCTTCACCAGCGGTCCCACCAGGTTCAAGTCGGTGGTGACGGCCTGGCCGCGGTCGATCTTGAACGAGGACGACAGCTGCGTGAGATCCGTCGATTGCTCCTGCTGCTCCTGCCAGCCGTTCAGCGGGCTCGACGTCAGCGAGCGGATCATCTGCGCGACATTGAGGCCGCGGATCGAGCCGTCCTGAAAGATCACGAAGGCGGTGCCGCTCATGCCGGACATGATCGCGTGCTGGCTCGCGCCGGCCGAACGCGCGGCGATCTTGGCCATCATCTTGCCGTCGATCTTGTCGAAATCGGCAAGGCTCGTCAGCAGCGGCAACGCCCGCACCCCGACGAGATCGCAATGCATGGCATAGGTCGGGCTGCCGCTCGAGGCATCGACGATCACCTCGCCGCTCGCCTGGCCGCCATAGGCGCCGAGGTTGGCGAACGAGGCCTTCAGCACGCCGCCGGCGAGTGTGGCATCGACGGCTGCGGGAGCAAAATGCGCCTCGCCAAGGTCGAGCTGGGTCGCCGACACCCGCACCTGCGCGTCGACATAATTGAGCCCGGTCAGGTTGATCGGCGCATCGCTCCAGCCCTGCGCGGGCGACGCGGACGGCGTCGCATTCGTAGACCCCAGCGCGAGGCGCTGGAAGTCGAGATCGAGCTTCACCAGCGGCTTGCTGGCGAGGTCGACCGAAGCCCAGCCGTTGAACGCGCCATCCCCGAGCGCGCCGGAGAGGCTGTTGATCTTGACCACCGGGCTCGCGAAGCGGACCTCGGCCTTCGCGGTCAGCGGCGCGCGCAGCAGGCCGGGTGCTTCGAGCGTGAACTCGACGGGAACGTTCTGGCGGTCGACCGCGCCTGCCGCGGCTACCGCCTTGACGTCGAATTTCAGCGGGGTGTCGCCGGCGCGCGCGGTGCCGGTGAATTTTATCTTGCGATCGGCGTCGATGACGGCGTTGGCGTTGACGCCGTCGATGCGGTGCTCGATGCGGTCGCGCGAATTGGAGGCAACGATCGCGCCCTCGACGATCTTCACGCGATCGATGGTGACGGTCTCGGACTCGGTGGCGGACTTCGTCGAGCGCGACGGGGCATCAACGATGCGCTCGCGCAGGAGCGGCCTGTACACCACGGGCTTGGTGACGATGAGTTCGGAGACATGCGGGTGGCCCGACCACGCGCTCGACAGGGTCATGTCGGCCTGCACATTGCCGATGGTGATGCGGTAAGAGCCGTCGCGGTCCTTCGGGTCCTGCAGCGTCAGGTCGCCCAAGCTCACATTCAGCGTCGGCCACAGGCTGATCTTGGTCGAGCCAGCAATCGTCAGCCGATAGCCGGTCTGGCGTTCGACGCGATCCTGGATGGCCGAGGTCAGGAAGCCCGAGGGGATTCCGATAACCAAGAGCAGCGCCAGGATGACGATGACGGCGGCGACTGCTGCGCCTGTGATTCTCAGAGCTTTCATGTCGATATTCCCGGCAAACGGCATCGTGCACGCGCCCTGCGTCCCCTCCCGCCGGGCAACCTTGAGCTTATCGCGGAAACGGGCGAGGGCTCAAAAGGGGTCCATAAATAATCAGAAGAGCTGCAAAGTTATGTGACCTATGGCACACTTCCGCAAGGTGGATCCCTCGAATCTCGCTTGAAGGTATTGAAATGAGCAAACAGGCCGAATTTGCGGTCATTTTGAAGATGAATCCGATGTTCTCGGATCTGGGCCCCGACGAGCTGCAGCGGCTTGCAAACCTTTGTCATACCGAGCATCTGGCTACGGGCCAGGTGTTATTCCAGAAGGGCGATCCCGGCGACGCCCTTTATGGGGTCCGCCGCGGGCAAATCCGGATCGAGACCGGCGCCCCCGATGGCAGCCGGCTGACGCTGAATTTCATGGGGCCGGGCGACCTGTTCGGCGAAGTCGCCGTGCTCGACCGCCAGGCCCGCACGGCGGACGCGGCCGCGGGCGAAACCACGGAACTGTTCGTGCTGCGCCGGGAAGATTTCATCGCCTTCCTCGAGCGTGAGCCCAAGGTCGCGATCAAGATCATCGAGCTGTTGTGCCAGCGCATCCGCTGGCAGAGCGAGCGGATGGAGGAATCGATGCTGCATCCGTTGCCGGTGCGGCTGGCGCGCCGGCTGTGCGCGCTCGCCGCCGATTTCGGCTCCGAGGTGCACATCTCGCAGGAGCAGCTCGGCATCTTCGTCGGCGCCGCGCGCGAGAGCGTCAACCGGCAACTGCAGTCCTGGCGCAAGGACGGCATCCTGGACCTGCAGCGCGGCCGTATCCTGCTGCAGAACCTGAACAAGCTGACCCTGATCGCGAACGACAAATAGCGCGCTGGCTGCAGCCCCCCGCCCGGTCCCAAGATGTCGAACCGCTCCCATCGCAACGCCGGGCATATCGGGATGAACCGCCTGCGAAAGAGCGGGCTGGCGCATTCCTCCGCGCGCGCGGCGAGCACGCCCAGCGCGGCGCCGACCTCGCATATCGTGGCGGTCGCCGACTGCCTTGAGGTGCTGGCCAAAATACCTGACCAGTCGATCCAGCTCGTGATCTGCGATCCGCCCTACAACATCAATGTCGCGGCCTGGGATGACTTGTCGCATTATGTCGACTGGGCCGGCAAATGGCTGCGCGAAGTCGAGCGTGTGTTGGCGCCTTCCGGCAATTTCGTGCTGTTCGGCGGCCTGCAATATCAGAGCGAGGCCGGCAGCGGCGATCTGCTCAGCCTGATGAGCTGGATGCGGGCGCACAGCACGATGCTGCTCGCCAATCTCATCATCTGGAACTATCCGAACGGCATGGGCGCGCAGCGTTTCTTCGCCAATCGCCACGAAGAGATCGCCTGGTTTGCCAAGACGCCGAAATATTTCTTCGATCTCGATGCGGTCAGGCAGCCGCTCGATCCGCGGACGCTCGAGATCTACAAGCGCGACAAGCGGCTGGTTCCGGAAAATCTCGACAAGGGCATCAATCCGACCAATGTCTGGAAGATCCCCCGCCTCAACGGCAATTCGAAGGAACGCGTCGGTCATCCGACGCAAAAGCCGAAGGAACTGATCGAGCGATTGGTGCGCTCGCTTTCTTTTCCGGGATCAACCGTGCTGGATTTCTTCGCCGGCAGCGGGGTGACGGCGCGGGTCGCCATCGAGACCCGCCGCCATTCGATCTCGGCGGATGCCGATGAGACGTTCCTGACCTATTTCCAGCGCCAACTGATGCAGATCGGCAGAGAGGGATCAGCGCCGATGGACTACACGCTCATCGAGGACAGCGACTGGTCGCGCCACCCGGCGTATCGAACGTCGGCGCAGGAGGCGGAAGCGGTGCAGGAAGGCTAACTCTACTCCGCCGCGGGATGCATGATTTTCGGCGGCGCCGGCGGCTGCTGCGCGGGCGGCTGCTGCGAATGATCACCATGGTCGGCATCTTCAGACGAAACCACGAGCTTCTTGCCGAAGCGCCAGATCAGCGAGCCGAGATCGTCCATCACCATGAACATCGCCGGCACGAACACCAGCGACAGGACGGTCGAGAACAACAGGCCGCCGATCACGGCGAGCGCCATCGGCGAGCGGAACTCGCCGCCGGCGCCATAGGCGAGCGCGGACGGCATCATGCCGGCCGCCATCGCGATCGTGGTCATCACGATCGGCCGCGCACGCTTCATGCCGGCATCGATCATGGCCTCGTCGCGCGGTTTGCCGTCGCGGATCGCTTCGATCGCGAACTCCACCAGCATGATGGCGTTCTTGGTCACGATACCCATCAGCATCAAAATGCCGATCCAGACCGGCGTAGTCAGCTGCTTGCCGGTCAGGAGCAGCGCGCCGATCGCGCCGCCGATCGATAGCGGCAGCGAGAACAGGATGGTGATCGGCTGCAGGAAAGTGCCGAACAGCAGCACCAGCACGGCATAGACCATCATCAGGCCGCCGGTGATCGCGGTGGCAAAGCCCGACGACAATTCGTTCAGGCTTTCGGCGTCGCCCGAGGGGCTGACCTTGACGCCCTTCGGCAGGCTCTTCATGACCGGCAGGTCGTTGATCTTCTTGGTGGCGTCGCCGAGTGCGGCGTTGCCGACGAGGTCGGCCGCCACGGTCGCCTGGCGGTCGCGGTCATAGCGGTTGATGCTGGTCGGGCCCTGGTCGAGCTTGATGTCGGCGACGACAGAGAGCGGCACGCCGCCCTTCTCGCCGTGCTCGCCGAGCGGCACGCGCAATTGCTCCAGCGTCCTGATATTGCTGCGCGCGGAATCCTCGAGCTGGACGCGGATCGGCACCAGGCGGTCGCCGGCGTCGAACTTGGCGAGTGCGGGGCCGACGTCGCCGATGGTGGCGACGCGGATGGTCTGCGACAGGCTTTCGGTGGTGACGCCAAGCCGCGCCGACAAATCAGCCTTCGGCTGGATGCGGAGCTCGGGCCGGTCGAGCGACGTCTCCGGAGTCACGTTGGCGATCATCGTGATCCGCTTCATCTGCGTCGCCAGCTCATTGGCGACGTTGTTCACGATGTTGCTGTCGGTGCCGGTGACGACCAGCGAGATCGCGCGCAGGCCGTTTTCATCGAGGAACCAAAAACGGATATCGGGGACGTTCTCGAGCTCGTTGCCGATCTCGAGCTCGAGCTCGCGCTGGGTGATGCTGCGATTGCCCTTCGGCGTGTAATTGATGATCAGCGAAGCGCGGCGCACCTCCTGGATGCCCGGCGGAACGCGGCCGCCGTCGACGAACACGCTCTGGACCTCGGGCCGCTTGCGCAGCCGCGCGACGATGTCCTCGGTGACCTGCTCGGTGTAGGCGAGCTGCGAACCGGGTGGCAGTTCCATCGCCAGCAGCGAGCGCGCAGTGTCCTGCGCCGGCAGGAAGCCCTGCGGCAGCAGCGTGATGCTCCAGATCGACAGCGCAAAGATGCCGAAGCCGATCAGGACGGTGATGTAATGGTGTTTCACCGACCATCTGACCACGCTGTGATAGGTGTTCAGGATGCGGCCCGGCGGCGGGTCGTCATGGTCGTGAGGCTTCATGAAATAGGCCGCCAGCATCGGCGTGACGAAGCGCGCGGCGAGCAGCGAGAAGAGCACCTGCACCGACACCGTGATGCCGAACTGCTTGAAGAACTGGCCGGCGATGCCGGACATGAAGCTGGCCGGCGCGAAGATCGCAATGATGGTGAGCGAGATCGCGATCACGGCGAGGCCGATTTCGTCGGCGGCCTCCAGCGCCGCGCGGTACGGCGTCTTGCCCATCCGCATGTGGCGGACGATGTTCTCGATTTCGACGATGGCGTCGTCGACCAGGATACCTGTCGACAGCGTGATCGCGAGGAAGGAGACGAGGTTCAGCGAGAAGCCGAGAAGGTCCATCGCCCAGAACGCCGGGAAGATCGACAGCGGCAGCGAGATCGCGGCAATGATGGTGGCGCGGATGTCGCGCAGGAACAACAGCACGATGACCACGGCGAGGATCGCGCCTTCGAACAGGGTCGAGATCGCGGCCTCGTAATTGCCATTGGTAAATTTCACCGAAGTATCGATCAGCTTGAGATCGACGTCGGGATACTGCGTCTTGAGCGCATCGATGCGCTTCTGCACCAGGCCCGCGACCACCACGTCGGACGCGCCCTTGGAGCGTTTGATGCCGAGCGCCACCACCGGCTCGCCGTTGAAGCGGGCAAAGGTGCGGCGATCGGCGATGGTGTCGGTGACGGTGCCGAGGTCGTCGAGCCGCACCTCGCCGCCGGAAAACAGCGGGATCATGGTGCCGGCGAGGTCGTTCAGCGTCTTGGCGCCGGCAAGCGTGCGGATGGCCTGGTCGTTCTTGCCGATTTCAGCCCGGCCCCCGGCGAGATCCTCATTGGTGCCGCGCAGATGCTGGCTGACATTGACGGCAGTGAGCCCCGCGGCCTGCAGCCGGTCGGGATCGAGCGAGACCAGGATCTCGCGCTCGACACCGCCGATGCGCTCGACCTGCGCGACGCCGCGCACGCCCTGCAACGCGCGTTTGACGACATCGTCGACGAAATAGGACAATTGCTCCGGCGTCTTGCCGGGTGAGATCGCGGCATAAGTCAGGATCGGCAGGCCGATCACGTCGACGCGCTGGATCAGCGGCTCGTTGACGTTCTGCGGCAGGTTGGCGCGCACGCGGGTGACTGCGTCCTTGATGTCGTTGAGCGCGCGATCGGTGTTGGTCTCCAGCGCAAACTGGATCGTGGTCACCGACAGGCCGTCGGTGATCGAGGACGAGATGTGACGCACGCCCTCGACGCCGGAGACGCCGTCTTCGATCGTCTTGGTGACCTGGGATTCAAGCTCGGCCGGTGCCGCGCCGAATTGCGATACCGCAACCGAGATCACGGGAATGTCGGCGGAGGGCAGGCGGGTTACCGCGAGCTTGGTGAAGCTCACCCACCCCAGCACCAGCAGGATGATCGAAAAGACGATGGGCGGCAGCGGGTTTCGGATCGCCCATGCCGAGATATTGAGTGCCATCAGCGTACCCGTCGATCGAGTTCGTCGGCGAACATGGTCGTGACCTGGTCGCCATCATGCAGCGAAGAGCCGGCGTCGGCCACAACGGTTTCGCCGACTTCAAGGCCTTCGAGAATTTCCGTGTTGGTGTCGGACGTGAGCCCTACCTTCACCTTCCGCGTCTCCACCGTGCTTCCTTTGATCACCTGGACGGTCAGATGGTCAATGGCGGTGCGCGGAACCGCGACGCCGCAGCTGCGCTTGGCGTCGATATTGGCGCGCGCGAACATGCCGACCTTCAGCGACGGATTGTTGGTGAGCGCGATCCGGACATGGCCGAGTTGTGTGGTGCGGTCGATCTGCGGCGAAACCTGGCGAACGCGTCCGATCAGGTCGGGCGCGTTGTCGCGGGTGATGCGCACGGTGGCGCCGGGGCTGAGCTTGGGCAGGTGCACGCTCGGCACCTCGGCGTCGAGTTCGAGCTCGTTGCCGATGGCGATGCGGAACATCGGGCCAGCCTGCGGCGAAGCCGGGGCGCCGACAATGGTCCGGACCTCGGTGACGAGGCCTCCGCGCGGGCGCTTTCAGCGAGACCGGGCCGGTCCTGCCCTGCTGCTGTTGTCCGGGCTGTTGCGGCGGCGCGCTGAGCCGGGCCAGTTCCTGGTTTTCGGTCACGGTATCGCCCTCGCGGACGAAGAGATCAGTGACCTTGGAGCCTTCCTGGTCGGCGCCGACGACGGCCTCGCGGCGCGGCACGATGAAGCCGGTCACGCGCACCTGGTCGGAGAAGCAGGCATTGGTGGATTTGGTGACGACGACCTGGGCCTGGCCCTGGCGTTTCCTTCTCCGCAGGCTCCGGTCGATGCTCCCACCAGTAATATCCAGCGGCGAGAGCGATGAAGAACACCGCTCCGATCCCCCGCTTGACGTTTTCGGAAAGCGACATCGCCGGATCACCCCTTACGAAATGCAGATACTGGTGGATGCGGCGCGGATGCGGATCGCCGGAGGGAGGGAGCCGGCTCCAAAACGAACACGCGTCCCGCGCGATTGCGGGACGCTATCCTGCTGCAGAACGTTACTCGGCGCCACCTTAAGCTACTGGTTGGGCCGGGCGTTATTTGGACGCCGTGGTCTTGTTTTCCATGTTCACCACCTGCACGCGGCGGTTCACTTCCGCGATCGGCTGGCTCGGATCCTTGAGCTTGCTCTTGCCATAGCCGACGGTGACGAGATCGCTCGCGGCGATGTGGTAATTGTCCATCAGGTAGCGCTTGATCGAGTTCGGCGCGGCGTTCGGACAGTTCCTGGTTGTAGGCGTCGCCACCGGCGGCGTCGGTGTGGCCGGCGAGCAGGAAGGTCGAGCCTTTCAGGTTGTCGTTGGTGAGCGCGCGGCCCAGCTTCTGCACTTCGGGAAGCGACTTGGCACTGATGTCGGCCGAGTTGTAGTCGAAGGTGATGGTCGAGATCGATATTCGGCTTGTCCTTGGCGATGGTCGCGATCTCCTCACGCTCGGCGTTGGAGAGCGAACGCGTGGTGCGGCCACGGACGCTGGCGATGATCTTGGCTTCCGCCGGGTTCGCAGCCGGTTCAGCGGTCTGCGGACCGACTGACAGGCCACGGGTCAAGGGCGGCTTTGGCTTTGGAGTGAGCGCCCGCACGATCTGATCTTCGCTGACGTCATCGCCAGCCCGCGCCGGATTAATCCCAAATGAAAATGCGGCCCCCAAAGTGACAATCGAGAGGATCGCGATCAAATTGCGTTTTCCCGACAGCTTCGTCATTGCCAGTCCCTCCTGCGCGTGCTGCGCGCGGTTCCAAAACGATTTGCCCACCGATCGCGGCAAAATCAGTCGCGACCGTAATAACTTAACTATCTGTCTCAGGCGCCTGCCCGGGGGTTCGAGAAGCACCTGCCGTTCAACTCAAAAAAAGCGTCAACGCACCCCGTAACTGTCGAACTCCTGGACGATATTCGGGTCCATGGCCTTCGCATTGGCTATATCCAAATTGCCCTCGGAAATCGAGCCGTTCCGCTGCTTGGCGAGGCCCCGGCCATAGAGCGATGAGGTCAGGCGTGGATTGATCTTCAGCGCCGCGTCAAAATCCGTGATGGCATTCTTGGTCGCCCCGCTCTTGAGATTGACCAGGCCGCGGCTGTCGAGCGCGTCGACGAAATTCGGCCGCAGCCGCAACGCCTCGTTGCAGTCCTTGAGCGCCGCCTGCAAGTCGCCGACCACAGCGCGCGCCCAGCAGCGGTTATTGAGGGCTTCGACGTCCTTCGGATTGATCCGGAGTGTGCCGTCGAAATCCTGGATCGCCAGGCTGTAGGCGCCCTTGCTGGCATAGACCTGCCCGCGCCGGTACAGCGCGCTGACATCGTCCGGGTTGGAATCGAGCTTTTGGGTCAGGCTCTTGATGGTCGGGTCGTCAGCCAGCGCGACCTGGGTCGACGGCTGCGGGCTCGGCTGTTCCGTCGGCACGGACGGCGCCGGCGCAATTTCGACCCGCGCGGGCGCCGGTGGAGGAGGCGGCGCGGGCGGCGGCGAGGCCGTCGCGACTTCCTTTGGCGCGGGCGTCGAAGGCGGCGTCACCGCCGGCGGCGGAGGTGGCGGCGGCACGTTTGCGACCGGGGCCGGCGGCCGGTTGCCCGAAGCGCCCGGGATGAACGAGAAATCCTCGGCCAGCGAGGACGAAATCCACGGCACTTGCTCGCCGCGGGAGGCGCGGGTGACGCCGACGCGGGTGCGGTTGAGCGTCTCCTCGGCCATCAGGTCGGGGACGCGGATTTCCTTGAGCAACTCCTGCACGAACAGGCTGTGGTCGCCGCCATTGTCAGACACGACCGAGGACAATGCGGCCGAATACATCACCAGCGTGCCATTTGGCGCGATCACCGGCGCCAATCCCGCCGAGAAGGTGCGGAAACGGCGCTCATAGGGATTGCGGCGGGAAGCGTCGACGAGGGCGATCTTGACGCCGGCACCGCGGCTGTTGATTTCGCCGAGCACGGTTTCCAGGCTGAAGCCATCGTGGCGGACGTCCGCTTCGGTCCAGATCTGGGCGTCGACCGGGATCATGTAGCTCTGGCGGTTGGACTGCACGCCAAATCCGGAGAAGAAGATCAGCGTGACCGAGCCCGGCTTTAGCTTGCCATAGAGCTTGTCAAAGGCGCGGCGCATGGCGTCGCCGGTCAGGTTCTCCCCCGTGTCGACATTGAAACCGTCGCGCTTCAATTCGTCGGCGACGGCACGGGCGTCGTTGATCGGTTCTTTCAGCGGCGCGTCCGCGTCCGGATATTTCGCGTTGCCGATGACGAGCGCGTATCGGTCGCCCGCGGCGGACGATGGGACGGTCCAGATGACCGAGAAAAGGGCAATCAGGAGTGAAGCAAGGCGATTGTTCATACCACGGCGGTCCAAGGAGAAGGGCGCCGATCCCGCTCGCGCCGTGACGACATTACTCTACGCTTCCCGCATTATCAAACCGCGGTCTTGACCCGTCAACCGCTTGCAAAATCGATGCTATCGCGACAGATCGACTGCGGCCATTTGCCCCGACCGGCCAGAAGGCGCGCACCGATTTTTTGCTCGGCGCACGCCCTCGGCGAGGACGCCAAGTTCCCGCAACGGCCAGCGCTTCAATGTGATTAGGCTCACATTAGGGGCTCTCTGCGTCATCCCGGTGACAGCAGCCTTGTCCCGCACAGGTTTGACCTTTGCCGACGACAATGGCTTGGTGCGGCGGCCCGCTCTCCAACAAGAAAAGTGAAACCGATGGGAAACGCCTACGAAATCTACGCGCTCCGCTATGCGACCATGGCGCGCACGCCGCAGATGAACTTCCTCTCCCCCGATCCGCATGAGACCAGCGCCCAGGATCTCGACTATTTCGTCTGGCTGATCCACGGGGGCGGGCACAACATCCTGGTCGATACCGGCTTCAATGCCGACGAGGCCAGGGTGCGCGGCCGCAAGCTGATGCTCAATCCGGTCGATGCGCTCGCGGGCTTTGGCGTCAAGGCCGAAGCCATCAAGGACGTCATCGTCACCCATCTGCATTACGACCACGCCGGCAATCTCGATCGCTTTCCCAATGCGCGTTTCCATCTGCAGGAGCGCGAGATGAGCTATGCTACCGGGCGCTGCATGTGCAACGGCCTGTTGCGCCACCCGTTCACGGTCGAGCATGTCACGCAAATGGTGCGCCATGTCTATGGCGAGCGCGTCATCTTCCATGCCGGCGACGGCGTGGTCGCGCCTGATGTGACCGTGCACCGCGTCGGTGGCCATTCCGACGGATTGCAGGTGGTGCGGGTCGAAACCGAGCGAGGTCCGGTGGTGCTGGCCTCCGACGCCGCGCATTACTACGCCAATCTGCACCGGCGCAGCCCGTTTCCGATCGTCTACAATATCGGCGACATGGCGTTGGGCTGGGAGACCGTCGAGCGCCTCGCCGGTCACCCCGATCGCTTCATCCCCGGCCATGATCCGATCGTCACCGAAATCTATCCGCGCGCCAGCGACAAGGTCGATGCGTGGGCTCTGCACAAGGCGCCGTCGCGCTCGTTTGCGAAATGACGGCGGACGGCAATCACGGCGCTCCTCGCAATGAGGAGACGCACTAATACGCTTCCTTCGCGTCCGCCTCCTGGCTGTTCTGCACCAACTCGAGGCTCTTCTCGATCTTGCCGAGCAGCGCCGCGAACTGCTTGCGCTCCTGGCGGAAAGGCACGACAGGATCTCCTGCTCCTTGCGCAGCAGGCGCGGGATCAGCTCTTCATAGAGCGAGCGGCCCTTGCGCGTCAGCCGCAGGCGGAATTCGCGGCGGTCTTCCGCGTTCTCGACGCGCTCGACGATCTGCCGCTCCATCAGCGCCGTCACCGCGCGGCTGATGGTGGATTTATGCGTGCGGGTGCAGTCGCGAAATGTATTGCGCGCTGCAGGCGTCGTTGCGGAAGCCGAGCGTCGCCAGCACCCGCCATTCCGGAATGTCGAGGCCGTAGCGCGCCTGGTATTCGCTCGACAGCGCGCCGCTCACCTCGGCGGCCAGCCGGTTCAGGCGGAACGGCACGAAACGGAACAGATCGAGCCGCGAAGCCTTCCGGCGGGCGGAGGTTCTCCTCGCGCGGTCCGGGGGTTAGCGCCGTCGCCAAAATTTGTCTCCTGTATCCGGTTGCGCGGGCACGGGCCGCCGGGCTAAGATAGTTGCAGTTGCGACTAATTTAACAAAGCCTTCGGCTGGCTAGAGCTGATCCGGAATAGTAGATCATGCTCGCGATCAGGAAACGCATGGCGCAAGCCAAAGCCCAGTTCGGCTATCGCCGGCATCCCGACCAGGATCGCCCCGGCGCGGATGTCGGCCGAGCATCCGGTCGTGGTCGTTGGCGCGGGTCCCGTTGGCCTGTCGCTCGCGATCGATCTCGCGCAGCGCGGCCAGAGCGTGGTGCTGCTCGATGATGCCGACCGGATCGGCGAGGGCTCGCGCGCGATCTGCTTCTCGAAGCGCTCGCTGGAGTTCTGGGACCGGCTCGGGGTCGGCGACCGCATGGTCGACAAGGGCGTGGTGTGGAGCGTCGGCAGGATTTTTCACGGCGACTCGCAGCTCTACCAGTTCAACCTGCTGCCGGAAGTCGGGCCACAAGCGGCCGGCTTTCATCAACCTGCAGCAGTTCTATGCCGAGGCCTATCTGGTCGATCGCGTCGAGGAACTGCCCGCGATCGATCTGCGCTGGCGCAACAAGGTGATCGCGCTGGAGAGCCGCAACGATAACGTGGCGCTGACGATCGCGACGCCCGACGGTCCCTACAGGATTCACGCGGGCTATGTCGTCGCCTGCGACGGCGCGCGCTCCTCGCTGCGGCAGATGGTCGGCGCGGAATTTTCCGGGCAGGTGTTCGAGGACCAGTTCCTGATCGCCGACGTCAAGATGACGGCGGAATTTCCGACCGAGCGCTGGTTCTGGTTCGATCCGCCGTTTCATGCCGGGCGCTCGGCACTGCTGCACAAGCAGCCCGACGACATCTGGCGCATCGACCTGCAGCTCAGCCGCGATGCCGATCCCGCCGTCGAGAAGCAGCCGGAGAATGTGCGGCCGCGGATCGCGCGCATGCTCGGCCACGACAAGTTCGATTTCGAGTGGATCTCGCTCTACAAATTCCAGTGCCGCCGCATGGATCGCTTCGTCCATGGCCGCGTGATCTTTGCCGGCGATGCCGCGCACCAGGTCTCGCCGTTCGGCGCGCGCGGCGCCAATTCGGGGCTGGAGGACGCGGAGAATCTGTCCTGGAAGCTCGACCGCGTGCTGCGCGGAACAGTCGCCCGCGAGCCTGCTCGAGAGCTATCACGTCGAGCGAAGCGCGGCGGCGGACGAGAACATCCGCGAAGTCGACGCGCTCGACCGATTTCATGGCGCCGAACTACGCAGCAGGAGGCGCGGCTGCGCCAGGCGGTGCTGTCGCTCGCCAAGGAGACCGAGTTCGGCAAGCGCATGGTCAATGGCGGACGGCTGTCGGTGCCGTCGATCTACGATTCGCCGCTGTCGACGGCCGATAGCGATGCATGGCGCGGTGGACCGCGGCCGGGCGCGTCGATGCCTGACGCGCCGATGGCGGAGCGCTCGGGCCGCGCGAAATTCCTGACCGAGGCTTTCATCGAGACAGGGAGCGCAGTTCACGCTGCTGGAATTTGGCAATGGCGCGGCAGTCGATGCGCCCGAGGGCGTCGGCGCGATCCGCATCGGCGGCGACGGCGGTCTCGTCGATAGCGAAGGGCTCGCGGCAATGCGTTACGATGCGGAGCCCGGCACGGCCTATCTGTTGCGCCCCGATGGCTATGTCGCCGCGCGCTTCCGCCATCCGACGCGGATCGGCGCTCGATGCGGCGCTCGCCCGCGCCTCCGGCCTGAACTGAGGTTTTGTGATGCCGCTTTCGACCAGCTCGAATTTCGCAAAGCCCGACGACGCCTTCCGCGCCATCGTCGAGGCGCATCGCGGCCTCACGGAGGAGCAGAGCGCCGATTTCGACGCGGCGCTGGTGCTGATCCTCGCCAACCATATCGGCGACATCGAGGTGTTGCGCGAGGCGATTACGCTCGCCAGGCGCCGCATGCTCGATGCGAGCCAGCAGCAACAACAGCAACAACAATAAGCTCAAGGAAATGAATTGATGGCGAAGGGTTTTGCGTCCACCACCGACCTCTCCGAGAAGAAGGTCACTTTCTCCGAGATCGGTACCGATCTCTATGCCTTCACCGCCGAGGGCGATCCCAACACCGCCGTGATCGTCGGCGAGGACGGCTGCCTCGTGTTCGACGCGCAGGCGACGCCGGCGATGGCCAACAAGGTGATCGAGCGGGTGCGCACCGTCACCGACAAGCCGATCAAATATGTCGTGCTGTCGCATTATCACGCCGTGCGCGTGCTCGGCGCCTCCGCCTACCATGCGCAGGCGATCGTTGCGTCGGAAGAGACACGGCGTCTTGTCGCCGAGCGCGGCCAGCAGGATTGGGATTCCGAATATGGCCGCTTCCCGCGGCTGTTCCAGGACGCGCAAAGCATTCCCGGCCTGACCTGGCCGACGCTGACCTTCGAAGGCGAGATGTCGATCTATCTCGGAAAGCGCGAAGTGCGCTTGATGCAACTCGGCGCCGGACATACCTCAGGCGATATCGTCGCCTGGGTGCCGGATGCCGAGGTGATGTTTTCCGGCGACCTGATCGAATATCACTCGGCCTGCTATTGCGGCGACGCGCATTTGCGCGAATGGCCGATGACGCTGAATGAAATCCGCGCCTTCAATCCCAAGGCGATCGCGCCGGGCCGCGGCGACGCGCTGAAGGGCCTTGCGACCTGCCACGACGCGATCGCGATGACGCGTGATTTCGTCACCACGCTTTATGGCGCTGCGGAAAGCTCGCGTCGCCAGGGGCCGCAGCCTGAAGGAAACGATGGCCGCGACGCGCGAGGTGATGGATCCGAAATTTTCGAGCTTTGCGATCTACGAGCACTGCCTGCCGTTCAACGTCTCCCGCGCCTATGACGAAGCCTCGGGAATCGACGATCCCGTGATCTGGACCGACAAGCGCGACCGCGAAATGTGGGCCGCCCTGCAAGGAGGAGGATAGACATGAACATCAACACCTCGCCTGATCAGATTATTCGAAGCTCCGCGCAAATAACGCCGGGCTACATGTCCGGCTTCGGCAACAGTTTCGAGACGGAGTCGCTGCCCGGCGCGCTGCCGATCGGGCGCAACTCGCCGCAGCGTTGCGCCTATGGGCTCTATGCCGAGCAGCTATCGGGCTCGCCCTTCACCGCGCCGCGCGGCGCCAATGAGCGTTCCTGGCTCTATCGCATCCGCCCGTCGGTGAAACATTCCGGCCGCTTCAAGAAGGTCGATGCCGGGCTGTGGCGCTCGGCGCCATGCCATGAATACGATCTGCCGATCGCGCAGCTGCGCTGGGATCCGACGCCGATGCCGAAGGAAGATATCACCTTCCTGCAGGGCGTGCGGACCATGACGACGGCCGGCGACGTCAATACCCAGGCCGGCATGGCCGCGCATCTCTATCTCATCACCAAATCGATGGTGGATCAGCATTTCTACAATGCCGACGGCGAGATGATGTTCGTGGCGCAGCAGGGCAACCTGCGCTTTGTCACCGAGTTCGGCCGCATCGATATCGAGCCCGGCGAGATCGCCGTGATCCCGCGCGGCGTGAAGTTTCGCGTGGAAATCCCGTCCGGCCCCGCGCGCGGCTATCTCTGCGAGAATTACGGCGGCGCCTTCACGCTGCCGGAGCGCGGGCCGATCGGCGCCAATTGCCTGGCCAATGCGCGCGACTTCCTGACGCCGGTCGCGGCTTACGAAGACAAGGACACGCCGACCGAGCTTTATGTGAAATGGGGCGGCTCGCTGTTTGCAGCCGAATTGCCGCATTCGCCGATCGACGTTGTCGCCTGGCACGGCAATTACGCGCCCTACAAATACGATCTGCGGCATTTCTCGCCGGTCGGCGCGATCTCCTTCGATCACCCCGATCCCTCGATCTTCACCGTGCTGACCTCGCCGTCGGAGACGGCAGGCACGGCGAATATCGATTTCGTGATCTTCCCCGAGCGCTGGGCGGTCGCGGAAAACACCTTCCGCCCGCCCTGGTATCACATGAACATCATGTGCGAGTTCATGGGCCTGATCTACGGCGTCTATGACGCCAAGCCGGAAGGTTTCGTCCCCGGCGGCATGTCCTTGCACAATTGCATGCTGCCGCACGGCCCGGATCGCCAGGCGTTCGATCATGCGAGCAATGGCGAGCTGAAGCCGGTGAAGCTGACGGGCACGCTGGCCTTCATGTTCGAGACCCGTTTTCCCCAGCGGGTCACGCAATACGCCGCGACCTCGGCGACCTTGCAGGACGATTACGCCGATTGCTGGAAGGGCCTTGAGAAGCGGTTCGATCCGAACAAGCCGTAAGTTGCTTTGCTCGTCATCGCCGGGCTTGACCCGGCGATCCATCGCTCTTTCTAAAGGATGGATGCCCGGGTCAAGCCCGTGCATGACGATGTGTAATTGGAGAAACGCCTTTGCCCCACCCGAACGACCCAAAACTCCGCTCCTTCATCCCCGTCGATCCCACTTCCGACTTCCCGATCCAGAACCTGCCTTATGGCGTGTTCTCCGCGCGGGGGCTCGCGCCGCGCGTCGGCGTTGCGATCGGCGACTTATGTGCTCGATCTCTGGGAGCTCGAGCAGGACGGCCGCTTCGCGTTTGGCGAGATCGGCGTTTTCTCCGCGCCGTCGCTCAATCCCTTCATGGCGCTCGGCCCCAAGGTCTGGTCGAAGACCCGTGCGCGGATCAGCGAGCTGTTGCGCCACGACCATCCGGAGCTGCGCGACAATGACGAGCTGCGCAAGCAGGCGTTGGTGCCGATGCGCGATGTCAAGCTGCAGATGCCGATCGCGGTCGCGGGCTACACCGATTTCTATTCCTCGAAGGAGCACGCCACCAATGTCGGCGTGATGTTCCGCGGCAAGGACAATGCGCTGCAGCCGAACTGGCTGCACATGCCGATCGGCTATAATGGCCGCGCCTCGACCGTCGTGGTGTCGGGCACCAAGGTGAAGCGGCCGCGCGGGCAGCTGAAGCCGCCGAATGTCGACGCGCCGAGCTTCGGACCCTGCAAGCGCCTCGACTTCGAGCTCGAAATGGGCGTTGTGGTCGGCCAGGCATCGTTGATGGGCGAGATGCTCAGCGAGAAGCAGGCCGAAGACGATGATCTTCGGTTTCGTGATCCTGAACGACTGGAGCGCGCGCGACATCCAGCAATGGGAATATGTGCCGCTCGGGCCGTTCCAGGCCAAGGCGTTTGCCACGTCGATCAGCCCGTGGGTGGTCACACGAGAGGCGCTGGAGCCGTTCCGCCTGCACGGGCCTGAGCAGAAGCCCGAGCCGCTGGCTTATTTGCGGCAGGCGCAGCCGAACAATTTCGATATGGAGCTCGATGTTTCTCTGCGCGCGGCGCCGATGAACGCGCCGCAAAGCATCTGCCGCACCAATTTCAAATACATGTACTGGTCGTCGGTGCAGCAACTCGTGCACCACGCTTCTTCCGGCTGCGCCATGAATGTCGGCGATCTCCTGGGCAGCGGCACGATCTGCGGGCCGGAGAAAAATCAGCGCGGCAGCCTGCTGGAGATCAGCTGGAACGGCACCGAGCCGGTCGAGCTCGATGGCGGCGTGAAGCGCTCGTTCCTGGAAGACGGCGATTCGCTCGTGATGCGCGGCTGGTGCCAGGGCGACGGCTACCGCGTCGGCTTCGGCGAGGTCGAGGGGACGATTCTTGCGGCGGGTTGACTTTTTGTAGGGCGGGCAAAGGCGCGAATGCGTCGTACCCACCGTCGACCATTTCCGCGGCGTGGTGCGCACGCTTCGCTTTGCCCACCCTACGGCGCTCACGACGAGCGCTACCGCTCCTCCGGCGGAACGTCCTTCAAACGCGCGCGAATGCGCGGCGATGTCGTCGAGCGGATATTTCAGATGCACGCGCTTGTCCGACGGCACGTGCTTGGCGACACACACGCCCTGCCGCCATTCCTTCGACGGCCGGATCGGCCGCGGCACGAAGCCGCCGCCGCAGTTCGGGCAGACGTTGGCGAGCTTTGTCTCCACGCAGTCCGCGCAGAACGTGCATTCATAGGAACATATCCGCGCATCCGTCGCGTTCGGCGGCAGGTCCTTGTCGCAATATTCGCAGTTCGGTCGAAGTTGCAGCGCCATGGCTTATTCCTTTTCTGGTCGCATCATCGCAAATCGCGTCCGCAAAGCGAACGGCGAATTTCCCTCGATTTGCGCCAAGCCCTCTCGTCTTGCGCATGATCTTGTCCGAAAACCGGTGCCCACCTTTCGGGATCATGCGCGCAGCGGCAGCTTCGTGCTCTCCTTCAGCCGGTCGAGCACGATCGAGGAGCGCACATGCGCCACGCTCGGATGTGGCATCAGCACGTTGTTGACGATGTCGGACAGGCCCTTGAGGTCGCGCAGCACGGCTTTCAGCACATAGTCGGCGTCGCCGGTCAGCGAATAGGCCTCCTGGATCTCGTCGACGCGGTTCACCAGCGCGCGGAACTTCTTGGCGTTGTCGGGCGAATGTGTCGCGAGCGTGATGTGGATGAAGGCGATCAGGCTGAAGCCGAGCGCCTCGCCCGAGAGGTCGGCGTGATAGCCCGAGATCACCTTCTCCTCCTCCAGCCGCATCCGCCGCCGCGAGCATTGCGAGGCCGACAGGCCGACAAGGTCGGCGAGCTGCTGGTTGGTGAGCCGGCCGTCATCCTGCAGCGCGGCCAGCATTTTGAGGTCGAAGGCATCCACCTCGATCATGCGCAAATAGTCCATTTCATGCACAAATCGTGCATCATAATAGCCAAATGCGCCTCGCTATGCATGCACTTTGCGCTGGTTTCGGCGGAAAATCTCATTCGATAGCCAAGGGAGATTCTGCCATGGGACCGTTCCCGCACGACGCGCCGCCCGCCACCATCAGCGCCGACAACCCGATGGGCACCGACGGCTTCGAGTTCGTCGAATATGCGCATCCCGAGCCGGAGCAGCTGCACGCGCTGTTCAAGCTGATGGGCTTTGCGCCCGTCGCGCGCCACAGGACGAAGAAGATCACGGTCTATCGCCAGGGCGATATCAACTATCTCGTCAATGAAGAGCCTGGCACTCACGGCTTTGATTTCGTCGCTGCCCACGGCCCCTGCGCGCCGTCGATGGCGTTCCGCGTGGTCGATGCGAAGCGGGCCTATGAGCGGGCGCTCTCGCTCGGCGCGGAGCCTGCGGACGTTTCATCGGCGCGGAAGACGCTCGACGTTCCCGCGATCAAGGGCATCGGCGGCAGCCTGCTGTATTTCGTCGATCGCTATGGCGCCAAGGGATCGGCCTATGACGCCGAGTTCGATTGGCAGGGCGTGCGCGATCCGCGCCCCGTCGGCGCCGGCCTGTTCTATCTCGACCACCTCACCCACAACGTCCATCGCGGCCGCATGGATGTCTGGGCCGGCTTCTACGAGAAGCTGTTCAACTTCCGCCAGATCCGCTTCTTCGACATCGAGGGCCGCGCCTCGGGCCTGTTCTCGCGCGCGCTGACCAGCCCCGACGGAAAAATCCGGATCCCGATCAATGAGGATGCGGGCGAGTCCGGCCAGATCGAGGAATATCTGAAGGTCTATCGCGGCGAGGGCATCCAGCACATCGCCTGCGGCTGCCGCGACATCTATCGCACCGTAGAAGGCCTGCGCGGTGCCGGCCTGCCGTTCATGCCGTCGCCGCCCGAGACCTATTTCGAGAAGATCGATACGCGCCTGCCGAAGCACGGCGAGGATGTCGCGCGGCTGCGGACCAACGGCATCCTGATCGACGGCGAGGGCGTGGTCGATGGCGGCCAGACCAAGGTGCTGCTGCAGATCTTTTCAGCGAATGCGATCGGGCCGATCTTCTTCGAGTTCATCCAGCGCAAGGGCGACGATGGATTCGGCGAAGGCAATTTCAAGGCTTTGTTCGAATCGATCGAGGAAGACCAGATCAGGCGCGGCGTGCTGAAGGTCGAGCGCGCGGCGTGAGCTTTCACCGTCATTGCGAGCGAAGCGAAGCAATCCATCGCGCCGCGAACCGAGGCATGGATTGCTTCGTCGCTACGCTCCTCGCAATGACGGCGGAGACTATTTCCCCTTCTTCCACTCACTCACCAGCTCCCCGATCTCCGCCACCTCCGGCTCGCGGATCGCGGACGGCGTGCGCGAGAAGCGCGGGGCGGGGGCGGGCTGGGTCACGCCGTGACGCTCGACGAAAACCTGCCGCGCGGCCATGTGCGGGTGCTTCGGCGCTTCCGCCATGGTGAGGATCGGCGCAAAGCAGATGTCGGTGCCTTCCATGATCTTGCACCAGTCGGCGCGGCTCTTGCTCTTGAAGACCTCGGTCAGTTTCGCCTTCAAATCCGGCCACGCCTTGCGGTCCATCTGCGCGTCGAAAGCATTCTTCCGAGAGCCCGGCATGCTCGCGCAGCAGCGCGTAGAATTGCGGTTCGATCGAGCCGATCGAGATGAAATTGCCGCAGGAACATTCATAGACGCCGTAGAAATGCGCGCCGCCGTCGAGGAAATTCTGGTCGCGGCCCTCGGTCCAGCGCCCCATTGCCGTCATATCAAAAAACATCGACATCAGCGACGCCGCGCCGTCGCACATCGCGGCATCGACCACCTGGCCCTTGCCGGACCTCGAAGCTTCCAGCAGGGCGGCAAGCACGCCGACCACCAGATAGAGCGCGCCGCCACCGAAATCGCCGACGAGGTTGAGCGGCGGCACCGGCTTTTCTTTCGTGCCGATGGCGGCGAGCGCGCCGGTGATGGAGATGTAATTGATGTCATGGCCGGCGGCATTGGCGAGCGGGCCTTCCTGGCCCCAGCCGGTCATGCGGCCGTAGACGAGCTTCGGGTTGCGCGCGAGCACGATGTCAGGTCCGAGCCCGAGCCGCTCCATCACGCCGGGCCGGAACCCTTCGATCAGCGCATCGGCATTGGCGAGCAGGTCGAGCACCTGCGCGATCGCGCCCTTGTCTTTCAAATCGAGCTCGACAATCTTGCGGCCGCGTCCGGCGACCGACTTCAGGCTCTTCTTCGCGCCGACCCGGTCGAGCGTCACGACCTCGGCGCCCATGTCCGCGAGCATCATGCACGCAAACGGTCCGGGACCGATGCCGGCAAATTCGACAATGTGGAAGCCTGTGAGCGGGCCGGTGGCGCGAATCTGTGATTGCGGCGCGGGTTTGTCGAGCATGCTGTCTTGTCCTGAGTGTTTCCTGGCAAATTGTCCCGCCTCACGCGCGGGGTGGCAAGCGCCTTTTGCGCGAGTGGCCAAAAAGGAACGGCGCGCATTGGCTGCGCGCCGCACACAAGACTTGTGTTGAGTCGCTGTCAGCCGGCCTCGGCTACCGCGCGTTGCGCCATCACCTTGACCAGATTGGCACGATAGTCCGCCGTGCCGTGGATATCGCTGAGCAGGCCGTCGGCGGAGACCCTCACATTGTCGAGCGCGCCCGCCGACCAGTTCGATTTCAGCGCGGCTTCGATCGCAGCAACTCGCATGACACCGTTTTGCGATGCCCCGGTCGCAGCAGCGCGTACGTCGCCCGATTTGGTCTTGGCGACGAACACGCCGGTCAGCGCAAAGCGCGAGGCCGGATTCGGGAATTTGGCATAGCCCGCTTTTGCCGGAACCGGGAACGCGACCTGCGTGATGATCTCGCCGTCCTGGAGCGCGGTTGAAAACAGTCCCTTGAAGAACTCATCGGCCGAGATCGAACGCTTGTTGGTCTTCACCGTCGCGCCGAGTGCCAGCACCGCGCTCGGATAATCCGCGGCCGGATCATTGTTGGCGAGCGAGCCGCCGATCGTGCCGCGATAACGCACGGCGGGATCGCCGATCTGCGAGGCGAGATGGGCGAGTGCCGGGATCGCCTTTAGCAGGGCGGCGTCGGTGGCGACATCATAATGCGGCGTCGCCGCCTTGATCGTCACGGTGTCGCCGGACACCTCGACCCCGATCAGATCCTTGATCTTGCTGAGGTCGATCACATCCGACGGCGATGCGAGCCTTTGCTTCATCACCGGAAGCAAGGTCTGCCCGCCGGCAAGGAATTTTGCTTCCTTGCCCTTGGCGAACAAGGCGACCGCGTCGTCGACCGAGGAAGCACGATGATAATGGGTCTCGTACATGGCGTTTCCTCCTTTAGCCGTGAATGGCGTGCCAGACGCGGTCGGGCGTCGCCGGCATTTCCAGCTTGTTGTTGCCGATCGCATCCGTGATCGCGTTGATCACAGCCGCCGAGGCGCCGATTGCGCCGGCCTCGCCGCAGCCCTTGACGCCGAGCGGATTGCCCGGACACAGCGTCGTGGTGTGCGAGAGCTTGAACGAAGGCAGATCGTCGGCGCGCGGCATGGTGTAGTCCATGAACGAAGCTGTCACGAGCTGGCCGCTTTCGTCATAGATTGCGCCTTCCAGAAGCGCCTGGCCGATGCCTTGCGCGAGACCGCCGTGGACCTGGCCTTCGACGATCATCGGGTTGATCAGCCGGCCGAAATCGTCGGCCGCGACGAAGTTGACAAAGC
Organism: uncultured Alphaproteobacteria bacterium; assembly: GCA_963739755.1. Lineage (GTDB taxonomy): Bacteria > Pseudomonadota > Alphaproteobacteria > Rhizobiales > Xanthobacteraceae > Bradyrhizobium. The sequence goes on along the minus strand of CAVUCB010000068.1, from coordinate 50,351 downwards.
TGGTCTTGCCGGTGGTGGGATCGACCTCGAGCTCGCAGATATAGGCGCCGGCCGGGAAGGTGAAGTTGGTGGGATCGTAGAACGCCGTCTCCTTCAGGCCGGGCTCCATGCCGTCAGGCAGATTATGCGCGGTGTAGGCTGCGAGCGCGACCATCGGCAGCGCCAGCGACTTGTCGGTGCCGGTCACCTTGAACTCGCCGTTCTCGATGACGATGTCGCCCTCGGAAGCCTCGAGCAGATGCGCGGCGATCTTCTTCGCCTTGGACTCGACCTTCTCCATCGCCTTGACAATCGCAGTGCCGCCGACCGCGATCGAGCGCGACCCGTAGGTGCCCATGCCGAATTGCACCTTGTCGGTGTCGCCGTGCACGATCGCGACCTGGCTGACAGGCACACCAAGACGTTCAGAGATCAGTTGTGCAAACGTCGTCTCGTGGCCCTGGCCATGGCTGTGCGAGCCGGTGAGGACTTCGATGGTGCCGACCGGGTTGACGCGAATCTCGGCGGATTCCCACAAGCCTACGCCGGCGCCGAGACTGCCGACCGCCTTCGACGGCGCGATGCCGCAGGCCTCGATGTAGCAGGAGACGCCGATGCCGCGGAGCTTGCCTTCCGATTTCGCTTTGGCCTTGCGGCCGGCAAAGCCCGCGTAGTCGATCGCCTTCATCGCCGCATCGAGCGAGGCATTAAAGTCGCCGGTGTCATAGGCCATGATCACGGGCGTCTGATACGGAAACTGGGTGATGAAGTTCTTGCGCCGCAGCTCGGCCGGATCGACCTTCAACTGCCGCGCCGCGGTTTCCATCATGCGCTCGACCAGGTAGCTCGCCTCGGGACGGCCCGCGCCGCGATAGGCATCGACCGGCGTGGTGTTGGTGTAGACAGCGACCACCTCGGCATAGATCGCCGGGATCACATACTGGCCCGACAGCAACGTGACATAGAGATAGGTCGGCACAGCCGAGGAGAACAGCGACATATAGGCGCCGAAATTGGCGTGGGTCTTGACCCGCAGGCCCAGGATCTTGTTGTCCTTGTCGAACGCCATCTCCGCCTTCGAGACGTGGTCGCGGCCGTGCGCGTCGGTCAGGAAGGATTCCGATCGGTCGCCGGTCCACTTGATCGGACGGCCGACTTTCTTCGACGCCCACAGGCAGACCATCTCTTCGGGATAGATGTAGATCTTGGAGCCGAAGCCGCCGCCGACATCGGGCGCGATCACGCGAAGCTTGTGCTCGGGCGCGATGTTGTAGAACGCCGACAGCACGAGGCGCGCGACATGCGGGTTCTGCGAGGTCGTATACAGAGTGAAGTGCTCTTCCGCGGTGTCGTAATCGGCGATCGCCGCGCGCGGCTCCATCGCGTTCGGCACCAGCCGGTTATTGGTGAGTTCGAGCGTCACCACATTCGCGGCTTTGGCGAAGGCGTCCTTGGTCGCGGCTTCGTCGCCGAGGTGCCAGTCGTAAATGATATTGCCGGGGGCTTCGGGATGAAGCTGCGGCGCGCCGGGCTTGATCGCGGCCTTGATGTCGGCAACGGCCGGCAGCTCTTCATAGGTGACGGCCACGGCCTCGGCCGCGTCGCGCGCCTGGTTCTTGGTCTCGGCGATCACGACTGCGACCGCCTGGCCGACAAAGCGCACGGTCTCCGGCGCCATCGCGGGCCACGCGCCCATTTTCATCGGCGAGCCGTCCTTGGAGGTGATGGCCCAGCCGCAAATGAGATTGCCGACCTTGTCGTCGACCAGCTGCTGCCCGTTCAGCACGGCGATCACGCCGGGCATCTTCATCGCTTCTGATGTGTCGATGCTCTTGACCTTGGCATGTGCATGCGGGCTGCGGATGAAATGGGCAAAGGTCATGCCCAACAGCTTGATATCGTCGACGTAACGGCCTTTGCCGGTAATAAAACGGCGGTCTTCCTTGCGCACGACGCTTGCGCCAATGCCTTCAACACCCATGTCTCTTCTCCCTACCGGAGTTTCTGATTCCGCCAATTCCATCGAACGCGGCGGTCTTGATCAGCAGTGATGCGTGCGAGCGGCTACTCGGCCGCCTGCGAGACCTTCATGCGGCCGGCCGCATCGAGCACCGCCTTGACGATGTTGTGATAGCCGGTGCAGCGGCAGATGTTGCCTTCGAGCTCCTGCCGGACGGTGGGCTCGTCGAGCTTGCCACCATAGCGGTGCACGATATCGATCGCCGACATGATCATGCCCGGAGTGCAATAGCCGCACTGCAGGCCATGATTGTCGCGGAACGCCGCCTGCATCGGATGCAGTTCGTCGCCTTTCGAAATGCCTTCGATGGTGGTGACGCTGGAGCCTGCGGCCTGTCCGGCCAGCATGGTGCAGGATTTCACCGCACGGCCATCGACATGAACCACGCAGGCGCCGCATTGGCTGGTATCGCAGCCGACATGGGTGCCTGTCAGGTTCAGGTTTTCGCGCAGGAGATGGACCAGAAGCGTGCGATCCTCGACTTCGACCGAGACCGCCTTGCCGTTAACTGTAAGTTTGACTGTCGACACATTATCCCTCCCGATGATTTTGATTGGACCGATTAGAGACAGGGCGGCCCGGGAACTTTGCAACTAGGATTTTCGTCGGCAAGACTCCTCTGACGACGCTGCTGGATCTCTGCGCCGCGCAAGGCAGGGCGAGGCTCCCGTATATTTACGCAGCCTTATCGATTCTGGCTTAACTTGCGCCATCGGGCCGGGAGCCGTCGTTTCCGGCTCCGCGTGGCTTTGTGGGATGGCCGAGGTTTTATGGGGGTTGGCATGTCGGGAAGCGTCCGTTCGAAATCGTTGTTTTCCAGGCTTCCGACCCTACGCTTCCGTGCCAAGATCTCGCTCGGTTTCGCGCTGGTGCTGGCGATCTCCGCCGTCAGCCTTGGCACCGCCTATTTCGGATTCGAGCGGGTCTCGGAGGCGGTCGCCTCCTACCGAAACAGCGTCTCGGAGGCCGATCTCGCCCGCAATATCGACCGCGAGCTGATCTCCTATCGCTCGCTGGTCAAATATTATGTGGTGACGGCCAAGGAAGAGGACGCCAAGGCGGCGCAGGCAGCCGAAGCCAACCTGAAGGACGCGATCGACAAGTCGCTTGCCGGAACCAAGACAGCCGGCGCGGCTCGAGGGGCTGAAGAAGCTCGCGACCGAGTTCCGGAATTTTGCCGCCACCTTTGCCGAAATCGTCAAGGTCAAGAGCGAGAGCGCGCTGATCGTGCAGAATCAGCTGCAGAGCAACGCCAACATGCTCAAATACAAGCTCGACGACATCCTGAGCAACGCCTCCGACGTCCGAGCAGCAGGCGATCGAGTCCGGCACCAAGCGGGTCACACGCAGTTCCCGGCCGCAAGCGCCGCCGCCAATACGTTTGTCCTCAATGCCGACCAGATGGTCGCCACGAACGCGCTGGCGCGGCTGGACTTCGTGCGGCGCCTTCGACCAGGTCTATTCGATGGATGACAAGCTCGTGGCGGAGCTGAAGGAAGCCGGGAATTCCTGAAGAGCTATAAGACTGCGCTGCAAAAGCTGGTCGAGAATGCGAGTACGTTGAAGACCTCCGAATGTGGCTCGGCCGGTGCGATCAGCCAGGGCGCGGGCGCGATGAAGGCCGATCTCGTCTCCGAGCAGCAGCGGCTCGAAGCGCAGTCCAATGCGATGATCGGCGAGACCGAAAATCTGATCATTATGCTTGCCATCGGCGGCACCTTGCTCGGGGGCGTTTTGGCGCTGCTGCTCGGCCGCGGCATTTCCCGGCCGATGATTGCGATGTGCAAGGCGATGCGCGAGCTCGCGGGCGGCAATTTCGACGTCGTGCTGCCGGGCCTCGGGCAGAAGGACGAGCTTGGCGAGATGGCCGGCGCCGTCGAGGAGTTCAAGCTGCAGGCGATCGCCAAGGCCGAACGCGATGCGGCCGCCCACGATGCGCAGAACAGGGAAGCGGGCGCGGCACGCCGCGCCGAGCTGATTCGCTTTGCCGATGATTTCGAGAGCGCCGTCGGCGTCGATCGTCTCCAACGTCTCGGCCTCGGCGGTGCATCTCGAGCAGGCCGCCGGCACGCTGACGCGTACGGCGGAAACCACGCAGGGCCTGTCCAGCCAGGTCGCCGGCGTATCCGAAACAGCGTCCAGCAACATCGAGTTCGGTTGCCTCCGCGACCGAAGAACTGTCGGCGTCGGTCGATGCGATCGGCAAGCAGGTGCGCGAATCCAACCGCATTGCGGAGGCTGCCGTAGGTCAGGCGCGAGAGACCGATGCGCGGATCGGCAAATTTCGCGCGCGGCGGACGAGATCGGCGATGTCGTCAAGCTGATCACGGCGATTGCCGAGCAGACCAATCTTCTCGCGCTCAACGCCACCATCGAGGCCGCGCGCGCGGGCGATGCCGGCCGCGGCTTTGCGGTGGTTGCCTCCGAAGTGAAGTCGCTCGCGAGCCAGACCGCGAAGGCGACCGAGGACATCTCCAACCACATCGCCGGCATGCAGGAGGCGACCCAGGAATCGGTTGCCGCGATCAAGGAGATCGGCGCGACCATCGGTCAGATTTCGGCCATCGCCGCCTCGATCACGAACGCCGTCGAGCAGCAAGGCTCCGCGACCCAGGAGATCGCGCAGAACGTCCAGAGCGTGGCGCAAGGCACGCGCGAGGCCGCCGACAACATCGTGCAGGTCAACCGCGGCGCCACCGAAACCGGCTCGGCGTCCGAGGAGGTGCTGAGTTCGGCCAAGGCGCTCTCGAGCGAAAGCACGCGCCTGCGCGCCGAGCTCGACCGCTTCATGGGAAATATCCGCGCGGCGTAAGATATCCGCGCGGCTGCATCTGCGTCGGCCGTACCTCACTCCGCTGTCGTCCTGGCTTTCGCCGAGGACGACAGTGAATATTGTCTCCCGAATTGATGCCTCGCTTCGCGCTGACGCTTCGCGCGGCCACCGGAAGGGAACCCTCGCGCGCCCGCAGCGTTATCCCACCGTGGCGGGCCAGGTTTCGCCGCGATCGCACCTGAAAACCTCGGGAAGCGCCGCATCCCGGGGTGTTTTGCATTGGTTGATCCAATGGCCCTGCAACAAAGCCCGGCTTTCAATAATGTGCACGCGTCCCGGCCGGCGGCTGCGCGCACTGATGAGCGCATCATCGAAACCTCGATCCCGTCGCGGCTCGATGCGCTGACCTGGAGCGGCTTTCACACCCGCGTCGTGCTGGCGCTCGGCATCACCTGGATTCTCGACGGGCTGGAGGTGACGCTCGCGGGCGCGCTGTCCGGCGCGCTGAAGGATAGCCCGATGCTGCATTTCTCCAATTTCGACGTCGGCCTCGCCAACAGCGGCTATCTCGCCGGCGCCGTGCTCGGCGCGCTCGGCTTCGGCTGGCTCACCGACCGCATCGGGCGCAGAAAGCTGTTCTTCATCACGCTCGCGCTCTATCTCTCCGCGACCGCGGCCACCGCGCTTTTCGTGGAGTGTTGCGAGCTATGTGCTGTTCCGCTTCCTGACCGGCGCCGGCATCGGCGGCGAATATACCGCGATCAATTCGACCATCCAGGAACTGGTGCCGGCGCGCTATCGCGGCTGGACCGACCTCGTCATCAACGGCAGTTTCTGGATCGGCGCGGCGCTGGGTGCCAGCCAGCGCCATCGTCCTGCTCGATCCCGCGGTCGCCGGTCCCGATCTCGGCTGGCGGCTCGCCTATTTCACCGGCGCGGTGCTCGGCCTGATCGTGCTCGTGATGCGGATGTGGATTCCGGAAAGCCCGCGCTGGCTGATGATCCACGGCCATCCCGACGAGGCGCACGCGATCGTCGACGATATCGAGCGCTCGGTGATCGGCCACGACGCAGGACCCGCAGCGAACAATCTTCGCCGAAGATCAGGCTGAAGATGCGCGACCACACGCCGCTCTCGCGAGGTCGCGCACACGCTGTTCTACGGCCTATCGCCAGCGTTCGCTGGTCGGGCTTTGCCTGATGGTCGCGCAGGCGTTCTTCTACAACGCGATCTTCTTCACCTTTGCGCTGGTGCTGACCGATTTCTACGGCATCGCCTCCGACCAGGTCGGCTGGTACATCCTGCCCTTTGCCGCCGGCAATTTCCTCGGCCCGCTGCTGCTCGGCCGTCTGTTCGATACGCTTGGCCGCCGCACCATGATCACGCTGACCTATGGCGTTTCCGGCGTGCTGCTTGCGCTGTCGGGCTATCTGTTCTCGATCGGCGTGTTGAGCGCGCAGACCCAGACGATCGCCTGGATGGTGATCTTCTTCTTTGCCTCGCCGGCCGCGAGCGCGGCCTATCTGACCGTCAGCGAGACCTTTCCGCTGGAAGTGCGGGCGCTCGCGATTGCGCTGTTCTATGCGATCGGCACCGGCGATCGGCGGCGTGGCGGGTCCCGCATTGTTCGGCGTGCTGATCGACACCGGCTCGCGCGCCAGCGTGTTCGGCGGCTATCTCTTTGGCGCCGCTGCTGATGATCGCGGCGGCCGTGTGGCGTGGCGCTATGCCGTGGCGGCCGAGCGAAAGTCGCTGGAAACTGTCGCAAAACCGCTCGCATTCGTGGAGTAGGATGAGATGAATCAGGAACTGGCCGAGCATGCGCTCGAAGGAAAGAACTCATCGCGAAGCGACGAAGCGCCGGAAGCGGTTCCGGTGCCGCATCTGCTTGTGCCGCATTTGTCGGAGACCGCGATCCTGCTCGACATCGACGGCACGCTGCTCGAGCTGAAGCCGACGCCGCGCGAAGTCTGTGTGCCGCAGGGGCTTTCGAGACACGCTCAACGGCTTGCGCGAGAAAACCTCCGGCGCGATGGCGCTGGTCACCGGCCGCTCGCTCAACGATATCGATCTGATCTTCGCGCCCGATCAGTTCCCCGCCGTCGGCGGCCATGGCGCGGAGATGCGGCTCGGTCCGACGACGAGGCGGTCGCGGCCCACGCGCCGCCGCTGGACAAGGAGCTGAAGCTTCGCCTTGCGACGATCGCCAAGCTCAGCCCCGGCATTCTGCTCGAAGACAAGGGCTATTCGCTGGCGCTGCATTATCGTCTCGCGCCGCATGCGGAGAAGGCGATCTATGAAGCGGTGTCGTTGATCCGCGCCGATCTGCCGAATGCGCCGATCGAGGTGTTGCCCGGCAAATGCGTCTGCGAGATCAAGCATTCCGGTTTCACCAAGGCGACTGGCGTGCGCGAATTGATGACGCACGAGCCGTTCAAGGGCCGCCGGCCGCTATTCATCGGCGACGACGTCACCGATGAAACCGTGTTCGCAATTATGCCCGATTTCGACGGGCTTGCCTTTTCTGTCGGCCGTCGTGCGCAAGGCGTCGACGGTCATTTCGATTCACCGAGCGACGTGAGAGATTTCCTCGCGCAAGCTCTGCTACGATGACCAAAGCGTGACGCAAACGCCATAGTGGGTGCGAGATTACGGCGCGCTTGCGGTTTTTACGAACTCGCAACGTGCTTTTCCTGCATCAGCTTTTAACTTTGTGCGCGGGAACCCGGGTTCCGTCGCGACAGTCTGAATTCGGTTTCAATTCATCACAATTCTCAAAGGAACCATATTGATGAACGGCAGTTAAATGCTCGGAATATCCAGGAGGGCTTTGTGAACCTCGTCGTCGTTTCCAATCGCGTGGCCCGCGCAAATGCCAATGAACCCATGACCGGCGGACTTGCCGCAGCATTGCTGCCGGTAGTCGAGAAGTCCGGCGCAATATGGGTCGGTTCTTCCGGCCGCGTGCGCGACGGCATCAGAAGGAACCGTTCGCCGAGATCGAGGCGCTCGGTGCAGGCGCGCTGGCGATGCTCGATCTGCCGGCCGCGCATTATGGCGGCTATTACGAAGGCTTCGCCAATTCGGCGCTGTGGCCGGCGCTGCATTCGCGCAGCGACCTGATCCGCGTGACGCAGGGCGATTATCGTCTCCTATCGCGAAGTCAACGCCTTCATGGCGCGCGCGCTGCTGCGCTTCAACAAGCCCGACACCGCGTTCTGGGTGCAGGACTATCACTTCCTCGCGCTCGGCGCGGAGCTGCGCGAGCTCGGCGTCACCGGGCCGATCGGCTTCTTCCTGCATACGCCGTGGCCCGCGCACAGCGTCATCGAAGGCGTGCCGCATCATCGCGAGCTGATCGAGGCGATGCTGGCTTATGACCTGATCGGTTTCCAGACCGAGGACGATCGCGACAATTTCCTCGGCTATGTCAGAACCAATCTCGAATTGCCGGTGCACGACGACGTCGTGATCTCGCAACACGGCCGCACGCGCGCCGCGGTGTTTCCGATCGGCATCGATGCCGAGAAATTCGCGCAACAGGCCGCGAAATCGGTCACGCATCCCGACGTGTCGCGGCTGCGGCGCAGCCTGAACGGCGAGCGGCTCGCGATCGGCGTCGACCGGCTCGACTATTCCAAGGGCCTGGTCAACCGCATCAGCGCCTTCGACCGGATGTGGACCGAGCACCCGCATCTTGCACGCACCGTATCGCTGCTGCAGATCGCCACGCTGTCGCGCGGCGGCATCGAGGCCTATGGCCAGCTGCAGAGCGACGTCGCCAAACTCGTCAGCGACGTCAACGGCCGCCATGGCGAGGTCGACTGGACGCCGATCCGCTATCTCAACAAGGGTTTTGGCCAGGCCGTGCTGGCGGGGCTCTATCGCACCGCGCAGGTCGGCGTGGTGACGCCGCTGCATGACGGCATGAACCTCGTCGCCAAGGAATATGTCGCCGCGCAAAATCCGGCCGATCCCGGCGTGCTGGTGCTGTCGAAATTCGCCGGCGCCGCCAACGAGCTCGACACCGCGCTGCTGGTCAATCCGCACGACATCGACGGCATGGCGCGCACCATCGCGACCGCGCTGTCGATGCCGCTGACCGAGCGGCGCATGCGCTATGAGGCGATGATGGGGAAGCTGCGCAGCCACTCCATCCAGCAATGGTTCGCCGATTTCATCGAGGCGCTGCAGGAGAGCCAGATCGACAAGGCCGCTACCGCGACCGCTCGTGGACAGGCCGCACTCCGTGGCCGCTGCGATCGCCGGTACGGTCCAGCCGCGCGCATACCACTGATCGATATCAGTAGCAATAGGGCACGCCATCGAGCGTCGGGCAGCGCGTTTGCGCGGCTCGGATTCTCCATCGGCACCGATGCCCTTGCCGCGGCCGCCGACGATGACGCCCTGGCCGACGATGACCGACGCTTTGTTGCCGATGATGACGCTCGGGTGAGGCGAGGCGAGACTCGATTTCGTCCCGTCGGGCCAGATGATCGCGTCGCCCGTAAAGATGCCGCGCCGCCCGTCGTCGCACGTGACGTCGTTGCCCTGCCGGGTGCAGCTCTGGGCGCTCGCCGCGCCGGCAAATCCGAGCACGATCACGGTGACGGCCGCGACCGCAGACGCCATTCTTTGCTTGATGCTCATGTGGTCCCCCTTTTAGCCCAGCCAGCCGCTCAAATCAGTCGTCGGACTTGGGCGGTTTTGGGTTCACCCGGGGGCGCAAGCCGCGGTCGGCGGAGATCGGGAGAGCCGTTTAAATGTCGTTACAAATCAATAAATTATACAAAATTCGCGGTTTGCTCCCGGCTGCCGCTTGCAAAAACCCTCATGCCCCGCCAAGAGAGGGCATCCGGAGAGATGGCCGAGTGGCTTAAGGCGCACGCTTGGAAAGCGTGTGTGCGGGAAACTGTACCGTGGGTTCGAATCCCACTCTCTCCGCCATAAACACCTGAAATCATTAGAGCAATTTGATTTGTTAGCGACGCACCCATCGTCAAACCCATCAATTGCCGTCGGCTCAATGGAGAGGTGCTACGGTGAAAAAGCTGTTCAACCTAAAGCAATGGCTGACCGTCGCGGAAGCCGCTCGCTATCTAAGCATTCTATTCGGGGAGGATGTGAGCGAGGCTGATGTGTTGCGGCTTGCACTGGACGGGCACCTCACGCTCTCGGTTTATTTTGTTAATGGCGCCCGCGGCCGATGTGGTCCCGCCGTTCGTAATGAGGATGCACAACGGACTATTTGGGAAGAAAATCCTGACGATTGGATCCGTCTGATGGGGGCTCCGTCGGTCGGTGATAAGGTATTTTCGGTAATGCTTCACGGCCTGCCGCTGGGTGACGGTAGAGTGCTTGAGTATGATCGAGAAACAGTACTGCTCGATGGTGTCTGGGACTTGACGATGCTGGGTCACGACAGGTTGGAAATTGAGCAAAGGTATCAGCTTTTTACCGAGGGTCCCGAGGTCGATATGCGCTTTCGGGATGGTCCCCTAGATCATCCAATAGTGTCGCGGGAAGATGGCACCTACTGCCAACTACACGAGCCATACTTTGCCGATGAGCATTATTTTCCTGCTGATACCCTTCCTGCCGATAGCGTTCTAGTTGTTAGAACGTCCGCACTTCACGATCTGGAAGCGCGGTTGGCAGAGCCGGACCAAAGAGCCGAAAAGGCGGTCGAACAGCGCGAGCGCACGTCCCTTTTGGCGATAATTGCTGCCCTGGCTAAGTTGGCTAAGATCGACGTAACGAAGCCGTCCAGCGCCGCCGCGGCGATCGAAAGTCAAACCGCCCTTATGGGCGCTCGCGTCGCCCCCCGCACGATTGAAAACCATTTGAAACTTATCCCCGAGGTCTTGGAGCGCCTCAGCAAATAAACTTTCCGCAATTGCGTAACTCGGATCCGCAATTGCGTCATTCGAGCGGTGGGTCGGTATCTTGTCCATGTCGCACCACCCCGCTTCAAGAGGTCCCGCGACATGGCAACCAATCCCGAAACTTATGGCGCGATGCCGGTTACCGGTTACATGCGCCAATCCCAACTGATCCCCGCGATCTTCCCGTTCTCGTCAGCGACGCTCTGGCGCAAGGTGAAAGCGGGGACCTTTCCCAAGCCCGTCAAGCTGGGGCCGCGCATCACCGCGTGGCGCGTCGAAGAAATTTGCCAGTTGCTCCAGCGCGGGGTTTGGGGCCCCGATAACCACACCAGCTCAACTCCAAAAACTCGGATCGGTGCGCCGAAATCTTTCTACCTCAGAGGAGGTGGTCTCGCGCCTGACGAGCAACTGCGAGGATCCGAACGTCCGTCGTTGACGCTGCATTCAGGCAGTGAAATCGAAAACCCCCGGCCTCAAACCGAATCAGCCGATTGTGCAAGCTCCCTGTTGTCATCTCGCAAGGCCCGCGCACGATGACAGAAATCGTCATAGTCACGACGCCTTCGTTCGATGGGCACGGCAAGCGCCGGCACGGGCGCTTCGATGCCCGCCTTCAAGGCAACGATGAGGTTATCTGCGCGGCGACCCAGCAGCCCATGCTCGACGCCAGCCGCGTGCTGCTTCTGAGGGGCGTAGATCCCACGAAGGTGATCTGCAAGGTGAGCGTCGACGCGCCCCCGGTGGTCAGGATGAGGGCGCCGATCGGCGTTGCCGCTCAGTTCGACGTCATGGGCAGCGCGTTCGTCCGGAGAAAGCCGGCTGCAGGGCCTATGCCGGGCTCAGGGACCGAAACTCTCCAGTCAGCTGCCCCGATGGGGCCCTGCAATACAACCCCCACTCTCCGAGCCTCGCATAGTGGCTCATTGAAGACGGCGAGTTCGCCGCTCACCGACATCGCCAGCGGCAACATCGCCGACATCACTAGCTACGCCAAATACAAATAAAAAGCCGGCATGAGTTGCTGCTCACGCCGGCCTAAACGTCGTCCCTCAACCGCAAAGTACAGGGTACAACGATGAAGAAGATACCGCCCAATCGGGTGCTAGGTCACGCTGATTTTGATTCCACTCCTCTTGGCGGGTGGGCCACTAGCCGTGACGCCGCCAAGTTGACGGCAGGTGGACAGCGCGTCCAGCGGCTTACCGATATCCAAACCCTTTTATGTCCATTGGCCTCGGTGAAGTTCGAGGAAGCGGCGCTCATACTCGAGCTGGCGGCATGACGAACCGGCATGATCATCACAAACGTAACGGCGGCGGCGACCACCGCGTTCTGCACAACGAAAAACGCTGGGCGCGCCGTGAAATTTTGGTTCCGGATCGGCGCCTCCAGCAAAAGCACTTTTCTGAAACAGTAACAGCGCAATAACTCACATTGTACAGGACAGGCTGTGAGCGCTTCCTCTTATACAGTTGATGGACTGCCAACCCGCACAGTCGCCTCGCATGGGGTGACAGGAGCCGAACTCAAACGCCTCCATGGTGCAGTTCACCAGATGCAACGGGCGACCCGGTCTCATGGTGAGCTCTGGTGGTTGACCACACCCAAGGGGTCCACGCGGCACGAGATCGCGGACTATCAGAAACGGATCACGCGGCAGCAGGCCGCTTGCGGCCTGCCACAGTACAGCGTGTGGATTTTCGAGAGCAGACCCAAGCTGCATGCCCATATCCTGTTCGTTGGCAATCGCGACACCGCCAATGCGTTGCGACGATCGCGGCTCTGCATCGCCGCCAAGATTGAGCGCGTCACCAAGCTGGAGGGTCTCAAAAAATATCTCGCAAAGGAACGCACACCGCAGGCGGGATTTAGGCATCGTGACCTTGGCGGCCGCATCCGCGGGTCACATCGCCTGCCCGGTGGTGGAGATCGTGTCCGCCTTTCCCGACAGCTCGAGCGCGACGCTATTGAGGCGGGCTTGGTGCAGCCATGGAAGCACACGAACGCCAAACGATCAGCTGAGCGCAGAGATTCCCGACGGCCTCACCATCGAGCACAAACTGAGAGATTACCGGACCTGAGTAAAATCCCACACGGCGATAGCACTTGGGAATCAGAAAGCACGCGAACTGCCGACCTGATCCGCGCACACCTCAGCGAGGATACGGATTGATACTACCGCACGACCCCTTCGACGAAGGGCAAATGAGTACCCAGAACCACAACCCAGAAAGGAAAGCCTATGTCGACTTCGATATATCCAGAAGACCCGTTTTTCTCTGCCAGCAGGATGGCCGAATTTGAATCGCTGGACGCGACGCTGGACCCGTTTAGGGTGAGCCTTGAAGGGCTTGAAGAGGAGATCGATCTCGCCGAGCGTAACGGTCACTGTTCGGGCGAGGTTGCGGAGGCTGCACGACAAGATCTTGAAGAGCTCACGGGAGAATTGGAGTACTTGATCTTGGGCAAAATGTTGATCCATGAGCGGATCGGCGATGCTGGAAAGGTTCCAGAGTAGCCCGTCGAGAATCACCAACGACGGCGATGGCCTTGCCGCCGCTCGCGGCAATCGCCCTCGCCGACGCACTGCGGAGATCGAAGAGAGCCTAGATCGGATCCCACCTGACGCGCATCTGCGGCCCATTATCGTCTCCAAGGCCATCGACACGGATACACCAATGGGGCCAATGGGGCCGCCCCGGTAGAGCCCTTCCGGCTGCGGGAAGTATTTATCGTCAACATGAGTTGACAAGGTCCCACCGCTGCCGAGGTGATCGGCTTTGGTAAAGTGGCTAAAGCCGGCAGCAGCAAAAAGCCGACATTTCCTATGTCTCGACACGAACAGACAGACTTGCATAATTATCACAGTGGGCGAATTGTCTAGGCAGGTTGGTGCGCTACGAGCTTTCAACCCGAAGCCGTCCGCGCCTTCGAGCACGCCGGCTGGCAACGTGCCGCTTCCAGCTACGGAAACAGCTCCGCTCATGCGACAGCACCCTTTGTCGCACCGTCGCTGGAAGCCGCTGAAATTTCGCTCGGCCAGCATGTACTCGACGTAGTCGGTTGGGTGGCGGGCTTGCATCGCGATTGCAAAAAAATTGGGAGGACGAGAGATGCAGTTCTACCTCAACGGCTACAATCCGGGTGATCCCGACATACAACCGGCCGCCCCCGGCGCCGAGGCGCGCCCGGCGGCCCTGCCCGACACCACGGACGTTCTCATCGTCGGCGCCGGCCCGGCCGGGATGCTGCTAGCCGCGCAGCTCTCGGCCTTCCCCTGCATCACGACACGCATCGTCGATCGTCGAGAGGGTCCTCTGCAGGTCGGTCAAGCGGACGGGGTCGCCTGCCGCACGGTCGAGATGTTCGACGCCTTCGGCCTGAGCGGGAAACTCATCCGCGAAGCCTACTGGGTGAACGAGACGGTCTTCTGGCGTCCGTCTCCCGAAGATCGATCGAAAATCGCCCGAACCGGGCGCGTGCAAGATACCGCTGACGGCCTGTCCGAATTTCCGCACCTGATCGTCAATCAAGCGCGCCTGCTGGGTTACCTCGAAGACTACATGCACAGATCGCCGTCGCGGCTTGTCCCCGATTACGGCTGGAAGTTCGTTACCCTGACCGTCGAGCCCGCGGGTGACCACCCCGTGATTGTGACGCTGGAGAACGCGAAGACCCAGGAGGAGAAGAAGGTCCGCGCGAAATATGTTGTCGGATGCGATGGCGCGCGCAGTCGCGTGCGGGACGCAATCGGCGCCGTGCCGCGTGGCGACTTCGCCAACCACGCCTGGGGCGTCGTCGACATGCTCGCCGACACCGACTTCCCTGACATCAGGCTGAAGGCGGCGATCCAATCGGCGGACGAAGGGAACATCCTGCTCATCCCGCGTGAGGGTGGCTACATGGTGCGGCTCTATGTCGATCTCGGCGAGATCGACCCGGCGAACCGCGAAGCGTTCCGGCTCATCAGGCAGGAACAAGTCATCCAGACCGCGCAACGCGTGCTCCGCCCGTACACGCTCGACGTGCGGAGCGTGGTCTGGTTTGCCGTCTATCAGGTGGGCCAGCGCGTCACTGACCGTTTCGACGACGTCACGGCAGAAGAGGCAGGGTCTCGCCTGCCGCGCGTGTTCATTGCCGGCGATGCGTGCCACACGCACAGCGCCAAAGCCGGCCAAGGCATGAACGTATCCATGCAGGACACGTACAATCTCGGCTGGAAACTCGCCTCCGTCCTCGAAGGGCGCGCCAAGTCGGACCTGCTTCGTACCTACACGGTCGAGCGTCACGCGATCGCCCAGGGCCTCATCGACTTCGACAAGGAATGGTCGAAGATCATGGCCTCGCCGCCGAAGAATCCAGACCACCCGGAACTCGGGGGCGTCGATCCCGCGGAACTTCAGGCCTATTTCGTGATGTCGGGCCGCTATACGGCCGGCGTCGGGACACATTACCCGCCGGCGACCCACCTGACCGCCGAAGCGACGCACCAAGCGCTGGCCGAAGGCTACACGATCGGTATGCGCTTCCACTCGGCGCTCGTCGTGCGCCTTGCCGACGCCAAGCCGGTGCAACTCGGCCACGCGGCCCGGGCCGACAGAGCGTGGCGCATCTACGCCTTTGCCGACGCGAGCGGAGAAAGGCTGCGCGCGCTCATGGATCACCTCGCGCAATCGGAGCGGTCGCCGATCCGGCGGTTTACCCCGCACGGGGCGGACATCGACAGCGTCATCGACGTCCGCGGGATCTTCCAGCAAGGGCATCGCGACCTCAAGGTCGAGGAGCTGCCGTCGATGCTCGTGCCGCGCAAAGGCCGGTTCGGGTTGGTCGACTATGAGAAGGCCTACACGCCCGACCTCAAGAACGGCCCGGATATCTTCGACCTGCGCGGCATCGACCGCGAGAGGGGAGCGATGATCGTCGTCCGTCCGGACCAGCACGTCGCGAATGTGCTGCCGCTCGACGCATACGACGCGCTCGCCGACTTCTTCGGGCAGTTCATGCTCGACCAGCACTGAGCGTGATGCGGGCACCGAGATGATCGGCTTTGGTAAAGTGGTAAAGCCGGCACCAGCAAAAAAGCCGCCACCGGGTTGAGATCGGCGACGGCTTCTGTAGAGCGGGCTTGATATGCGTCCCGTCTCGCCAATGTCGCCGGATGCCGTCCGAAGTCGTCAAGCGATATTGACAGTCTGGACCGGGCCTTTCGGGGCAATCGAGTGGGACCGCTTAGGCGCAATATGCCACTCTCAATGGAATAGCGCGTGTTGCGCCGATCGCGGGGTGTTGGCTATGGCAGCCTCACTGATGCGGTAAGCGCGAATAATCTACGGGCAAGCTCCCTGAAATTTATTTAGAGCCCGGCATGGCTGGCATAGGACCTACGGCCGGCCTATCGCTGCGGCATCATATTGTCTCCTAACCCATCAACCCTGATAATAGATCCGTCCGCTTTTGGCCGAACAGGTCGCCGCTCCAGGCTCACTAAGCGCTTCGCCGTCGCTTGTCATTGGAAGCTTAGCAGGCGCTCCACAGGGCCCTCAGCCCGCGCGGGTGCCGTTCGGAACCGGCCTCTCCGGCTGCGCCAGCACCGGCGTGATCTCATCGGCATAACCGAAATCGAACAGGAGACCTTCGGAAATCTCGCCCGCCACCTTTCGCGGCGCGAGGTTCACGACAAACAGCGCCTGCCGGCCTTCAATCTCCTTTGGAAATGGCCGCTCCTTTTTCATGCCGACGAGAATGGAGCGCGCGTGGTCACCGAAATCGACACGCAGCCGTACGAGCTTCTCCGAATGCGCCACCTCCTCAACAGCGAGAATGGTCCCGACGCGGACGTCGATCTTATCGAGGTCAGAGGTGGAGATGAGGGGTTTGATGGGTGCCGGATTCATGTTCCACGCTTTGCTGAGGCTCGGTCGATCGCGTCGAACTCGGTCTCACTCAAGCGCCAACCGAGTGCATCGAGATTGGCCCTGGCGTGATGAGGCTTGGTCGCGCCGGGGATTGGAATCACGCGACTGTCGCGCGCCAACAGCCAGTTCAGGGCGACCTGGCTGATGCTGGCGTCATGCGCGCGGGCAATATCGGCGAGACAGGTCAGCAGCGCATTCGTGCCCATGCTGTCTGACGACTGCGCGAGGCGGCCGGACGCAAGGGGAAAATACGCAACGAGTGCCACATCGAGTTCACGGCAGGCTTCGAGCACGCCATTTGTTTCCGCTGCTCGTCGGAGCAGGCTGTAGTTGACCTGATTGGCGGCGAGCGGAACGCCTGCCCTTGCGAGGTGATCGGCGATGCGGCGCATCTGGTCCGCGTTGAAATTTGCCACGCCGACCGCGCGCGCCTTGCCGGACTTCACCGCTTCGACGAGGCCTTCGGCAAACACTCCCACGTCGATCAAGGGCAGCGGATAATGGACATAGTAGAGATCGATTGTCTTGAGGCCCAGGCGCGCGAGCGAACCGTCAAGCGCGCTCATCAGGCGGCGTGGAGAGGTTCGGCCCGGAAAGGGAAGGAATTTCGATGCTATCACCGCGCGAGTGGGACCGGCGCGCAAGCAGTCACCCACGACGCGCTCAGAGAAATAGATCTCAGCCGTATCGATCATGCACGGGCCGGCATCACGAATGGTCCTGTATGTTTCCAACACGGCCCCACGATCGGCACGCCGCCACTTGTTCGTGCCAATGCCCAAGGGCAGCACATGAATGCCGGTTCGACCCAAGGGACGCGTATCATGATCTGCGGGCATCGCTGGACCTCTCACAAGGCGAAAGCGCCATTGGCTGGTTGGTGTGAAGACGCGGGCGCTTCAAGGTTACGCCATAGCGACTACGGCCGCATCATCTTCTGCAGATACGTCCGTATCAGCACGACGCAAGGATCATGAAAGTTGCGCAGGCAAGCCGGATCAGGCTCGCGACGATTCTGGGCATTCTCTGCTCGCGCGTTTTCGCACAGGTTGGACCCATTAGCGACATTGCAGAGTGGAATAGCTGCACAGCGGGTAAGGACTATGCTGCGTAGTTGAAGGCGCTCGGCCACGTCGATCACTGTTCGCTCGCCGATCACGCCCGTTTGATATTTCTGAAACGCATTTTATTGGGGATGGAGAAGAACGCTCCTTATATCAGCCGTCTCGCTGGGTTGAAGCGTATTAAGTCGCGCGGGCGATGGGAGGAGACTATGTCCATCGAAAGCATTCTGAGGCGGAAGGGCACCGAGGTCACAACAATAGCTCCGGAAGCCAGCATAAAGAGAGCGGCGGACTGGCTCCGTGCAAAGAATATTGGCACTCTCGTGGTGACGAGCGGGAACGCAGTTCTTGGTCTCATTTCCGAACGAGAAATCGTTCATGCATTTTCTCGCTATGGCGAGACAGCCGGGTCGATGCCCGTGAAGGAAATCATGCAACACGGTTTCACCGCCGTGTCTCCGGACGAGAGTGTCAATCGCGTGATGAACCTGATGACGCACCATCGGGTGCGCCACATGGTGGTACTACGCGGCGGCAAGCTGGCCGGTATCGTCAGCATCGGCGATGTAGTCAAGCATCGGCTGGAGGATCTGGAGCTTGAGACGAACGTCCTACGTGATGTCTACAACGCCGCGCGTTGACGGCTCGGGACGTGCTTGGCTCGATGCGCCGTCAAGGAAGCCCGATCGCTACAAGCAGTACTCCAACGAATCCGCCTGAAGCGCGCATCCGTCGTCCGGAAAGATGATAAACGGTCAATCGCGATTGACAGATCCGGCGGCCCAGCGCGGCTGATAGAAAGGCGCGGGGTTCGGCATGAAGCCACGGCGTAAAACACATTGACTGAAGGGGGTCGCCAAAATCCTGGGAAAAACCAGAAAACCCCCCGTCATCATTGATAAAAAACGTGCCAGTGGCCTCCGCCGGCGTAACTGCACAACACAAGCCTTTTCGGACCTGACAGACCGAGGAGGCGATGTCTGTTCTCGAGGGTGGGGCGCCCGCCAGTACGCCCGCGCCCGCGCCATCGCGCTCACCGGGGTGACCACTGCCGCGGCAGTGTGCGGCAGTGTCGGGATCACCGTCGCGATCTTCCCCGCGCTGTGGCTCGGCCTGTTCGCGACGACCCTGACGTTTTCCGCGTCGGCGGCCTCTACCTGCACATCGTCTCGTCAGGCACCGATCGCAGCGCAGGGCTGAGATGTTTCTGAAGCGACATCTCGGCCCGCCCTCCAACGATCCGTAAACCGGAGACCATGATGATCGAACCCGACGCCGAAGCCTTTCGGCACTTCTGCCGGAATCCGCGCTGCCGCTCGAAGCTGCCAGCGCCGGTTACAAATCTGCGCGAAGCCTTCTGCGCGCGCGCTCGCCGGGTTCTTCGACTTGACCCACGCCTTCGATGGCCCGCTGCGGTAAGGCGCGTCCACCCGCTTCGAGACGATGCCTTCCAGCCCCATGCGGCAGGCGTGCCTGAACACGGTCGGGCCTTCATCCTCCAGATGTTCAACGAACTTGATCGCGCGCCATTGCTTGCCCCTGCCGATCAGCTTGGCGAGCCGTCGCTTGCGCTCGATCAGCGGCAGCTCGCGCAGGTCGTCGCCGTTGTGCTCCAGCAGGTCGAAGGCGTGCAGCACCACTTCACCGCCCCGTCGTCGGTGCCGCAGTGCATGGAAGTCCGGCGTCCCATCGTCGTGCGCGATCACGGCCTCGCCATCGATCAGAAACGATGACGCCTTGAGGTGAAGCGCAGCGTCAACAATGGCCGGGAAGCGGTTGGTCCAGTCATGACCGCCCTTGGTGAAGCAGCGGACCCGCGCGCCATCCCGGCGCACCATCAGCCGATAGCCGTCATGCTTGATTTCGTGAACCCACAATGGGCCGGACGGCGGGATGGCCACTTTCGACGGCAGGCACGGTTCGATGAAGCCGGAGGGGTGCCGCGCGGTCATGGGCCGAGGATAGAGCACCGACTTCAACCGCGCTATCGGCGGGCTCGAAAGCACAAATCATTGGCACCGAATAACAAATCATTGGCGCGCAATAACAAGACCGGGTACAGGTATTCAGGTAGCAATAACTTTGCCGGGATTTAATGGCCCGGCCATGGAAATGCCAGCAGCCGCCAAGCGATCATACTCCGCCTGGTTGGCGTCGTGCTTTTGAGACAGGCTTATCCAAGGTACGACCGGTGGCCACTGCCAGTTCTGCGTCGGCCAAGGCTTAGCGGTGATGACAGGCAGTTTGACTTGGTGTTGCCGCTCAGCATGGGCAGCGAAGGTTCAGTGCTGAAAGCGCAGCCGGCGCACGTGGTCTGCAAACCCTATCGGCTCAACCACCGCCCCGGTGCAGTGAATACTGAAACTCGGCGTCTGGCTGGTGACGCAGATCGCGAGTGAGGCGTCGGTCGGCAACTATGCCGGTCAGAAAGTCTGCGAGCACGAAAACCCGACGCGTCGAGCGGCACGTCTAACGTTTCGCATTTCGGTGCGCAATCCGAAGCGCCATCCCGGACTTCACCAAACAGGAGCAAAGCATTGCAGACCAACAACCACGACGGCTTTCATGTCCGGAAGGCCGCGTGATGACCAAGCGCAATTACGTGTTTTGGCTTGAGTGTCCGCGCTGCAAGCGGACCTCATCCTACGGCACCAACAAGCACCGGGAGACGCCGCACCTCAACTGCGCCGACTGCCTGATGAACGATATGGAGGTGGTCGAACTCAAGATCGTCAAGTGCACGGTGGTAACGGGAGAAAAGCCATGAACATACGGCGCGCTCGGTAATTCTCTCAACAACTGTAACAGGAGTAACACCAGACCTATGAAACGAACCATAACGATTTTCGCCGCCCTATTCTTCGGCGGTGCGCTCGCGGTCGCTTACGCGACCACTGGCGTCAAAGACTTCAGCCAGAGATGGACCGCCGCGCAGAATGCCCTGACCGTGGCTCACCACGGCATCCCGGAAGAGAAGCTGCATGCTCGCGCGCTCGAAATCCTGCGAACCCGTGTGGTGGCAGCCGACGAAGTCAAAGTCGATGCATCGAGATCATTGTGAAGGACAATCTCTACGACGCCATCCTCGGCAAAGTCGGTGAAATGGAGGCTGCGTGATGATCTGGCCGTCTGCAGGCTTCGGCCGGTGCAGGGGGCCGGTCGGCCCTAGCGCATCGGCGAACCTGTCACGCCGGTCGGTGGCGCGCGCCCGTCAATCGCGATTGACAGCTATGGGGGGCCCGCGATCCCGCCATACACCTCCACAGCCCCCTAGTGGGGGTCGCGCACTGCCCCACGTCGTCGGCGAGGCGACGCTTGGGGCGCCGGCCACGATCTCGAACGCATCGGGTCTGAAATGGTGGTTTCGTTTGGGTGTCCCCTGCCGAAACTAGCCTAGAAGATAGTTCACAAACCCTATTGATGGCCCTAAATGAACTGGTAATATGGAAACCAACTTATTGAACCTGATGGTTTCCAAATGTGCTTTATCAGAGCGTATCTCAGGGCCTCGACCGATGAACAGGACGCCAACCGAGCCCGCCAGCAAGTCGAGACCTTCGCCGCCGATCGCGGCATGCAGGTCGCCGCATGGTACCTGGAAAACGAGAGCGGCGCCAAACTGGCGCGGCCGGAGCTGTTCCGGCTGCTATCCGATTCCCATCCCGGCGACGTGCTGCTGGTCGAGCAGGTCGACCGTTTGTCGCGCCTGAACGCCGCGGACTGGGACCGGCTCAAGATCGAGCTAGCCGCCCGCAAGGTCAGGGTCGTCGCGCTCGACCTGCCCACATCATGGGCCATGGCAACGGGGAAGGTCGACGACTTCACGGCCCGGATGTTCGAGGCAATCAACGGCATGTTGCTCGACATGCTCGCCGCTGTTGCCCGCAAGGACTATGAGGACCGCCGCCGCCGCCAGTTCCAGGGGCAGGCCAAGGCCAAGGCCGCCGGCAAGTATGTCGGCAGGCCGGAGAACAAGCGCCGCAATGCTCGCATCGCCGCCATGTTGGCCGCCGGGACATCCTACACGGACGTGCAGCAGGCAACGGGCTGTTCCCGCGCCACCATCGCCAAGATCGCCAAGCGCCGCCAGCAAGCCGCCTGACGGTCCAGATGATTCTCGCGCTGGTCGTGCACGAAACCGCCCTTCCGCGTGCTAATCAGCGACGAATGCTAGAACGCAAACTAAGCTCGCTCCGGCGGCAATCAGCAGAATTGCCTGGTCCACCATCCATCAGCGTTGGCTTTCCGCCGGGACGGAGATCAGACTGCCGGCCACCCCAACCGTATGCATCTCTTGCCCACGGCACTTCGGACACTTGAATATCAGCCTTCGGGTCGAGAACCTGCTATCGCTCGGAGCGAGTGCCATCGGCCAGGCTCCGCACAACGAGCATTTCACCAGCACTTCCTCTGGCAACAGATTATTCCGCATGTTCATAAAACAAGGGACGGCTCGCGATGTTCCCAGCGCTTAGACGATCACGAGCGCTGGAGCGTGCGCGATGAGGCCCTCCGCTACCGGGAGATGGTTGTCGCGCAGGTAGCGCTCTGGGTCTCATCCGTGGGCCGGTGCGAATCCGTACCGGCGTCACTGACTAACCTTGGCCCGTCCTCTCCGGCGGGCCCTTTCTTTTGGGCGAGCCCTTACTTAGGCGGCTGTAAGCCAGGAGACGTGGGCCACTTGTTCACACGAAAAGCCATCTCGGCCTGCCGGGCTTTGCGGAACGCCTCATCGCGTGCCGCGCCAGGTGGAAGCAATTTGGCCTCATCCCGCAGGCGCCTCGCTTCCTGTTCGAGCGATTGCATCTGTTTGAAACGGCGACGCCGCATGATCAACCTCGGCGCTTACGGGTCCTAACCGTTGGGTTTGCACTTCTGATCAATCCTAATATGCCGCCGACCGCCCGTCGGTTCCTATCTGTTTGGCCCCAGCCGAGCCACCATCGCTGTCGGGGGTTTCACTGCGATCGCTGTCGGGGGTTTCACTGCGGTCTCCCGCATCATCGCAGCCTAGAGGCACGGCAGGCGCCCCCGGCGTGGCGCCGGCATTAAGATCCGCCGGGCATTCACTGCTCAGCCGAACCGCCTCTGTGGCGCATCGGACTTCATAGATAAAGGAAGCCGGGGGAGCGACCCCCGGCTCCTCGGCCTAACAACGGGCAGACTACTCGACCGCACATTTGGGGAGCGACCCCGTGCATCAAGGATCGTCCAAGCCCTAGGGTTAGACCTCAATCACATAATACCATCGCCCAAGCAGAGTTCCAATTCTCGATCGTCGCACTGCACACAGCGCATTCAAAGTTGGCTGATCTCACGCGAGCGCGCACGGCAGGCGTCCCGGGCGTGACGCTGGGCGCGGTTTTACTTCGTGCATCTGCCTGCCGGCGATCTCATCACGCTTGATGGGGTTCTTCTCACGAAATAGGCGCGCATGTCTTCCACGAAGCGGCGGGGCGACCTCGGGCGGTAGTTCGATAGATTTACGGGGCATGCGCCGATATAGGCGCGTTCGATCCTGATAAAGAACCCCGGAGCGAATGGGTACGCCCCGGGACTAAGATCAACTGCAGACCGGTGTTCGGGAGGCCTGCAGGTATCAATTCGAATGGCGGATGGAGGTTCCTACTTTGGCAGCTGAAGGCCCGGTGATCGCAGCCATTCGCTGATTTGCGCGCCTCTCTCGGCTTGCCGCGCCTGTCGCATAAGGCGCTCACGGTCAAGCCCGGGTGGTTTGCTCTCGGCTTCTTCACGCAACCGCTTTGCCTCCTGCTCAAGGCGGTCCTCAAGTAGCTCGGTCTCTTTAAAATGAAAATGGCGTTGCGGCATGACGCTGCTCCATTCGAAGAAAGCGACGATGCTGTCTAACTTCTCACGAGAGCGGCCGGTTCCACGACGGGGAGCGTTGACAATCCACATATTCGCCGAGGCGCTGGCCAAAGAGCATGGCTTGGCGGCGTATGCCGAGCGGGTGCTTCACGCGGAATAGATGACGTGATTTTTTGTTGCGCCTCTTGTACCAGGATGATGATCTACTGACCGCCGTCGAAGACGATTTTGCCGAAAAGCACGTCGGCGCGATCTTCAACCACGCCGCCCAGAAAGCAGGATGGGATCTCGGGCGAGCATTCACTGCCCTCGCGTTGCGCTATGTTTGCCAGCCTAAAATCAGACAACCGAGGGAGGGGCCGATGAGGAATATTCGACTTAGGGTCAGTTAAGAAATAACTAAGTCATAATTATCACGTTCTGCGAGAATTTATTACTTGGGGATTCCCTGATGGGAATCGGCGGCGGTAGAATCGTCGCGTGATAAGCGCTTCGGCCATCAGAGCTCTTCGGAAACGTTGGAAGTCGATGGCTCCTCTGCTGGATGAGAGGAGCCGCCGACGCTGGGCGGCGTCGGAAGCACGTATGATTGGACACGGCGGCGTGAGCGCCGCGGCTGCGGCGACGGGTCTGGCGCGACGGACAATATATCGAGGACTTGAAGATCTCGAGGATCGTGCCTCGGTTGGGAATGACCGGGTACGGCGGCGGGGTGGCGGACGTAAATCGAGAATAACCGAGGACCCAACTTTACTTTCCGACCTTAAGTCGTTGCTTGAACCGGTGACGCGAGGTGATCCGATGCGACGGCGATTGTGGACGTCGCTCAGCCTGCGGAAGTTACGCGCGGAATTGAAGCGAAAGGGGCACGACATCAGCCATCCTGTCGTTGGAGATTGCCTCCACAAGCTGCACTATAGCCTACAGGCCAATCGGAAAGTCCACGAAGGCAGCGAGCATATGGACCGGAATGCTCAGTTTGAATACATCAGCAAAAAGGCTGGCAGTTTCTTGACGGACGGCCAGCCGGTCATCTCGGTCGATACGAAAAAAAGGAATTGGTGGGCAATTTCAAGAATGCGGGCCGCGAATGGAGACCCACAGGTAGACCCGAAGAGGTCAATGTGCATGACTTCATTGATCCCAGGCTGAAACGCGCGGTGCCATACGGCGTTTATGACATCAACAACAACACCGGTTGGGTCAGCGTCGGAACGGATCACCACACCGCCGCCTTTGCGGTCAACGCCATTCGCCGCTGGTCGAAGGCCATGCGGGAATTATCCGAAACCCAAAGATCTGTTAGTGACCGCTACGCGTGATCAACGCTATCGCTCCTCTGTAATCCAGCTACAAACTGCCATGCGCCTTAGGGTCAGTTAAGAAATAACTGATTATAATTATCACGTTCTGCGAGAATTTATTACTTGGGGATTCCCTGATGGGAATTGGCGGCGGTAGAATTGTCGCGTGATAAGCGCTTCGGCCATCAGAGCTCTTCGGAAACGTTGGAAGTCGATGGCTCCTCTGCTGGATGAGAGGAGCCGCCGACGCTGGGCGGCGTCGGAAGCACGTATGATTGGACACGGCGGCGTGAGCGCCGCGGCTGCGGCGACGGGTCTGGCGCGACGGACAATATATCGAGGACTTGAAGATCTCGAGGATCGTGCCTCGGTTGGGAATTACCGGGTACGGCGGCGGGGTGGCGGACGTAAATCGAGAATAACCGAGGACCCAACTTTACTTTCCGACCTTAAGTCGTTGCTTGAACCGGTGACGCGAGGTGATCCGATGCGACGGCGATTGTGGACGTCGCTCAGCCTGCGGAAGTTACGCGCGGAATTGAAGCGAAAGGGGCACGACATCAGCCATCCTGTCGTTGGAGATTGCCTGCACAAGCTGCACTATAGCCTACAGGCCAATCGGAAAGTCCACGAAGGCAGCGAGCATATGGACCGGAATGCTCAGTTTGAATACATCAGCAAAAAGGCTGGCAGTTTCTTGACGGACGGCCAGCCGGTCATCTCGGTCGATACGAAAAAAAAGGAATTGGTGGGCAATTTCAAGAATGCGGGCCGCGAATGGAGACCCACAGGTAGACCCGAAGAGGTCAATGTGCATGACTTCATTGATCCCAGGCTGAAACGCGCGGTGCCATACGGCGTTTATGACATCAACAACAACACCGGTTGGGTCAGCGTCGGAACGGATCACGACACCGCCGCCTTTGCGGTCAACGCCATTCGCCGCTGGTGGAAGGCCATGGGAATGAAACGTTATCCGAAACCCAAAGGTCTGTTGGTGACCGCTGACGGCGGTGGATCGAACGGCTATCGCGTCCGTCTGTGGAAAATCGAGCTACAGAAACTGGCCGATGAGCTTAGGTTCCCGATCACGGTGTGCCACTTGCCGCCCGGAACCAGCAAGTGGAATAAAATCGAGCACCGGCTTTTCTCTTTCATCAGCATCAACTGGCGCGGCAAACCCCTGCGCAGTTTTCGCACAATCGTCGAGCTCATTGCCGCTACGACGACCGAGACAGGTCTCACCGTACGTGCTGAACTCGATGAAAAGAAATATCCCAAGGGATTCAAAGTCTCCGATGCGCAACTCGCCACCGTGAACATGTTTCCTCATGACTTTCACGGGGAATGGAACTACACCATAGCTCCCAATAAGAAGCGTATCAAAAAGTGACTAAGTTATTTATTAACATTGCCCTTTCTCCGCAGCACTCGTCGGAGCGATCGTTGGGCCCGCCTTTGCCACCGAACCGCAACCGCTCACGGGTGAGCAGCAGGCACTCGCAATGTGGGTTGATGCTGCGCTGTTCGCGGCAGAGAAGTGTCCGGAAGCGGAGCTCGTCAAAGAAAACATTCGGACCAACTTGGATGGCGCCAAGGTGACCGAAGATCAGGCCAAGGGGGAAGAGTGGAAATTGGCAATGGCCATTGCCGATCTGCACAACCGTAAAGGTTTTGCCGACGATGCAAAGGCGTTTTGCGAGCGTGTGCAGAAGGCCCTTGGTGACAATCCCATTGCAGTGAAACTACCTCTCTTGAGAAGGCCGACGTCGTAGTCTCCTAGAACGGCAAGTCCTCGTCACCATCGTCGCCTCCAGACAGGTTTTTGCAGTTTTCCCCCAGTGGGGAAATTCCCAAATTCCCCCGAATCTGAGCGAGCGCCGCTTCCGCTCTTTCTGGGAGCGCACCACCGGCGACGAGCGCCCGAAAGCACGATCCCGTCCCGGGCGATTAGGGGGGCTCTTTAAGGAGCGGGACCGTGCCGGCCAGTGGGTCGGTGTGAGACTGGCCTAGAGATTCAAAACCGCAAACTCCCTTTCCGGAAACCTGCTCAAGTTTGAAAATTCTTCTATTCAATGCCTCGTGCCAGCATCCTCGTCGTCGAAATAGCCGGCCGGCAGGCGCGGCGGCGTGATCTCGTCGCTTGGATTGCAGGCTGGACAGGGCATGCCGGCGGCGCCGTAGCCGAACGCGTGGCTGCCTTCCCATGGTCGCTCGGGATGGCCCCTCACAGACCCAGCCCGTTGCGGCGGCTCCCGGATGATGCTGCCTGAGCGAGAACGGGCGAAAGCTGCCCGGCCGCAGCCCGTCAATTGCCGGGCTCGGCACGCGCGTGTAAGCCTCTCCCGCTTGGAGCAACCTGCAGGGATGGCACCAATGGCTCAGTTCAAGGAATTGACACTGTCCGACGGTGAGAAGATCACCATCAACGTGGACAACGTCTGCGCGATACAGCGGTTTGTGGACTTAACGACGATCAGCTTTTCCAGGGATTACGCACTTCACGTCAAAGAAACGCCAGCTGAGATCCTGGCTGATCCGATCGATCCTCGCCTCTAGGGCCACCGCACCTAGAAAATCGACGCACCGCCCGGCCGCGCCGTCCAGGAACGTCGTGGCTCCGGCCGGGTTGCTCTTTGGGGCGGGACAGCGGCGAGGCGTAGGACCCGAACACCAACTGCGCCGAGGCGTTGACCCGCTTCACCCCCTAAGGAAAGTGTCATGACCCAAGCAATCGTCATTTTCGCAGGCATAACGGTGGGGACCGCTGTGGGGGCGATAGTCGTCCTCGCATTTTGAAAGAGCTATCCCGCCTGGAATCAGACACGCCCGCGCGGGTTTTATTTTTGCGGGAAAATGTCCGGCCGCCAACAGTGGCCCCAGCCTCCAGGGAGGGGCGCGGAGGCTTTGCGAAATCGGCATCGATCTCGGCGGTCGTGTCGACGGTTGTCAGGTTGGGGCATTGCGCAACCCCACCGGGCCCCCAGAGGACATGCGGGACTGCGGCAGCAGGTCCGTTTCCTTCCACATCCGGACGTCCAAAAATGGTGACTTTAGCGGGAATGGAACCCAAGGACGTTTTCACCGTTACCCGGTCGTTGGGTTTGGTTCCGGGGAATCTTGCATCGCCCAAATGACGGAACAGCTGGTTCGGTGCGGTACGTTTGGACGCGCCATTTGGACCATGCTCGACCTGTGGCATTGCCGCTCGGTGGTTGAAGCTGGAAACGAGGGCGAGCTCAGCCCCCAGCAAGGCAATCGCGTTCGTCGGCGAGGCGGCGCTTGGCGCCGGCCCACGATCTCGAGCGCATCGGGGCCCTGAACTTTTGCAACAAAATCTGCCAATAACGGACTGGCGGCTTTCGTAATCGCCAGAAACACGACATTGATCGAGTTAGTCGCGTGGACCAGCGCCGCGTGCCGATAGATCAATCGGCCGTGGGGCCGATCGCCTCGCCGAGCCTATCGCGTCGTCACATCGGCGGCTTCACACCCTCCGCGCCGATCACGACCGCAGCGGCTTCCGAACCGTCCTTCTTCATAACGATGAAGACCTTGCGCCCAACTGCGAGCTGGTCGGCCGGTGCCTTGTCAAAGGCGACAACCGTCGCGCTCGCTGGGATGGTGATCGTCTGTTCTCCGCCTTTGTAGTTAAGCATGAGCACGCGGTCCGTTCCGACCTCCTCGACCTTAGAGATATTGGCGTTGGTCATCATGTTTGGCTTGGATTCAAGATCCCATGGATAGTGCCCCTCGGCCAGACCGCGCAAAGATTCATCAAACACATGAACCTCGCGTGCGACGCGCTTGCCGTCCTGCTCGAAAGACGTGATGCCGACGAACTTGCCAGACTGGACGGCGCTCATGTCGGCCTTCGTTACCAGGAAAAGGTCAGCGTCGTTGGCGAGTTTGATCGATACAGTTTCGCCCTTGGCCGTTTGAACGCTGATCGTTCCGTCCTTCGCGGCAGTCAGCGTGCCGCGGATATGCGCCTGCGCGAAGGCTGGCGCCGAAAGCAGCACACCAACAAGAACCATTGCGGCTGCAATCGGTACCCAAAGAGCTCGAGACATGAGCATCTGATTTCACTCCCTTTGGCTCTCGGCAGACAAGTATGCCCACCCGAACGATTAGAATGCGGGCAAGTGTGGCGACCTAATCTGGACACTTTGAAGACGTCGCGGTTGGATAGAAGGAACTTTGGAGGAAATCGATCGAGCAGAAGCGTGCGATGGTCCCGTTGATCGCGTTCGCGATCAGCGATGTCTCTCGGATACTTCATTCTCGCAGTCCTGTGACGTCCGCGCCGGGGGGATACTGCATCAATCAAACCAGCCCAAGGCCAACTGCCGGGTCAGACCGGTGAAGCGGGCAACGAAGTCATTTATATGCTCGGGTACCGCGACGCATTCGATGTCGCAGCGAGTTTGGATTTCCAACGCGATATCGTTCGAGACATCCTCCGAACAATGCTCAAGCGTGTTGAAGGCTACAACGCGGATCGGGTCGTTGAATTGCCCAGACATTAGATCGGTGATGACCGCTTCGCGATCGGTCCGTTCGACTTCGGTTTCGCAGTGAACACTGCTAAACTTGCCGAAGCGATCGATTACGAAGTAGACGGTTTGATCCGCTCCATAGGGCACGACGCCCTGCGTCAAGCTGGTGCTTGGCATGCGCACCTCCTACGCAACAAACGAAATGAAATCCAACTCGGCTTAGGGGAAGCGGCACGTCGCAGCGCAGCGAAATGACCCGATGTGCCACTAGCGACATCGGATCCCTTATCTCGGCGCACTTGAAGGCTTGAATTTGGTGGCTCAATCAATCCGCCACCAGCAAGTCACTTCCCGGTACCTGTGCCGGTAGTTGTAGCTGCACCGGTTGTTGTTCCTGTACCTGTGCGCCGCTCCTGACGCCGCTCTGTGCGCGCTGTGCGCCGCTCCTGACGCCGCTCTGTGCGCGCCATGCGCCGCTCCTGACGCCGCTCGTGCCGTGCTGCACGCCGCTCCTGACGCCGCTCCACGCCAGCGGTCGGAGCCACAGCGGTCGGAGCCGCAGCGGTCTGAGCCTCAGCATCGGATACTGTCAGTACCGTAGGGGCCGCCGCGAGGCCGAACGCAGCCGCCAATCCCATCAGTGAAAGGGCCTTTCGGCGAGAGATCATTTCCGACTTGATGATTGCACTCATGTCAAACCTCCCTGACTAGGGTCCGTACCTGATATCAATTGGGTCTGAACCCTAGATGAACGGTCTGCCAATCCACCGAATTCCAGATGCCTGGACGCATGGAAGGAGGGGAGTGCTCCACGCTGCCGGGCAGGGCTGGAACATCTAACGCCGCCGAAAGCGGAAGCGAGCTATCCTGCCGCGACGCAACAGGAACGAACACGATGATGACAGGGCCGCCTGATCCGCGCCAATTTGGTGAAAGCGTGCGAACCGGCCATCGCGGAAAAAGCCGGTTAATAAACCATCCGGGGAGAAACGATCATGGCTACGACTGAGCCAACAGCGGCGATCGAAGTCGCTTCGATGGAAGACACCAGCCCTGCTTGCGTTTTATCGCGACATGAACGCAGCCGAGCGTCACACCTTCTGGGCCTGCGCGTCCGGCTGGGCGCTCGACGGCATGGACTTCATGATCTACCCGCTCGTGATCGGCACCATCATCGCGCTGTGGAAGGTCGATCCCGGCACCGCGGGCCTCGCCGGCACGGTGACGCTGCTGGCCTCCGCCGTCGGCGGCTGGCTCGGCGGCTATGTCGCCGACCGCATCGGCCGCGTCAGGACGTTGCAGTTCACGATCCTCTGGTTCTCGTTCTTCTCGTTGGTCTGCGCGATCGTGCAGAATTTCGATCAGCTCCTGATCGCCCGCGCATTGCTGGGCCTCGGCTTTGGCGGTGAATGGGCCGCGGGCGCAGTGCTGATGGGCGAAGCGATCCGCCCGCAATATCGTGGACGCGCGGTCGGCTCGGTGCAATCGGGGTGGGCAGTCGGCTGGGGCCTCGCGGTGCTGGCACAGGCGATCCTGTTTTCCTATTTCCCCGCGGAAACGGCGTGGCGCTGGATGTTCGTCATCGGCGGGCTGCCGGCGCTCCTGGTATTTTACCTGCGGCGCTACGTCACCGAGCCGGAGATTGCGGCGGCCACCTGCGCCAAGCAGATGGCGTCGGGCGACCGGCCTCCATTGTGGGAGATCTTTTCCGGTCCGATTCTCAAGACGACCATCCTGGCGTCGCTGATGTCGACGGGATGCCAGGGCGGCTATTACGCGATCACATTCTGGGTGCCGCGTTTCCTCACCACCGAACGCAAGCTCTCGATCGTCAGCTCCACGGGCTATCTCTCGGCACTGATCGTCGGCTCGTTCATCGGCTATCTCGTCGGCGCCTGGCTCGCCGACCGCATTGGCCGGCGCAACCTGTTCTTGACCTTTTCGCTCGGCGCCATCGCCGTGGTGCTGCTCTACACGCAATTGCAATTGACCAACGAGCTGTTGTGGGTGCTGGGCTTCCCGCTCGGCTTCTTCGCGTCGGGTTATTTCTCCGGTGTCGGCGCGTTCCTCACCGAACTCTACCCGACAAGGCTTCGCGGCTCCGGCCAAGGCTTCTGCTACAATTTCGGCCGCGGCATCGGCGCGCTGTTCCCGTTTCTGGTCGGCGCGCTGTCGGCTTCGACGTCGCTCGCCAACGCGATTGCGATCTTCGCGGTCGCGGCCTACGGCGTGTTCTTCCTCGCAGCCTACGCGCTGCCTGAAACGCGGGGCCGGGTTCTGCACGCCGACGCCTAAGACGCCTGCGTATCGCGATCTTGCCGACGGTAAAACACTCCGTAAACGGAACAGTACGCGAATGTTCATAGGGCGCGAGTGATGGTACCGATCGGCGCGACACGCGAAGCAAATGAGCGACCATATCGCGGCGATCAGGCCGTAGATCGCCGTGTAGAGCGGGCAAGCAATCACAAGCGTGACGATTATTCGGATTGCAGCGCCGCCAATGCTCAGCGCGCGCAGGGTTCTGTTTTTCCCTCCTCCTTCCTCCCCATGGATCGGGTTGGTAGCCTCACAGAAAAGTTAACATACTCAGGTTGCAGTTACTTGATACGCTAACAGCCTTCTCCGGGGAGAAACACGTGTCCTTGCAGATCGCTATGATCGTGCGGACCATCTGGCGTACGACAAGGGCTCGTGCACATTGTAGACGACGACGCGTCCTTCCGGACAGCCGATGGAACGTCGTTTGAAACATGCAGGTTACGAGGTCGCGACCTATGCTTCGGCTGAGCATCTGTTGAACCGCTTACCCAGCGATAGCGTGCTCGGCTGCATCATCCGCTCGGGTCGCTCGTCTGCCTTCC
Organism: uncultured Alphaproteobacteria bacterium; assembly: GCA_963739755.1. Taxonomy (GTDB): domain Bacteria; phylum Pseudomonadota; class Alphaproteobacteria; order Rhizobiales; family Xanthobacteraceae; genus Bradyrhizobium. The sequence continues at coordinate 18,218 of CAVUCB010000068.1, read as the reverse complement.
ACTGGTTCTCCGGTCGTTCGCCGAAGCGCACATTGCCCGTGATGACGTGAACGAAGCCGCCAATGGAGGGCGGCTAGCTCTTCAAGAATGCGGTCGCGGTGCGCAACGTTTTGATCTTGCATGTGGCGAAAGGTCGTAAGCAGGTCCAATGCAATGGTGATGTCGCGTCCGTCACGCTCTAGGTCGGCAATGATCTGCTCTTGCCTCTCAATATAGCGGCGAACGCTAGCGATATGTCGCTCGGCGCCTGTTGCATCGCGCGGTCCATAAGCTTAGCCCACTGAGGTGCCCTTACTCGGCGGATGTAGTTCGCCAGTGAACCAGCCAACAGCGTCGGATTTCATCGGATTATCCGTTGGTATAGCGATTTGTTCGACGTGATCGCATTTGGAGCAGTTGAACGCGCGAAGTTCAAATCCAGTAGGCCCTGGCGAGGTACGCGCAAGCTTCATGCGCGCGCGGCATTCTGGGCAGCGGAGTTGCCGAATTGCGAACAGTGGGATTGCGGCTGGGTAATCTGTCATTGCATTCCACCTTGCTTCAGGCGGGAGCGCAACACTCTCTGTCACCGATGAAGACCAATGGGCGGTGCGGTGATTTCAGCATCATGCGCCGTGAATGTCGGGAAGACGACTGAATTTCTGCTGAGCGATCGAAGTGACCCCGCCGCAAACTTCTCGCACCGCGCTGCCGGTCGTCAACAATCAAGGCCAGCAGTGCGACAGCGATGGTGACCAGCTTCCGGGGCGAGTATCGTTGCTTGACCTGTGATCACGTCCTTGACGTTTTCGATGGCTCCGTCGAAGTGCTTATTCGCCTCACGGTTCCGCCAAAGCGTCCCGTGACCCATCCTAAACGCCCGCGCGACCCGAATAAGTCGAAGAACCCAGCGAGCGAGGCGGTGCGCAGGTAGAACCTTCATGAAAAGGGCGTCGATCTGTTTCTGCATCAGCAGGGGCTGGACACGTCGACCACCGCGGGCAAGGCTCTGTTCCAGATGCTTGGCGTGTTCGCCGAGTTTGAGCGCGGCATTATCCGGGAACGAGTGAACGCCGGGCCGGCGAGGGCGCGGGCAAAGGGAACGAAACTGGGCCGGCGCCCGATAAAGCCAGCCGTAGAGGCGCGCATACGCGAACTTAGGGCCGTAGGGATGGGCATCCTGAAGATCGGCCGCACCGTCGGCGTGGGCACGAGTGTCGTCCAGCGGGTGGTGTCGGTCCCCTGACAAAAAGTCGGGTAGTGTGTTTACCTGGGGATGGAATGAACAGCACCCCTGATGATGACCAGCCCGACCTGGTCGACGAGCACTTCCGCCCCTTCGTCAGGGCCCTTGGCAACTTGGGCACATTCGCTTTGGCGGAGGCGAAGCTGCTCGAGATGGTGTCCGAGATGCTGAGCGGCGTCGAGTTGAAGGCGGTGGCCCTTCTTAAATCGCAGGATGCCAAAGATCAGGTTTTATCCCTTGTGCGATCGATCGGGCTCACGGGGTTTGATCTCGAGGAATTGCTGGCTGGGGTCGACACGTTCTGGGAGGACAAGGCTACGCGCAACCGCCTTGTCCACGATGAGTGGTTTCCCAACATTTATGAAGGTGCCGTAGCAACAAGAGGGCTGACACGGACCAAGACACCGGAAGAGGTTTTTGGGACGCCGAACGTTAATGAGATATGGGAACTTGCGCATCGCTTTCAGGAGTATGGTGGGCTCTTCTCTCACCGCGCATACGCAATTCGGCGGGAACGTGGTGCGACCGTTTGAGGGGATCATGATATTCTGGGCCGAACTAGCTGGGGCTGCTTGTCTGGGTGCACTAGTGGCTTGGCTGATCATACGAACGCAATCGGCCTATCAGACCCGCGACTTCTCCGGCCTTAAACATCATGCCAAGGTTCACACGTTCAGGTTCACTACCTTGCTCGCGGGATGGGCTCTCCTTATCGCAGCATTCATCTTTTACCCAAAGTACATCGCCGAATCGCTTCGGGCTTTCAGCCATGGTGTTGAAAGCATCGCGGATATGTTGCCTGACCAGGTCGGCTCATATGTCGAGATCGGTCTGAGAGAGTTAGGCGGAATGTTATGATTTCAGATCACCGCGGTAATCGTGGCGATCCGATTGATCTGCTCTCTTATCGCGATGGGATGGCGGGCTGTCCGTTAGGATCCCTATTGATCAAGTGCGCTTCCAGGTCCTTTCTCGGACTAGGCCGGGTCTACCCCAACAAGACCAACTGGTGCGAATTAGTTCGGCAACAACGAGCGGCCCTAGCCTATGCCAGCTTCACTGACGCGACGGGCCTGAGAAACCTACCGCTGCCACTCGAAATTGGTTGGAACGAACCTGAGAGGCTGGCATAGGGCCTACAGCCGGCCTATCGCCACGACTTCGTCGCGCTCCCGGACGATGCGCTCAGGATCGTCGTGCGCGGGGCCGACAAAAAGGACCGCGCGGCGACAGCATGACCACAATGGCGCGACCATGATCGTGCAGCGACCGTCCGGCTTCATCCAACCGTGCCTGCCGTCGAAGGCGGTGCGACCGCCGTCCGGCCCGCTCTGGGTTCACGAAATTAAGCATGACGGCTACCGGCTGATGGTGCGCCGGGACGGCGCGCGGGTCCGCTGCTTCACGCGCAACGGCCAGGACTGGGCCGACCGCTTCCCGGCCATCGTTGAAGCTGCCAGCCGCATCCAGGCATCGTCGTTCCTGATCGACGGCGAGGCGGTGATCGCCCGCGACGACGGGACGCCGGACTTCCATGCGCTGCGGAGCCGACGCCGGGGGCATGAGGCGGTGCTGTACGCCTTTGACCTGATCGGACTGGACGACCACGACCTGTGCGAACTGCCGCTGATCGCGCGCAAGCGGCGGCTCGCAAAACTGATCGGCAGGGCCAAGCGGCGAGCCATCCGGTTCGTTGAGCATCTGGTTGGGGACGGCCCGACCATCTTCGATCACGTCTGCCGCATGGGCCTTGAGGGCATCGTCTCAAAGCGGACGGATGCGCCGTATCGCAGCGGGCCATCGGTGGCTTGGCTCAAGTCGAAGAACCCGGCGAGCGCGGCGGTGCGGCGCGAGCGCGAGGAACAGTGGCGCTAATCCTGCACCGCGAAGAACAGGACGATGGCGAGCACAGCGATGCTGAGGACGACCGTGGCGAACCCGGCTACCTCGATGATGAAATCCCGTCTTGATGCCATGCGCCATTTTTGGCGGCCGGTCAGAGTGATGGCGTTTGATCTGGATCATACCTTTAGGCGGTGCGCCATTCTGGCGCATCTGCCTTCGAGGAACGCCTGTTCCCGGGGCGCATCGGGCCGGGCGACTATCCGGCGTTCATGCCATTTCGTTCAGTAGACCTTGATGCCTTCCTCAGTGTGAATGCGCAGCTGAACTGATGAGTGCGAGACGACGTAGTTTTTCCCACGCCATTCGAAGACCGCTTTCATTGTGTCATGCGGCGCGCGATCCCACGCGTCCTGTGCGCGTGCTAGCAGTTCGATCCGATCCTGCGCAGTCAGCTGGTCGATCATCGTCATATTGTCAGCTGTCCCCGTCACTGTCGCATGACGGGCTCAAGTCTCCGTCGAACTGAGACGAGCGTGCCGGTCTAAAATCATCCTCGTCGGAGTGATCCGGCGGGTTGCCGTCATCTTCGATTTGTTCGGCGCTGATCTCAAACGTACCTGTGAGCCAGAATGAGAACCGTGAATGGCCACGATCTTGGCGCGGACGATTCTTCCGCCGATCCCAACCTTGATCACTACTCTCCATTGTGATCAGCAGCAACAGCATCTTCCCCTCAGCGGGAGTGGCCGATGAAGCGAAACTGGGCTGGTGTTGCCAGAGATGTGAAGCGTGGTTACCCTTTGTCCGACGCCGCCATCAAGCTCGTCGCATGGGCTACCCACGGCGTGCTGCGGCCATCGGGCGACGACTTCGCGATGCTTCGCCTTGTCTTGCTGGCGTTGCTGCCGCAGATCGGCGGAAAACAGCCTGCCTAAAGCCAGCCGCTTCGTTTCTATTTCTTCTTGCCCGATCCTAACGTCGGCTGCCATCCCGCCGCCGCACCCTTTTGGCTTGGCGCAGCACCGATTGTCTTGATCTTTTCTTTCTTAGGCTTCTTTTTCTCTCGATTGCTTCTTTGTTCGCCTTTGGCCATGTCATCCTCCTCTGGTTGATTAACAGACTATCACGGCGGGGAGCAGGAAGAGGACCTATAAGCAGGTGCCGAACGAACCCGCTGCGAATGGTCAAGCGAGATTGACGGTTTGATTGCTGCCGCCCGGGCACATTCGCGGGGTCCAATGCGAAATTTCCACGCACGGCAAGGGAAGGTTCCGCCTCTACGCAACGCGTTCGAGAATGGCCTTGAAATCGGCGCCGCTGCGCTTCCAGCCGGGCGGCTTCGGACGCTTCGCCCACGCCGAAATAGCCGTGGATCAGGCCAGCGCCCTGATGGCGCTTGGTTGAGCCAAAACCAATTTTGTGTTTATTTTCAGATGGTTGGATGGACCTGAGTAGTCAGGGGTGCATCGGCAAGGTGGTCAATCGCGATTGACAGGTTCCGAACGCCCATGGTCGTAGATTTTCTGCCAATGCCGACAGCAGGCCGCCCCCCGGGCCAGACGGAAAGGGCCGCACCCAACTAGCGGCCGGTCACGATTGACGCATGGACGGCCCGCGCCGGCTGTCCGATTTCCCGACTTTCAGAATGAACGTGCGCGCGACCCCCATGAACGTGGGGTGCCGCGGCGAGCGCACCATCACGATCTTCTGCGCAGAACGAAACGCTCGGATGATCGCCACCATGTCAGAGACTGCTGCAAACAGATATCGCCGGGAAGCTGATGAATGTCGGAGGAGCGCCGAGAGCGCTTTGAGGCCAGTTGATCGCGAGGCGTGGCTTCGGCTCGCTAGCGATTGGGAAAGGCTTGCGGAAGGCGCTCAGCTTAACCCTCTGCTCGACAAACAAAGCCCGGCGCGTTCACGTTGACCCATTTGGCGCGAGGCGGCGGCCGCCGTGTCGGGATTATCCAGCGTTACGCCGGAGGATCTTCAGCATGAGGAGCCACATGCCACAAACAAGCGCAAGCCCACCCAAAGCGGGTAGGCGCAGGAAAGTCGCGCGCTCCGCAGGCGTCGCGACGGTGAACACCTCCTCGAATTGATCAATCGGCAGCAATACGGTAGCCCGCGAGCACTTGCCCGTCGTGGTGACGGTGACGTGCTTGACGCCAGCGAGGTGGCTATAGTCGCAATCCGCAGCCTGAGCGAACCATCTTGGAGGCCCTATAGTCGATGGCGTTAGATTGGACAGGTTCTATCATCGTCGGTGTGGCGGAAGGCAATATCAGTTACATTGCTACGGGCACCGACCCCGACGTTCACGGCCATGCAGAAATTTCGGGTACCGCATCCTTCGGACGCTGGCATCAGTCCGGAAGCGAACCTTCACGACAAGAATTTGGCATATCGCTAACGATCAACAGACGCTCAGCATCGCAAACAAAGAGCGAGGCGACGGTATGGCCGAAAGCGTTCGACGAAGTTACGGCCAATGACGATGTCATCGGTATTGTTTTGAAGGCCAATGAATTTGAGCATCGGCAGGGGAACCTATTTCTACACCCCTCTCAATTCGACAAAATCATGCCCATAATGGGTCTCGCAACTCGCGCGGGTGTAACTCTTTTTGTTCGGGAGAGCACCCAGCCCGAATGCTATTTGATAGTTAGAGCTGACTTTGGCACGACGCTGATTGCACCAGAACAGTAAGTGGAAGTTGGGACGCGCGTTGCCTCTGCCATGTCCGACTGGAGGAAACGTGCGACCCCGGGTGTACTCGCGTTGCGAGGCTGAAGGCGTGCTTCATTTGCGCGAACACAGGGTGTTCGTATGTCGGCGCGCCGAAATAATAACTATGGTATTATCGCATAATACTAGGCCGAGCCGGAACAATCCACTTCAAGGAGCGTACCGATGCATGACGTAAGGGAAAAGCAACGCGAAGCCCGCCGGAAGATCATTCGCCAATGGGCGAAGCTTCCGAAGGATAAACGGCAGTCTATGGAGGGGATTTCTGAATTCGCCAGGACCGCCGCTCAGCAGAACGAGAAAGCATTCGTCCGCAGTCGTCGCGATCCGCATGAGAAGATCATGGGATGGCTATTGCCGCGTGCTCATCTCTGAACGACTGAGCCCTCTGCACATGCCGTCTCCTGCACCGCAGTCTGATCGCCCTGGTGCGATGGGACGCGCTCGATGACGTGGTGGACGTGATACGACGGCTCGACGCTGGCGTGGCCCGTCGTTTGCAAGCTGCCTGCCGCCGCCGCGTGGTGATTGCGCGATGCCGTGATGCCGCGCCTGTCCGCGCCGTGATGGTGATGTGACCGTGCGAGCCGTTGCCCGGTGCTGCCGGTTCGCGCTGCCTGCTGCGAGCAGAATTGACGGTGCCGTCATTTTTGGTACCGGTCGTGGTGCTGTTGTCGCGTCGTCGTCGGTCGTGGTCGACGTGATGCGCGAGCGTTGGCGGTGACCGTCCCACGCGACCCTCCAAGGATGGCGACCCTCCGCAAGACGCGACCCTCCCAAGGTACTGTGGAGCGCGAAAGGAACTGCCGAGAACGCGCGACGCCGACCTGTCAGGGTATCTGGTCTCGCGTAATCCGAACTTGCCATGCCGGTGCGGTCGGCTGCAAAATCGGGCATGACCGAACTTTTGACGCAGGATCACGGCAAGCGGCGCAACGGTGCAGCCCATGCGACTGTGCTGGTCTCCGGCTACGAGCTGGCGCGGCACTTCGGCTGCTCGCGGCAGAACGTCGATTTGCTGGCGCAGACAGGCGTGATCGAGCGCACCGATGGCTTGTTCGATCAGGACGCGAGCCGCCTGCGCTACATCGCGCACTTGCGGTCGGAGCATCGGCGCTCGCCACGTGCGGCGGCTGATGCCGAGTTCGCCCTGGCGAAGTCCGAGCTGATCAGGCTTCGCGTTGCCGAACGGAAGCGGGAGTTGATCCCGCGCGAGGAAGCGGCTGGCGACATGGAGCACCTGATCGGGCTGTTCCTGACCGGCTTGAGCGGTTTGTCGGCCCGGTGCGGCGGTCGTGATCTGGCCGCGCGCCGCGCCATCGACAAGGCCGTGTTCGATCTGCGCGTCGAGTTATCTGAAGCCTGCACCAAATTGGCGGATGAACGGGGCGAGCCATTGGACGACAACGCATGATGAGCGACGCCGAAGTCGCGGATCAGATGGCACGCGCGGATCGGTTCATTGCCGACTTTCGCGAGATGGTCGCGGTGACGGTCGTTGATCCTCGCAGCCCATGCGCGGATGCTCACCGTCGCGGACTTCAACGGATCGCTGACACGCTGGACGCGGTGCCGTTCGTGATGATGTGCAATTTGGCGAACCTCGATGCGGCGTTGCGCGGCGGGCTGCTCGACCTGATCGAGTTGCGCCTGATGTGCGTCGGTGCTGGTCCGACGCTGGACTATGCCGACGCGGCGGCATTCCTCGCCGGGTTTGAGCCGCTGATCGAGAAGGCGCGCAGGCGGCTGCTGCAATGAGGGGGTGATCGGATGGGGCTGGGGCATTGGCGGTGCGCGAATGTGGCGCATGTCGAATGCAGGAGCCGTGATCTTCATCGCGCTGGTCGTCATCGCGGTCGCGGTGTCGCTGATGCTGCTGGCGTGGCGTTGACGACCGGCGGCGCTGGTGAAAGGTTCCGGCTCCCAATGATCGACGGAGGCGATGATGTCGGATCGGGAGAACTCACCGGCATTTGCGATGCTGATGCCTACCTCGCCTCGAACAGCCATTTGTGATTGGCCTTCATTTTTGCCTGCGTCTCCTCGCAGAAATGCTCCGGTCCAGCGCTGTGGTAAAAGGCCCACGCGCGATCCATCGCGGCATTGTTCACTTCGCGCGGGATCGGGCCCAACGCCTTAATCGCCGCAGCCTTGATGCCGGGAAGAGGCTCGCAATATTCGTCGTAAATTATCAGGGTGTGGACCCACTCCGAAGTCGCGGCTTGATCGGCGGCAGGTGCGGTGGCCGTCAGCAGCGCGAGCGCTGCGGCAGTCAACATCAGTCGCTCCATTTGCTCGCTCCATGTCGAAGGCCGGGATTGGCGAAGGGTCATCCTTGCAGTTCACGCTTAACCGCTGCCTCGGGCCAACCATCACGCCGCCTTGGCGGTTCTAGATCGATCCCGCCGGCTGGTGCTGCCTGGATGCGGTTCAGGCTCAGCCACCTCTTGGATGGAAAGGGTTTGGGTTAAAAGCCATGTGCCATCGTTGGCGGCAGTCGGGCGACGGCTTTGATCTACGTCAAGTGAAACGCATGCCGATCCATAGACCCCGGTGTCACGTGATACCGGCTCCCCCGGAAGCCGCAGCCTTGGCCCGGTCCGTTGTGCCCGGCGCGTCATCGACCGCAATCAGTAGCGGCTTGCCTGTCCGTCGTGGGCGGGCGCATCCTCGGTCGGGAGCGGTGTCGGGGGCAGCAATGATGACGCAATCAATCGAGACGATCCTGCTGACGCTGCTGGTGCTGCTGACGCTCGCGATGCTGACCGACGCAGCCTCGGCGCAACAGCGCACGTTCTACGATGCTTCCGGCAAGGTCGTCGGCCGGTCGGCGACCGACAGCCAAGGCACGGTCACGACCTACGACAGCCGTGGCCGGGTCATCAGCCGCGAGACGACGACCGGCAACCAGACGACGATCTATGACGCGCGCGGTCGCAATGTCGGCAAGGTGACAACGAACCGATGAAATTTACTATTCCGCGTTCAGCCGACTTGCTTCATCGGATCGAGCAAGCCCTAACGCCAAAGCGATTGCCGCTCTTGATCGCAATCGACGGTGCGGACGGTGTCGGCAAATCCTCGCTGGCATCATGGTTGGCGTGGCAGCTTGGAATGCCTGCCGTGCAACTCGACCTGTACCTGACCAACGATGAACCAATCCAATGGCTCACGGCAGACCTCGAGCGCGCTGTTTCGCGCCGCTTGGACCGTGGCCGTCCGGTGATCGTTGACGGCGTGCTCATGCTTGACGCCCTCGATCAAATCGGGCGCGGGGCGGACTTCCTCGTTTGGGTCGATGGTGGTGGCGGTGGCGAACGCGGGTTGGCTCCGCAAATTGCAGCCTACCGTGAGCGCCAAAAGCGTACCGCTGATTTCACCATCGAGGGATACGCGCCGAGATGCTGACCATGCGCCTGATCGGCGTGCAGGATTACAACGTCTTCTGGCCGTATCCGCTTCACGCGCGAGCGGTCTCCCGGCGTCTGGCTCTGGCACTGCCAAGTGCATATTCCCGGCCCGCCGTTCGGCAGCGCCACCAGCCTCGATGACGCCAAGCAGAGCTTCAAGAGGGCATGGCTGGCGTTCAAGGCGAAGCACGGGCCGGAAGCACTCGCGGCGGCCTATCGCGCGATGAACAAGCGCAACGAACCACAAGAGCGCTAGCTCGTGTTTCTTTGCGCTCAGCGTTGCTCCCGTCGCGTATCCCGGTATTCGGCCAGCGCAAGGGACAGCTTCAGGATCGGCGGTCCCATGCTGTTCGCTATATCCGGGTCATCGATCAGCTTGGTCAACTCGTCACACAGCGCCAGCAGCACGCGCTCAACGATGTACGCGGGTGCAACGGCCTCCCATTTCGCCAGCGACGTCTGGTTTGCGAGCTCCTTGACCTCATTGGTAACGACGGAAAATCCACGTCCGTCGTCCCCTACGCGTGCGGCTTCGATCGTCGCGTTGAGCGACAGCAAGTGGGTCTGCCTCGCTATCTTGTTGATTAAAGCGACCACCGACGCGATGCGCTCGACGCTCCTCTCCAGCGCTCCAGAGTTTTCCTGCGCGCGGCCGACATTGTGCTCGATCTGTCCGACCGTCTCGGAAGCCGATTTAGCCTGTTTGGAAATCTCTGCGATTTCGAAGCTCTCTCCCTCGGACATTGGCGTGACTCTCTCTTTTTCCGAGCTAAGACTAAGCTGTGAACTGTATCAAGACGTTGCACTCACCTCGCGATAGGTCGAGAGATTGTTCGATGTTGCCAACGGCGCAACTCGCCAGAAGGTCAACATGGCGACCACTGCGATAGCGGCAGGAACCGCCGCCGCCTGAAACAATTGCGTCGTCGACCATTGGAGGCTGATAAGCTGGCTGCCCAGGATCGGTCCCACCACAGAGCCAAAGCGGCCAATCCCGGATGCCCAGCCGGTGCCGGTCGACCGCACCGGCACAGGGTAGTAAGTGGGACCGAGCGCATTGAGACCGGACTGCGCGCCAAGGACGCAGAAGCCGGCGATGCCGATAGCCAAGAAGACCAAGGTGAGCGAGCCCGCCACTTGGCCGATTGTAACGACGGCAAGCGCCGCAACTGCAAAGGTCCACGATAGGACCGGACCGAAGCCGCGCCGATCGACAAGCCAGCCCAACAGCAGATTGCCCACGACGCCGCCGACCCACATCATGGTGCCCGCGAGAATGCCCTCCTGCGCCGAGTGTCCCGTCTCTTTCATAACCACGGGCAACCAGTTCGCGAGAAAGTAGACGCAGAGCAGGTTCATGAAATTGATGATCCAAAGGAGGATCGTGCCGACGGCAAGACCGTCACGAAATAGATTGGCGACCGGCATGCCGTTCCGCGGCCGCTCCGGCACCGCGAATTCGGTATCAGAGCCGATCCCGGCCTGCGGCGCGATGCGTCCAAGGAGCTTGCGAACCGAATCGAGACTCTTTCCGCGGACGACCTGGAACTGCATCGATTCCGGCATCGCCAAGATGAGAGTGATGGCAACGCCCAGCGGCGCGACTGCGCCCGCATAGAACACTGCCGGCCAGCCGAAGGCAGGTATCAGCGCGGCGGCAATGAAGCCCCCCGCTGCGCCGCCGATGATGAAGCCCGAGGAGACGATCATCATCAGAGTTACCCGATAGCGTAGCGGACTGAATTCGCCGGATAGCGCCATTGCGTTTGGGATGATGGCGCCCATGGCGAGCCCCGAGATCAGGCGGAGCGCCAGCATGGCATTGAGCGAGGAAGCGTGCGCCGTTGCGAATACGCTTAAGGCGAGGAACAACATTGCGCCGATCAGCACCGGCCGTCGCCCGATCTTGTCCGCGACGATGCTGAAAACGAGCGAACCCAACATCACGCCGAACAGACCTGCACTGAAGACGGGCCCCAGCGCCGGCTTCGCCACGTTCCATTCCTTGAGCAAGGCCGGCGCGACATAGGCCATGGCCTGGACGTCAAAGCCGTCCATGACCATGCAGAGCACGCACAGTACCAGAATGACGATTTGAATCGGACGGAGCTTGCTGCGATCGACGAGATCGGCGACATCGACACGTGACATGATTTCCCCCATTTTGATTGTGATGAATAGGTTGGTGAATGCTTAAGGCGTCAGACGAGCTGTTGCAGGGCCTCGAAAGCTCTCGTGAAGTTCGGGTCGCGCGCAGTGAGATCGTCGTGACTGACCTGATCGGTGCGCCGCATGTAGTCGTAGGCAAAGCGGATCGGGTCGAGATGCATCCTAGATGCAACGTTCTCGTACCAATCGAGGCTCTTGCCGGCAGCGCTTTGGAACGTCGACGAGGCCGGTCGGCGCAAATTCTCGAATTCCCGGAACGCGGCGACGACATTGTCCGGATGTTTCGTGAGGCCGCCGTGGAGTGCAATGGCGTCCTGCATCGCCATGCGCGTGCCCGAACCCAGCGAGAAATGTACCGTGCGTAGCGCGTCACCGAGCAGGACGATATTGCGATAGGTCCAGTTCTTGTTGCGGACGATGTTAGCGCCGAACCAGAGCGAGCGATTACTCAGAAGTTCGTTGCTGCCGAGATCGGCACGGAAGACCTCGCCGCAGAAGCGCCGGCTGTCGTCTTCGTCCATTCGGTCAAGGCCAGCGCGCTGCCAGGTATCTGGATCCACCTCAACCAGGAAGGTGCTTAGCGTCGGACTATACTGGTAGGAATGTGCAATAAATATTCCGCATTTGGTCTCACGAAAGATCAGCGAAACCGGGTGAAACAGCTGCCGCGTCCCGTACCAGGCGAACTTGTTGCGCCGGGTCTCAAAGCTTGGCTGAAAATGCCGGGAAAGCTGAGTGCGTATCCCGCTGTTGGCACCGTCTGATGCAACGATCAGGTCGGCCCAGTCGACCTGTGCGACGTCGGTGATGCGGTTCCCGAACTCGATCTCCACGCCGGCATCAAGGCAGCCGCGTTGTAGGATATTGAGCATATCAATCCGCGACGTGCGCGAGAAATGGTTGCTGTGGATCTGAACATGCGTGCCGCGATGCACGATATCCATGTAGTCGCAGCGTTCGTGATGCGCGGTGAACTCCGTGAAGAACTCCGGATCGGCTTCGCGCAGGAAGCTCAGGCCGATGTCGGAGAACACCACGCCCCAGCCATACGTGGCGTCGGCGGGATTTTGTTCGAACACCCGGATCTCGTGAGCGTTGTGCTTCTTGGCCAGCAGCGAAAAGTAAAGCCCGCCCGGTCCGCCACCGATGACTGCGATCTTCATGAGCCGTCTTCCTCTTGCTGGTCGCGCTCCGCTAGGCGGCCTTGCGAGCGGGATAGCGCCCTGACAGAAGGGCGCCAGCATTGGGCACTGTCGCATCGAGCCCGAGGTGATCGAGCATCCGGCGAGCCGTGCATACGGCTGTCGAGGTGACGGGGATGCCGAGCCGGTCTTCGACCTGCTGGATCGACGCCAGCGACTGCATCTGCACACAGGCTGAAAGCACGACCGCATCGACGTTAGCGGTGTTCAGTCGTCGAACGTCATCAAGCAGCAGTTTCGAATCGCGGCGTCCGACGTCCAGATTGTCGGGAATTTCGAACGAGATCGCGTCGACGACCTCGATGCCTTCATTCTCGACATAGGCGACGACGAGATCGGTCAGCGGGCGCATATAGGGCGCGAGCAACGCGATCTTCTTCGCGCCGAGGATATGCAAACCGTCGATCAACGCGCCGGCGGAGGTCATCACCGGAGCCGTGCAATGGTTGTCCCGAGCGACGTCGGTGAGCTCTCGCTCGACGTGCTGGTGGTAGCCTTTGCCCATGGCCATGATCGCGACCAGACAAGCCGTGCTCATGACGTCGACCCTTGCATCGGCGAGCTCTGCGGCACAGCGCAGGCCTTCCCGATTCATCGCTTCAAGTTCTTCCTTGGTCACCTTATGCATACGCATGCGGCTGGAGTGGAAGGTGAAGCGCTCGGGACGGATCGCGGCGCGAGCCTGGAGCAGGGCCGGTACTTCCGTCTCCATTGTTGTGTTCGAGCTCGGGACGATCTGGCCGATCCGGTAGATTCGCTGTGTCATGAAAGCTTCTCTCCCAGCGTCAGGAATGACGTTCGGCGCAAGCCGCTGTTTGCTCGCCGAATTTCACAAGGCGACGGAGCATGAAGGGATTGGTGGCAACGATTGGCTCAGCCCTGACCATGGCGAAGCTTCTCCAGGCTGCCGGCCTCGGCACAATTTGCATCTTGTTCTTTCTTCAAAATCGCAGCGATCATCGCCCGCAGGGCCGGCTTATCGACCTTCCCGACGCGCGTTGTCGGGAACTCCTTGAGGACTCGATCTCAATAAGACGCAGATCAGCGACGTCGGCTTGCGGCGCCTGAGCGGCCTAAAAAAGCTCAAACTCTTATGGGTTGGTACCCTCGTGACCAACGCTGGAATCAATGTGCTGCTCCGGCAACCGCCGCACCTCCGAGTCGTCAAAGACTAAATCGGCGGCGGCAGTCATGCCATTGGTTCTGCTGCAGGGTGTTCGGAAGTCACGTTCCCGTCGTCAACGCGGTCGCCCGCCAACTTGTCACGATCCACGCAATCTCGGCAATCTGCGTCGAATTCCGAAACCAAATCTCGGGACCCCGAGACGAAATCGGTTGTTAACCTGGAAGGGGTTGTAAACCAGAGACAAAGAGAGTTTTGGTCCGAAATCTCGGGGTCCGAGACGAAATCCGGCATTTCGCCTCGCACCCCGAGATTCTCTCTCGAACCAGAGAGTTTTCGGTGGCGGGCGCGGATCGACGCAAATGCCGCAATGCAAATTCACTACTGAGATAATGCCGCCAGATAAGCCGTTCCCGCCAGATTGGAGCAAGCTTCCTGACGCGTGTAAGGATTCATCAGACAAGACGAAGACCGCGGGTGTTATGTTACGACCAAGGGAATAAAGAGTATTGAATTGGACTTCATTATAGGCGTCTCGTGTGGATGCGCGATCACTCTTAACGGAGTCACACACCTCGATGTGAATGACGAAACAATAACGATGTAAGTAAAATTCCAACCATGATCGTAACTAGTAAGCCGCATCATTATAGGACGTTTGGGGCGTTTGGGGAATGTAGTTCGAACGAACACTTTTTGGTCACGCGCCAAAGACCCAAACGTCCTATAATGATGCGGCTTACTAGTTACGATCATGGTTGGATTTTTTAATACGGCATGCGCTTTGTCACGAAAACAATCGCTAATTCAGAAAGTTCTGCCATACTGAGACTCAGGCTGACTTTTGGGCGTTTGAAATTTTGCAGCTGCAAAGGATGAGCAAATGTATAAGTCTTTAATCTGGGGATCCATCTTTATGGCTCTTGCTTGTACACCGTCCCAAGCAAACGATATTGACGGGACAGTACCAGACAAGCAATTGGCAAAATATGTAGTTGAGCATTTAGATGTATCAACTATTGCATCATCAATAGCTTATCGTTTCCAGCCAGGCAAAACCGCCTTTGCCGACTACGACTTCGTTACAGAACACATTGAAGATTCGAAAGCCACGCTTGAAGCTAAATCCAACGATTGGAAAGTTTGAAATCGTTGTGGTGAATCACGACAAAAACAACATCACCATTTGCTTGCACGACATGGCTCAAAATGGTGTCAATTTCAATACCGAGTCGATATTGCAACTCCACCTTTCAAGAACAAATGGCAAACTCGTCGCCTCAAAATCTGCATGGATTGCGTCAGGACTCTGAATCTAGCTAACATGCACTTGGGCTCCTGAGATATAATTTCCATGGCGAGCTGAGAGCCCATTTGAGCAAGTTCCAGGCGAATCAAATGGCGCCTTTAGTCAAGAGTCTGGTTGGTTGGTGGCTCATGAAGTTTTCAAGACAAGAGCATTGTGTTAGATCAGTTATCGTTTAGAGCAAAAGTCCAATTAGCCCGCGTTGTGGCATTGTTGATTGTCATACTGATAATCGGCATTTGCTTTTACGTGAGCTGGTTAGGAAGTGAGTCCGGCATGGTTGCAAAGGCAGAGTCCATGCTCAAATACGATCACAGCAAGAAAAGCGTACTTGACTGCCTGGAAATTGCAGCCCATCTTGCGCACGATGGCAAGAAGCAATCTGCGCACAAAATTGAAATCGCAGTTGATAAAGCCATCAAAACAGATTCAAGCGATTTAGCAAGCAAAACAAAGCTGTACTTGGACATTGCCAACGAATTGCCAAACGGGGTGATACTGAGCTCACCTATGACTACGCTTACGCCTTAGCATCCATACAAGAAGCGTCCAGCAAAACATCTCTTAGCAGCAGCATCTTAGATCAGATGGATCTGCTGCGACTCTAATGCACAACTCCAAGCGCACACTTGATGCAGATCAACTTAAAACAGTTTTGGAGCTCTCACTGATTCAGCAGCTGATTATATTCAAAGAGAATGCAAAGACAAGATTTTAGATATAGCCCTAAAAGCACTGGCAGCAAATGTCGCTCCACTTTCGGATTCAGGTTTACGCTGCATGTTTGCAAAGGACATCGTCCTTGCTCGGCGCGGCAAAATAGCAGATTTGGACAAGTGTGTGCGAAAAACCAGTGAATCAATGAGTTCATTGCAAGGCGCTGCTGTAATTCGCCAATATCCTGATCCCTGCTATTTACAGCATTTGATTGAGATCGCTTCAGCCAGAAAAAACTGATTCGATCGCTTCTGCAAAATACTTGGACTCAGCTGAAGACGTTTATCAAAAGGTTGATCTAAGTACGCCAAATGAAATGCAACAGTTGGTCTTAGCCAATGGCAAAGAAAGAATGTCCGAGGTCTATTTGGCTGTAGGCAACAATGAGAAAAGTCTTGATTGTGCGAGGCAAGCGGTGTCCCTGTGGCCTCTGCAAGATGCCGAAAGTGGTGCATGCGTAAATCAGCTTCTGAATATTCTGGTGGCATCGTCTCAGTTTAGCGAAGCAGATCCAATTGCCAGTGCAGCATACAAATTCTACAAGACTCAAAACAATAAGGATGCAAGAATACTTCAACAACGTGGGGCTTGCATACAACAGTATTTCGTGATTGTTGGTCAAAAGAAAGCAAATCAGGCAATCACTATGCTTAACGCCGAAATTAAAGAGCAAAAGAAAAACCTCCCTTCTTCTGCTCAGACTCTTGTTGCGCTTAACTCTAAACTTGCTGATTACCATCTGGCACACGGTCAATTGCGGAAGCTTTGAGTGCGCTAGACAAATCAATGATGCTTCAAAGCTCCTGAAAGGCGACGACAAACTGCACACGCAGATGCTTCTCCTGGCTTATGCTGTTCAGACCAAATCTCCTGCGTTGGTAGTCAGCGCCAGCACCGATGCACTTGCTTACATCAACAAAAATCGACGCTCCGATATCCAAAAGAGTGGATAAGCGGACTTTGCCTGACCCTTGACGCCCTCAAAAAAGACGTAATCAGGCACATTTAAACAGGCTATTGATTTGATAAGAGTCGGCTTCCAACAACAGCTTGGATCTAACGATGCGGATCCTGTTGCACTAGCGAAAGTGATTAACGACCTTGGAACTTCAGGTGAAGAGCAAATTGCCGACTGATTGCGCTCTGAAGCGAAGACAAACTATCGCCAGCAAAATCGACAATATTTTTGTCTCGCAGCATGGATTTTGTCGTTAATGGTGAGAAAGATACGGCTCAGTATGCGGGATCCTAAGCAGCGGTGAAAGTCTATCTCGATTCTGCCCATAACATGCTAAACAAGGACGACGAAGCAGCATTCAAAAATGCATTCGAAGCGATGAAGATAATGAATGTTCTTTCTGCGAAAAATCCTGATTTGCGCTCCGATTTTCTAGAAAGTATTGAAGATGCTTCTGGAATAATGCTGCAATGTAAACAAGCTCCAAATGATGACCAAGCTCGTGTGCTAATGAGGCTTTGCTCTTCAGCCGAATTCCTGAAGAAAAGCGATAAAGATCGCATTTTAGATCTTGCGCTTGCAGCCCAGGTCAAAAATGATTTGCCAGTGACAGACGACGTTATTTTCCCTAATGCTTCTTCGAGAGGAGAACCTGGCAAGACGTGGGCTAGTGGGGCAGCTCGATACGCAGGTTAGCAAAACAAAGAAAACAATCATCGAATTGAAACAAGCCGACATTGGATTTGCAAATCACCTGGCAGACCTTGCTGATTTACTGAATCAGCACCACGAGCAATTAGCTTCGAGAAGGTATTGGAGTCAGGCAAAGAAAGTCCTTGAAGATTTACCGGCTCCAGAAGCAAAACCCTCAGCAAACTCAACAAGTGGAACACCCCTAACTCCTCCTCCAACTCCTCTACCAATTGTTGATCAAGTGAAGCTTGCAGAAACATGGGACAGAATTTCCGCAGGTTTCTCACAAGTTGGTGAATCGCAAACTGCTTTGATTTGCGCGAGAAAGTGCGTATCACTCAGACCTTTGCGCGATACCACAAGTGGGCGATCTCTCAAACTTAGTTGATAGAATGATTGATGCAGGCGATTTGGGCGGTGCAGAACCGATCGCAGCAGATCTTTATCGTTTTGCCAAATCGCAATCGCCGACAGCAGAAATGGTTAACTTACGCGGAATGGCTGCCAGTAGACTATTTAGAATAGAAAAGGATCTGCATAAGGATGTTCAAGCGGTTGCCGTGGCAAACGAAGAGCTTGAGGCTCGCAAGAATTCCCCCACAGCGCAAGCTTTTCAGACCGTGGCATTGTACAGCGAGCTTGCTAATTATTATTTGGCTCATAACGACTCAGCTTCAATAGCAACTTGTTTAGCCGGCATCAGCCAAGCAAAAGCCACGATGAAACCTGAGCAAAAGGCTGCGTTTGAGCATTCATCTATGCAGCGAGACCTCAGCAAGACGACTGGTCAGGTACACGCTGAAAGGCTACGTATTGCTGTTG